>WTGN01000055.1 GCA_011523545.1 Chloroflexota bacterium | reverse complement strand
GCAACTCCCTCAAATTCCTTGAGATTTTGTGTCCAATAAATTAGGACCACTACAATCTACCCCCCTCAGTCCCCCCATAGCAATGGGGGGAAGCTTGCTTTAGCGCGCCAACCTCGTACTCCCTACAGCCTTGGATGGTCGCCATGGAGATGGGAATAAAGGGGCCGGGGATCGGGCTTGAATTGCCGAATCCACAATAATATACATTTCCATTGGCGCGAAAATTTGACCGCGCGCGACAAATCGGATACAGTATGCGGTATAATCCATCTACCGGAACAACGCTACAACCGGTCCCGGCACATACTGATAATAAGAGGGGGCATTCCACAATGAAACAACTGTTGAGCATCAGTGTACGCATTCTCGTCTTGTTGGCGCTCTTAAGCACTTCCGCGGTCCTTTTCGCGCAAGATGAAGCGGAAAGCGACAGCGCGGTTGCTCCGTTTATGGGTATTCGTTATTGGTTTCATGACGCGGGCCTGTTTCTCACCGGCATAATACCCAATACGCCGGCGGCGGAGGTGAATCTGCAAGCGGGCGATATCGTCACGGCGGTTAATGGCGAGCCGATTCAGGTTGAGACGGTGCGGGAAGTCGTGTGGAAGCACGATGTTGGCACGACGGTCGCTTTGAGCATCGACCGCGACGGCAGCGCTTTTGAACAAGATCTGACGCTCATGGCGCGCCCGGCCGATCTGTTCGAGAATCCGGATTACGCGATGCCGCTTGACCTCGCCGCTGTTGGATTGTTTGTCGGCCAGTGCGATGACAAACTGCTGGTCATGGGCGCCTTGTCCGATTCAGCCGTGGCGACCGCTGGCTTCCATGTCTACGACCAGATCATCGAGATTGACGGCGTAGCGGTCAATACAATCGGCGAAGCTGACGCTGCCGTTTCCGACCTCAGCGAAGGCGATGTGCTCAGCTTCAAGCTGCTGCGCGGCGAGCGTGAAATGCTGATCAAGGTCAACGCGGAAGATCACCGCCGGCGGGACCCCGGGCACCGTCCGCCGCGGCGGCCGCATCCGCGTATTGAAGTCGAGCGCGCCTACATGTCTGACAACCTTGAGCTGGGTTATGGCGATGGCTTCATCGTGGTCAGCGAGATAGACGCGGCGCATGACTTGTACGCGGCTGGCTTGCGTCAATTGGACCTCATTACCGAGGCGAACGGCCGGCCGGTGGAAGAAGGCGCCGATCTGTTCAGCGGCGACGCCATTGAGCTCACGGTCCAGCGCCAATACAGCGCCCTGCGCTTTGACGTGCCCGTCTCGGCCGCGGCGCTGCTGCTGATTGGCGATGCCGAGCCGGTCGAGCAGGATCGCTCGCAATGGCTTGGCTTGCATGAGAAGCAGGTCACGCTGGGTGTTCGCTACTGGCAATTGGAGCCGGACAGCCCCTACTTTGAGGGCAGTGAAGTGACTGAAGGCGCGCTCGTCGCCGAGGTGATCGAAGGCTTGCCCGCCGCTGCGGCTGGCGTGCAGGAAGGCGATATCATCGTCGCCGTGGCCGGTGAACCGGTCACCCTGGAGATTGACCTGCGCAATCGGATTTACTTCCACGAGCCGGGCGACCAGGTGACGCTGGATGTCCTGCGCGCGGGCGAGATGATGCAGATTGAGGTGGTGCTGCGGGTGGCGAGCAAGTAAGCCGCAGACTGCAAGAGATTCTGGAGCCCCTGTCAGATGGCAGGGGCTTTTCCTATGTGATGCACAGAGGCTAGCCAATGACTGAATATGTGGAATTGACGTTTGGCAGTAGCAAGGCGCGGGTGGGCAATGCTGGCAATTGGCAGATTGTCAAAATCAGTGATCCAGACCGCATAGATGAACTTGTGTCGCTATTGGAGTGGGCTAGCTCGTTTTCAGCGCAAGGATACTTTCCCAGCAACGCCGAAGCCTGCGCAAACGCCGCAATCCTTAATTTGCCAGTGTCGGCCAAGATTAGCGCCAATACAATCCCCCCAGAGCCAATTGAGCCGGGCATAGTGTATTAACCCCTGCCGTCTGCATCCTCATTTCGCGCTAGCGGGTATGGCGGCGGACGCGCGCCATAGCTCGGGTTAAGGACCCACCCTACTTCGCGTACTCCACGCGCCGCGTCTCGCGGATGACATGCACCTTGATCTGGCCCGGATACTGCATGTCATTCTCAATCTCCCGGGCGATATCGCGCGCCAGCTGAATCGAGGCGTAATCGTCCACCACTTCCGGCCGCACGATAATACGCACTTCACGCCCCGCTTGCAGGGCATAGCTCTGTTCAACGCCATCAAATCCATTGGCGATGTCTTCCAGTTGCTTGACGCGCCGTATGTATGAATCCAGGCTCTCGCGCCGGGCGCCGGGGCGCGCGCCGGATATGGCGTCGGCGGCCTCGACGATGAAGGCTTCGACGCATTCCTTCTCCACCTCGTGATGATGCGCGGCGATGCAATTCACCACCGCGTCCTTGCCGCCATAGCGCTTGACGAATTCGGCGCCGATCAGCGCGTGCGTGCCTTCGACATTGTGGTCTATTGCCTTGCCGAGGTCGTGAAGCAGGCCGCCGGCTTTGGCGATATTCACATCAGCGCCCAATTCCATCGCGATCATGCCGGCGATATGGGCAGTTTCGATGGCATGCGCGTGCTGATTCTGGCCGTAACTGGTGCGGAACTTCAGCTGGCCCAAGAGTTTGAGAATCTCCACGTGCAAGCCGTGGATGCCGGTCTCGTAGGCGGCCCGTTCACCTTCTTCGCGGACGATCTGCTCGACTTCGGTACGGGTGTCTTCGACCAGTTTTTCGATGCGCGCGGGATGAATGCGCCCATCGACAACCAGCTTCGCCATCGTCCGCTTGGCCACTTCGCGCCGCACGGGGTCGAAGCTGCTGATGGTGACGGATTCCGGCGAGTCATCGACGACGACATCGACGCCGGTCGCCAGCTCGAAGGAGCGAATGTTGCGGCCATTGCGCCCGATGATGCGCCCTTTCATGTCGTCGCTGGGCAGGTGAACCACGCTGACCGACACTTCGCTGACCTGTTCCGAGGCCAGACGCTGGATGGCCATGGCGATGAGGCTGCGCGCCCGCTGGTCGGCGGTTTCCCGCGCCTCCGCTTCCACCTGCCGGATGATCCGGGCCATATCGTTGCGCGCGTCCAGCTCGATTGAGTCCAGGAGTTGCTGCCGCGCTTCATCGACGGTCATCTGCGCGATGACTTCCAGCTTTTCGATCATAGTGGTTTCGGACTGGCGCAGATCGTTTTCCTTTTTGTCGAGGCGGCTCTGGCGCTTGTTCATCTGCTGATCGCGCTGTTCGAGGCGCTCCATCCGATTGTCAAGGTCTTTGCGGCGCCGTTGAATGCGTTCGTCTTCATCATTGAGGTCGCGGCGGCGGCGCGAGATTTTGCCTTCCGCCTCGCTGATGCGACGGCGCGCTTCATTGTCGGCGTCCGCAAGGACGGTCGTCTTTTCCGCCTCGGCATTCTGCAGCAGCTGTTTGGCATCTTCCGATGCCTTCAGCAACGCGCTTTGACCTTCTTCTTGCTGCTGTTGCAGCAGCGCCTGCACGCCTTTGTTTCTGCCGACGATATAACCCGCCGCAGCGCCACCAATCAGGATGACAATTTCGACGACTATTACGATGACAATGGTTGGTAGATTGGGTTCCATAGTAGCTAGACGGCATCCCAGGGGAAGCGGCCGTCATGCTCCTTTCTCTAGTCGATTCGGCTAATGTCCACCGACTTTATTCCGCGTCAGCGCTGTGAAAGTAGCCCGGATCGCGCTCTTCCAGCTCCGCTTGGATCCGCAGCGTGGCTTCGTTGATCGCGTATTCGCTGAAGCCACGCCGGCGCAGCATAGCGCTCAGCTTATGCCTGAACGCCTCGCGCGCCAGGCCGCTGTAACGCGACAAGCGCGCTTCCGCCGCCCGGTACGCCGAATCGCTCTCATCGAGGCCCGCCAGCGCGACATCCAGGACATCATAGGCGACGCCCTTCTGACGCAGCTCGTATTTCAGCGCGCGTGAACCCATGGGTTTGAAACGCTCGCGATTGGCTATCCAAAAGCGCGCAAACTCAAGGTCATCCACATAGCCGCGCTCTTGCAATCGCGCAATAAGGACCGCGATGAGAGAATCCGGAACCGCTTTCTTGACAAGATGGCGGCGAACTTCTTCAACGCTGCGTGGTCTGTAGGACAGAAAACGAATGGCCCGGTCAAATGCCTGCTGGAGGTCCCGAGCGCTGGTCAACTCCAGCACTTCCGCTTCCGTCAAGGACTGGCCTCGGCGAAGGCGAGCCGCCTCCATCAGCGGCAAGTCCAGGACAAATTCATCGTCAAGGAAGAGCTTCACCCGTTCCTTGTCTCGCTGATGAATTTCCAGGTCGGTGATGACTGGCATCGCGCACGTCCAATACAAACAACCGCAGTTCTTCCGAAGTTACGGCCATACCAATCACAAATCACGGATAGTATGTATGCGCCAGGGGATTTAGTGAAATGCGCAATGGAATCAGCGTGAAACGCCTCGTAGGTTAATCTCAATCGCTACTGTCAGGCGCAGTATTTATCTCGCCGATGAACTTCTCGCAAGAAAGTTCATAGTGTCCAAACCCAGCGTATCCAGGCAAATCATTCGTAATTTGCGCGGCACGTACCGCAGGCGCAAACTCGGGCGGGCGCCAATGCGCTAAAAACTCGCCGAATCTGCATCAAAGCACGCCACTCAAACTTGTCGCCCAGGCAATCGCCTGCATCAAGCGACTTTCGTCGGTGGTCTTGACTTTACTCCCTCTCAAGCTGGCGGACGGCAATTTCAGCCTCCCGCCTTCAAATATTATTATACAGGAAGGCTGGAGTTTAACAAATCTCGCATTGGCGTCCATATTTCAATTTGGAGAAACTGTCTGGAGCATTTCGCGCTATATTTCTTGTATGGCGCCAGAATTGTCAAATGAGATGACGGGTAAGAATTTTACGGTGGATCGCGGGGGCCTGCTTCCTAGGCGCTTGCCCGCGCGGTTGAGCTGGCATTCAGGTTCGGGCGAGGATTAAGCGCGAGCGCAAGTTTATGGCGAGACCTTCACGCGGCATCTTGGTCACAGGCGGCGGCAGCTTCCTGGGTGACAACATCGCGGCCGCCCTGCGCGCGCAAGGCGCCGGCGTCAGCCTCCTGGTTCGCCCGGGGGCGGAAGATAAGCTGGGATCGCTTGCACCGCAAATCCGCTGGTCGACGGCCGATGTGTGGAGCCCGGCCAGCCTGCGCGGCAAGGCGCGCTTTCATTCGGTGGTTATTCACACTGTCGGCAGCTTGCGGGCGGACCCAGCGCAGGGCCTGTCTTTTCACCGGCTCAATTTTATTTCTGCGCGCAACGTGGCCAATATGTGCGTCAGCGATGGCGTCAAGCGCATGATCCTCATCAGCGGCGTCAGCGCGCCCTGGATCAGCCGCGGTTACATCCGAGCCAAGCGAGAGGCGGAAGCGTATATCAGCCGGGTGGGGTTGCAGGCTGCTATCGTGCGGGCGCCGCTGCTCTACGCGCCGGGGCAGCGCCGTCCCCTGTTTTACAGGACGATGTCTTTGTTGGGCGCGGCGCCGCCGCTGTCATGGACGATCCTGGGCCGGATTGCGCCGATGCCGGTCGCCGAGCTCGCGCTTGGCGTCGCTCGACTCGCCATCGCCGCTGCCGATGCCAAGCAGATCTATTATGCGCGAGACTTGCGACCGGGCGCGATGCTGCCGGCCACAGGCGCAATAGAAGACATTGGCCTTGGAGGCGGCGACGCCGGCAACCCCTATGACGCGCTGGACGAAGACCTGCCCTTCGGCTGGACTCCGCGCGATGAGCCGCCCTAAATTGTTCTTGAAAAGCGGCGGCGGCCAAGTATAATATGCGTCGCTTTGGGCGACGTAGCCAAGTGGTAAGGCAGAGGTTTGCAAAACCTTCATTCGTGGGTTCGAATCCCACCGTCGCCTCTCAGTCGAGAATTATAAGCGCTGGCCCGGCGGCCTCGCCTTGCGCGCCCAGTGGCTGCAGCTAGCGGGCGATCTTCCAGAGCCTTTCGACATGGCCAGCCGACTGTGGGTCTTCAAAGGCCCGCTTCACCTCAGTTTCCATCGACGCCAGGTTGTCCCAGAACGTGCTGATCTGTGAATGATAGCAGCCGATCGCGCGGATTTTCGCCCGCATTGCCGCCTCGCCAAAAGCGCTGTCGGCCGGTTCCAGCGGGATATTCAGCGCCGCCAGCGCCGCCTCGGTCGAGTGGTCGGCGCGGGAATACGGGAATTCGGCATAGAAGCGCAGCAGCGACCGGTCCGGCGCGTCTCGCATTTGCGTCAGCCCCCAGTCACGCACGATCTGGTGATCGACATGATGCCCGACGCCCAGCGGAAGATATATGCGCGTCGCCGTTTCCAGTTCGGGAATCTGAATGCCCTTCAGCAGCCGCGGCGCATAATCCGCCGGATGCACATCGGCGAAGAGTGACTCTTCCGAGGGATAAAGGGCGAGATCGCCTGCCAGGCGATAAACACAATCGGGCAGCGGCACATGCATGAAGTCGACGCCCAGGGTTTGCGAGGCTTGTTCGTCTTCGATTTGGCGCTGACGCAGGGGATCGTCCCCGGCCCGCCAACGTTCATGCAGATCGGCCAGAATAGGCGTATCCGGCAGCTCGCCATGGAAGAGGCCGCCCATCATGGTAATCACCAGCACCGCGTGCCCGGCCGCCGTGAGCTCGCTGGCCGTACCACCGCAACTGAAGACGCCATCATCAAAATGAGGCGAAATAATCACATGAAGCTGAGGTTCCGCGTTCGCTGGCAATTTACCCTCGTATTCTCTTGGCATATGGCTAGTCGCTGCCCGCCGCGGCGGCGTAAAAGTCGCAGTGGTCGCATAGCCTGCAGCGCTCACAAGCCGGCTTGCGCGCATGGCAAGTATCGCGCCCGTGCTGAATCAACTGAATATGAAACTGATAATAATCTTCGGGCGGCGCGATCGCTTCCATCACCGGGTGGGCGTCATCGGCCGAGAGCTTCTCGGGCAAGAAACCTATGCGCTTGCTGACGCGATAGATATGCGTGTCGACGGGAAAAGCCGGCCGTCCGTAAGCGAAGCACAAGACGATCGCCGCCGTCTTCGGTCCGACGCCTTGCAGCGAGACAAGCCAGGCCTTGGCTTCATCCAGCGACAGGTCATTCAAAAAGTCGATGCTGTACGCGCCGGCTTTCTCAAAGATGACTTCGAGCGCATTTTGAATGCGCGGCGCCTTTTGATTGGCCAGCCCGGCCGGGCGCACAGCATCGATCAAATCGTCCAGATCGGCGAAGCGAACCGCCTCCCAATCCGGGAATCTCTCCTTCAGACGGGCGAAGGCGCGGTCGCGATTAATGTCATTGGTGCTCTGGCTCAGGATGCAACTGATCAACTCGTCCATGCCATCCAGATTGCGCGACCAATCCAGCCGGCCGTAGACTTCCGTCAGCGCGGCTGAAATCGGCGCGTATTTTGCCTTGCGCGCGTCGAGATTATCGACCTTTTCGAGCGGGTCACGTTTGCGAGCCATGGGTCAATTGTACAGCGCAGGCCTGTCTCTGCAAGCGACGGATTACATGGGAATCGAAGATTTACTGCCGCGGGCGCCGCGCATCAATGAGGGCACGGAGAAGGTTATGGCGCCGGCTCCAGCTTGTCTTGCGGCAGGAGGTACCAGGCGGTCAGGGCAATGAGCGCGAAGACCAGGGCCGTGGCCAGGAAGGTACCGCGCATGCCCAGCAGCAGCGCGACCGTCGCGCCAACTAGCGGCGCGGCCGCCCGTGAACCGGCCATGACCGAATTTTCGATACCGTAGACGGCGCCTGCTCGCTCGGTGCCGGCGTAACGTGACAGCAGCGCGCTCGGCGCCGCAACCAGCCCGCCAGCCGCGATACCCGCCAATGCCTGGAGCAAGAGAAGCTGCCAGATATCAGCGACCAGGGCTTGCGGCACATAAAGCAGAGCGGCGGCCGCGGAACAGACAAACAGGACTTTGCGGTGGCTGATGCGATCGCCCAGGTTGCCCAGGTAGACGGCGCCAATGGTGGACGCGGCGGCGGAGACCGCCATGAAGAGACCGGCGAAGGTATTGCCGGCGTCGGTCGCAATCAGGGAAACGACGAATAAGGGCGCTATCGGCACGATAATCGTGCGGGCCAGGCCAGCCAGGAAGCGTATGAAGAGCGCCAGGCCGACGCCCGATGTGCCCAGAATGGCTTTCCAGCCGCGGACCAGAGAGGCGGGACGAAAGGCGATAGATTCTTTTGACGCGCTGAAACTCTCGCCGACGCCGAACAGCACCACCAGCCCGCCGGCGGCAAGCAGCCCGGCAGTCGCCAGGTAAGGAATGCTGTAGCCGAAGTGATCGGCGAGAATGCCGCCAATCAGCGGCCCGATGGCAACGCCAATCCAGAGCCCCAGTTGCAAGGCGCCCATGGCGAAGCCGACGCGGTGCCTGGGGGTGGCGGCCGCCACCAGCGCGTTATTGGCCGAGACGGTGCCCGTGACCAAACCTTGCAGGGCGCGCATGATGATCAACTGCTCGGCAGTCTGCGTAAAGCCCATCAAGGCCATGGTGATGGCGCCGCCGAAGAGCGCGCGCATGATCATCTTCTTGCGCCCGAAGCGGTCAGCGACGGCACCCCAAAATGGCGCGGTCACCATCATGGTGATGCCCTGCACCGATATGACCAGCCCGGCCGCCAATTCCGTGCTCAAGCCGGTCGAGCTTCCCAATGCCTCGATATGCAGCGGCAAAAAGGGAAACATCATTGAAAAGCCGACCGCCGACAGGATCTGCACCAGGAAGACGACGCTCAACGTGAATTGCCAGCTATGCGGAAGCGCAAAGCCGCGCGTGAGCGCCTGCGCATTCGCAGATAGGACTCTAGCCATCACTTATCAACCTGTCGGGATAAGGGCCGCCGGCGCCAAGCGCTTGCGCCAACGCAACGATGATCAGCGTGACGCCCCAGCGATTGGGAGGCTGTGATTTCTCAGCTTCTTGCATAACCACCCGAACTCTGCAATATTTTTTGCAAATTCGGCAAGAATACAACAGCTCGCCATGAAATCAAGCGCCAGTTTCATGCAATACGCGCGAGTTGATTCAACCTGTATTTCCGCGTCAATCTATAATATTCTCGGTGTATTCGGGCTTGGGAAACCCTTGCCAAAGCGGGCGCTAAGCTGTTTCCATGCTATGAGTTGACGGCGGGGATTATAGCCAGCCGCGGGACTGAGATATCTAGCGAGCATCAAGCCGCCGCAGGAGAGTAACCGGCAGATGTGGCAACCGACAAAACTGGAAACTGAGCGGCTGGAAAAGGCGACGCGCCTGCAAGAAAAAGGCGTTGAGTTGTATCCGGCGCGCATTGAGCGGACGCATCAAATCGCCGATGCTGTTGCGCTGTTTCTGCAAGCGGAAGCCGCCAATGGCGCCCAAGAGCCAATCGAGGTGACGGTCGCCGGTCGCATTCGACGGCTGAACGCGAAGGGCAAGGTATCCTTCGCCCATATCGAAGACGAGAGCGGCCGCGTGCAATTGTTCCTCCGCGTCAATGCGCTGGGGGCGGAATCTTACGAACAGATTCGGCGCAAGCTGATCGATGTCGATGATTTTGTTGGGGCGACGGGCGCGCTGATGCGGACGCGAACCGGCGAGATCAGCGTTGAAGCGCGGGAGCTGCGGCTCCTCAGCAAGGCGCTCAGCCCGCTGCCGGTGGTCAAAGAGCGCCGCCTTGATGACGGGTCCATCGTCGAATATGGAGAGTTCAGCGACCGGGAAACACGCTACCGTCAGCGCTACGCCGATCTGGCGGTGAACAAGTCCGTCCGCGACATATTTGTCAAACGGGCGCGCACTATCAAGGCGCTGCGCGACTTTCTGGATGCTGAAGGCATGTTGGAGGTGGAGACGCCGGTCTTGCAGCCGCTTTACGGTGGCGCGGCCGCCCGCCCCTTCACCACGCATCACAACCAGCTCCATCAGGAACTGTATTTGCGCGTCAGTTTTGAGCTATATCTGAAGCGGCTGCTGGTCGGCGGGTTCGACGCCGTTTACGAGATCGGGCGCGATTTCCGCAACGAAGGCGTGAGTTACAAGCACAACACCGAATTCACCATGCTGGAGTTTTACAAAGCCTATATCGACTACAATGGCGTGATGGACATCACCGAGCGGATGTTCGCCTACACCGCCGAGCAAGTAACGGGTTCGGCCGAAATCATGTATCAGGGAATGCGAATCAATCTGGCGCCGCCCTGGAAGCGCGTCAGCATCCGCGAGGCGGCGCTGGAGCTGCTCGGTTTCGACTACATGGATTACCCGACGAGCCAAACGCTCTATGCATGCCTGGAGGCGCGCGGCCTGGCCGACGGGCTGGACCCGGGCGATACCTGGGGGCGCATGATCGTCGAGCACATCCTGGGCAATCACATCGAGCGGCATTTGACCCAGCCGACGATCATCAAGGATTATCCGCGCGATATGTCCCCATTCGCCAAGCGCATTCAAGGCGCGAGCTCGACTGCGGATGAAAAGGAGCGGCGCTACCTCGAGAGCCACACCGAGCGCTTCGAGTTTTTCATCGCCGGCATGGAGATGGGCAACGCTTTCACCGAGCTTAATGACCCGCGCGATCAGCAGGCGCGCTTCGTGGAAATGAAGCGGCTCTACGCTGAGGAATCCGACGAGACGACGCCGCTGGATGAAGATTATCTGCGGGCGATGCGTTACGGCATGCCACCCAATGGCGGGTTCGGCAGCGGCGTCGATCGCATGGTGATGCTGCTGACCGACCAGACCAGCATCCGCGACGTGCTGCTCTATCCGCACATGCGAGCGCCGCAGTTGACGGAAGCCGATCTGCGCGGGCAATTCATGCTCGATGCCGCAGTCCGTGGATACGAGTATCGTTTGGATCACCGGCTGGACGGCGCAAAAAGGCCGCTCGCGCTTTACCTGCCGGCGGCGGATATCGGCATCGAGTTCCGCCCCGCGAATGCGCTTGAGGGCTCATTGGCCCAGTTGCAGAAATTGCGCACGGCTCTTGATGGCGAGCTCTATGTGATGACGGAAGAAGCCCTTTACCGCGTCACGGACGAGATGACAAAAATCTCGCTGGCGGATTTTTGGAATTCGGGACTTTGAGCCAGACGCGCCGCCACGTGTCAATAATCGCATGCAGCATGATCAAAGCAGATGCTGAATCAAATCGCCAATGTCACTTGAATTCCTTACACCGGAAATCTTTGACGCGATCATCATCATCAACATCATCGTTGGCGTCTTGATCGCCGCTCGCCGCTTCCGCCGGGATGTCACTGGCCCGCTGCCGGAGGACGCGCCGCCCGCTGCGCGCGAGCGTTTTGAATCGACAAGGGCCGGCGCTGGCGCGGAAGACGCCTAGACACTTGACCGCCCCATCCGACTATTGCCCGCGGCCTATGACCGGGGCAAAATATCTGCCAACGCGAATAGCCGCGAAGATCTATAGACACGCGCGCGACAATGCCGCCACCCACGCAAAATACCATGTGTCCCGCCAGGTTTTGCTCCCCCTCCCTAGCTCGCTGGGGAGGGGGCCGGGGGGTGGGGTTTGCCGCTCGCAACGTAAACAG
>WTGN01000087.1 GCA_011523545.1 Chloroflexota bacterium | reverse complement strand
GGGTTGGGGGTGGGGTTGATTTCTGCTTAAGCGTCTCCGGCACAAACAGCAGGAAGATGCTCGCCGCCGCCAGGCCCGAACCAGCGATCACCCATATCGCCGAGCTCAGCACAAGGATGTCGGCAACGACGCCGACGATCAGCGGCGCGCCCGTATGCCCCATGTCGCCGATCAAACGCCAGACGCCCAGGAACTCGCCCCGCGAGCGCGCCGGCGAAAGGTCGGCGCCCAGGGTCATCATCGTGCCGGCGCCCAGCCCGTTGCCGATGCCGATCAGCACGGCGGCGAAGAGCAGTCCGCTGTAAGTCGCCGCGAAGGGCACCAGCGCCATGCCCAGCGCCTGAATGCCAAAGCAGGGCACGATGGCGAACTTGCGGCCGACGCAGTCCATCAGCCAGCCGGCGACCATGAACAAGCTGAAGTCGACTGCGACCGAGATGCTGACGATGAGCCCGATTTGGTCAACCGCCAGCCCGAGAACTTCCGCCGCAAAGAGGGGAATGATGATGGTGCGGCCGGCCCGAATCATCTGCCCGAATATCTGCGCCGTGCCCGCCGATGCCAACACGCGCGAATGAGATGTCAGAACGGAACGAATATGCAGCTCATGCCCGTCAGTTTGAACGTCGCCGCGCTCTTCGCGTTTGCCGCTCAGGGTAAACAGGGTCACCAGCACAAGCCCAATGGCGCTGACCAGACCGACGCAGATGAACACGGCGCGCAAGCCAAGCATGCCGGCGATGATGCCCCCGACCGCCGGGCCAATGAACCCGCCCAGCCGGTGCGTGCCGCCGAACATGGATATGGCTTTCCCGCGCTGGCTCAATCCAACCTGGTCGGTGACATAAACATGCGCCGAAACGGTGTACATCGAGCGCCCGAAACCGGCTACCAGGCGCAGAAGCAGGACAATCCAAATTGTAGACGCAAAGAAAAGCAGAAAGACAGACAGCGCCTTGACCAGGATGCCCATCATCATGACCTGCTTGTTGCCGAAGCGGCGCTGAATCATGCCCGTCGGCACATCGGCGATCAAGGTGCCGATCCCTTCGCCCGCCAGGACCAGGCCGATCAAGCCGTAGCTGATGTCGAAGTCGACAGCGAACAAGGGCAAGATTGGCACCAGCAAACCCTGGCCCAGCGTTACCATCAGCGCCGGCAAATAAAATGACAGGATTAGCGCGCGCAATCCTGTCCATGAGTCGCCGGGGCTGGCAAATGTCGATAGTCGCTTTGGCATGCCGCAAGTTTAACCGCTATTGCGCGATTTGTAAGCGCCTAAGCCTTGGGAAAAGCCCGCATGACCCGGCCCAGCGCTGCAATCGCCGTTCTGATTCCAGCCTCGTCGGCGCGCGTAAAATTCAGGCGCATGGTCGGCAGGCCGTCCTCCGGATTGATGTAGAAGAATTTCCCGGGCACGAAGGCGACTTTCTCCTCAACCGCCTTCCAGTAAAGCGCCTCGGCATCGACGCCCGCCGGACCCTCGACCCAGATGAACATGCCGCCGTCGGGCTCCGTCCAGCTGTAGCTCCCCGGAAAATGCGCCTCCATCGCGGCCAGCATCGCCTCCTGTCGCGGCCGATACAGTTCGATGATTTTCGGCACCTGACCATAAATTGCGCCGCTGCAGATGTATTCGCTGGCGAGCGCCTGCGCGTAGGTGTTGCTGTGCAGGTCCGCCCCTTGCTTGGCGGTATAGAGCCACTCGTGGATCAGCGGCGGCGCCACACAAAAGCCCAGGCGCAAACCGGGCGCGAATACCTTGGACAGCGTACTGAGGTAAACCGTGTTCTCGGGCGCGTAGGTGTAAAATGGCGCGACTGCCTCGCCCCGATAACGCAGATCGCTGTAGGGGTCGTCTTCGATGACAAGCGCGCCGCGTTCCTTCACGATCTCCGCCACCTGCCGCCGCCGCGCCGGGCTGAGCGTGCGCCCGGTTGGGTTCTGGAATGTCGTCACCAGGTAGATGAACTTGACCTGCTGGCGGTCAAGCGTTTCCGCCAAGGCATCAGGCTGAATGCCCTCATCATCAGTGGCGATGCTGACGTAATTCGGTTCGTAGGCGCTAAAAGCAGAAATGGCGCCCAGGTAGCTCGGCGTCTCCAGCGCGATGATGTCACCGGGCGTGATCAGGATCTTGCCCAGAGTATCGAGCACGTTTTGCGAGCCATTGAAGACCAGAATCTCGTCAGCGCTGACATTGATCGCCTTCAATTTCAGGTAGCTGGCCAGCGCCTCGCGGAAGGGCGTGAAGCCTTCGGTCAGGTCATACTGCAGCGCAGCCGCGCCATATCGGTCGAGCACCGCTTCGTTGATGCGGTAGAGGTTTTCAATGGGGAAGGTCTCCGGCGCCGGGATGCCGCCCGCGAGAGAAATCATGCCCGGCTGCGATACCACTTTCAGAATCTCGCGTATTTGGTTTCTGCGCATGCTGAGCGTGCGTTGGCTGAGGAAATCCTGAAACATCTGCGGCACGTTTATGTGTCTCCTTATACAAAAAGAGCCGACCCAAGATTGACCTTGGTCCGCTCGCGTTTACGGTCTGCGTGAACGTAGATTATGCCAGATAATCGCGCAAATTGTGAGCCAATTGCGGATGACGCAGACGCCGAAGCGCTTCCTTTTCCAACTGCCGGATCCGCTCGCGGCTCAGGCCGAATTTGTTGGCGATCTCTTCCAGCGTATGCGGTTCGCCGCCGCCCAAGCCAAAACGCAACCTCAGGATGTGGCTTTGCCGCGGCGTCAGCTCGGCCAGCACTTCTTCAATGGTCTCTTCCAACAAATTCTGCGTGGCGGAATCCACCGGGCTGATAGAATCTTGATCTTCGATGAAGTCGCCGAATTCACTATCGCCATCGTCGCCCACCGGCCGTTCCAGGGCGATAGCATGCTGGCTGGCATCCATCATGGCGCGCACCGCATCGGCCGCCACCTCCATCGCCCCGGCTATTTCCTCCGCGGTCGGGCGGCGCCCCAGCGTCTGCTCCAGATCCTGGGCGGCGCGGTACATTTGACGGATACGCTCAGTCATGTGCAGCGGTATGCGAATGGTTCGTGTCTTTTGCGCCAGGGCGCGCGTTATCGCTTGGCGGATCCACCAGGTGGCGTAGGTGCTGAATCGATTGCCGCGTGAATAATCGTATTTGTCAACGGCGCGCATCAAGCCAACATTGCCCTCCTGGATCAAATCCGGAAAGGGCAGGCCCTGGCCCATATAACGCTTGGCTATGCTGACGACGAGGCGCGTATTGGCGCGGCCGAGGTGCTCGCGGGCGCATTGACCGTCAAAGACCAGCCGGCGCAGATGGCGGCGCCAGCGATCGCTCTTCTGCAAAACATCGGGGTTGTCCAGCCTGCCGCGCGCTTTGAAGCCGCGCTCGATGCGTTTTGCCAGGTCAATTTCATCCGCCGCTGTCAGCAGGGGTTCCTGCGCCATCTGGCGAAAATAAAGCCCGACCGGGTCGTCGGACGGAATGGCGCTGATGTCGGCTACGATGCGGCCCGGCAAGGAATCGCGGTTTTCGAATTCCTGCTCAATCAGCTCGGCGGCGTCTTTCCGCTGGGCGTTTTCCGCCTCGTTACGCAGCTCAATGCCCAGCTCTTCCAATTCAAACAGGATGTTTCGCAGGGCGACTCTGTCTTCCCCGTCGTCATCCAGTGCTTCTACAATTTGTTCGTAAGTTACAAAACCGCGTTTCTCAGCAAGCGCAACGAGTGCTTGAATCACTATAGGACCTCTACTTGTTGGGTGAATAAGACTAATTTCTATTTTGGGGCGCGAAGTATAGGGTCTCTGTGAATCTTATTTTGAGCGAACTCGTAGGCATATGTCAACTGACAAAATCTTACAAAATAGCCGGCTTGGAAGTGTGCGGATTCCACCAGAAAACATGCCGGCTAACTTCCGCATTATGCCCGGCGCCAACGCCCAGACCTCAGCCCGAAGCGCGCCTGACCTGCCTGGATGCGAGTATGCTGGATAGCGGGGGACGCAACGCTAGCGTCAATGATACTGATGGCGGCAGCGAAAGCATCAGCGACGCAGGATTTTGTTCACGATGCCAAACCAAAATGGCGCGCCTTGGGCCGCGGCGATCACGGTGGCGGCGATGCCGATGAATTTGGCCGCCAACAGGCCCAGCCAGCCCGCCGGATTATTGTCGGGAAAGAAATTCCACAGATTGTTGGGATCGCTGAGCGCGGCATGGCCGGGCGGCAGATCGTTGACATTTTGGAAGGTCCAGCCGATGGGCAGGCTTAGATCCTGGATGTCTTGCAGCTGGTGTGCGACGGCGGCGCCGGTTCCTATTGCGTCCTCCAGCGAGTTTTCATCGTCAGCCAGGTTGGCTCGATATTCCTCGTCTTGCGCATCTGTCTGCAAGCCGCCGCCTTGGACCGTATAACGGGCTTCGCTGCTGATCTGTTCCCGGCGCGCCGGGTCTTCCCATAAAGCGCGCGCAATGTGCAGGGTATCGATATTGAGGGCGAGGGCAAAACACAGCGCGACCAGAACCGAAAGATTCTTCATTTTGCCGGCGTAAGAGCGAGTGGCGCGCTGCATCGAATTACCGTACCAGGTTTCCAGCTTGCCGCGGGCCTCCTCCATGTTGTCGGCGCTGGCCATGACGGCCGAAAGCGTATTGCGCAGGTTGGGGCTCTCGATCTGCCTGATGCCCACCATCAGCGATACATTCCTTGTCGGCTCCAGCCCAAGCAGGCTGACTTCTTCGTCGATCTGATTGACGATATCGCTCAGAGCGCTGCGGTAGTGGCGGTCTTGCACGTATCGCAACGAGTCACTCAGTTCATTCATGCCATGGCCCGTCGTAACAATGCGGTTGACCATCACGCGCAAACCGCGCCGTTCGCGGCCAGCGGGCATGCCGTCTATGACATTTATCAAGGCGCCAAAGAGCTGCTGGTCGGATTCGGCCTTGATAGTGTTTAGCACGACATCGACAAAAGTGCGCGGCTCGATAAAGTCGACTGTGCCGATGGCGCCGCCGGCGATATCCTCCGCTTCAGCGCGCGAGATGCGTTGTGAGGGCGCGATAGGGTCGGCCTTGACAAGCTGAATCAGCGGGTGAGTATAAACTTTCGCCCGTATGATCGGGTCTTCTATGACCGCGTTGATCGTGCTTCTCAGGGTCTTCGCGCGCATCTTCGTCGCCCGGGCGATCAGCGAGTTGACCTCGGTGACGACGATGCTGAGCAAGATGAAGACGAAAACGATGCCAACAGCAACCTGAATAATGGCGGCCAAACCCGTTTCCTTTCGCGGCGCGGCTCTGCGCATGCGCGACAATGACACACAGAAATCAGTATAGTCGAAGCGGGCTTTCCCGCAAGTTACAGGCTGATGCTCGGCGGCAAGGGGGATGGCGTGAAGGCGGCGGTGGCGGGTGGCGGCCTTTTGTGGACTGTTGCTGTCGCCAGGGCTCGCGTCAAACGGGGGCGCGGCGTGAATGTTAGCGTCGTGGTGTCGGTATGCGTTGGCGTCAAGGTGTCTGTGGGGCTTGGCGTTGGGTTGAGCGCGTAGATGATGTCTCGGTGCATGTAAACCTTGTCAAGCCGGCGCGTCAAAGGGTTCTCGTCAATCAAGTACCAGTTGGTATTGGGCAGGGCGGCGATCACGCAGACGGTTGCGCCCTCCTTGAGCGCTTCCACGATTCTGCTTTCGGTGCTCGGTTCGGAACGCACGATCGCTTCACGCACGCGTACGGCGAACTCCTGGCAGGGCGGTATCGGCGTTAAGCTCGGCAATGGCGTCGGCGCGTTGACCTCAAACTCCAGGATGCGTACAGCGGTCGCCGTATTGCGCACGATCGCCTGCTGCGTGGATTCGGCGACGCTGAGGCCGGTGGACATATAATTGCGCAAGCCAAACCACAGATAATAGAGACCAAAAACGATGGCGACGCCAAGTAGGATGACGAACCATGAAGGAGGTCCCGACCGCTGGCCGTAACTCATGCTGTCCTCACAAGCAGCTTCCTCCATAACATAGCGTATAAACCGCCGGCTGCCATTGAACGCAATGATAGCGTCGGACGATCGTATGCCAGGCATGGGATTGGCCTGCCGATTGCGCATGGACGGGCGACCGACGCCGCGGCGCCCCGCGCGCACGCTTGAATTATTCTGGTCTTGGCTTAAGATTCGACCTCAAAGTCAGGAGACGGCGATGCGCCTACACGCACTTGTTCCGTTGCTTTTGCTCTTGCACGTCTGCTTTGCCAATTCGAGCGCCCAGGACGATCTGAGCGGCAGTTTAATCGTGTATGCGGCGACGTCGCTTACCGATGTGTTTGAAGCGATGCGCGGCGCATTCGTCGAGACCCACCCGGATGTGGCAATTCTGCTGAACTTCGCCAATTCCGCGACGCTGGCGGCGCAGCTCACAGCGGGAGCGCCGGCCGATGTCTTCGCCAGCGCCAATGAATTGCAGATGCAAGTGGCGGTGGAAAGCGGCCGCGTGGCGCAAACGGATGTGGAAGTCTTCGCTCACAATCGGCTGGCGCTGATTGTTCCGGCTGGCAATCCGGCAAAAATCCACTCGCTGGATGATTTGATGCAGGACAATATCTTGCTGGTCCTGGCGGCAGAAGGGACGCCGATACGCGCCTACACCGACGCCATGCTCGCTTCCTACAGTGCCGAACGGGGCGACAGCTTTACGGACGGCGTACTGCGCAATCTGGTTTCCGAGGAGAGCAATGTAAGGCAGGTCGTCGCGCGGATCGCGCTGGGCGAGGCCGATGCCGGGATTGTTTATCAGTCGGACGCTTTGGGCGATGTCGCCGATCAGCTCATCAGCATGCCGATTGCCGAGCAGCACAATCAACTGGCGTCTTATCCAATCGCGCCCTTGCTTGACACGGCGGAACCGAGCCTGGCTGAGCGATTTATGCGCTTCGTCCTTTCGGATGAGGCGCTGGCAATCCTGGAAGCCAATGGATTTTGCTGGCCGGCCAGGCTGGACGACGATCAAGCGGACGAAGCGGCAGCGGAACCCGCGCTCGAATTCTCGGACATCGGCGACACCATCAGGATAGACTGTGAAGCGGCGTCAATTGAAGACTGATAAGCTCCTGATTTACGCTGTCAGCTCCTTTGCCTTTTTGCTGCTGTCAGCTCCTGTATTTGTTCTGCTGATAAGCGGCCTTCGTTCGCAGGCCTGGGCTGGCTTGCCGGATTCGGCGACTATTCTGTCGGCGGCGGCGCTAAGTTCTGTATCGACGCTGGCGGTCGTGTGCCTGGCCGCGCTTCTGGGCACGCCGCTCGCCTATGTTCTCTCGCGGCATGAGTTCAGAGGCAAGCGCCTGGTCAGCCTGTTCATCGAGCTGCCGATCGTCATGCCGCCGGCCGTCGCCGGGTTGGCGCTGCTGCTCACCTTTGGCCGGCGCGGCGCCATCGGCTCCCTCCTGGCTGAGGCGGGCATCATCATTCCCTTTTCCATCATCGCGGTGATCCTGGCGCAGTTCTTCATTTCGGCGCCCTTTTACATTCGGTCGGCGCAAGTGGGTTTCTCCAGCATTGCCGCCGAAGTCGAGGACGCTGCCCGCGTTGACGGCGCCTTTGGCTGGCTGATGTTTTGGTATATCACGTTGCCAATCGCCTGGCGCGCGCTCTTCGCCGGCATGATCCTCAGTTGGGCGCGGGCCCTGGGCGAATTCGGGGCGACCATTCTCTTCGCGGGCAATTTGCAGGGCAAGACGCAGACCATGCCGTTGCTGGTCTACAGCGTCTTCGAGCGTGATATCGACGCGGCCATCTGGACCGGCCTGATATTGATAGTGCTTGCCCTGATCGCGCTGTCGCTGTCGCAGTGGCTGGCGCGCGCCCAGGAGGTGATTGATTGACGCGGCATGAGGCGCCGTTCGTCTGAAACTAACAGTCAAGGAGCATCAATCCTTGTCAGACAAGTTGCAGGTTTTGATTCTATGTACAGCCAATTCCGCCCGCTCGCAAATGGGGGAGGGCTTGCTCCGCCATCTGGCCGCGGATCAGGTTGATGTTTTCAGCGCGGGCCGGGCGCCTTCAAGCGTCAACCCCTTTGCGATACATGCCATGCGAGAGCGCGGCATCGATATCTCCGGTCAGCGCTCGGATCATCTCGAGCGCTACCTTGGATGCGAATTTGATTATGTGATTACCGTATGCGACAGCGCGGCGGAGAGCTGCCCGCTGTTCCCGGGGCGCGCGCGGCGCATTCACTGGAGCTTCGCCGATCCCGCTGCCGCTACCGGTGATGAGGCCACCGTCTTGAAGGCGTTCATTGCCGTCCGCGATGGTTTGGAGAAGAAATTAAGGGACTGGCTTAGATCCCATGAGCGGCAAAGATGAGGCGGGGTTAAGCATGGTCGACACCAGATATTTTGACCTGCAATCGGTATTCGATGCAGACGGCGGACCAGGCGTGTTGGGAAAAGTGGCTTCGCAATTGATGGAGTTGCATCAACGTGTACGCCACCTTGACGCGCCGGTGGTTTTGGAATGCGGCGTAAACGAGGGCTGGTCAACCGGCGTTCTGGCGCATGCCCTCGAAATTAACGGCGGCAAGTTAATATCCTTGGACATTGAAGACTGCTCAGATGCGATTGTATCGGACTGTTGGACCTTTCTGCAGACCGACGACACCGAGCAGGAGTACATACTGCGGCAGGCGCCGATCCTGAAGTCTGGCATCGACTTGATTTACATCGACAGCCTGCACGCCGCAAAACATGTCGCTCGACTTTTGGAGCTCTGGTACCCCTTGGTGAAGCAGGGAGGCTGGCTGGCGTTTGACGATGTAGATCCAGGTCCCTACTTGTGCGGACAGAGGAAGGACGATGCAAACCGCGAAGTGGCATGGCGCGCCATTAGTCGTGTGGTGATGGACTTCTTTTACGCCAACGAAGACGATTTGCTGCTGGAAATCCACTACGGCAGTACAGGACTCGCGCTGATGAAAAAGCTCGCGCCAATGGCAAAGTCGCCCAAGCCAGTACGCCGGATTCCCCGCCGGCGCGTCACCTTGCGCTCAATAGCTCGCTATCTAGCCCGACGCGCATAATCGACAATATCTCAGCGGGATAATGCTTCCCTGACCTGCGAGACGGTTTGGAAATGAGATTTTAAGAGTCTGGCTCAAGACGGCGACTTGGACTGACGGCGCGCCAGTTGCCGCCGCGAGGCTTGCAGATTGCGTTGCCCCTCGACAAAGGCGGGATTCAGATTAAGCGCGTGCTGGAAATCTTCAATCGCCTCCGCCAGCTTGCCCTGACGCTGCTTGGCCAGCCCGCGATTGTAGTAGGATTCATGCCGGTTGGCGTCAAGGCGGACCGCCTCTTCGAAGCTGGCCAGCGCCGCGGCGAAGTCTTGCAGACGGTAGCAGGCTGTCCCGCGCAGATTGTGAAGTTCAGCGCTGTTGGGGTAATACTTCAGCGCCAGGGAACAGTCATCGCGTAGCCCGGCCCAATCGCCCTGCTGCGCCCGCGCCAAGCCTCGCATACGGTATGCCTTGTACTGATGCGGCTCAAGACGCAGCGCGGTTGTCAGGTCGTTGACGGCTCGGTCGAGGTCGGCGCGCGCATGATAACGGGCTGAACCGCGGCTGTAATAAGCGGCCGCCGAATCAGGCCGCATTCGAATAAGCGCGCTGAATGTTTCTATGGCCTCGTGATAATCTTCGTCGGCCAATTGCTGTCTGCCGATGCGATACAAGCTCTCCACATTTTCTTCGAGTTTGGCGGCGGGCTCCGCCTCTGTCAGAGACTCCAATGCTTCAATGAGAGACCAAAGCGCCCCGGGGTAGGGGCTGAGGCTGGTTAACTCGGCGACGCCGAGCGCGCTCGCTTTGCCGACGATTTCATCCAGCTGTGGCGGATAGTAGCCGGCCGGCACTTGCTCTTCAAGCACGAGCGGCTTGCCATGCACATCAATAACCATGCGGACGAAACAGCGCTCGTCCTGCTGTTCAGTGGCCAAGATTCTCTCGACGCCGGTCTTGTAGCGGAATGGCGCCGCAAGCAGCAAGTCATAGCCGTCACCGTAGACGCGGAAGACAGCGTCGGCGAGGCCGACTGTCACCAGCTTGGGCTGGCGTCGGCGGGCGGCGAAGAGCAAAGCCGCTGCGCCCACAGCGATTGCGGCAACGGCAAGTAGCGGAGCGCGCAGACCAACTGCCGCCGCGGCCAATACGCAGGCGACAATCAACAGCGGAAGGGTATAGCGTCGAGCGCGCTGCGCCTCCGCGCGCAGAAAATGCCCCTCTATCACGTGCGATTGGGCTGATTCGTCGGCCTTCATTTGCCAGTGCTTCGCTTGGTTTCACCATCAATTTTATTGCGATAAGCGAATCGGACAAATAAAATCGACAGTCGTCCGCGAATGCTCGTTGAAAAAAGCAGTGGAGCGGCAGTGTTTGCCGCTCCTCATGCTGCGTTTGGCGGGTCTCGCCCGCATGTCATCTGGCCAGTTTGCGCTTCTGCCGCGCTTCTCTCACACCGCATCCATATTGGCGATGATTCGGCTGGCGAATTCGCTGGTGGGGACTTTGGTCGCGTCCTCCATTTGGCGCGCGAAATCGTAGGTGACGGTGCGCTGGTCTATGGTCATTTCGTAGGCTTTGGTGATCATGTCCGCCGCTTCAAACCAATTCAAATGCTCCAGCATCATGACGCCGCTGAAAAGCAGCGAACCGGGGTTGACCATGTCTTTGTTGGTGTACTTCGGCGCTGTGCCGTGCGTCGCCTCGAACAGGGCGATTTCATCGCCGATGTTGGCGCCGGGCGCGATGCCCACGCCGCCGACTTCGGCCGCAAGCGCGTCGCTCAGATAATCGCCATTGAGATTGGTCGTCGCGATCACATCATGCTCGCGCGGACGCAGCAGCATTTTCTGGAACATGATATCGGCGATCGTATCCTGGATCAGTATCTTGCCATTGGGTACGCTGCCATTGTGATTGGCGGCCACCTCGTCCCATGATATCGTCTGCTCGGGGAATTCTTCGCGCGCGAGCTCATAACCCCACTTTTGAAACGCGCCTTCGGTGAACTTTTGGATGTTGCCCTTATGCACGAGGGTGACGCTGCTGCGCTTGCGTTCGATCGCGTATTGGATGGCGGCGCGGATCAGTCGCTTGCTGCCGAAGGGGCTGATCGGCTTGATGCCCAGGCCGGCGTCCGGGAAGAAATTGGTGGCGCCCAGTTCGCATTTGAGAAAGGCGGCCAGCTTCTTGTTCTCCTCGCTGCCCGATTCGTATTCAATGCCAGCGTATGTGTCTTCGGTGTTTTCTCGGAATATGACGACGTCCACATCTTCGGGCTGCTTGAGCGGGCTGGGCACGCCCTTGTACCAGCGCACCGGGCGCACGCAGCTGTAGAGGTCCAGAACTTGCCGCAAGGTCACATTCAAGCTGCGAAAGCCGCCGCCGACCGGCGTCGTCAATGGCCCTTTTATTCCGACTTTGAACTCACGAAAGGCGTCAAAGGTCTCCTCCGGCATATAATCGCCGTCATAAACGCCCGCCGCCTTTTCTCCAGCGTAGACTTCCATCCAGGAAATCTGTCGCTCGCCGGCATAAGCCTTCTCCACCGCCGCGTCCCAGATCCTCTTGCTGGCGGTCATGATATCGAATCCGATGCCGTCACCCTCAATAAACAGCAGGATCGGATTGTCCGGCACTTGCATGCTGCCATTGCTAAAGCTGATCTTTTCACCGGAGTCGGGCATGCTGATGTTGTCGTACGCCATCGCGGACTTGTCTCCTTTTGCTCTGATATTTCGTTGCTTAAGTCGCGGGATTATAGCATAGAATGAAAACTTGCGAATTGCCGGATTGATGATAGCGCAGCGCATTGCCCCTTGCCATTCGCCGCTCGCCTCTCATAATGATTGGAACTAAAGAGCAGCTGTTTCCTGCTTGTGTGGGCTCATGCATATTGTTCTGCTTTGCGCTACAAACCGGGGCTATCGGTTTGCCTGCAAGGTCTTTCAGCTTGGGAAAGGTCACAGTATTACCGTCTTCAGCTTCCGCGAGACGGCTTGGGAACCGCCTTATCTGGAGAAGATAAGATCTTTGACCTTGGGGCAGGGCCAGCGATTCATCGAGGCCCGAAATGTAGCACATCCAGATCTGCTCGGCTTTTGGCGTGACAATCCGATTGACCTGATTCTCATCGTGAGCTGGCGTTATCTGGTGCCGGAGTCAATTTATTCTCGGGCGCGGCACGGCTGTTTTGTCTTTCATGATTCGCTGCTGCCGAAATATCGCGGCTTCGCGCCAACCGTGTGGTCGATTATCAACGGTGAACGCGAGACCGGCGTGTCGTTATTCAAAATCAGCGATCATGTGGATGCCGGCGAAATTGTCGAACAGCGCAAGACGCCCATATCCGAAGATGATACAATAGCTGAGGTAATGGAGAGAATCACAGAATTGTACCTTGAGCTTGCCGACCGCTGGTTCGTCAGCTTGTTGGCAGGCAACGTGAGCAGCTATCCACAGAATCATGATGACGCCACCTATACTTGCAAATGGACCCCGGCGGACGCGCTCATCGACTGGAGGAAGAGCGCGCGCGATATCTTCAATCTCATCCGCGCGACCGGCAAGCCCTATCCAGGCGCCTTTACATTCCTTGAACGCCGCAAGCTGACAATCTGGTCGGCAGATTTGCCTAGCGCACCGCGCAACTATGTGTCATACGCGCCCGGCCGCGTCCTCGAATCGCAGCCTGACGGCAGCGCCTCTGTCTTGACCGGCGACGGCGTGATTCGCTTGCAAACAGTACAGTTGGACGGAGAACCGATTGTTAATGCGGGTCGCGTCCTGACATCGCTGTCACTGACCTTGGGCGGGTGAAAATGAAGGCGGCAAGCGTTTCCGTTGTCATTCCGGTCTATCGTAGCGAAAAGAGCATCGCCCTTGTCGTCGAGGCGCTGGCGCGCGAATTGCCGAAAATTGCCGGAAGCTGGGAAGTGATCCTGGTGGAAGACGACGGCGGCGACAATAGCTGGGCAGTGATTGAGCAGCTCTCCGCCCTGCACACGTTTGTGCGCGGCTACCGGCTGATGCGGAATTATGGGCAGCATAACGCGCTGCTCTGCGGCATTCGCGCCGCGCGCTACGAGTATGTCGTTACCATGGATGATGATTTGCAGCACCCGACCGAACGCATCGGCGACCTGCTTGACAAGCTCGCCGGGGGCTATGACGTGGTTTATGGCACGCCGTTAAACGAGCGGCACAGTTTACTGCGCAACATCGCTTCCGTCTCGACGAAAGTCGTCTTGCAGGGCGCAATGGGCGCGCATACGGCTCGCAGAGTGAGCTCCTTTCGCGCCTTCCGCGCCAGCCTGCGCGAATCATTCGCCGACTTCCGCGGGCCGCTTGTCAACATTGACGTACTGCTGACCTGGGGCACGACGAGTTTCGTCGCCGTCCCCATCGAGCATCGTCAACGCACCATCGGCAAATCGACCTATACGATTGGCAAGCTGCTTATCCATGCCTTCAACATGATCACCGGTTTCAGCACGCTGCCGCTGCGTATGGCCAGCTTACTTGGCCTGCTGATGACGGCCTTTGGCAGCGTGATTCTTGCATATCTTGTGCTGAGTCAATTGTACGCATTCAGGTTTGAAGTGCCCGGCTTCACATTTATCGCGTCGCTGGTCTCCATCTTTGCCGGCGCCCAGATGTTCGCCCTCGGCATCATAGGCGAATACCTGGCGAGGATGCACCTGCGGATAATGGATCGCCCGGTTTACCTTGTGCGACAGATGACCGACGAGCGGGAAGATATCAAAGCATGACCGGCGCGATGACAGAATTTCTGCCTTGGGATTCGTCGCACTTTGGTTTTCGCATCGCCCGGGCGACGGCGCGCCAACTGGATGGCCCCGCCTTTCAAGAGCTGGAGGCGGAGTGCCGTGCCCAGGACATTGACTGCCTTTATTTCTTGGCGGACGCGGCTGACCAGGATACTGTTTCGGCGTTGCAGGCAGCTCAGTTTGATTTCGTCGACATTCGCCTCACGTTGGCGGCCGCCGCCGACGATATTACGAATGCGGCGCCCGGCCCCGAGCTCCAAATGAGGTTGGCGCAGGAAAGCGATTTTGAGGCGCTGCTGCCTGTTGCCGGCGGCAGCTTCACCTTGTCGCGCTTTTACGCCGACCGGCGATTCGGCGCTGACAAGGCCCATCTAATGTATCAGATCTGGCTGGAAAAAAGCCTCAAGACTGATTTTGCCGCGGCGGTCATCGTCGCCGAAATGGCGGGCCGACCGGTTGGTTTCGTCACTTGCCATCTGCAAGATCCAGCCGATGAAGCCAATCTTGGCCTGGTCGGCGTGGCGCCTTCAGTTCGCGGCGCCGGCTGCGCGCGCGGCATGGTCGCTTACGCGGCCCGCCACCTGTCGGGGCAAGGTATCGAGCGACTGAACGTGATAACACAGGGGAGTAACATCGCGGCGCAGCGGCTGTATCAGGGCTGCGGTTTCCTTACGCGCTCAGTCGAATTGTGGTTCCACAAGTGGTTTAAGCAACCCGACTGAGCGCTGTAGAAGATTTGCACATGATGAGACGACCATGACTCAATACCGGATTCCCTTTAATGTGCCGACCTGTCTCGGGCAGGAGCTCGCCTACGTCAGCGACAGTCTCGCCAACGGGCATATTTCCGGCGACGGCGAATACAGCGAGCGATGCCAGGCCTTCCTCGAAGAGAGGCTGGCGATCCCTAAAGCGCTGCTAACCACATCTTGCACGCACGCGCTGGAAATGGCTGCGCTGCTGCTGGATATCAAGCCCGGCGACGAAGTCATCGTGCCGTCCTTCACGTTTGTGTCCAGCGTTAACGCCTTCGCCCTACGCGGCGCCAAGCCGGTCTTCGCCGATATTCGGCCGGACACACTGAACCTCGACGAGCGCAAATTGCCCGACCTCATAACCGAAAGAACGCGGGCGATTGTCCTGGTGCATTACGCCGGCGTCGCTTGTGAGATGGATGCGATCATGAAAATCGCGCGTGAGCGAAATGTCGCCGTCGTTGAAGACAACGCTCATGGTCTCTTTGCGCGTTACAAGGGCCGCTACCTCGGCACTTTCGGCGAACTGGCGACGCTGAGCTTTCATGAAACCAAGAACTTCACCTGCGGCGAAGGCGGCGCCCTGCTGATCACCGACCCGGGTCTGATCGAACGCGCCGAAATCATCCGGGAAAAAGGCACCAACCGCAGCCGCTTCTTCCGCGGTCAAGTCGACAAATACACCTGGGTCGACCTGGGTTCCAGCTATTTGCCGTCGGATATGCTTGCCGCGTTTCTGCTGGCGCAATTTGAGCAGGCGGCGGCAATTCAAGCGCGCCGCGAGGACATCTGGCGCCGGTATCAGCGGGGTTTGAGCGCTTGGGCCGCGTCCAACAATGTAGCCTTGCCCACCGTTCCCGCTTATGTCGACCAGGCGTACCACTTGTATTTCATGCTGCTGCCATCCTTGAAAGCGCGGGCCGCCCTGATTCAACATCTCAAGGATTGGGGCATCCTGAGCGTCTTTCATTATCAGCCGCTGCATTTATCGACGATGGGCCAGCGCTATGGCGGCAAGCCGGGTGACTGCCCGGTCACGGAAGACCTGGCGGATCGACTCTTGCGCCTGCCGTTCTTCTATGCGCTGTCGCCCGCTGATCAGGACGAAGTTATCGCGGCATTGCAAGCCTTCGAAGAGTGGCAATAGGACAATCGGCAGCTTGTGCTATAATGCTTGGAGATTGTATGCTTGAGCCGGTTGACTCAGACCAAAACGCGCCCGAAGAGACGGCGCGATGCAATCCATAAGCACTTGATTTGGCGAGGAGCGCTTACATAGCATTTGATCAAAGCAAACCCATAAATCGTATCGAAACCCGTACGCGGACAAGTTTACGGGCATTTTCAGTTTGGAGAGTTCCTTCACATGGCAAAGAAACCCAAGTACAAGATCACCCCGATCGGAGGTCTGGGCGAAATCGGCAAGAACATGACCCTATTCGAATGCAATGGGGAAGGCTTCCTGCTCGATTCCGGCATCATGTTCCCGGCCAACGACATGCACGGCGTCGATTACATCATTCCGGACTTTCGCTGGCTGGAACAGCGCGCTGATATTCGATTGCATGGCGTGGCTTTTACGCATGGCCACGAAGATCATATCGGCGCGGTACAGCATGTCATCAAAGCCTTCCCGGGCATTCCCCTGTATGCAACACCGCTGACGTCCGGCCTCCTGCAGGTAAAGCTCAAGAACGCGCGTCTGCTCAAGTCGACCGATCTGCGCACATTTGAAGCGGGCGATACCATCAAAATGGGACCGTTTTCGCTGGAGAGCTTTCACGTCTGCCATAGCATTCCCGATTGCGTCGGCTACGGGATCGAGACGCCATACGGCATGATCGTGCATACCGGCGATTACAAGTTTGACAACACGCCGGTTCACGGGCGCAAGACGGATTACGCCAAGCTGGCTGGTTTCGCGCAGCGGGGCGTCCTGCTTTTGATGGCGGACAGCACCAACGCGGACCGCGCCGGCTGGACGCAGTCCGAAGCAGTGATTGACGGGGCGCTGGACAGAGTATTCCGCGGCGCCAAGGGGCGGATAATGGTGGCGACTTTCGCCTCGCTGGTTTCGCGTGTGCAGCAGGTGGTCAATGCCGCGCGCAACCACAAGCGCAAGGTCTGCATCACCGGCTATACCATGTCGGAATATGCCAAGATCGCGCGCAAACTCGGTTATCTCGATGTGGATGACAACATGCTCGTCAGCATTGGGCAGGCCCAGGCCATGCCCCCGCACAAAGTCGTATTCATGGTCACGGGGTCGCAAGGCGAGCCCTCAGCCGTGCTGGGCAAACTGGCGAAAGGCCGTCATCGCCAATTGGATGTGCGCGCGGGCGATACGATTATCCTCTCGTCGCACCCGATCCCGGGCAACGAAGAAATGGTCTACCGCACGATCAATGGCTTGATTCAACGCGGCGCCGATGTCATCTACGATCCGATAGAAGCGGTGCATGTCTCTGGCCATGCCCGCCAAGAAGAGATGCGCCTGATGCTCAATCTGACGCAGCCGCGCCATTTGATGCCGGTTCACGGCGAGATTCGCCATTTGCACCTGCATGCCAAGCTGGCGGCTGATAACGGCGTCCCGGCCGAGAACGTGATAATGGTGGAGAACGGCGCCACGATCGAGCTGGATGCGCGCGGCATCAGAGTGGGCGAGCGCCAACCGGGCGGCTACGTCTTTGTCGATGGCAGCGGCGTGGGCGATGTCGGGCGCGCTGTGATACGCGACCGCGAAGTATTGGCCAAGGACGGTTTCGTATTGGTCAGCGTCAATGTCGATCAATTGAGCGGCAAGTTGCTTGATGAACCGCGCATCGTTTCCCGCGGCTTCGTCTACCTGAAGGAAGCGGAAGATTTCCTCGAGCAAATACGCGACAACATAACAGAAACGGTCAATCGCAGCCGGCGCTCAAATGGCAATCGCCGGAGCCTGGTTGAAGAGAGCCTGGGCAAGATGATCTACAACGAAACCAAGCGGCGCCCGATGATTTTCAGCATTGTCAACGAAGTGTAGCGGCGGTCGCTCGCCGTTCTATGACGCGCCCTGCGACTATCGCGCGGCATCTGCGTAGGATAGGGCAGCGTCAATGAAGCGAACGGGGAAAGGCGTACGATGCGCCAACCAGTCATCCGCGCGAGCCGCGTCAAAAGAGAGCTCAAGCTGGGCACACAGGTTGTGCGCGCGCTGCGGGGCGTGGACCTCACGATTTACCACAATGAAATGGTGGGCATCATTGGCCCGTCGGGCAGCGGGAAGAGCACTTTGCTCGGGATCATCGGCGGTTTGGACAGCCCCACGGAAGGCTCAATCGAAATCGACGGCTTAGACATAAGCAAGATGAATGAAGCGCAGCTCACCGACATTCGCAACCAGAAAATCGGTTTTGTATTCCAGTTCTTCAATCTGATTCCCACCTTGACGGCGCTGGAAAATGTTGCGCTGCCGATCGAGTTCGCCCAGGTTCGCCGGCACAAGCCCTTTCAGCGCGCCAGGGACCTGCTGGAGAATCTGGGTTTGGGCGGGCGTCATCATCACCGCCCGAGTGAATTGAGCGGCGGGGAGCAGCAGCGGGTCGCGATTGCCCGCGCCCTGGCGAATAACCCGCCGATTCTGCTAGCCGACGAGCCGACTGGCAATCTGGATTCACAATCGGGCGAGACAGTGCTGGCAGCGCTCAAGGCAATCCGCGCTGAGCAAGGGACGACGGTGGTGCTGGTGACGCACGACCCGTCGCTCGCATCAGAGATGGACCGCGTGCTAACCCTTGTTGATGGCCGGATTGTCGACGGCTTCGGCGCGGAACACGCTGACGGCCAAATGAATCCGAAGGCGGCGACGCGCTTGGGCGAGTTCGGCGTCTAGCGTTTCGATGGCGGATTCGGCCGGGATATAATCAGGCGAAAGCGATTCTAATTTGCTATGAGGATATGCGATGGTTGACAATTCCCATTCAGTAGAAGTTGCCGGCGTCAAGCGCGATTTGCCGCTGATGGAGATCAAGCCCGGCGTCAAGATAGCGATCCTCAACATTCTTGGCGATTATGAATTTGTCAACGCCGTGAGCGCGGAATTGGCTGAGAAGTTGACCGGGCGCGGCATTGAAGTGCTGGTCACCGCCGAGGCCAAGTCCATCCCCCTGGCTCATGCGCTCAGTTCCGAGATGCGCCTGCCATACATCGTCTTGCGCAAGACGCACAAGCCTTATATGGGCGACGCCTTGCAAAGCGAAACGCTGAGCATCACCACCGGGCAGCCACAGACGCTATACCTGGATGAAAAGGACCGCAAACTGGTCGAGGGGAAACGGATCGCCATTGTCGATGACGTGATTTCGACCGGCAGCACGCTTCAGGGGATGCGCCTGATCATGGACAAGGCCGGCGCGCATGTCGCCGTTGAAGCGGCGATCTTCACCGAGGGTGATCGCGCGCAGTGGTACGATATTGTCGCCCTGGGTCATCTGCCCGTTTGGGTGGAAGATCAAGCCTAAAGCCCCATATAAGTCATGATACAATTAGCGACAGTTGTATCGAATCTGTCGGATATACAAGCGCATGTCCTCACCGCGATCGACCGTCATTGCATTTATGACGCTCGCGATACTGATCGCGGCGGGTTCGGCGCTGCTCTTGATGTCCCGCCCTGAGCCCATCAATATCAGCATTATTCCCCCGCAGCCGACTGCGACGCCTGAGCCGACGGCGACTCCGCGTCCGATTCTGGTCTATGTCACCGGCGAAGTCGCGTTGCCTGGCACGCAACACCTGCTGCCCCACGGCAGCCGCGTCGCGGATGTATTGGCGGCGGCGGGCGGCTTCACCGACCTGGCGAACAAGACGCTCGTCAACATGGCGGGCATTCTGCGCGATGGCGACCATGTCCATGTGCCCTCGCTCGAAGACAACAACATTGATGGAGCATTGCCAACGCCGGCCGGCGGCGCCCTCGTCAGAGTAAACTCCGCGTCGCAGGAAGAGCTGGAAACGCTGCCTGGCATCGGGCCGGCCACAGCACAGCGAATCATTGAATATCGGGAACAGGTGAGCCAGTTTGATGGCCTGGCTGATCTGGACGAGGTGCCTGGCATAGGCCCGGCGACGCTCGAAAAACTCAAAGATCTGATCGCATTCGACTAGCGGATGCGGCCGCCAGTTTGCCCGTCAAAGAAGAGCGCGCGTGACCAATCGAGCAGGCAGTGGACCGTATCGCCCGGTTGGAAGCGCGCATGCAAGGGAACCTGGATTCGCCAGCGCCGCTTACGCAGCCAAACATCAAGGAGGGTGTATTTCTCCGCATAGAAGGGGATGACCCGATCAATCGTGGCCGGGATGCCGCTTTCCGCATCACAGATCTGAATGTGCTCCGGGCGAATACCCACGATGACCTCGCTGCCGTTCGGCTGCGGGCCGGGCAGCGCGGCGCGGCCCATATAGCTGCCGTCCCACTCGCCATCGCTGACGCGGCCCCAAAATGTGTTGATGGTCGGCGTTCCCAGGAATTCGGCGACAAACAGACTGTCCGGATCGTCATGCAAGGCCTGGTAAGCCCCGGACTGAACGATGCGGCCGGCGTTGATCACCACGATGCGATCGGCGACGCTCATCGCTTCCACTTGATCATGGGTTACATAGACCAGCGTCACATTGAATTCTTGAATGAGCCGCTTGAGTTCGACGCGCGCTTGCCCGCGGAACTTGGCATCCAGATTGGCGAATGGCTCATCGAAGAGCAAGAGCTCCAAATCGCGGGCGAACGCGCGGGCGATGGAGACGCGCTGCTTCTCGCCACCGGAGAGATGACGCGGGAAGCGGCCCATCAGATTCTCAATATCGACGCCGGTTATGTTGGCGACGGTGTTGACATGTTCCGGCACTTCTTCCTCGCGGTCACGCAGGCGCAAGAAAAAGCCGACCGTTTTTCGACTTTCCCAATGCGGGATCAGCACATAATTTTGAAAGACCATGCCGATGCCGCGCTCTTCGATTGGGATGGCGTCGAGTGGAGTGCCGCTGTAATAGATCTCGCCCGTGTCCGGCTCATCCAACCCAGCGATAAGGCGCAGCAGAGTGGTCTTACCGCAGCCGCTCGGGCCCAACAGAACCACCGCCTCGCCGTCTTCAATATGCAGGTTGAAGTCTTTAATGGCCAGAACAGGTGTCAGTTTTCGACTTTTATCGTAGAAGGTCTTGCTGACATTCTTGAGCGTTATGGTTCTCATCGCCGCACACGCGCCTTGGGGCTCGCCCCATAGCATAACACATCGTCTCCGATGCACCGAAGGCCCAGGGCGCGCCATAGCATTGCCTGCGCGGACTGATATATAATGAAGCTGGAAGCTGAGTTAATACCCGTTTCAATTCCAAGCGGAGAAGCGAATTGACCGAACCGATCCAACCCGATCTGATTCCCGTAACGACATCGGGCGACTGGCAGCCCGACCCGAAGACGCCGCGCCGCCGCCCGCCTTGGATCCGCGTTCGCGCCCCCAGTGGCGAGACTTACGAGCAAGTCCGCCAGCTGATGCGCAGCAAGACCCTGCACACGGTGTGCGAGGAGGCGCAATGCCCCAACCTGGGCGAGTGTTGGGGGAAGGGCACCGCCACATTTCTAATGATGGGCGATACCTGCACGCGCAGTTGCGGCTTCTGTGATATCAAGACCGGGCTGCCCAACCCGCTAGACTGGGGCGAGCCGAACCGCATCGCGGAATCTGTGCGCGCGATGGGATTGCAGCATGTGGTCATCACAAGTGTGAATCGCGATGATCGCCCCGATGGCGGCGCGCCGCTGTTCGCGATGGTGATCCGGCGGATCCGTCAGCTGCAGCCCGGCTGTTCGGTTGAGGTGCTGATACCGGATTTCAAGGGCAGCGAGCTGGCGCTGAAAATCGTGATGGACGCGCAGCCGGAGATTCTCAATCACAATGTTGAAACGGTGCCGCGACTCTTCAAGAGAGTGCAGCCTCAGGATCGCTATGACTGGGCGCTGGCGACGCTGGAAAATGCCAAACGGATGGATTCCTTGGTGCTGACAAAGAGCGGCATTATGCTGGGCTTGGGGGAGACGCTGGGCGAAGTCGAGTCAACGATGGCGGACCTTGTCGGCATCGGCGTCGATATCTTGACGCTGGGTCAATATCTGCAGCCGAGCAAACGGCACTTGCCCATCGAGCGCTATTACACCCCGGAGGAGTTTGCAGCGCTGCGCGAGACCGGCCTGCAAATGGGCTTCAAATGGGTCGAGAGCGGCCCACTGGTGCGCAGCAGCTACCATGCGGCCGAGCAAGTGCGGGAACTTTCGCGCCTCGATCATTTTCGCCTGCATGCGGCAAGGTCGGGCTAAGGCGAAGGCCGGCAAACCGGTTTGTCACCGAAGGAACCCGAGGCAACTGGCAGCTTCAAAACAGTTGATCTGACGAGGGAATAACATGAGCGCATTTTTCACCAATCGGCGCGGGCAAACGGGTACAGAAGCGCCGGCATCGACACCGGAAGTCTCCACCGGTCGGCCTGTTGGCTTCGATACAATCATCGGCTCGAATACCAGCTTCGAGGGCATTTTCGCCAGCTCGGGCAACGTGCGCATGGATGGGCAATTTGCCGGTTCGCTGGAGATCAGCGGCAACATCCTTGTGGGCGAATCGGCCGACATTCACGCCGATATCAACGCGCGCAATATCTCCATCGCCGGCAGCGTGCGCGGCAATGTGACCGGCAATAAGGTGCAGCTGCTGCGAACGGGGCGCATCTGGGGTGACATCAACGCTTCGGCACTGACCACGGAAGAGGGCGCCTTCATCGACGGCAAGATTTCGATGGCGGGGCATTCGGCGACGTCCGACGATGAACTCGCCGAGAACGACGACATATCTGAGACGGAGCCAGGCGCGGACGCGGACGAAGACCTGGCCCAGGCGGAGCTGGCGCTGGAAGGGGCGGAAGCGACCGATCAAGCGGGCGAAGAGCTGGCCGACAGCGAAAACCGCTAGACCAAAGCGGACGCCAATTCACTTCGCGCAACCGAAACGCGACAAGAGAAGGCCCCTCAGATGGATTGGGCGGTGATGCCCCCGTCAAGCGTGACGACGGCGCCGGTCATGAAATCTGAAGCGGGCGACGCCAGGAAGAGGGCTATCCCGGTCATGTCATCCGGTTGACCGATGCGCCCAGCCGGCGTCCGCGCCAACACATGATCCAGCAGATCTGGATTGCCCCAAAGCGCCTGGGCGAACTTGGTCTGCACCAAGCCCGGCGCAATGGCGTTCACCTGGATATTGTCGCCGCCCAGCTCGGCCGCCAACGTTTTTGTCAAGCTGATGATGGCTGCCTTGGTAACACTGTAGATGCCCTGGTAGCGCCCGGGCCTGAGGCCGACAATTGACGCGACGTTGATTATCTTGCCACCTCCGTTGCCGCGCATGACCGTGACGGCAGCCTGAGTCAGCCAGACATTGCCCATCAGATTCACTTCGATTGTCTTCTGCCAATAACTGTCAGCCGCTTCCAGCACGGTCCCGAAATGCGGATTGGTCGCCGCGTTGTTGACCAGAATGTCCAGCCTGCCGTATTGACTGACCGTCTTGTCGACCAGCGCGTTTAAGGCGACCTTGTCGCCGCCGTGCGCGGCAATGCCGATGGCTTCCCCACCGTGTCGGCGTATTTCTTTCGCCGCCTCGTCCAGCGCGTCTTGCTTGCGGCTGGCGAGGGCCACTTTGGCGCCGGCGCGGGCGAACTCGGCCGCGATGGACTTGCCGATTCCGCGGGAAGCGCCGGTGACGATGGCAACTTTTCCGCTCAGATCGAAACTGTCGGCCACGTCACAATCTCCTGTTCTGATTCGTTTCGCCCGCAGTCGGCATTCGATTGCCGGTTTCTCGTCAAAACCGCTCCTTGGGAATGCTGCCCAACAGGGGCATGCCCAGCCGGCGCAGATCATCCTGATGATAAATGGTGGGGTCGATAAATTCTGCAAAGAAGGCGATCACTAGCCCGATCATGAGTGCGATGGCCAGGCGGATGAAGGGCGTCAGACGGTTCATCAAGGCGGGCGGCGGCGATGTGATGGCGGGCTGCTGCAATATCGTCACCTGGGCCGCTTCACCGCCCAACTGCGGGTAGTAACGCTGGCTGCGGCTGCTCAAGACGAGCACGGCGGCATCGGCAATGGCGCGCAGCGAATCGCCCTGGCTATGGCTCAGGTAGAGGACGCCAAGGCTGCGGACGTTATCGGCGGCCACGCCCAGACTGTCCAGCGCGACCTTGTCATCGCCCAGCGCGCTCTTGATCTCATCGCGGAAGCTGGATGTGCGCACCCAGTCGGTCAAGGCGTCGACGGTGTATTCCGATGCCATCCAGACATCGGTGTAGTCGCCTTCACGCCCCGGCATGTTCTGCCGCTGGGCGGCGCTGTAACGTATCTCCGCGTTGTACCCGGCCGGGGCGTCCGCGCCGATGATTTCGGGAATCGCGATGACCGCGCTGAGTACGAGGGGCAGGACGATCAACCACCAACGTCGGAAAATTATGCGGACAAGTTCTTTGTAATCCATTAGCTCGACCCTATTCCGCAATTACGGGATCGCGAAAGCGAAACTCCCGCTGCGCTTGATGCGCCTGCCAGGCTTGCTCGACAAAGGCGCTGATCCGCTCGGCAAATATGCTCGCGTCAAATCGTCTGGCGTGCCGGCGGAGCGCCTCTGGATTGTACGCGCGTTCATCGAAATTCCGCCATACCTCTTTCAGGCTGTCCACTGTCAAGTTCGAAAAATGCTCGCCGGTAAGGCCCGGAATGACGGTATCCAGCGCGCCGCCGCCGCCAAACGCGATGACAGGGCGGCCGCTGGCCTGGGCTTGCAGCGGCGTAATGCCGAAGTCTTCCAAACCGGGGAATACGAGCGCCCGGCAGCGCGACATCAAGCCCGGCAGATCCGAATCGGGGACGAAACCAAGAAACTCAACGCAATCTCCCGCCAGGGACCGCAGCCGTTCCAGGTCGCGGCCCGTCCCCGCCACCTTGAGCTTCAGCCCTAGCGCCGTCGCCGCTTGCACCGCCAGGTCAATGCGCTTGTAGGGCACAAGGCGCGATACAACGAGATAGTAGTCGTCAATTTGTGCGCGCGCGGCCGCTTCGAAGCGCGCCGTGTCCACCGGCGGGTAGATGACGACTGACCCGCGATCGTAGAAGCGGCGGATGCGCTCTTTCACCGCTGTGCTGATGGCGATGAAATGTGAGACGCGCTGCGCCGCGGCGTAATCCCAGCGCCTCAGCATGGCCACCAGCGGCCGTAGGAGCGCGGTGCTGACAGCGCCGAGTTCCTCGCCCGCCAGGTAGTGCCGCAGCTGCCAGACGTATCGCGTCGGCGTGAGACAATAACAGATGTGCAGGCTGCGCGGCGGGTAGCGCAAACCATGGCAGAAGCCGCTCTTGTTGCTCAAAATCACATCAAAATTGTCTATATTCAGGGAATTCCAGGCGATGGGATACAAGGGAAGATAAGCTTGATGCCGCCGGTGGATCGCCGGCAGGCGGTCGAGCCAAAGTGTCCGGATATCGCAGTTTTGCAAGAATTGCGGCATGAACGGCTTGGCGAAGATGCTGGTGTAAACGGGGCTGGCGGGGTAGATGCGCAGCAGCGCCTCAAGCACATCCTCGGCGCCGCCGACTTGATTCAGCCAATCATGCGCCAGCGCGATCTTCAAGTGACGCTCCCCTCAAAATCATTCTGATGACAACACCGGTTCGCCGCCCCTCTGGCGCCAGGGGGAGGCTGCATTATCTGGCGCGCTGATGAGCTCAGTAACCGGTTTGAAGGAGCGTCGATGCGCCGCGCAGGGCCCGTAGCGCCGCAGCGCGCGAAGGTGCTCGGCGGTGCCATAGCCTTTGTGCTTGGCGAAGCCGTATTGGCTGTATTTGGCGTCCAGCTTGATCATGTAGCGGTCACGCCAAACTTTCGCCAGCACGCTCGCGCAGGCGACGGTCAAGGAATGCTTGTCGGCCTCGACCATGCTTACCTGCGGGATATCGCGCCGCTCCGGCCAGAGCATGGCGTCCAGAAAGAGGCAGTCGGGCATGCTGCCGCGCTCGCCCAGCGCTGCGTCCAGGGCGCGCTGCATCGCCGCTTTTGTAGCCGCGACGATGCCGCGCCGGTCGACCTCTTCGGCGCTGCTATGCCCGATGCCCCAGCATGTAGCGACCGCCTTGACGGCTTCGTAGAGCGCCTCGCGCTGCGCCGCCGTCATCTCTTTGCTGTCCCGCAGGCCGCGCAGCGCCCTGGAGAGATCCGGCCTTTCCAGCGGCAAAGCGACCGCGGCCGCCGCGACCGGCCCCGCCAGCGGACCGCGCCCGGCTTCATCAATGCCCACGATGAACCGGCAGCCAGACCGGTAGTACTGACGTTCGTGCCGTAAACTCGCCGTCTTTCGCGCTTTAGCCGGCTTAGCCATAAACGCCCTTGCGCCAATTCCGGCGGATTTCCCAAATCTCCCGCAGCAGTTTCACCGAGTCGTCCCACAGGCGCATCGTCGAGTAGGGATCGAAGTACCAGGTGATTGGCACTTCCTTCACTTTGTAGCCGCGGCGTTTGGCGATGAACAGCAGCTCCACATCGAAGCCGATTCCGTTCATCCGCTGCACTGCGAAGAGCTCTTCCGCCACCCGCCCGCTGAACATTTTGAAGCCGCACTGCGTATCTTCATAGTCGGCGATGGCGGTCGCTTTGATGATGAAGGTGGCGACGCGCCCCATCAGATGGCGGTATTCCGGTTCGTCCACTCTCACCGCGCCCGGGACTTCGCGGCTGGCCATGATGATGTCGTAGCCGTCGGACTCCGGCGGGAGGAACTTCACCAGCTCGTCAATGCGCATTGACAGATCAGCATCGCAAATGAAGCGCCAATCGCCTGTCGCCGCCAGCATGCCCTGCTTCACGGCCAGCCCCTTGCCGCGCATTCCCTCGGGAGACTGGAGCACGCGCAGAAAATCGTACTCTTGAGCGCATTCAAGAGCGACTTCGTAGGTGCGGTCGTGGCTGCCATTCTCAACAACAATGACCTCCGCCGCAAATGAATGCCGCTTCAGGAAGCTGTCGATCTGGGCAAGGCTCGGGGGCAGCCGACTCTCCTCATTGTGCGCCGGTATGACGATGCTCAAAAACGGACTGCTCAAATGTGCTTCTCCACTGCGAGGACGCGACTCCGGACAGGTGATAGTGTTTCATGATACGCGAGAATCTGCAATTGTACACAGGCGAGCGCGCTCAAGCGCCTGCCAGACGCCGCCGGCGCCGGCGATTAGCGCGGGGTCAGTATGCTCTCGATGTAATCATCGGAGACGCGCCTGGAGGCTTGAATGGCCTTGCGCTTCTTTAGCGCCCCGCGCAATGTCAGCAGTCCAGCAATCATGCCACGGGCGCGCGCCCTCGCCTCCGGGCCGCGCCAGGCTTTGATGGACCCCCAAAGCAGAGCAAACTGCCGCGCCAGAATCCGTCTTGCGTATTTACGCAGCAAACTAGAAGGCACATTCTTGATCAGGAGCCAGATGCCATTTCGCCCGTCATGATAGCTGGCGGTTAGGCCGCCGCCTGTCGCGGACAAGTGATGATAGACAATCGCGCGCGGCTCGTACCAGACTTTGTAGCCGGCTAATTGCGCGCGCCAAGCAAGGTCAATATCTTCCAGCAGGAAGAAAAAGTCATCGTCAAGCAGGCCGACGGCGTCGAGCATCGATCGGCGGTAGACTGCGGAACCGCCACAGGCGGAGAAGACAAATTCGCCTGAGTCATATTGACCTTGGTCCAATTCCCATGCGCCGCGATTGCCCGCCCGTCCATCCGTCGTAAAAAAATCGCCGGCGGTGTGGAAGTGATCGCGCCGGTCGAAGAGCAGCATCTTGCTGGCGATAATGCCCGCATCCGGCTGCCGACCAAAAGCTTGCACAACCTGTTCAGCCCATTCGCGGTCGACCTCGGTATCGTTGTTGAGCAGGGCGACAAACTCGCCGGTCGCGGCGGCCATGCCAATGTTGCAGGCGCCGGTGAAGCCGCGGTTCTCGTCGAGTTCGATCAGCCGAACTTCGGGGTATTCCGCTTTGATGAGACTCTGTGAGCCGTCAGTCGAGGCATTGTCAACTAGAATTATTTCAGTTGCGTCGAAACTTTGCTGCCGCAGCGACTCGAGGCAGGTTGCCAAGAAGCGCTTGCCGTTCCAATTCGGGATGACGATTGACAATCTCGCCGGCATTAAGGGGCCGCCTCAGCCTCCAGAAAGGCGCGTACGGCGTCTCGCCAGGGGCGCAGAACGATTTCAATGCTGGCGCCGGCATGGTTGGCGAGGGCGGCGTATTCGGGCGGCAGGGAAGGGCGGGGCCATTCATGGCGGCTGATGCGCTCGATCGGTGTATTGGCGAATCCCGACGCATCCAACACAAAACGGGCGAATTGCCAGCGGCTGACTGCGCCCTCATTCACCAGATGATAAGTGCCGTAGCGCTCGGTCTCGATTAGCTGGACGATGGCTTGGGCCAGGTCACTGGTGTAGGTCGGGTTGGCCACCTCGTTGGTCACGACGCGCAGGGGCTTTCCGTCCTTCGCAGCTTGGCGTATCGCGTGGATGAAGTTGCGTCCGCCATGCGCGAAGAGCCAGGCTGAACGCACGATATAGTGGCGCGGATTCAACTGCGCGACCGCCCGCTCGCCATACCATTTGCTGTAGCCATAGGCGTTGATGGGGTTGGCGCGGTCATATTCGCTGTACGCGCGATCAAGCGCCCCGTCAAAGACTTCATTCGTGCTGACGTAGAGAAGGGGAATGCCGCGCCCGCCGGTGATAGATGCCAGATGCTGCGTCCCGACGCCGTTGACGCGCAGCGCCTTGTCCGGGTCCAGCGCGCAGCCATTGACATCGGTCCAGGCCGCCGGATGCAGCACGATATCAGGGCGCATTGCGTCGATGAGACCGCGGCAAGCCTGGTAATCGGTGATGTCTAACTTGTGGCTGACATCGCCGACGATGTCCGCGTCGGCTACTTGATGTTGGTCCGCCAGCCGCCTGCAGAGCTGGCCGCCCAGGTTGCCGGCGGCGCCGGTTATCAGAATCTTCATGCGCCGCTCACATCAATCTGCCGTAACAAACAGGGCGTCGATCCTCGAAGCGCTACTGTAGACACACGCGCGATGAAATCGCCGCCCACGCAAAACACCTTGCTCCCCGCAGTGTCCATAGCTCCCCCTCCCTGACTTGTCGGGGAGGGGGCCGGGGGGTGGGGTTGACCGCCCGCAACGTAATCAGGTGCTGTATGCATGAGAACAGCTGACACGATCATAGTGAGGACGCAGCCAGACGCGCCGCGTATTGACGCTGATAGAATTCGAGGTATTCGCCGGTTTTGATCTTGCGCCACCACCACTCGTTATCCATATACCAGTTCACAGTCGCTTCCAGCCCGCGGTCAAATTCATACTCGCGGCGCCAGCCAAGCGCGCGCGCCTTCTCCGCCGTCATCGCATAGCGCCGGTCATGGCCTTCGCGGTCGGGAACATACCGTATCAGCGATTCCGGTTTGCCCAGAACTTGCAAGATGCGCCGAGTGACATCGATATTGTGCCGTTGGTTTTCGCCCGCCAGGTTGTAGGCTTCGCCCGACTTGCCGGCATGGAGTAACCGGTCGACGCCGCGCGCGTGATCGTCGACATATAGCCAATCGCGGATCTGTTTCCCGTCGCCATATACCGGCAGCGGCCGGTCATCAAGCGCTTCTGTGGCGAAAAACGGGATCAGCTTCTCCGGATACTGATAGGGTCCGTAGGTATTGCTGCCGCGCGTGATCACGGTATCCATGCCATAGGTGACATGATAGGCCCGCACCATCAGCTCGCCGCCGGCTTTGCTGGCCGCGTACGGGCTGTTGGGCAAGAAGCGGTCGTCTTCCTTCGACAGCCCTTCTTCGATATCGCCATAAACTTCATCGGTCGAAACTTGGCAGAAGCGTCCTATCCCATGCTTACGCCCTTCGTCCAGCAAGATATAGGCGCCCACGACATCGGTATGAATGAATGCGTCCGGATCGAGGATACTGCGGTCGACATGGCTTTCGGCGGCGAAATTGACAATTGTATCGATCGCGTATCGGTTCAAGACGCGCTCAACGGTTTTGCGATCGGCGACATCGCCGCGCTCGAAGCGGTAATTCTCTTCATCGCTGACCGGCAGCAGATTGTCGATATTGCCGGCGTAGGTCAGCTTGTCATAGCAGACGATGTTGTATTCGGGGTAGCTCGACACCATGTGCCGGACGAATGCGCTGCCGATGAAGCCAGCCCCGCCTGTAACCAGGATATTTTTCATTGCGGCCTCGCCAGCGAATCCGAATTCATAACTAGACCCAAAGCGTGCTGTGGTCGCCCAGATTCATTTTGATGCCGCTCGGCTTCACAGCGCTTCGTTTGACGGTCGCATTGCGGCCGATGAGGCTGTCGCGCAGCGTGTGATCGATATCAATCACGCGGCTGTTCTCCAGGATAATGCTGCGTTCGATCTCGCAATTGCGAATCTGACAGTTGTGATAAATGCTCGTGAATGGGCCGATGTAGCTGTTTTCGATCAGCGTGTCTTGCCCGATGACAGTCGGCCCCCGCAGGATGCTGTTGACAATTCGCGCGCCCGGCTGCAAGGTCACGCGCGAATCGACGGTTGAGCCCGCGTCGATGGTCGCGCTATCAGCGATACAGGGCGAGATCTCTTCAAGCACGTGGCTGTTGGCTTCCAACATATCGGTAGGCTTGCCGGTGTCAATCCACCAGCCGCGATGAATATGGGGATATACCGTGTGGCCCTGGTCGATGAGCCATTGAATGGCGTCGGTGATCTCGTATTCCCCGCGCGCTGACGGGCGAATGGCGTCCACCGCGTCAAATACGTGGCGATCGAACATATAAATGCCCACCAGCGCCAGATTGCTGGGCGGCGCTTTGGGCTTTTCGATCAATCTCTCAATGCTTCCGTCAGGGCGCAGTTGGGCGACGCCGTAGGCTTCGGGGTTTTCCACTTCCTTGAGTACGATCTGGCTGTTCCAGTCGTTTTCGGCGAAATCGATGATCAGCTTGCTGATGCCGCCTTCAATGACGTTGTCGCCCAGAAACATCACAAAGGGCTCATCGCGCAGAAAATCGCGCGAGATTTTCACCGCATGCGCCAAACCATCCGGGCTGTTCTGGGGAATATAAGTGAGGGCGACACCCCATTGCGAGCCGTCGCCCAGGGCATCTTTGATCTCCGGCGCGGTATAACCGACAACGATGCCGATTTCGCGCACGCCAGCATCGCGTATCGCTTCGATCACCCGCACCAGGACCGGTTTGTTGGCGACGGGAATCAGTTGCTTGGCGCGCGTATAGGTCAAGGGATAGAGCCGGGTGCCTTTGCCGCCGCTGAGAATCAGGCCCTTCATGGTTGCGTCAAACCCCCATCCCGCGGCGATATGCGCAGGTCATGCAAAAGCCCTGGCGATGCTGCCTAATCATGGCGCGGGTTCAGTATGCGAATCGGTTATCGCTGGGCGCATTTGTCAGCACTGCGCCAACGATGCGCACATGGACGCGCTCCAGCGCCCGCCGCGCCTGCGTCGTGTGGTCCCGGCGCGTCTCGCCGGCGCGGATGGCCAGCAGGGCGCCGTCCAATTTGATGCCGAGCAGGGCCGCATCGGTAGCGGCGAGGATGGGCGGGCTGTCGAAGAGCACGTAATCGGCGCGCTGCTTGAGGGCTGCGATAATCTCGTCCATGCGCCTGCCGCTGAGCAGGTCGGCCGGGTTCGGCGGCAGTTCGCCAGCGCAAACAATCTTTAGCCCGTCGACCGCCGTATCTTGCAGGGGCGGCTTGTCGATGGCGCTATCCTCCACCATCATGCTGCTCAAGCCGCGGTCATTGGCGCTGTTCCAGATTTCGTGCTGTTTCGGCTGCCGCAAATCGGCATCGACCAGAATGGTTCGGTTTCCACTTTGGGCGAAAGTGACGGCGAGATTGGCCAGCGTCACACTCTTCTGATCTTCGCGCGCCGCCGATGTGACCAGAAGTGTCTGAATCGGGCTCTCGACGCTGCTGAACATCAAGTTCGTGCGCAGGCTGCGATAGGCCTCGGACGCGGCCGACCGCGGTTGAGAAAGTGTGATCAGTTTCGCAGTCTCCATAACGCTTCCCGCTACTCAACGATTCCCTATAAGGCCTATTCTAGCCCAAGCCTGGAATTGCGCGCGCTTCTTACAGGCGGTCATGCTTTTACAGCGCTTGAGCGCTTTTCCCTTAACGCAAAGTTGAGCCAAACTCGAGCGCTTTCCGCCGCAGATCATCAGACTTGAAGGACGCCGCGATCTCGCGCAGCGGCAAGCCCGCCTGCGGATGCGCGTAGTCGGGCGCAAGCTCGGCCAATGGAATTGCCACGTGCGCAAATCGCAGGATGTCGCCGTCGGGAACTTTCCACGGCTTCTCCCCGTATTCAAAAGTATCCTCATTCCAGAGCGATATATCCAGATCGATCGTGCGTGGCGCATTCTTGTTTTGCCGATCGCGAAGGCGCTTGAGTTGTGTTTCAATCCGGTCGATGACTTCGGTCTTGAATTGGATTGGCGTCCGCTTCGTGTGCAGCTTGACCGCCATATTCAAGAATGGCGCCTGCTCGATGAAACCCTGTGGCGGCGTCTCATAAACGGAAGACAGAGCGAGCACCGTAGTGTGCCGGCGCAAGAACTGCACCGCCGCGACGATATTTGAATCTGGCTTGATGTTGGAACCCAGCGAAAGATATACGATGTTGAACCTAAAGTCATCCGGACATCGTTGGATGCTGATGCCCGCCGAATCCGCCCGGCGCAGGGCGCCCGGCTTTTCCACGCTGACTTCAACACAGGGCGCGCCGAAATCCACCACCGCCAGCCGGGCGATCTCTTCAGCCAGCTTTTCCACCAGGGCGAAGCGCGAGCCTTCCACGAATCGAATAATCGCCTTGGTAACGGTCCGATAATTGAATGCGTCGGCTGGATCGTCCGTCTCCCCGGCGCGACCGTCGCGAAGGCCAATGCGCAAATTGATGACGACATCCTGCGGCGTCTCCAACTCGTGAGCGCTGAAGCCGATCAGCGTACGCAAGCGTAGATTTTTGACTTCGATGCTGTCCATGCCGCCCGGAGCCCGCTACTGTACGTCCGCAGTTTAGCATGGAAAGGGACTTAGAGGCTGACAATGGTGGGTTCCATTCGATAAACTGCTGACGAGTAGGTATACGCAACGTTAATTTTAGTCTAACTTTTACAAACGCGACTTGTGTTAGCGGCGCTGAGCACTCTATAATTTTGGTCAATCAGGTCAATTTATTGAGATTTTCTTTTGCGCCTGCGCGTTAGATGATACGATATTGGTGCAGTTGGGGAGATCCGCAAGCTATGGCTAGCAAAGAATCGGACGCGGTCGCGGCAAGCGCGAAGGGCGTTCAATACAAGTTGGAGTCGGGTTCCTTGTTGGAAAGGTTTGGCCTGGATGCCGAGCCGGTTGATGAAGATGCCGTGCGGGACGCTACCTTGAGCTTGCTATATGCGATCGGCGAGGACCCCGCCCGCGAGGGATTGACCGAAACGCCAAAGCGAGTGGCAAGGGCGTATGCGGAATTAGTCAGTGGTTATACGACCGATCCGGTTGAGCTGGTTAACAACGCCATATTTGACATTGATTGCGATGATATGGTTATCGTCAGCAATATCGAATACTACAGCTTATGTGAGCACCATATGCTGCCATTCTTGGGCCACGCGCATGTTGCCTATTTGCCCAACCGCAAGATCGTGGGTCTCAGCAAGATCCCCCGGATTGTCGATATGTTCTCGCGACGGCTGCAAGTCCAGGAGCGCCTTACACGGCAGATAGCGGAATTTCTCGTGGAAGTGCTGGATCCCAGGGGTGTTGCCGTGGTGATGACCGCCCGGCACATGTGCTCGATGATTCGCGGCGTCATGAAGCATGATGCGAATATGACCACCAGCGCCATGCTGGGCGACTTCCGCAACAAACCCAGCACGCGTCACGAATTCCTCATGCATATCCAGCGCTCCAATAACCCGTAGCGGATAACTGCATATTCAAGGCTTCTGTGCGGCCGATGCTCTTTGCGTTCATCGGCGCTGCTAATGGATTGCGCCGTCGTTTCCTTATGATATAATTCCTGTAGCCGCTGCTGTCACCATTGGCGGCACTCATCGAGAGCGAGTGAGAGAACCGGCTCAGCGAACTCGCGGCAACCCCCGAGAAACGGTACGGTGCTAAGTCCGGCAGGGTCTATACTCTGGCAGATGAGCGTATGCGAAGCTGAAGCTACGACGCCCGCTGCCACGCATGGCGTTTTTTGTTGCCGCAGAAAGGAAGAATATGTCGACCACATTTATGAACTCCCCAAAGTATCTGTTCACATCAGAATCGGTTTCCGAGGGGCATCCGGACAAAATGTGCGACCAGATCAGCGACGCGGTCCTCGACGCGATACTCGATAAGGATGCGATGGCGCGGGTGGCCTGCGAGGTGGCGACAACCACCGGCCTCGTGGTGGTTATGGGCGAGATTACGACGCAGGCTTATGTCGATATCGAAAAGATCGCGCGCGATACCATCCGCGATATCGGCTATACGCGATCGGATTTCGGTTTCGACGCCGAGACTTGCGGCGTGCTTATCTCGATAAAGGAACAGTCGGCTGATATCAAACATGGGGTAGACACCGCCTTGGAGGCGCGCGAAGGGGATATGACCGAGGCCGGCATCGAAGCGACGGGCGCCGGCGACCAGGGCATGATGATCGGCTTCGCTTGCGACGAAACAGAAGAACTGATGCCGCTCACCGCTGCACTGTCACATGGACTCATGCGCCGACTTTCCCATGCGCGCAAAAGTGGCGAGATCGCCTGGCTGCGTCCGGACGCCAAATGCCAGGTCACGGTCGAGTATGCCTATGGGCGCCCGCTGCGAGTCGACACCATTGTCTTGTCGACGCAGCACGCGCCGGAGATCTCTCAAGACGAGATCCGCTGCCGGATCATCGATTTCATCAAGCGCGACCGGGAATGCGGCAAGTGGCTGGACGTGCGCAGCACTTTTCATATCAACCCATCCGGCCGTTTTGTGACCGGCGGACCCCTGGGGGACGCTGGCTTGACCGGGCGCAAAATCATGGTGGATACCTATGGCGGGGTTGCCCGGCATGGCGGCGGCGCTTTCTCAGGCAAGGACGCGACCAAGGTTGACCGCAGCGCGGCCTATATGGCGCGTTATGTCGCCAAGAATGTGGTCAAGGCCGGCCTTGCCGCTCGCTTTGAGTTGCAGGTTTCTTACGCGATAGGCAAGGCGAGACCGACGTCGCTTTCGGTCGAGACCTTCGGCAGCGGAAAAATCAGCGACGATAGCATCGCCGCGCTGATTCACAAGCACTTCGACATGCGCCCGGCTGCCATCATTCGTAATCTGGGTTTGCGCCGTCCCGTATTCAGCCAGGTGGCGGCTTACGGGCACTTCGGCCGCGAAGATGTGGATGTGCCCTGGGAACGGACTGACAAAGCCGCCCTCCTCCGCAATGAGGCGGGGCTGACTTGAAACCGTGCCCGCCCGCCGGAGCGAGCCCATGAGCGAGAAGCCGCGCATCTGCAATTATGGCGATTCAACCTATAGGCAGGACTTTTGGGAAGGGCAAGGGCGCGATTATGAAGACGCCGTCGAACGCCGCGTGCTGAAGAGCATGCTGCCGGCGCGCGGCCGCCGCCTGCTCGAGATCGGCGCCGGTTTCGGGCGAATCACGAACGAATACGGCATGTTTGAGCAGGTCGTCCTGCTCGATTTCTCGCTGGAGCAATTGCAGTATGCGCGCGCGACATTCGGTGACGAGGGTTATCTTTATGTTGCGGCGGACGCCTACCGAATGCCGTTCCTCCCCGGCGTTTTCGATCAGGCGACGATGATCCGCGTCATTCATCATTTCGAAAATGTGCCGGCGGTCCTGGGCCAAATCCGCAGCGTCATGGCCGACAATGGCAAGTTCATCCTTGAATATGCCAATAAGCGGAATCTCAAAGCGATACTGCGGCACCTCTTCGGCTTCAACCAATGGAATCCGTATACGCTGGATCCCGTTGAATTCGTCGAGTTGAACTTCAACTTCCACCCCGACTACATCTATGATCAGGTCACGCAGCTCGGTTTCGACGTGTTGCGCGCCGTGCCTGTTTCCTGGTTTCGCCTGGGTTTACTGAAGCGCGCGCTGCCGACGCAGTTGCTTGCGGCTATGGACGGCGTGCTGCAGCGGAGCAACTTTACGCTGTCTCCCAGCGTGTTCCTGGATTTGCAATTGCTGGGCCAGGCGCCAAGCCAGAATTTGTCGCGCGCGAATGATGCGCTGGCGATTCTGCGCTGCCCAATTTCTGGCGCCGCATTACGCAGAGACGGCCAGGCGCTTGTGAGCGACGGCGGCATCCGTTGGGCCGTGCGCGAGGGCGTCTATGACTTCCGCCAGCCCCTGGAGTGATCAGTCACCTCCGCGACTGCCGGCAGCATGACAATGTGGTCATTATCCTGAGAATGCATGCCGCTTTATGGAACCGGCTCGTCCCGCAGCTTGTGCCAGAGATTGACGCTGCGCTGCGCCAGGCCGGAAATGGAGCCATGCCCAAAGCCGGCCACAGCGGTCTTGACATGATCGTTCAAGGGTTCGATCCAACGTTTGTCCAGGCCATCGTAGCCGAGGGCAGCTCCGACAATGCTGGCCGCCGTCCCCGATGTGCAGTCGGTGTCCATGCCGCACATCACGGCGGTCGTGATCGTCTTGCTGTAGTCAAGTTGCCCGTGTAACAGCGACAGCACAACAAATGCCATGTTGTGCAAAGCGTGGAGGAAGGGCAGGTGGCCGTAATTTTCATAGACCCGGTCGCAGACCGTGATCCAGTCTTTGTCCGCCGCATACCACTGGATCACTTCATGCACAATATGGGCCAGACGCGAGCGCCGGGGAATGACCGACAGCCCGCCAGCCAGAATTGTGTCGACGGTCGGCTCGCGGCTCAGCGCGGCGCTCAGGGCGCCGGCGACGAACATGGAACTGTAGACGCCATTCTTGACCGCGTTCAGCGTCACTTCGCGATAGGCGATGCGGGCGGCCCGGCGTGGATCCCCCGGCGCGATATAACCCCAGAAGTCCGCTCGTATCGCTGTGTTGATGCCCTCGCGCAGTGGATTTAGCTTGGTAGGGAATTCATCAATCTGCTCTTCGACCGGCCGATCAGCTGTTAGATTGACCATGTGGTAATAGGATTGGCGCGTGCAGGACCAGAGCCAATGATAGGGGATATTGCGCAGGTGATTGTTGGCCACGTCCAGCTTGCTGAAGTTGAAGCCGTGCTGTTCCAGCAGCATCAAGCCCAGAATCGTGTAGTGAATATCGTCGTCCGGCTCGGCATAGGTCACATTGCCCAAGGTCGATGGTTTGCAGCGCAAGGTGATGCCAAGCTCTGGCGAATCATGCGGCGCCCAGTCATTCAGCGGATAGGCGTCGACGCTCTCCAGATAGCGCTTGATGAATGTCCTGTCCAGGCGCATCTCGAGCGGCTTGCCGAGGATCACGCCGCCTATTCTTCCATACCAGGCGCCTTTGATGCGCTCGGCATAAGCGCCGTCGCTCAATGGCCGCAGCGACGGCGGGTCTGGCGCGTCGGCGATGATGGCGTCAAAATCGTCCGGTTCGACGAATGCATAGTCCGCGCGAATGCCCCGCTCGCGTTGGCGCCATAGGGCGTGATAGGCTGCTTCCCAGTCGGCTTCGGTCAATGTCGACCGGTCGGTCGCTTGGCGCACAGCATCGGGCAAATAGGCGGCTTCAAAGTCCGGTTCAACAGTATCGCCGACGGCGTAACCCTCTTCATATAGCTGCAGGTATTCTTGCGCGAACAGGTCCTTCCAGTTGGCGTATCCAGGCATAACACGGTTCCCATCGTCATTTTGGTTATCGGCTCGATGTGGCGACGCGAGCAGGCCGGGCGCCGGCTAGCTTGATGTCTGTTGAGCCGCCACCATTATAGTCTCTGGGCGGTGTCCTGGCTAATAGAGAGTAGAATGGCTGTGTACCCATTTCGGTGGAGGTTCTAGTCAGCCGCATTATCCTTTGGGTAACTTGCCATGCGAAAGCTGTAGGGGCGAGCCATTGGGTCGCCCTAAATCGAGCAAAACATGGTCTGCGGGCGACTCACCGAGTCGCCCCTACAACCTGTCAAAAATGACGCGCCGTCGATAGCTTTAAGCGGCTGCCGCTGGCGCAGGGGGCATATTTGAGTATATTGATTGTGTATGCTTGCATTGAGCAGCGTCCGTCCGGCGCAGCGAGGAGAACATTGGTGAAGTCGAAATCCCAGAATCTATCGGATCCACAGACCGGCGCTCAGTATCTGCGACTGGCGCTGACCGGCTTCGCGATGGGCGCGGCCGACATCGTGCCCGGCGTGAGCGGCGGCACAATGGCATTCATCCTCGGCGTCTACGAAAACCTGATCTCGGCGATCAAGTCCTTCAATATGGAAGCGATTCAGCTGCTGCTGGCGATGCGGTTCAAGGACCTGCTGGCGCACGTATCGTTTCGCTTTCTGCTGGCCTTGGGCCTGGGCTTGCTTGCTGCGATCCTGCTGCTATCGAGTTTTCTCAGTTCGACCCTGGATGATGCCGGCGGGCGCATTCATTTGTTCGCGTTTTTCTTCGGCCTGGTGTTGGCGTCGATTCTGTCAATTGGCGTCAAGGTGCGCTGGGGCGCGTCTACAGCGGCCACCTTTGTTTGCGGCGCAGTGGCGGCATTTGGCATCGTCAACATCGTGCCGGCCGAGGCCGATCATTCCTACCCCGTCTTGTTCGTCAGCGGCATGATTGCGATTACGGCGATGATTTTGCCGGGCATCTCCGGCTCATTTATGCTGCTGATTCTGGGGCAATACGATTACGTGCTGACGGCGGTGAGCAATCGCGACATCCCGCCGATCATCGTCGTTGGTTTGGGCGCAGTCGTCGGCATCATTGCGTTTTCGCGCGTATTGAGCCACCTATTGACGCACTATTACAATCTGACTGTCGCGCTGCTGGTCGGCTTTATGGCCGGTTCGCTGTGGAAGATATACCCCTGGAAGCAGTGCCTCTCGAGCGACCTGGACCGGCATGGGGATTTCCGCTGCCTGCTGGAGCAGAACGTCGCGCCGGACAGCGCCGCCGAGACCTTCGGGCTGGCGCTGCTTCTCATGATTGTTGGCTTCCTGCTGGTCAACCTGCTGGATCATCTGCAGTCCCGCAAGAATCCCATTTTCAGCCTGTTCTTGAAATAACGCGGGATTGACGCGCAAGCGCTAGGGGCTGTCGTTTGTCCGCCGCTCGTCGGGCCGCTGGTGGCGGCGCGCTCGTTCTTGAGCTTCAATGATATCCTGGATGCGCGATCGCGAGAGCACAGCGGTGACGTCTACAGCGGTCATGTCCGCCGGCGCCACTGGCGAGTCTGATTCGGCCAATTCCCCGACAATTTCGCGCCGCCGGTGAACGGAGGCGGCGATCGCATGAGTCGCGACTGGGCTGGTCAGCAAGACAAACAGACCAAGCGCCAGCAGCCGCAGCCACACCGAGGGCATCAGCAATGCCGCGCCCGTCAGCAAACCGAACAGGCCCAGCGTCGCCACCTTGCCCGATGCATGCAGGCGCGTGAGGCTGTCCGGCATTCGCACGACGCCGAGCACACCGACCGCGCAGAAAAAGAGGCCGAACAGGAGCGCCGCTACACCCAGCAATTCTAGCAGCATCTAGAACACCCGGCCTTCAGATATGTAGCGGGCAATGCTGATCGTGCCGATAAAGGCGAAGGCCGCCAGCGCGATGGCCATGTCCACAAAGTTCTGCGTCCCTTCAACCAGCGCCAGCATCACAATGATGCCGATCAGAAGCGTCGTAATGAGGTCCACCGCCTGCAAGCGGTCAGGCAGGGTCGGGCCGACGATGACCCGATACGACGCCGGTATCAGCAAGCTGACCAGGCCGAGCAAAATAAGTTGAATCGCCGCTTGCGCCAAGGCGCTATCAATCATGACCCAATATGCCTCTGATTCTTTCGAGTCTTTTCTTTTGTTCCTCTTCCAGGCTCCGGCCGGGGGTGTCAAGGTTCAGGCTGTGCACGATCATTTGGATGCCGTCTTGCGCCGTCTCCTCAAAGTCCACGACCAGCTCGCCCGGTGTAATCGTGATGCCGTGCGCGCTGACGGCGGAGATAAGCTCGTTTTCCGTCTTGTCTTGCGTATTGACGCGAGAAATTCCAGGATTAATGGGCAAGCTCGGCGTCAAGATTATGCGTGAAACTTTGACGCCGGAAAAAAGCACTTCCGAGGCGAGGAACACGGTGTAAGCGATGAGATTGTAAAGCTGACGCGGCGCGCTCCGCAAGCGAAGGCTGTCCCCGCGCAACCCGGTCGCCAGGACAACCGAGACGCTGAAGACGTAGCCCAGCAGAAAATTGCCGGCCGTCGGCTGCGCTGTGTATATCGTCCAGCCAATGGCCAGCGGCAGCGCCATGATCATGACCTTGATTCTTGATTGCATAGGCCGCGCCGGCGCGCTTCCTTTCCTGTACTCTTGCGCTTGCCTCGAACGCTTGAACCGATCAAGCAAAGTCAACTCCTCTATCACTCTATGGCGCTCAAAGCGGCAGATTTACCGCCGCAATATAAATGCGCGGGTCGCCCAGTTGGCGCACCGTCTCCATAATCAATTGTAGCAGTGGCTCCGCCAGAATGGTGCCCAAAAGCAGACAGACGCAAATGAGTAGGAAGGGCGCCAGCAAACTGTCGCCTTCGCTCTTGGTTTCCACGGTGTCGGGGAGCGTCTCCTGCTGGAAGATGCGCTGCCAGGCTCTGATCATGTAAATCACCGTCAGGATTCCAGCGGCGACCATGATGATCAGATTCGGCCAATCGCCTCGATAGACGCCGCCCTGAATCAGCGCCAATTTGCTGATGAATCCATTGAGCGGCGGCACACCCGCCAAGGAAAGCCCGCCGATGAGCAGCAGCCATCCTATCGAAGACGGTATCTTGCCGCCAATCCCGCTGATGTCAGCAAAGTTTGCGCTTTTGATCTTGGTATAGCTGGAGACGACGCCCATTAGCATCAGCAGGGAAGACTTGATAAATGCATGATTGAAGGCATATACAATCGCGCCAATGAGCGCCAGCGGCTCGCCCCAGCCAATGCCCACGAGGATAAATCCTATCTGCGCGAATGTCGAGTAGGCCAGCATGCGTTTGGCGTTGTAAGTGCGCAGCGCGCCCAGGCTGCCAAAGACGATGCCAATGATACCGAGCGTGGAGAGCCAGCGCTCAAGCAGTGGCGCTTCTTCGATAAACAGCAGCGTCACCAGCCGGATGATGCCGTAGACGCCGACCTTGACCACGATAGATGAAAGCATGGCGCTGATTGGCGTTGGCGCCGTCGTGTGAAAATCGGGCTGCCAGAAGTGAAAGGGGAAAACGGCGCTCTTCAGCAGAAAGGCGCAAAGCAACATGATGGCGGAGGCCGGCGCCAGGAATGGGCGCTCGCCGGTGAGCAGCGTCTGCGCGATTTCCGCCATGTTCAAGGTCCCGAATGTGGCATACATCGCCGCGATGCCAAGCAGCAGAAACAGCGTGCCCATAGAGCTGATCAAGATATATTTGAGCGCCGCCTCCAAGCCAAATTGATCGTCCGATATCGCAGTCAGCGAAACCGAAGCCAGCACCATTAGCTCCATGAAAACGAACAAGGTGAATAGATCGCCGGTGAGCATCGCGCCAATCAATCCCACTTCCATGAGCAGAAAGAGGGGCATAAAGGCGGGGTAGGTCATGCATTTGTCATGGCTGTGCAATGTATATAAGAGGCCGCCGACCATGATGCTGGTCACCATGAATGCGAACAAGCCGCCAAAGGTATCCGCGACCAGGACGATGCCGTAGGGCGGGCGCCAATTGCCCAGGGCGTAGGTCTGGATGCCGCTGTTATGGACTTCAATCAGCAGCGCGCTGCTAAACAGCCAGGCGATAAGCCCGGCCACGACGCCGATAATCCGTTGGATGCGATTGGAGCGGGCGAAGGCGAGAGCGACTATCGCGCCAACCAGGGGCGTAACCAGTGCGCCGAGCAAGAGATAGTTGTTATCCATGATCGCGGGTTCTGCTGACCTTGGAATTCAGTACGGACGTCAGTTGAGCTGCTTCAATGCTTCAGCTTGTTCAGGTCGTTGGAATCTATCGTGCTGTAACGGCGGGAGATGATGTTGACAAAACCCAACACCAACGAAAAGCTGCCGAAGCTGACCACGATTGCGGTCAGAATTAGCGCTTGAACCAAGGGATCGCTGGTTTGGCGCCCCGCTTCCACATTGCTGACATAGGGCGCAAAATCGCCTTCGAAGGCGCCTGCCGCCACGAAAAACAGATTGATGGCGGAAAACAGGATCGCGAAACCGATGGCAGCTTTTATGAGATCGCGGCGCAGCAATTGAAACACGCCGATGCCAAACAGCAGGCCTATCGAAAGCGCGAAAAGCAATTCAGTCATCTTTTTCTTCCCTCCAATGGGCGGCTCCTGCTGGCGCCCGCGTTTCGTTTGATTGACAAGGTCATGCGTCGGTTTGACCGGTTTCCGGCGATGCGATCGATTCTTGCTGTCGCTCGGTGGGATAGGCGATCGCCTCAATGATGATCCCCAGGCCGCCCATTACTGTAATGGCGATAGCGATTTCAAAGATGAGCGACGAGGTGAGATGCAAGCCGAATGAGCCCATGAAGTCGTAGATGCCGAGCGCCTGGTCGAAGGCGACATGCCCCATAAATTCCTCTCCGACCAGCAGGGGAAACAAGGCATTGGCGATGGCGATGAATAGGCCAAGGCGGATAATTAATTCCGGGCGGAACCAGGGCAGCAGCTTCTTTGCCTCGTTGTAGCCAAGCACGACATACCAAAGCGAGACCGCCAAACCGATCGTGACGCCCGCCGTGAAGCCATCCCCTGGCCCGTTGCCGCCGTACAGAATCTGCGCCATGCCGATCAAAATCGCGATTGGCAGCACGATAAACGATACAGAGCGCGTAAAAGGCGTGGAAAGGCTGGTCGCATCCTGTATCTCTTCAACAACCTGCGCGTCAAACTCGTGCAAGATGCCGGCCCGCGCTGTTCTCGGCGCCAGTGAACCCCCGCTACTGCGCCCGCGCGCCAGCAGCGTCAACACACCCAGCGCCGCCGTGGTGAAGACAGCTATCTCCAGCAGCGTGTCCGTGCCGCGAAAATCGGCGACGATCGCGCCGACCACATCGTCGGTGCCGACGGCTTTTGTATTCTCCAGATGCCAATTTGCGATGCTATGGCGCTGAGGGCGGTTCTGCAGCGCGATCAATGAAAAGACGAAGACCGCTGTACCGATGACGATCGATATACCGAGATCGCGCAGCAAGCCGAAGCGGTAATCTTGTCGTCCCGACCACAAGCTGTTGATCACTCGGATGCGCACGTCAGCGCGGATTCTGCCCAGCATTATAATGATCAGCACGGTGGCCATCGTCTCGACAAGCAGTTGAACCAGCGCGACATCGGGGGCGTGATTGATCAGGAAGATCACGCCGATGGCGTAGCCGATGACACCGTAGGCGATCGCCGCTTTCACATGCTCGCGTAGGACTACCGTCATCAGGGCGGCGGCGACCGTCAGGAACAGCATGAAAATCTTAGACAGATCGATGATGGTCACTGACAGATCAGTCGGCAGGAGTTGCTGCCCCGCCGTCACGGTAAACAGGGTGCCGGATGCAATGAGCACCGCGGCGACGGCGCCCAGGATAATGACCAAATAATAGCGAACGAAGCCCGACTGCGTGTGCAGCACCGTTGTGCCCGCCCATTCCAGGTAGGCGATGAATTCTCGATAAATGGCGTCGCCAGAAAGCGGAAATGTGATGTGACGGATGACCCGCCGGCGCGGCAGAAACAGAAGCAGACCGGCCAGGAGAATCGTCAAGCTAAGGAAGAATAGCTCATTGAAGCCGGTGAACAGGTGGAGCTCAAAGGTCTTTGGCACGGCCAGCTCAAGCAGCGGCACGATGAGCGGCTCCACCAGAAAACCGAGAGAAAGAGAGCCAAGGGCGAGCAGCGCGGGACCAAGACCGATCCAGGGCGACGGCTGGTGAATGTGGAGGCGCTTCTGCGGGCGTTTCAGAAAAACATCATAAATCAGCATATAACCGGCCATGGCGGTGAAGATTGTGCTGGCCAAAACCACGATCATCACAAGCTGCGTCCATTGTCCTGAATAGTGGAGCATCGCGTCGAGCAAGGTCTCTTTTGCCAGGAATCCCAGCAGGAACGGCGCGCCGGCCATCGACAGCGCCGAGATCACGGTGACCCAGAACATGACGGGCATCTTGCCGCGCAGGCCGCCGAGCCGGTCAATAACACGCGTGCCGGTTGCATGGTCAATCGTGCCCGCCACCAAAAACAGGGCGGATTTGTAAAATGCATGGGCGATGATGCCGATGAAGGCCGCCTTCAGCCCGGCCTGATCGGGCAAGCCAATCATGGCGACGATCGCGCCCAGCTTGCTGACGGTGGAATAAGCCAGCAAGCCCTTGAGGTCCCGCTGTTTCACCGCGAAGTAGGACCCGACCAGCATCGTCACCAGACCGACAGTAAGCAGCAAACTGGTCCATAAGTCGTTCTGGTGCATGACCGGTGACAGGCGGGCGAAGAGATAAATGCCCGCTTTCACCATGGTCGCGCTATGCAGGTAGGCGCTGGCGGGCGTCGGCGCGCTCATGGCGCCCTGCAGCCAGAAGTGGAAGGGAAACTGCGCGCTCTTGGTGAAGCCACCCAACAATATCAACAGGGCAAACAGCATGTACCAGTCATGTTGATGCAGCGATGTCGCCTGCAGGATCGAAGCAACATCGGCGACGACGCGAATATCTTGCTCCGGATAGAGAATTTGGCCGGCGGCGACGCTCAGCATCACCAGGCCAATGATCAAGGCCAGCGCGCCGGCGCCAGTGACGAACAAAGCTTTGAATGCGCCTTCGCGCGCCTCCGCGTCTTTTTCGCCCTTGAAGCCGATGAGTATGAATGACGTAACGCTGGTCAGTTCCCAGGCGACGAACATCATCAGCAGGTTGCCGGACAGCACGAGGGCCAGCATGGCGCCAGCGAAAGCGGACAGCCAGACCATGAATCGAGTGTGCTCGCGAGCCTCGTCAAAATAGTAGCCGGCATAAAAGAAAATGAGGGCGCCGACCCCGGTGACAATCATGGCGAAGAGCAGCGAGAGACCGTCCAGATAGAATGACAGGCTGATGCCCAGCGACGGCATCCAATCAAAGCTTTGTATGATGGCGCCTTCGCGTTGGACATGGGGGAACATGCTCAAGAGCGAGGCGAATAGGATCGCCATGACGGCGGAAGAGAGCACAGTCTGGAGCGGCTTATCGAGTGATTTCCGCGCTATGGGCGAGGCCAGGAACAGCGAGAGGCAAAAAGGAACGGCGGAGATAATTGCTAGTTCCATAGTGTTGTGGAGTCAGTCTTTCCTTGTGTTCGCTGCATGAACCGGCAGATGAAGAAACTTGACTTTTGCCTGGCGCAAGGCTAGCGGCAAAGCAAGCAATTTACATGGTCAATTCTCATAAGGCGAGCCGTTTGAAACTGTAGGATTGGAACAAGCTCAACTGTTTTGACCCCTGGGCTATTTCACAGTCATCCGAGCTTTTCTTCGAGCGCCTCGCGCAAGGCTGGTACGACCTCGTACAAGTCGCCAACAATGCCGTAGCGCGAGAGCTTGAAAATGGGCGCTTGAGCGTCCTTGTTGATGGCGACGATAATCTTGCTGCCGCGCATGCCGGCCTGATGCTGGATCGCGCCGCTGATGCCGCAGGCAATGTATAGATCAGGATTCACCACTTTGCCCGTCTGGCCGACTTGATGTTCATAAGGAATGTAACCGGCGTCGACCGCGGCGCGGCTGGCGCCTATCGCTGCGCCGAGCGCATCCGCCAGCGGACGCAAGGTATTGGCGAAACCATGTTTAGCTTTCCAGATGTTGGCTTCATCGCCACGAACATCTGACGGAGCGGCGCAGGGATTGTTGGCCATGCCCCGGCCGCCGCTCACGATGATGGCCGCGTCCGCCAGATTCACCGGCCCCGTCTCCATGACAAATCCATCAACCCGGGCGCCGAGCTCGCTGGGAATGGCATCGGCGCCAACCGCCTCAATTTCTGGCTTTGAGTCGGCTGCGGGCGTCGGCAGCGGAAAGGCCCGCCCGCGGACGGTGACGAAACTCGTCGAAGTGTTGGCTGCCATTTCCATCAGCACCTTGCCGGCGTAGGCGGGGCGCGTGCCGACGATGGACCCGTCTTCGACGCGCAAGTCTATCACATCGGATATGAGACCGCTTTCGCTATCGGCCGCGGCGCTCGCCATCAGCTCCCTGGCTTGGCTGGTCGCGGCGGCGACGACAGCCTTAGGCGCGCGCTCTTCGACCAGTTGGCTGAGCAGGGCCGCGTAACTCTCAAGACGATAATCATGAAGGCGTTCGTCCGGGCAAACAATCACTTGCCGCGCGCCATAACGCCCGGCGTCGGCGGCGATCTCGTCACAGTTTTCGCCGAAGACAAGCGCCGTCGTATTGCTCTTTAAGCCGTCCGCGATAATTTGCGCTGCCCCCAGGGCTTCCCAACTGCTGGACAGGGCGGCGCCGGCGACGGTCTCGATCCAGACGAAAACGCTCATAAGACCTTCTCCTCCAGGAGGCGCTCCACCAAGGTGACGGCTTTTTCCTTGAAGTCCGCGCCGGCGATAATCTCTGTATTGACCGCGCGCGCCGGCGGGTTCATGAATCGAAGCGCGGTTGTTGCGGCTTTTGGCAAGTCTAGGCCGATGTCCGCTGCCGACCAGACGGGAATCTGCGCCTTGGCCGCTTTGCGTATGCCGAGAAAGTTGGGGTAGCGCGGCTCGTTGATTCCCTTCATCACGGAGATGACGGCGGGCAGGTCGGCGGAGACCGTCTGTACACCTTGTTCCAGCATGCGCTCCACCTGAATCTTCCCCTCGGCGAAATCGGCCTCAATTATTCTGGATACATAGCTCAGCATCGTCCAGCCCAGGCGGCGCGCCAATTGATAAGTATGCTGGTCGGTGCCGACATCGACGCTTTCCTTGCCGAAGATGATCAAGTCGACATCGCCCAATTTGCGGACCGCGCCCGCCGCCAGCGCCGACCACACCAGGCTGTCGTTGCAGTCCGCGCCAGCTTCTTCGAGGCGCAAGGCATTCTTGATACCCATAGCCAGGCTATGCTTCAAGGCATCGTTATGAAGCGCCGAGCCGATGGCGACAACGGTGGAAGCGCCCCCGCCATTCGACGCCTGCACGATCGTCTCTTCCAGCGAATACTCGTCCCAGGGGTTGACCACAGTGGCGACATCGCCCCAGGTGACCGCGCCTTGGTCGTCTACCCAGACTTTGGCGGCCGTATCCGGTGTGCTCCGTGTAAATGTCAGAACATGCGCCACGCTTGATCTCCCGAATGTATTGGCTTGCAGACCGTTATGTATATTTGGGCGCCGGCTGAATTCGATCGCTGCTGCCGGCGGCATAGTCTCCTGCGCTGCCGGCTTGCCAATTCGATCCAACACGCAGGCTATTTTACACCGCTTCTTCCGAATGATTAATGCCGACTGGCTTTGGTAAATTCGACCCAGCGAAGTTCTTCTGAATATGGCTCGCCACTGGGCATTGTGGTGGAAGGGTCAACGATGATATTGCTGACATTGCAATTGGCCATAGACGCCTCGGTCAAATCCGCCCCGCGGAGGTCCGCCCCCCACAAGTTGGCATGGCGTAAATCTGCCGCTCTGAACGCGCAGCTGCGAAGAATGGCGCGGGCGAAATTGGCCTCTTGCAGGTCCGCTCGGTCGAAAATGGCGCTGGTCAATTTAGCTTCGCGCAGATTCGCCCGGCGTAAGTCGGCGCCGGTGAAATCGCCCGAGCAAACATCCGAATAACCGAAATAGGCGTCCCGAAGCTGCGCCGAAGCAAACCGCGCATGTTTCAGCCGGCAGGAAGAGAGCAGCGCGCCCGTCAACGTTGTCGATGACCAGTCCAGATGATCAAGACTGCCGTCTTGATGCGCCAGGCGTTCCTTCAACGCGCTTATCAGCATATCAGCGCATCCGCTATGGTTTTGCTCGCCGATCAGCGCAATCAGTTTATCCGTCGGCATGAGGGCATACCATCGTTTTCCTAGCGTTTGGCGAACGCGCTGTATGAGCGGCATGGCCCCCACATTTTCATTTACCAGCGCACAAATGGTAGCGAGTGAGATTGCCGGGCACAAGACGATTTTCGCAGCGTGATCGCAGCCATTTGTGAGAATGATTAGGACTTAAGCGCTGATTTTTGTGCGTTTGTGCTATAAGGACTCATCTTCTGCTTGGCTATGCTAATTGTAGCCTGGCTGGCGTGACAATCAATTGGAGGCGGCAGCGGATGGTGATCGCGGCGAATACCGTGGACACGCTGATCACGACCTATCTCGAAATGACTAGCCGAGCGGATTTCGCGCCCGCTTTTGTCCGCGCTATCGATATTGAAATCGTCAAAATGGAAATGCCGGACCTGGGCTTTTACAAATTTCTCTATCAATCCGTCGGCGAGGAATGGGCCTGGCGGGACCGGCTGCAATTGTCCAACAGTGAGTTGCGCCGGATTCTGTCCTCCTCGAATACGCAGGTGCATGTCATGTACGTCAGCGGTTCGCCCGGCGGTTATGTCGAGCTGTATCGCCACGAGGACGGCTCGGTCGAGATTGCGTATTTTGGCTTGCGCCGCAACTACATGGGGCGGGGCTTGGGCAAGCATCTGCTCAGTTTTGGCGTCGACCGCGCCTGGGCAATGGGTGCGAATCGGGTTTGGCTGCATACCTGCAATCTGGACGGCCCGCACGCGCTCGCCAATTATCAGAAGCGCGGCTTCCGCATTTATGACGTGATCGAAGAACCCATGCCCGAGATTTATCGCTGAACAATTTCCGGCGCGATGATCAGCGGTCGGCGGCGATGGCCTCGTATAATGGCAGGTTATCAGCGTCCCACTCAAGGCAAACGCGATCGGCCAACCCGGCATAACGGTCAAGAATGCTTGCGCAGGCATTCCCCGGCGCCGCTTTGATGGCGAATTCGCTTAGAACGTCGTCGCTGATGACACTCCTTGATTCGTCCCACCGTTTCGCTCGCGCCAAGATTTGCAGCTCGTCGGCCAGCCATTCCCAACCATGATGGCGCAGAACCCGGCGAAAACTTGAACTGCCTGCGTACCGCGCCATACGCGTTTTGAGAGCCGCTTCGGCTTGGCGCCGCTTCTCGCGATCCTCGTCGCTGACGATCAATACGGGCACAGCCAGCGCGATATCAGACCGCGATCGTCCCTGGCCTTGCAAGCCGGCGGCCATGGCGGGAATGAGCACATCGCGAAGATAAGCGGGACTGTGAAACGCGCGCGCATGCAGGCCAGGGCAAGCGTGGCCCGCCAAACGGCAGATGTCAGCATTGTCGCCGGCCATGAAAATAGGAATCTCTGGATTCGATATCGGGCCGGGATTGAAAAACGGCGCCATGAGTCGAAATTGATAATACTGGCCGCGGTAGCGCAGACGCGCGTCAGTTTGAAAGGTGTTCCAGATGGCGCGCAAACTCTCGATGTACTCGCGCATGCGTCCTGCGCGGTCGTTCCAGGCTTCGCCGCCGGGCCGCCCAATATGCGCCGGAATGTGGCTGCCCAGGCCAAGAATGAATCTGCCGCCGCTTTGGCGGGCCAGGTCCCAGGCGAGCTGGGCCGTGATCATCGGGCTGCGGAGGAAGGCCGGCTCGTTTCGAGTGCCGAGCAAGATCCTGGCGGTTTCTTTGGCGGCGACGGTCAACAAGAGATAGGGATTATGAGCCGACTCAGCAATCCAGGCCGCGTCAAATCCCTGCGCCTCCGCCCGCTTAATCTGCTCGACATTCTGGCGCAGGTCGCCGGAAGGCTTGATGATGACGTCGAATTTCATGGAGGATGCATCCCCGCTACAGAATCAGGCTGGGACCGTGCCGCTTGAACCAAGCTTTCCAATGACGGTAATCAGGGCAAAGCGATTCCACCAAGGCCCAAAACGCCTTGTTATGATGCAACTCGCGCAAGTGACAGAGTTCATGAATGATGACATAATCAATGGCGTCATCCGGCGCCATCATCAATCGCATGTTTAGATTGATATTCCGCTTGGCCGAGCAGCTTCCCCAGCGTGTTTTTTGATTCTTGACCCGGACGCCTTCATACCTGAAGCCGTGCATCTTGGCCAGCTCATGCAGGCGGCGCGGCAGGTAGGCTTTGGCGTTCTCGTGATAGAAGCTCTCGATGGCGGCGCGTATATCTTCGCGGCGCGGCGATGGCGGATGGCTGACCTTGAGCAGGCCCGCGGCCGGCTCCACCATGACGATGTCTCTGCCAGGCATAGGGATGAGCTTCAACTCTAACCGGGCCCCGCGCAGCAGAAATTCCTCGCCATCCTTATATTCCCGCGTTGGCAAGCTTTGCACTTTGTCGTTCAGCCGATTGATGGCCGCAAGAATCCAGTCACTCTTTTGCCGCAACAGCGTTTCCGGCGCGAGTGCCTGAAGGCCGGCAGGGTAGACCAGCTCCAAGCCCTTGCCGGGGCTGAGGTTGAGGAAGATTCGCTTGGCGCGCTTGCTCGAGCGCACGCTGTAGACAATGACTTGCCCGCTTAGTTCGATGCTTGGCATCAGCTTGTCATCGCCTTCGCCGCTTGTTGCCAGATGGTTCGCTTGGCGCGGTCATCGGGTTCAAAGGGAAAATAGAAGCCCGCCCGGTCCAGCAGGCCGTCGTAGCGTTCGCGGAGTTTGTAGGGCAGCTCGGCCGGCGCGGCGACAAGGGCGAAAGTTTCGAGCATGTCCTCACTGATGAGCGCATGCATTTCGTTCCAGCGCTGTCGTCTGAGCAGGGCATTGAGACGCGGGACAATATCCGCCCAGCCGTGAAGTTCCAGCACTTTTCGGTAACTGAGCGTACTGGCGTAGAAGGCGATTTGCGATTTCGTCAGTCGCTTGCTCGCTTCTATCTCTTCGGCATCTTCCCCGGTGACGACAAAAACGGCGCAGGAGATGGACAGCGGCTGGCCAAAATCGCCGGACCGGCGCCCGGCTTCTAACGCCGGCAGGAGCACCTCACGCAAATAGCGCGGCGTGTGGAAGGAATGCACATGGAAACCATCGCAGATCTGTCCCGCGAGCCGCGCCATGCCCGTATTCACGCCGGCGATAAAAATAGGAATCTGCGGCCAGGGGTTTGGGGCAGGCGAGAAGGGCGGTTCAGGCGAAGAAAACCGGTAATATTCGCCCTCGTAATCGAGCGCTTCCCCCGTGCGAAAACTGCGCCAAATTATCCGCAGCGACTCGATGTATTCGCGAAGCTGCGTGACCGGTTTGCCCCAATTTGCGCTGAAACGCTTGGTGATATGCGGCTTAATCTGCGTGCCCAAACCCAGAATGAACCGACCTTGGGACAGCGCCGCCAGGTCCCAGGCGGTCTGCGCCATAGCCATCGGGCTCCGCGGGAAGGCGACGGCGATCGCCGTGCCCAGCGATATGCGATTGCTGGCGAGCGCGGCATGGGACAACGGCAGAAATGGATTATGAGCCGCTTCCGCCACCCACAAGCCGTCGAATCCGAAGTCTTCGACCACGCAGGCCAAAGGCCCGGCCTTGTTCAAGTCGTCGGCGAAGACCGTGACATCAAATTTCAAATCAGTGCCAGTTTGTCAGCGCTGTCAAATACGCGGCTATTCTAGCTTTCGAATTCAGAGATGGCGAGTGCGGAACCGAATTCGCTATCGCGTGTTATAGCTGTTACAATTGCTTGATGTCGGTGAGCAGCGCCGGATTTTGACTTTGGCTGCAGTGACAATGGGACGATCCGAAGGCGGTTGGGCGAAGAGGGCGCGATGGGCGTAAGAGGCACTCGCTCCATCAACATTGGTCTGCGCAATGTCGTGTTGACGATTCTGATCGGCCTGGGTTTGATCTTCGTCTGGCAGATTCGCGGCACCTTGATGCTGACCTTCGCGGCGGTGATTTTGGTCGTGCTATTTACCATGCCGGTGCGCCTGCTGGTTAAGCGTTTCAAGCTGCATCGTGTTGTCGCCATCATTGTGAGTGTCTTCGGCTTCTTTATCATCCTCGGCTTGCTGGGCGTCCCCATTTTGCGGACGATAGGCGATCAATATGAACCCCTCAGAACCGCGGTGGAAAGCGGCTTTGAGCAGCTGCGCGAGTCGCTGACACGTGAACGGCTCCTGGAGCAAGATTCAATTCTGCGGGATGTTATTCCGATAATTGATGATTTGCTATCCGGCGGCGGCAATGCCCAGCCATCGGATGATCTGATTGGTCAAGCAATATCGCAGGTGACCGATGCGGTTGGGCGGCTTGGAGGCTCCGTTTTGCCGGTCGTTGGCGGCGTCGCCAATACGATTCTTAGTGTGCTGATTATCTTCTTTTTGAGCATGTATCTCTTGGCCGAGCCTGAACTCTACGTCAGCGGCATCATCAAATTGACGCCGGTCTGGTATCGCGAGCGCATGCGCAGCATCTTGCGCCGCCTTGACAGCACCTTGCGCGCCTGGCTGAGCGTGACTGCCGTGTCGATGGTCGTCGTGGCTATCCTTACCGGATTCGGGCTGTGGATTCTGGACATCAAGGAAGAGGCATTCGCCCTGGGCGTGCTGGCTGGGTTGTTGTCCTTCATCCCCAACTTCGGCCCGGTGGTGGCATTGGTGCCGTCGGTGGCCGTTGCGATGGTGGAAGCGCCGCATAACGTCATCTGGGTGGTTGTTATCATATATGGGGTGTCGTTCTTTCAGAGCCAGGTGATTAGCCCGGTGCTGGCTAGTGAACGAATGAATATGCCGGCGATTCTGATTCTGCTCGGGCAGATCATTTTCGGCTTTTTCTTTGGTTTTCTCGGCTTGATGTTGGCGGTGCCGCTTAGCGCTTGCCTCGCGGTGCTGGTTGATGAGATGTATGTCAAAGATGTGCTTGGCGATAGCGGCGAGACGGCGGCGATGGAAGAACTGCAGCCGGAGAAAGTGTCGGGCGAGTTGCTGCCCGAGCCGTCCTAGCTCGTCGTGCGCCTGCGGACCAATTGCGTTTTTTCTCCTTGACAGGTCATGACGGGCCTGCTAATCTGTTGACAGTGGAAGTGAGAGCATATCTCTCGCTTTTTTGTCCCCGAGTGGGGCGAGTGCGGATTAACAGCAGAATAGCA
>WTGN01000017.1 GCA_011523545.1 Chloroflexota bacterium | reverse complement strand
GGGGTAGAATTGCGAGCCAAGCCACGAGTTATTGGACGAGCCTTACAGTTCCGGCGCGCTGATTTGGCGGCGCAGCGTCACACTTGACTTGGCGCTATCGCTGACGCCTTCAAAGGGAATGACCCATTGCACGGTCTCGATGAAGCAGAGCGCCTCCGCCCCTTCACGGCAATAGTAGAGCGTCAAGTCGGCCGTGAGCTGGTCTTCACCATCAGCCCATATCACTGGCAGGCTGATCTCGTTCGCGTCGACGACCGCCGCTGAAACGGAACCGTTGCTCGCGCTGACTTCGAGCAGGCTGTCGATCAGCGGATTGATCTTGAAATCAGCGGGGAAGGCCAATTGCAAGCTGATGCTGCCCTGGCCGGGCGCCAGCTGCTGCCTCTCCAGCTCGACGCGCGCCTCATCGGCGGTGTTGCCGCCCAGCAAGGTGAGCGCGTCCGCGTCTATCACCAGCGCTTCGGGGTTGCTGAATTCGAGCGTGTCGACGATGCCGGCTTCGAGGTCAATCGCGCGGATGACATGGTTGTTGGTATCGGCCACATAGAGGATGCCGTCGGTGTAACTGATGCCGCCGGGCTCGTCAAATTCAGCGACCGCGGCGTCGCCATCGGCATAACCGCCCAAGCCCCCCAAGCCGTAAGCGGTTTGCGTGGCGCTCTCGCCCGCCCGGATCAGTTTGATGCGGCTGTTGTAGGTGTCGGCGATGTAGATGTCGCCATCGGGGCCGCCTTCGACGCCGAGGGCGTGCTGCAAGCGATTTGTGCCCAGATCGCCGTCAATGTCGCCGAATTCGAACAGGCTGTTGTTGGAGGTGCCGGAGACCACCGTGACCAGGTCACCCTCGAAATCGGCCAGGCGGATCGTGCTCGATTCGCTGTCGGCGAAGTAGAGCTTGCCCGCGCCGGCGTAGTAGAGCCCGCTCGGCTGCGCCAGCTCGCTGTCCGCCAGCGCCACGTCGTTCAGATTCGCCTCGCGCCCGTTGCCGACCGACGGATAAAGAACGCCGGTGTCCGGCTCGTAGATGTAGAGCTGATGCGTGCCGGCCATGGCAATATGCAGGCGACCGGCGTCGTCAAACTCGAGGTCCCAGGGGCTGCGCAGGCTCACTTGAAGCGGATCAGTGATTGGCAGGCCGAAGGGCAAACTCTGCCGCCCCATGACGCCATTGCCGGCGACAGTCGAAACCGTGCGCTCGGCCAGGTCTGCGACGCGTATGGCGTGGCTGTTGACATCGGCGATGTAGAGCAAGTCGCCGGCCAGCGCCATGCCCTGTGGCTTGTCAAAAGTGGCGCTTTCGAATTCGCCGTCATCGGCCCCGCGCGCCGAAGACCCGATGATATCCAGCACTTTATGCGTCTTCAGGTCGGCGATGACGATGCGGTTGTGGCTGCTGTCGGCGATGAAGAGCCGCTCGCCGGCCGCGTCCGCCAGCACCTTGCCGGGATAAAGCAGCGGCGTGCCCGGATCGCCCGCGCCTTCCAAAGCCAGCTCAAGCGGCGTCCGGTCGATGATGCCGGCGTCGATGTCGTCGTAATACTCGATCATGCCGGAAAGATAGTTGTCAAAGGCTTCGAAGGGGATCTCGCCCGACTGCCGGATGACCCAGTAACCGCGCGGGTCGACGACGGCGATGGTGGGCCAGGCGCGCGCGCCATAACTGCGCCAGACGTCGAAATCCTTGTCATTGATGACCGGGTGGTGGATGCCATAACGCTGCACGATTTGGCGCAGGTTTTCGGTTTGGCCTTCGTTTTCAAACTTGGCTGAGTGCACGCCAATGACGACGACTTCCTCGGCGAACTTCTTTTCCACCTGCTCCAGCACGGGGATCACGTGCAAGCAGTTGATGCAGCCGTAGGTCCAGAAGTCGAAGATGACGATCTTGCCGACGAGGCCGCTCATAGTCAGCGGGCTGTCGATGTTGATCCAGTCCATGCCGGTCGGGAATTCGGGGGCGAGGACCTCGCCTTCGAACAATTCTTTGGGCGTCCGCTGCGCCTGGATGACGCCGCCCAGCGTCAATAGCGCCAGCGCCAGCAAAAGCGACAGTCTCTTCATCATGCCTGTCCTCCCATATTGAAAAGGAGAGCATATTGCCTATGCTCTCCGTTGCTTTCCAGTAGCTTCAGCTTAGGGCGCAAAGCTAAAGGCGATGTAACGCATTCCTTGCGGCAGTATAACGAAGGTCGTCAGCAGGCCGGGCTTAATTCGGCTCAGCCTCGACGCATCCGCTGCAAAAGCGCGTAACGATTCGAGCTGGCGCAGTAATCCAACTCATTGGCGAAGAGCGCCAGATCAAACTCGGCCAGAGCGGCCCGATCATCGCCGAGCTGGGCGTGCAGCATACCCAATTCGCAGCGCACGTCGGAACGCGCCGGGTCCAATGCCAGCCCTTTGAGGAAGGCGTCGCGCGCCAGTTCCCATTCCTGCATGCCGACATAAACGCGGGCGTAATGGAAGTAATCATCGACGACGAGCGGCGTCAAGATCGCCAGCATGTCGCGCGCCGCAATCGTGCGGTTTCCGCGGGCGCAGCTGTTCTGCCGGTCATGCTGCAAGATGTAGTCGAATTCCTCCAGCGCGCCGCGGTAATGCGCCCACTCGCTGTAGATCATGCCGAGGCGGCAGCGCGCGTCCAGGTGCAGCGGATCCTGCTCCAATGCGGCGAGGAAGGTGTTGGCGGCAAGGTAGAGATTGCCGGCCTTCATATACGTCATGCCTTCCGCGTAGCGCGCTTCCCCGGCTGAGATGCTGGCCGGCGCGGCGTTCGCATTTTCGCTCGGAGCTGGCGCGGCCAGCGGCGTCTGCATTGGTGGCGTCTCGCTATGGCAATAATTGCCCAGCCGCTCGCGGATCAGGAAGGTGAACTGCGCATAAGCGGCGGCATGATCGCCCTGCTCTTGATACAGGCGCCCCAATTCACAGCGCAGATCAACGCGGGTCGGTTCTAGCCTGAGCGCCTCTTGCAAGGTCCCGATGGCATCGCTGCTGTCCGCCAGCCGGGCCGTGTTGCCGCGCGCGCCCTGGCTCGTCCAGATCACAGCCAGGACGGTCCGCCGGTATCCATGCCCCGGCGGCAGATATTCGCCTGTTTCACCGGGATCGGGCGATGTTAGCGTCAAGCCGCGCAGCGCCCCTTCATCGACCAGCTTGCGCGCGCCTTCGCCCAGCAAGACGATGAGCAAGTCTTCGTGCACGGCAGGGTTGGCGGCGCGGTCGGCGCGGTCGAAATAATGCTTCGCCTCATGCGTTTCACCACGGTCAATGTGAATCCTGCCCATTCGATTGAGCGCGTCAACATGCGTCGGATCCTGCAGCAGCGCGCAGTGCAGGTGGATCTGCGCCAGAATCTCCAGGCCCGTTTCATGCGCCTCGCGCCCCAACAGCGCATGGTCTTGCGCCGGATTGCAGGCGGTCGCAAGGTCCGCGCTTTCGCTGCGCGACCAGGCGGATGGCGCGCTGGCGATGTCTTCATAGACATTTTCAATCAGCAGCGGGATGATGGCGTCATCCGGGTCTTCCAGTTGGGCGCAGCGGTAATGCGCCAGGGCGCGCGCGTAATCGCCCATATCGTGCAGCTGCACGGCGCGGGCATAATTGGAAAATTCGAAATCGCAATCCGTTTGCGCCTGCGCGAAAGGCAAGGCGCTGACAATGAGAAGGAATAGCAGTGCAAAAAACAGAAAACGCCTAAACATGATCGTTTGTCTTTCGCCTAACTTCAGTACGTCTATGTTACTGCGTTTAAGTCATTCGCCGCAAGTTATTGGCCTCAGCGGGAGAGAAAGAGCTCCGTCAACGGCGGACGCGGATTGGCGTCGCCATCGACCAGCCCATAACCGTTGTGCATGCCTTGGGCCCAGGCGTACCAGATCATGGTGGCGATGCGGCCCGGGTATTGCTGCTTGAGGTAGCGGATCATATCGCCGGCGTAACGGGCGATTTGACCAGGGTTGTCGTTCGGGCGGTCCAGCACGCCCCATTCGGTGATCCAGAGCGGCTTGTCCGGCAAGACCGAGCTGTAGGCCCAGACGGATTCATCGATATGGCCCCACATTGAGTAGTAAGGATGGCCACTGACGCCGCGGCCGTATGGATGAAAGGCCAAGCCATCAGGCTTCACATCATCCGACAACGCGCTCAGCATTTGACGGGCGTAGGCGCTGCCCCGCTGCGGACCGCTGTTGAAGCCGGCGCTGATGATTTGGGCGCTGCTGTCGGCGCTGCGGATGGCGCGGTAGACCTGGTCGAACATGTGGCCGTAATTCTGTGGCGAGAGCCCCACGGAGGCCACCCCGCCAAAAGTATCCGGCTCGTTCCAGATTTGCCAGACGGCGACCAGATCGCGCTCCGCCCATTGCGCGGCGATCCGCTCCATCATATCGGCGAATCGCTGGATCAGGAGCCGCCACTTGGCATCGGTCATTTGCGACCAGGGCCAGAATTCGTTCTGGCCTTCGCCGTAGGTTTGGTGGCTGGTGGTGAAGATGACGCGGTAGCCGGCTTCGCGGTAGGCTTCGACATGCGGCAGGTAGCGCTGAAGGGCGGCGTTGATATCTTGCGAGCCGCGCCAATTCGAGACATTGTAGCCGAAGCGCAGCCAACCCAAGCCCCCGAGGCGGGACGCGGCCGGCGCCCCCAGCGGATGGTAGGCATCGAGGTTGACGCCAACGGGATTGACGCCGGGGAAGGCGTCCAGCCCTTCAGGCAGCGTCGTCGCCTCCAGGAACCAGGCGGCCACATAACCCTCGACCCCGGTGACCGAGCGTATCTTGAGCCAACTGCCGCGGAAGCCGATCTTTTCAATCGCGCGCCCGTGATGTTCCTGCGGCTCCAGCAGGTGCCAGCTGAAGACATTGCCGATGATGGTGGCGTAGAGGCTGGGCAGCTTTCTTACACGCAAATTGTCGGCCAGCGGTCGGGCGCGGAACAGGGGGATATAAATGTAATCGCGCGGGTTCATCACGTTGTGCAGCCCCCCGACGCTGAGGCCCCGGTTCGGCGGCTGCTGCACGATGATGCCCAGCCGGGCGCCGGATGCTTTCGCGATGACCTGACCGAGCGCCACCTCATCGCCGCGAGCGACATGGCGATTCTTGACGCCCTCGTATGTCGTCAGCCAACGCTCGCCCTCGACGATCGATTCCACCGTGATGCTGGCGCCGACAGCAGTCACTCGTCCGGCCGCCGCGCAGAGAATATCGGCGTCTTCATGCGCTGAAATATCGAGGCTGCGCCGCACTTCGCCAGCCTCCGCGTCGCTATTGAAACGCGCCAGCACCGCCATCGGACGGGCGCTCGTCGGCCACTCGAGCACGAAGCGCTGAAATATGTGCTGCGGCTCATTGTCCCGCTCGCCATAGCGGTCGTCATTTTCGATGCGGCGCTGCAGGATGGGCGCGAGCGCTTCCGGCGTATCGACATCGATGACATCAACCATGACAACCGAGGGGTACACGCGGCGGATATGGGTCAGGGCTGAATCACGCCACCAGGTCAGCGGCGCATCGACGGCCGTGACATCGCGAAAGCGATTCAAGTTGTTGCCCGCCGGCGAGCGCACAACAGCGACGCGCTCGAACTTGGCGCGATAGGGGCGCAACACCGCCAGCCATTCATGGAAGTTGCGGTCCGGCAGGACAAATGCGTGGGATATGACGCTGTTTGCGGGCATATACGCTCGGTGGCCAACTTCCGATTTCGACGGCGAGAACGGCCGGCCTGTGGCAAACTGCCACGGGCGCCGATTCGGGCCGCATTCATAGGCGGGCAAATCGCGTATAATACATTATATGCCTCTTGAGTTGGGCGCGCGTGCGGGGCTGGGCGGCAGTTTAGCGCTGCGCTTGTCGCCACAGCCGATCAGCGACAAACAGGGAGGTTGTTGGGGCGAGGCGGTGACTCGCCCGCGCATGTGATGGTGCGTCTTTTAGGGCGACTCAGCGGGTCGCGTAGACACTGACCGTCAGTCGCCCCTACAGATTTCGTTGTGACAGATTTCAATGGGTCAAATTTCGACGGGACAGAATTCGATATGATTGAAAATGGCCTGCTGTTGCTTCATAATAGATAGAACTCAGAGGACACAGAGGTGGAATTCGACAAAGAAAAAGTGGTCAAGCTGGTCATCGTCCTGGTGCTCACGGTGGCGGCGCTGGCGGTGATGAGCATCCTGGTGCAAGTGATCCAGACCGTGCTGCCCTTCTTGATCGTTGGCGCCGGGATTTACGCAGCTTATCGCTGGGCGCTGAGCGAGGCGCCGGCGCCGACCGCCGATGAAGTGGAGGAGCAGGCTCGCGGCATCTTCAGCCGCTTCCGCCGCAGCAAGAAAGCGGTCGAGGCCACGGTAAAAATGGGCGAAGCGCTGGCGGATTTCGGCGGCAAGCCCGAGCAGGCGGAGAAAAAGATAGACGAAAAAAGGCACCGGCGGCGCCGGCCCATGGGCACGACCGCCAAAGACAATGCGGCCAAAGCCGAGAGCGACGACGCCGAGCCGGAGATGACCGAGCTCAGCGATGAAGAAGTTGAAGCGGTGCAGCAGCAGCAAGTCAGCCAGATTAAGCAATCGCTCGAGCACAACCCTAAGGGCAAGTTCGAATTCAAGGACAGCGATGTCGTCATCAACGTCAAGGACGTCGAACAGCCGGATATCTCGCGACTGGAAGAAAAAGAAAAAGAAGAACCGCAGGTCACCAAGAGCGTGCTGTCGCAGATTGAAGAGCGGCGGCGGCGGCTTCAGAGTGGGGAGTAGGTATACCCCCATCCCCCGGCCCCTTCCCGCCATCTCTATGGCGGGCATCCCACGAGGAGGGAAGGGGAGTAAACCAAGTGTCCACTTGATACGAAAGCCCCTCCCACTTTATGGGGGAGGGGTCTGGGGTGGGGGTGTGGCTGCCGCCGCCATCGCCTCATAGAGCGGGCACAGGGCCGCATACAGGTCGGCATAAATCGACAACTGACGCTGATAATGCGCGCTGCGGTCGGGGCGCGGGTAGAAAGTCTTGCGCCGCTTGATCAGCTGCGCGGCCGCTTCGTCAATGCTGCGATAGACGCCGGTCGCGCTGCCCGCCAGCATCGCGACGCCCAGGCTGACCGCCTCGGACGTGTGGATGATGGAGACGGGCAAACCGGTGATGTCAGCCTTGATCTGCATCCAGCGCTCGGAGCGCGAGCCGCCGCCGATGGCCGTCAGCTGATTGATCTCGACGCCGATATCGTTCAAGATGCGGATGCAAAGCGCCTGCTCGTAGGTTAAACCTTCGAGGATGGCGCGCACAATATCGGCTCGCCGGCTGTCGAAGCTCAAGCCGATGATGACGCCGGTCGCGCGCGGATCATTGAACACGGCGCCGCTGCCGACGAAATAAGGCAGGAGCATCAGTTCGCCGGGCGCGTCGTCGGTTTGCTCGACGATGACATCGTAGACATCGCGGCCGGTTTCTTCAGCGATGGCGCGCTCAGCCGCCCCCAGCTCATCACGATACCAGCGCAGCAGCCGGCCGCCGGTCTGGTTGCCGCTGAGGGCGATGAAGTGGCCCGGCGCCGCATGCGGGTAACAGGAGACGTGGTAGTCCAGCATTTGCCGCCGCGGCTTCTCGGTCACCGCCACCAGCGCTTCGGTTGTGCCGATGGCCAGCATGGCGGCGCCCGGCTGCAGCACGCCGGCGCCGAGCGCCCCCGCCGGTTGATCGTGCCCGCCAGTGACGACCTTGACCGGCCCGCGAAAGCCCAGCTCGGCGGCCAGCCCTGCTTGGATCTCGCCGATGATTTCGCCGCTTGGCATGGCCTTCGCAAATTGATCGCGCCCGAGGCCGGCGGCGGCCAGCAGCTCGTCCGACCAGTCCAGCCTGTTGACGTCAAAAGCCAGTGTGCGCGCCGCCATGCTGTAATCGATGACCGGCTCGACGCCCAGCTTGAAGGCCAGGAAATCGACATAGCAGAGGAATTTCCAAGCCCGCTCGATGACTTCGGGCGCGTTGTCCCGCCACCACAAGATTTTCGGCAGTGTGTAAATCGTGCTCGTCGGCTGGCCGGTCAAGGCGAAGATGCGTTCCGCCCCCAGCGCCGCTTCCATCTCAGCGGTCTGCGCGCTGTTGCGGCGGTCAGAGCTGACCGGGCTGTTGGCCAGCACCCGCCCGTCTTTCGTCACCGGCGCCATCGCCTCGCCCTGGGACGACAGCGACAAAGCCGTCACCGGGTCATGCCGCAGCTCGGCATTGACCGCGCGCAGGCATTCGCATACGAATGACCAAACTTGATCGGGATCGAGCTCATACCAGCCCGGATGCGGGCTTAGCAGCGGGTATTCGCGGCCGGCCTGGGCCAGGACTGCGCCGGTCTCGTCGAAGGCGACGACTTTACAGCCGGTCGTGCCGACGTCTATGCCCATCAAGCTCATGCGTGATTCCTCGAATCAGTCCGCGCTGAGTATAACGGATTTGAAGTTTGAATTCATGCGGGCGACCAACCCCGCCCCCCGGCCCCCTTCCCCGAGGCTTCGGACGCCCGCCATAGAGATGGCGGGAGCGGGAGCTAATTCATCCGCATAAGTTGACTTCTGCCAGCCACTGACGGTTTTTCGCCCGAAAGCACAATTTGACCAAATGCGATTCAGCTTCCCCCCATTGCTATGGGGGGATTGAGGGGGGTAGGCCGGCGCGGGCGTTTTCAGATCTTTGCGAGTTTCGCTTGACAGAATTCACCACAAACGTATATACTTCTGCGGTAATACACTTACTCGACGGAGAATGTGGTATGATGTCTTTCCAAGCTGGCGGACCAAGTTTGCATCATAGCGAGGCGCTGCCGAACATGCCGGGGCCGGGCGCGGCGCTCGACCTGGAAACCGCCTTGCCCCCCCCGTAATATCTCATACTAAGAGCAATTTATTTGATTTTTGCTTCACCGTTCCAGGCAGATTCGTCCTCATCGCGCTGATTCTGCTGCTTTCGGCGCTGCCGGCTTTCGCCGCCGACATCACCGTGAGCAGTTCCTGCACCCTGAATGACGCCATCTACAACGCCAACACCGACACCGCGACCGGCGGCTGCCCGGCGGGGAGCGGGGCCGATACCATCATCTTGAACAGCGACGTCACGCTGAGCATTAGCTTGCAGGACATAACGTCGGAGATCACGATCAACGGCAACGGCAACTTTGTAAGCGGCAACAACGGGCGGCGGGTATTCGCGATCGGCAGCGGCGGCAACGTCACCATCAACCGGCTGACCATACGCAACGGCAGAGATCCCAGCGGCAATGCCGGCGGGATTCGGGTCCATGGCAGCGGGGTTTTGACACTGAACGATTCGACCGTGCGCGACAATTCCACCACCGGTGGCAACCGGGTAAATGCCGGGGGCATTAGCGTCCAGGGCAGCGCCACTGCGACCATCAACCGCAGCGCCATCCACAACAACGAAACGACCGGCTTTGGCGGCGGAATAAACTTAATCAACACCGCCACGGTAACCATCAACCGGAGCAGCATCTACAATAATAGCGCGGGCCCCTCTGGCGGCGGCATTCATGTAGGTATTAACGGCGCAGCAACGGTGAACAACAGCAGCATCTACGGCAACAGCGCTCAGCAAGGCGGCGGCGCCCGTACCAACAGTCGCGGCACGCTCAAGCTGAATCACGTAACCATCACCGACAATACCGCGACCGCCACCAGCGGCGTCATGGGCGGCGGTTTAGACATATTCGAAGGCACGTTGGAGATGCGCAACAGCATTGTCTTCGGCAACAATAACCAGAACTGCCAGGTGGCCACCTCCGATGTCACTTTTAACGTAAACAGCGGCAATATCATCGGGCCCGACTCTACCGCCAACTGCACGACCGGTCAATCCAGCGCCGACCCCCTGCTGCAGTCCTCGCCCAGCGGCAGCCCGCCTTATTACGCCTTGAACGCCAGCAGCCCGGCCATCAATGCCGTCGCCTGTCTGACGGGTATCCCGGCGGTGGATCAGCGCGGCACGACACGCCCGCAGGGCGCGCTGTGCGATATCGGCGCGGTGGAGTTCACACAAGCCGACATGCCGCGGCCCAGCGATGGCGAGAGGGACGAGCGGGGCGAGGAAGGGATGCCGACGCCGACGCCAAGCCCAACGGCCCGGCCGATGGTCTCGACTTGCACCACGCTGCCGGCGCATATTGGCGTCAGCAATATCACCCAGTCGACGCAATGCCAGCAGGTGAGCCCGGCCGGCGTCGGCAACGCGGCGGTGCTGGCGGCTGGTTTCGTGGACGCGGTCGATGTCTGGGGCTGGGTGCTGGCGGATACGCAAGTCTGCTTCCGGGCGACGGGCGGGTCATTCCAATTCATCGACACCACGCCTTTGCCGCGCGTCGTTTACGATCTGCCGGCGGTCGCTGTCGGGGACATGGTCTGCGCGACGATCGACCGGCCTGGCATCGTCGTCCTGCAGCCGGGCCCAGCCGCGCCCACAGCCACCCCGATGGCGGCTGAAGCCATAGTGGAACGGGCGCCCTGGAGTTTGAGCGGCTGCATGGTGCGGACGTTGAACGCGCTGAACTTCCGCGATGGGCCGGGCGGGGCGCTCATCGGCAACCTGCCCTACAATGTGACCTTGACGGCGTTCTCGCGCACGGCCGACTGGTTCGAGGTCGATTATCACGGGCGGCGCGGCTGGGTCGCCAATGGCTATCTGGAGGCGCAGGGAGAGTGCGGGTAGGGGTCAGCGGGCGCTCGCTCTATCCCCGCACGGCGCCGGCGGTCAAGCCGCTGACCATGAAGCGCTGCATCAGATAATACACGACAATCACCGGCAGCGTGATCAAGGCCAAGATGGCGAACATCGGGCCCGGGCGCATCATGAACTGCCCGCTGTAGACCAGCGGCACCAGCGTCAAAGGTTTGACATCGACCGAGTTCATCGTCACCAGCGCCAGGATGAATTCGTTCCACGAAGTCATGAATTGCCAGATGATGACGACGGCGACCGCCGGCCAGCTCACCGGCATCATGATGCGCCAGTAGATGCCGAAGCGCGTGCAGCCATCGAGGCGGGCCGCCTCTTCAAGCTCAATCGGGAAGCCGGCGAAAAAGCTGCGCAGGATGACGATGGCGAAAGGCACGCCCAGCGCGGTATAGGGCAGGATCAAGCCGAGATAGGTGTCGTTCAGGCCCAGGGCTTTGTTGATTTGGAAAATCGGCACCACCAGCGTCGGGATGGGCAGCATCAGCGTCATAATCAGCAGATAAAACCAGATATCGCGGGCGAAGAATTTGAGGCGCGCCAGGGCAAAAGCGGCCAGCGAACTGATGATGACAACGAGAATGACGGAGGGAATGGTCACCGCGGCGCTGTTGATAAAATGCTTCACGATCTCGGCGTCTTGAAAGACGGTCACATAATTCTGCAGGCTGACGCCGCTGATCAACAGCCCGCCGAAGCGCGGCGCCCGCTGGTCCGGCGGCATGAATGAGACCACCAGCATCATGATGATAGGCACGAGCCAGATCAGCGCCAGGATGCTGACAAAGACGAAAGCGAGGGTCTTGGCTGCCTGGCGCCGGGTCATGTCAATCCCCGTCTAATGCTGGAATATAAGGTTTGACCAGTACCAAAGTAAGCCTGTATCCAGCGCGGTATTACCCCATCCCCGGCCCTTCCCCAGTGAACTGGGGAAGGGTGACTCGAAGGCGGAATTGGAATTTTCGGGTGCTGTATCGTTGTGAATTTCGATCTACCTCGTTTGCGGCGAGCAGGCTCCCCCTGCCCTAGCTTGCTGGGGAAG
>WTGN01000004.1 GCA_011523545.1 Chloroflexota bacterium | reverse complement strand
CACGATATGATGAGGCTGAACCCGGTTCACGCCCATCGCCGCCAGCTTGTCGACATAATCCTGACGCGTGCGGCTGCTGTTGTTGGTGGCGAGCACGAAGTTCAGTTCGCGCGCGAAAAGGTGATTGAAGAACTCACGCATGCCTGGCAGCGGCTGCGGCCCACGCCAAAGCACACCATCCATATCGGCGATCACGGCTTTAGTCTGCTCAATCAATTACGGGGCCCTTTCCCTCAGAGAAAACGCGCTTCATTCTAGCGCATCTCGCTGTTGGCGAAAGGCTGGCAAGTTGCGAGAGTGATCACTTCAAGAGTTCTTACTTCTGAGCTCAAGGACATAGACCGGCTCATGATGGCAGCTGCCGGGGCGAATCTAGTTTCGCCTTAGATCGCTCATGTTCGCTACGACGGGCGACCCAGTGGCTCGCCCCTACAGTTTCCGATGCCGCTGTGTTCGCTTTGCGCTCGCTGTCCTCGGTGGCAAAAAAAGAAGCGTTCGCCCGGGATTGCATGGTTACTTCAGCCGTTCGAGCGTGCCCTGCTCCAGCGCGAACAGGTGTTGGCCTTCCTGCGCGCGCAGCAGCCCCGCGAGCCGCGGATAACCCTGCTCGTATTCGCGCGACCATTCGATGGCGAAATCGCCTCGGCGGATTTCGTCGAGAGTCGCTTCCATCATGCCTTCCAGCTTCAGTTCTTTGAAGCGGCTCAGGCGGCTGAATATGCCGTATTGCCCGGTCAATGAGGACAGGCGCAAGGCGCGCAGCAAACCCATCTGGGAAGCGCGCGAGAGATAATCGGTAAATTCGCCGCTGAGGACCAGATCCAGCATGACCGCTTCCGGCGGATAACCCTGTTCCAGCAGCACTTCGGCCGCGGTCGTCATGACGTGGTGAAAGGCGGGCAAGATGGCTTGCTGCACGAAGAGGTCCAGCTGCGATTCATGCTCCATCGAGATTTCGATGGCGCCGGCCCCCAGGCTGCCCATCGCCTTGGCCAGCCCGAGAAGCGTCTCGAGCGTGCCGCCGGTGGCGTCCTGGCCGACGCCGACGAAGCTGTAAAAGCCGCTGCCGTCCAGATAACGACTGCGCACCGCCGCGCCGATTGTGCGCGGGGCGATCATGCCGACATCGACAAAGGGCGGCGGCTCCACAAAACCAAAGGCGATATTGTAGCCGCTGGCGAAAACCAGCAGATGCCCGCGTTGCAGGTAGGGCGAAATCAGTTCCAAATAAACTTCGGGCACGACTTCGTCCGGCAGGAACAACATCAAGATATGACAGCGCGGGATGACTTTTTCGATGTCTTGCGGTTCGAAGCCGTCCTCGCGCGCATGCTCCCGCGTTTCATCTTCACGCAGGCCAACGAGCAAGCGGACGCCCGAATCGCGCAAGTTGTTGGCCACCGGTCGCCCCAGATTGCCGTAGCCGATGATGCCGACGGTCTTGCCGCTCAAGACATTGAGATTGGCGTCCGCTTCTCGGTAAATGGTTGCCATGTATCATTCCTTCAGAGCTTGGTCGCGCCGGTCAAATCAGTTGCTTGCGCCACAATTCGATATCGTAGCCATTGCGGTAAAAGCCGAAACGTTCATAAAGCCGTTGCGAGCCCGGATTGCTCAACTGCGTGTTGACCGAGAGCTCAGTCAGATTTCGCCTGTTGAAATCGACAAGCAGGCGCTGCAGCAGAGCGGAGGCGATGCCTTGGCGGCGATATGCCGGATGCACGGCCAGGCGCGCCAAATGGCCGAGATTGTCTTGCCGCGTGCTAAGCTGGTAAGCGATCAACTTGCCATCCAGTTCGGCCGCTGTCATGCTTGACGCGTCGCGGCGCGCGCCCCACAAATCCCATTTTGTCAGCTGCCAGGGCGGGGCAAAGGCGAGGCGGTCAATGCGAAGGATACTGTCCAGGTCCTCGTCATGCGCCGCTCGGATTTGCAGCGGTGGCGCGGGCGCCGCCGGGAGACCCCCGCCTATTTGGCTCATGGTGATGATATCGTCGGCATGGCTGAAACCAAGCTCGCGAAAATAAGCCGGCAGCCAGTTGGTGATCATCAGAATCAGGACGTTGGCGATGCCCTGCGCGGCGCAGAGCGCTTCGGCCGCCACCCATAAGTCGCGGATGATACGCCCAGGCATCCGGCCATCGCGGATGCCGAGCAGCCGGATCCAGCTCCAGCCGGCGATTGGCTGCGACAGCCCGATATAACCCAGCAGTTCATCGCCCTGCCAGGCGAGCGCGACATGACCCAAGCCGCGATCGAGCCATTGCTCGGCGCTGTGCCAATCGAGGTGTTTGTGCGTCCATGGGCTGTGTCGGGCGAGGTCCAGCAAAGCGCTTCTGTGCTGACGCTCGCAAGCGGAGATTTTCAGCCGCGCGCCCAGCATCAGGTTTGGCTGTTCATGCGGTCTATATAGCTGCGGACGCGGTCGAGGTCAAACCATTCGCAAAGCCGCTTGTCAAACAGGCGCGTGGCGAGCCGGGGCGCGTCGTCGTCCATCATCCGCTTGGTTTCAGCTGTGGTAATGACGGTGGGGCTGCGAGAGAGGTAACGGTAATCAATAATCTGAAACAGCTTTTCTTTTGACCAGGATGTGGCATTCCTCAGGCTCAGGTCGTCCAGTATTAGAATAGGACTGCCGAGGATATCCTGAAAGCGATTGTCGAAGCGGGAAGCAGTCTGTCGATCAAATGCCTGACGCAGGTAATCGAGCAGGTCGGGCACAGGCTTGAGCATCACATCAGCGCCGCGTTCGTGCAGGTCATTGGCAATAGACGCGGCCAAGTGAGTTTTGCCGGCGCCATAGTCCCCCATCAGGCAGAGCCAGCCGCGCGGATCGCGCGCCCACTTTTGCGCAATGCCCAATGCAGTTTTCAGGTTGGCGCGTTCATTCGAGTCAGGGCTGTCAGTTATGAATGAATCAAAGCGCATGTGCTGATACAGGCCTAAGTCGTTGAAGCGCATATCAAGCGATTGTGTACGCGCCGCTCGCCGGTAGTCGGGCGCGTTGATCTTAATGTGCGTGACGATATCTCCCTGCATCATGCGGCTGCTGATGCGCGGGTCAAGGTCATCGAATGGCGTATTAGTTGTCACCACAGTCGGATGTCTGTTGACATGCCGGAAGTTGAGCAGCTGGAAGAGCTTTTCCTTCGCCCAGCCGCTGGGATTTTCGACACCGAGGTCATCCAGCACCAGCAGAGGCACGCGCCGGATTTGCTCAAAATAAGCATCAAAGGAAGCGTCGGAATCGGGACTGAAAGTGGCGCGCAAGATATCGAGGAGATCGGGCGCTGTTATAAAGACAACTTTTTCACCAAGCGATTCCAGGCGCGTGTTGGCAATAGCGACAGCCAGGTGCGTCTTTCCACAGCCAAAAGGCCCTTCCAAGACAAGCCAGCGGCCATTTGGATTGTTGGCATATCCTTCGGCAGCGGACTTGGCGCTATGTAGAGACTTAATGTTGTCGGGGGCATAACTTCCGCCGAGGCGGTCAATGTTAAAATTGTCAAAGGTTTTGTCCCGGTATGCGTCGAGGTTGCCATATCGCCTAAGACGCTCGTGCATATCCCGATCGTCCTCGACTGGATGATTGGGGCAGCGTTGAAATTTGCCGAAGCGCGGGTCGCTTATCGGTACGTCGACGGTAAATATGCCCTTGCCATCACAGAGCGGGCAGGGCAGGTCGCGATTCATCGGGTCATGGCAGACGAATTCCTGCACAACTTCGTCATGGTCCCCTGTTGATGAAGCCGCTGCGGGCCGCCCATTGTCTTGCTCAGTATGGCTTTCGCCGTCTAACACGTCGCCCACGTGTTTCACCGCCCCGTCCTTCCTGCTGCCATCTTACTAGAATCGCACGAATATAGCGCCAATTGCGCTTGTTGCCTTCGACTGACAGGCGCATCGCCTCTTCAATCCAATCTTGCGGATAGGTGGCCTCCGCGTCCTTGATTGCTTCAGCGATCATGGGCGTCAAGACACCAATGTTTTCTTCGTAAAGCCCGTATATTGACGGGCGCGCCGGCAGCAACTCAATCTCGCCAGCGGCGGCCGGCCGCCATTCGCCCGCTTCAATCCGCTGATGAAGCGCCCGCCCGCTCGCGTCAGCAGCCATGTAGTAGCGCTTCGCCTCGTCTTCGACCTTGACCGCCGCGACCAGCAGCGTCCCGCGCTCAGTCGCCTTTTGCAGCGCGCGCTTAAGCGCTTCCGGCGCTGTCATCGACGCATCCACTGTCGCCAGCCCGGCCATCAGATGCGCATCGGCGGCGAATTCGCCATAACGCAAATAACGATAATCGCCTTCCTTTTGCTGCAACGACGCCAATGCGAATATGGTCAGTTTGAGCTCGGCCAGGTCATCAATCGCCGGCAGCAATTCGCTGAAGAAATAAGCTGGCAGGGCGGAAGTCTGCGAATGAGAGTTGAAACTCGCTCCGTTGCGCGCGCGCATCAGGCTCAGTCCAGGTTGCTCATATCAGCGAGGTTCAAATTGACTTTCTTCACATCGCGAAATCTGGTGAAAGACTTTTCGAAAAATAGTTGGACGGCGCCGGTCGGCCCGTGCCGATGCTTTGATAGTAGCACATCGGCTTGATTGGGGAATTCGGTACTGTCCGGATTGTAGACTTCATCCCGATAGAGGAACATAACGGCGTCCGCGTCTTGTTCGATGGTGCCGCTCTCGCGCAAGTCGGATAGCTGGGGGCGCTTGTCCTGGCGCTGTTCGACCGCCCGCGACAGCTGCGCGGTGGAAAGCACGGTGACATTCAGTTCGCGCGCCAGCTCTTTCAGCGAGCGGCTTATGTAGCTGATCTCTTGCACGCGATTGTTTTCGTAGGCGCGGCCGGCCGACATCAATTGCATATAATCGACCATCACGATATCCAGTCCATATTCATGCTGGAGGCGGCGGCACTTCGTACGCATCTCGACAGGCGTGATCGACGGCGTGTCGTCAATGAAGAGCGGCAAGTTGGAGATGCGCCCGATCGCTTCGGTCAGGCGGGTATGCTCGCGCGCGCTAATTCTTGCCGTGCGCAGCTGCTGGATTTGGATGCCGGTTTCCATTGACAGCAGACGCTGGACCATCTGCTCGACGCCCATCTCCATTGTGAAAATGGCGACGCGGCGGTCTCTTCGGGCGACGTTCAGCGCCACCGACAGGATCCAACTAGTCTTGCCCATGCCGGGGCGGCCGGCAAAGACGACGAGGTCCGATTTTTGAAAGCCGCCTAGCAAGTCGTCCAGGTCGCTGAAGCCGGTGGGCGTGCCGATGGCGCTGCCCATCTCCAGCTGCTTTTCCATCTCATCGTAGTACTCGCTGGCGGCATCCCAGATCGGCACGAATTCGCGTTTGATCTGCGAATTGCTGACGTTGAACAGGGCTTGCTCCGCCTCGTTGATGACGTTGTCAACGGTCAACGCCTCGTCAAGCGCGAGCTGGCGGATGCTGTCAGCCGCCATCAGCATTTTGCGGCGCGTTGACGTCCGCGCGATCATCTCGCCATACACTTCAGCATGGATAGCGGTCGGCGTATTGTTGACCAGGCCGGTCAAATAAGCGTGGCCGCCAATTTCATCCAGGAGGCGCATGTCATCCAGCTCGCTCGCCAGCGTCACGTAATCGATCGCGTCTTTGCGTTCTTGCAGCCGGCTGAAGGCGTTCCAGATATGTTCGTGCCGCTTGAGGAAAAAATCTTCCGCCGTCAGGAAAGCGGCGACGCTGTGATAAGCGCCGGGATCAAGCAGGATAGAGCCGAGCAAAGCTTGCTCAGCCTCCAGGCTCATTGGGGCTTGCAACTGTGTATGTGGCGCTTGAATGTCCATCGCAGGTAATGCGGTAACGTAACAAAGCTCCGCCGGAATTGCCATAGGCAAAACGACCGACGAATTGCTTCTTAAATCAACCAGATATTTGGCTGACAGACTGGAATCTACTCTTCGTCTTCGAGATCTTCCAGATTCAGCGTATCGACAAAATCGGCGAAGGCGCTCAGTTTGCTGGGGTCGACGCGCTCGCCATTCTCGCTGCGTTCATGCAAATCATCGGCCAGCCCCAGGATCTCCGGCTCGACATTTCTATCGGGCCGTATGCCGGCGCGGTCCATCACCGACTTGTCCACATAGATCGGCGCATCCAAGCGGACGGCCAGGGCGATCGCGTCGCTAGGGCGGGCGTCAATCTGGATGGTATCGCCGCCGGCGTCGATGTTGATGACGGCAAAAAATACATCTTTGCTCAAGTTGTTGATGTAGATGTGGCGCACCGAACCGCCCATCTCCTGAATCGTGGACTTGAGCAAGTCGTGGGTGAGGGGCCGTTCACGCACCATGCCCTGCAACTCGAGGGTGATGGCTTCCGATTCGAACTGGCCAATCCAGATGGGCAGATAGCTTTCTTCGTCTTTATCGCGCAGCACCACCAGGCGATGCTGCGACATCAAACTCACTTGCACACGGTCCACGATCATTTCAATCATTAGACGGTCGCCTTACTTGAAATCGATCCTGCGGATATTATACACCGATATCATGCCACTTCAAACTTTCCGAACTTGGGCCTTGTGTTTATTTGGCTTGAAACAGCATACACGTTCGCGCCGCCTTCACCGCCGGACATGAGGACTCCGGCTTGTTTCAGGAGATTGTTCGGGAGCCCAATATCATAAGAATTCGCGACTCCCAATGGTTGAAATGCTCGGCGCGCTCGCTTTCATAGCAGCGTCGATGACGCCTGTTCATCAACTGCCCGATTGGCTAGACTGAAAGCGGCATGGGTTCCGAGGGAAGACTTTGCGTCTGCTGATTGTGATAATGGGCGCGGCGGCGCTGACGGCATGCGGCGGCATCCGGCAGTTGACGGTGAGCCCGCCCGAACTGGGCTTCCGCTATTTGACGCGGCTTGTCGACGATGGCTTCGACAATGGCGAGCGCTGGCGGCAATTTACGTCGGAGAGCGAACTGAACATGGGCGTCGGCGACGGCGTTTACCGCATTGATTTTAGCGGCCGTCAGTATGTCTGGGCGGAGCGCGAGGGCCAGCATCGGGACATCGTGATGGAGGTCAACGCCACGCAGATTTCGGATTATGACCACAATGCCTATGGACTGGCCTGCCGCTTGGACGCCGCCGGCAGTGGTCGCGGTTACTTTTTCTTGATCAGCGGCGATGGCTATGCCAGCATCCGCTGGAGCAACGGACGATCGCTCGAACCGATCGTCAGCGCGGCGCCGTCTGAGCATATTCGGCGCGGGGCGTCGTCCAATCGCCTGCGCGTCGTCTGCATCGAAGATTACCTGGCGCTATGGGTCAACGGTCATTTCGTCGCCGAGGCGCGTGACCAGCGGGCGTCGCATGGCGCGGTCGCTTTGGCCGGCGTAATGAACTACGCCGGGCGGCGGCTGGCGCTGGAGTTTGACGATCTTAAGATTTGGCGCGCCGCCCTGGATGGGAGCAAGCCTTGATCCCACTTGCGGGCTGCGGAAATGTCGCATGAGGCCGCAACGCCTGCGGCCCGCCTGCGTATATTTGCATGAGACGGCTTCGACAACGAGCAGGACAGAGCGATGGGACTTGAAGATACGGTAGCGGAAGCCATCGTCATGGCGCTGGATGAGCTGGCGGGCAATCCGCAGCGGGCGGTCAAATCAGCGCTGGATTGCGACTCGCCGGCGCAATGGATCAAGCAGGAGACGACCAAGCTGGCGCTCATCGGCGGCGCCGAGATGGTCATCCCCGGGCTGCATACATTTACGATCCCGACCGGCGTCAGTTACCTGCTGCACAAAATGGGCGCCATCAGCTGGGGAATCGGCGCGCTTAAGGGCGCTTATGTGGTCGAAACGGAAGCCTATTCCGACTTGCGCAATATCCTCGCGCTTTGGGCCAATGAGTCCGATTTCAACGCGAACATCATTGAGCATCTGGCGATTTCGCTGGACGCGCTGCGCTGGGCGCTGACGGCGGAAGGGCAGGCTGCCATGCCGGGCTTGCTCGCCATGTCGACCGATGAGACAACCCTGCGCAGCTTTCACATCTTGCAGAAACTGGCGGAGAATTTTGTCGCCGGCGATGAACGCGGTTACGCCATCGTCGAGGCGATGCTGGGCGCGGAAGGGACGGCGGCTGCGCTCGCTGGCGGCCGGGAACATGTGGAGCATTTGAATTGCGAAGTGATGCTGACGCGTCCGCTCGGGCGCAAGGTGAGCCGGCGCCTGGCTTACAAGCTGGCGTCCAGAATCAGCACGCGCGTCCCGGCGAAGATGATCGTCGGTTTCTTGCCCGTGGCCGGGGCGGTCGCCAATGCCTTCCTGAATGTGCAGACGATTCAAAGCATGGCGGAAGCGGCCGAAAAATATTACGACCGCCGTCTGCGCCGTGAACATCTCGAAGCGGCGGCGGCGAACTGAGCCCGGTCAATCAGCCCCCGTGTGCGCGCAGCTCGCTGATGATGCCCAGCAAGATTTCCTTGAAATTTTCCAGTTTTTCGGCGCTGCTCAGGTGATGCAGGGCGAGCGTCGGCCGGCGGTCAGCTTTGTCGGCTTTGAAGCGTTGCGCCGGTGGCAGCAGTCGGTTTAGCGCCCGCAAAACCGACTTTCTCGCTCGTTTTGCTTTGAATGGTTTGCAGGCCGCCAGCCTATCCAGCGGAACCTGCGCCGATGGCCGCCGGCGATAAGCGCGAACGCTGAAGACCGTCACCAGCTTCGGCCCCAATTTGACACGCGCTTGAAAGCCGGGGCGGGTCAGCCCGCTGAATGCCACGTCGTCCGCCACCGCTCTCGACCAATGGAAGAGGTCGCGCGCGACCAGCGTCGCGATATCGCCGTCGGGGAGCTGCTCCAAATAGGGAAAGAAGTTGGCTTCAATCGGCTGCCGTGAGACGGCGGCCGGCGCATGCTGGCGCGCGTCTTCGTCGAATTGCAGGGCGGCGCGAATGGACGCGACCAGCTTGGCCATGCCGTCGGCGGGGCGTTGGCGCAGGTCGCAGTACTGGATGTTGATGAGATGCAGCGGTATTAGGATGTCGGCGACGAGCGCGGTGAACACAGGCTTGCCCAATTGCCAGGCATAGAGGCACTCGCGCTCCACCCAGACCGAGCCCGCGCTCGCCTGAGACAGCACCACGACAACGGCGTCGCAGCGCTCGATGCCGGCCTGGATTTCGCAGAGCCAGTCAGCGCCGCCGCGGATATTCTCGAAGTCCACCCAGACATCGATCCCGGCGCGCCGCAGCGCATCAGCAAGGAATAGCGTTTCATCGCTGTCTTGATTGCTGTGGCTGATGAAAACCTTGGGCATGGCGGCTATTTTTTCAACCCCTCCCCGACCGCCAGTGTCTACGCGGCGCGGCCCCTCCCCGAAGTATCAGGGAGGGGAGAAATCCCAGCGGGCAAAGTCTCATGCATTACAAACTTATTGCTACATGGGATCGGCAGCGGCATAACGTTTGATGACATCGCGGGCGACGACCATGCGATGCACCTCGGAAGCGCCGTCATAGATGCGGAACGCGCGCGCTTTTTCATACCAGCCGGAGAGGGGCAGATCGCGCGAGATGCCCGTCCCGCCGCAGATTTGAACACAGCGATCCAGCACGCGCCCGACGATCTCGGAGACTTGCAGCTTGGCAATCGAAGTCTCTACCCGCGCCTGCTCGCCCTGCGCCAGCCGCCAGGCGGCCTCATGAACCAGCAGCCGACCCATCTTCAGCTCCATCTCCGAATCCGCCAGCATCCACTGAATCGACTGATGGCCCGTCAGTGGTCCGCCGAATGCCTCGCGCCCGGCGGCATAATCGGCGGCGATTTCCAGGGCGCGCTGCGCGATGCCGGTCCAGCGCATGCAGTGCGTCAAGCGGGCCGGGCCCAGGCGCGATTGCGCCAACATGAAACCCTGGCCCGCTTCGCCCAAAATGGCGCTGTCGGGGAGGCGGACATTTTCGTAGAGAATCTCGACATGCCCGCCGAAGTCATTGGCGCCCATGACCGGCACATCGCGCAGGATGTTGATGCCCGGCGTATCCCGCGGGGCGAGGAATTGCGTGCAGCCTTGATAGGGATGCACGGCGGTATCTGTCCGCGCCATAATGATGAAAAAATCAGCGATTTCGCCGTTGGTGGTCAGCCATTTGTGGCCGTTGATGATCCAGTCGTCCCCGTCGCGTTGGGCGCGCGTCTGGATCATGCGCGGGTCGCTGCCGGCGCCGGGCGGCGGTTCCGTCATGGAAAAAGCGGAGAAGGCCTCGCCCTTGGCCAGGGGCGCGAGGTAGCGTTCGGTTTGCGCTTCGTCGGCCCAATTGTGCAGCAGATGCATATTGCCTTCATCGGGCGCGGCGCAGTGGATGGCGAGCGGACCCAGCATGCTGCGCCCGGCTTGCTCGAAGACCGGCACGATCTCCTGTATGTTCAAGCCCATGCCGCCCCATTTCTTGGGCATGGTGGGCGCCCACAGCCGCGCCGCCTTCGCCCGGGCGCGCAGGTCCCGCAGAATGTCGCGGTTCAAGTCGGCTCGGCTGCGCAACAACTCCGTCTCGACCGGGATGACCTCGTCGTCGACGAATAGTCGGACGCGATGCGCAATCGCCTCCACATGGCGCGGGATGCTGAAGTCCATGGCGGTTTCCTTCGATGAATTCATGAATTGGCAGACACGGCGCGAGTATACCATAGGGCCGCTGAAGGCAGGTGTAAATTTGGGCGCGCTTCCGCCGGACGCCACCCTGTTGCCCCGGCATGAGCCATCATTTATACTCGTCGAGATTCAAGGAGAAGCCCATGCGAAAATTTATCATTGACACCGACTCCGCCTGCGATGACGCTGTCGCTCTAGTCATGGCGCTGCGGCAACCGGACATCGACGTCAAGGCGATCACGGTGGTTGCCGGCAACGTGCCTTTGCCGCTGGGCGTTCAGAATGCGCTTTACACCGTTGAGCTTTGCGGCGCTGACGCACCCGTGTATGCTGGCTGCGCCAAGCCGCTGCTGCGCGACCTGGAGACGGCGCAGGATTTGAACGGGCACGTCGGATTGGGCGATATCGGCTTGCCCTTGCAGGGGCGAATACCGGCGAATGGTCATGCCGCCGATGTGCTGCGTGATGTCATCAATGCGAACGCCGGCGATATCACCTTGGTAACGCTCGGACCTTTGACCAATGTCGCGCTTGCTTTGCTGCGCGAGCCGGAGATGGCGCAGCGGGTATCCCACTGTTGGATTATGGGCGGCATCGGCGTGGGCCACGGCAATGTGACGCCGACGGCGGAATACAACATCTGGGTGGATCCCGAGGCGGCGAAAATCGTTTACGAGTCGGGCATGAAAATGACCATGGTTGGCTGGGATATCTCCTGGAAATACGCCACCTTTGATGCCGAGCAAGCCGACGAGATCCGCCGCATCGGCACGGCGCTGGCGGAATTTGTCGTCGATATCCAACCTGCCCTGACGGAATTCTCAATGACGGAGAACGCGCTGGCGGGTTTCGACCTGCCGGATCCGATCACGATGGCGGCCGCCATAGACCCCAGTATCGCCGAATACAAGGATTACCCCGTCGATGTCACAACGGGCGAGGGTTTGGCGCGCGGGATAACGGTGGTCGATGTGCTCGGCATCAGCAAGAAAGCGCCTCAGATAAGGGTGGCGACCAGCGCCGATCGCTCCGCCTTTGTCGACATGCTAAGGCGCAGCGTTTCCTGATCCGTGGAGAAACACGCAGGGAATCTTAAAGAGTGGACGAGCCACCAGCTCGTCCGTACAACAGTATCGCTCGTGTGTGGAGAGCCCTTTGCGAACCGCTAATCTTCGATATCCAAGCCCATTCCGCCCCAGGCTTTGGGCATGGTCGGCGCCCAGAGCTTGGCCGCTTTCGCCTTGGCGCGCAATTCCTGCAAGATGTCCGCATTCAGGTCCGCGTTCGCCCGCAACAGCTCCGTCTCCACCGGTATGACTTCTTCGTCGACGAATTGACGGACGCGGTGGGCGATGGCTTCGACGTGGCGCGGGATGGTGAAATCCATTGTCTTGGAACTTTGCGTATCAGGATCAGTGCTCGGCGCGAGTAAACCATAGGGCGGATCGCGCAAGGCGTATGTCTGTTCTTGCATGGCGCTGGCGCATCAGTTTGCGCTGACATTGGGCATCGCCTATACTCGGCGAGATTCAAGGAGGGCGCATGCGAAACTTCATCATTGACACCGATACAGCCTCTGACGATGCGGCGGCGCTGGTGATGGCGCTGCGGCAGCCGGACATAGCAGTCAAGGCCATCACCGTCGTAGCCGGCAATGTGCCGCTGTCGCAGGCGCTGCAGAATGCGCTGTACACGGTGGAATTATGCGCCGCCGACGCGCCTGTCTACGCTGGCTGCGCCAAGCCGCTGCTGCGCGAGCTGGAAACGGCGCAAGATGTGCATGGCCGGGATGGCATGGGCGATATCGGCTTGCCCTTGCAGGGTCGAGAGCCGGCTGACGGGCATGCGGCTGACATGCTGCGTGAGCTTATCAATGCGAACTCCGGCGACATCACCCTTGTGACGCTCGGCCCCTTGACTAACGTGGCGCTCGCTTTGCTGCGCGAGCCTGAAATGGCGCGGAGCGTATCGCACTGCTACATCATGGGCGGCATCGGCTCGGGCCATGGCAATGTGACGCCGACCGCCGAATTCAACATCTGGGTCGATCCGGAAGCGGCCAAGATCGTGTTCGAATCCGGCATGGCGATGACCATGGTCGGCTGGGATATCTCCTGGAAATACGCCACCTTTGATGCAAAACAAGCTGAAGAAATCCGCCGCATCGGCAGCCCCCTGGCCGAATTCGTCATAGATATCCAGGCGACCTTGACCGAATTTTCCATGACAGAGAACGCGCTGGCAGGTTTTGACTTGCCGGACCCGATCACGATGGCGGCGGCGATTGACCCAAGTGTCGCGGAATACAAAGATTACTGGGTGGATGTGACGACCGGGGAGGGCTTGGCGCGCGGGATTACGGTGGTGGATGTGCTCGGTGTCAGCAGGAAAGCGCCTCAGATGAGAGTGGCGACCAGCGCCGATCGCTCCGCCTTTGTCGACATGCTGAAACGCAGCGTTTCCTGATGGACTGAAAAAAGCGGTCTTTCGGCTAAATTCTTAAGCGCCGCTAGTCCTCGCGGGTGGCGTCAAGCGGGACATCGCCGCGCCCGGCGAAGCCACTGCCGGGGTTGGGCACAATTAGCTCAATGCCCGCAAATAGTCGCAGTGGTTTGTCGCTCAGATTGGCGAGGATGATTTCGCCAACGCTCGTATCATACCGCCGCGCGATGCTGTACAGGGAGTCGCCAGCTTCGACGACATGCAGCAATTCGGGCGGCTGGCTTTGCGCCGCATACGACGGCCAGCCATTAAGCGCGGACAAGCCATTGAGCGCGGCTTGCGCCCGAAGACCGCGCGCTAGTTCCGCTTCCGAAGCGGGCAGGGCGCCGCTCCAATCCAGCACTTCGAGCGCGCGCTCAGCCGTCGTCCCCAGGATGCCGATGACCGTCTCCCCCGGCCGCACCGTATGCCCGAACACGGTGGTCGCTTCGCCGCGATGCACGGTCATACTGAGCGCATTGCGATGCACCTGCTGAAAGGTGACCATGGCGCCGATATGGATGTCGACGCCGTTGATGCTGAGATTGACCGGCCTGTCCGCCGGCATCTGCAGCGCGATAAAGGGTTCGGCTTGCTCACATTCGGGGTAGGCCGTACCCGTCGACAGGGACAGCGCTTGAAAAGGGAAGGGCGCGCCGAGGCCGATCTTCGGCAGCGACTCCATCGCGTTCAGTCGGGCCACATCGTCCGCTTCCACCCAGGAGATCTCTCCGCCGTTGACGACGCGCAGCCAGTTTCCGCTGCTGTCAAAAGCATCAACCAGCAGGATCTCGTCGGCGGCCACCTGCGCGACCGGCGCCGGGATTATGCCCGGCTTTTTGAAGCGCGTAGTATCGACCAGGGCGGCCGTACTCAGCGGGTCGCTGATTGCAACCGTTGACGCCGGATCAACTTCATTGCGGACTTGCGCGTCGCCCGCCAGCAGCACGAGTATGCCAGGCCCTAGATAGGTCTGCGGGAAGTTGGCGCCCAGATGCAGCGCGGCGATGCCCCAGTCTCCATGATCGCTGTCAAGCCCGCTCGTCCTGATGCCGGCGAGTTCGGCAACGGAAGCCTGCCGCAAGGGCGGGCTCAAGGTTTGCCAGGTCGCCGCGTCGCCTGCGAAGCTGACGTCAACCCGCGCGTGACCCGCGCAAAGGCTATCGCGTCCCAGGTCGGCGCAATGCTCCTGCAGGCTCGAAAGAGCGTTCTCAACCGTCTGAGCGCAGGCGGATTCTTGCGCCGTAGCAGCGGCAGACCCGAGCAGGAGGGCGAGCAAAAGCAGCGCCGCAACCAGGCGAATTGGCGTCAAGGCGCTGCCACTTTCAAATGGAGATGGGTAACAGTTTGCGAATCTGTACAATTATGCGCCGCCTTCTCGACACATCATTTCATCGTGGCGCCGCCTTCTTGCGCCGTCGCTTCCGCGGTTTCTTGCCGGCTTTGTTCCGCACCTTGCGCCATTGATCACGCAGCGTAACCGTCCGATTGAATACCAGCTTATCCGCCGTCGAGTCTTCATCGAGCACGAAATAGGCCAGCCGCTCGAATTGATAGCGCCCCCCCGGCTGAGCGCCGCGCAGATGAGGTTCCACATAGATCGGGTCGACAATGGACAGCGAATCATGATTGATGAAGGCGGTGAAGTCGCGCTCGCGGTCGCCCTCCGGGTTCTCGACGGTGAACAGGTTGTCGTAGAGACGGGCCTCAGCTTTGATGGCATGGCGCGCGGAAACCCAGTGCAAGGTTGATTTCACCCGCCTGCCATCAGGCGCGGAGCCGCCCCGCGTCGCCGGGTCATAAGTGCAGCGCAACTCAAGGATCTCGCCGTTCTCGTCTTTGATCACATCGGTGCAGGTGATGAAATAGGCATAACGCAGCCGCACTTCCCGCCCCGGCGCCAGGCGGTAGAACTTGCGCGGCGGCGCTTCCATGAAGTCATCGCGCTCGATGTAGAGCACTTTGGAAAACGGGACCGCGCGCGTTCCGGCGCTTGCATCTTCCGGGTTGTTGACCGCCTCCATCTCTTCAACGAGATCATCCGGATAATTCTCAATGATAACCTTCAGGGGATTGATCACCGCCATCACGCGATCGACTGACTTGTTGAGATGCTGGCGCAGGTGGTATTCCAGCTTGTGCAGGGCGACCACGCCTTTGACTTTGCCGACGCCGATATCATCGCAGAATTCGCGGATGGCTTCCGGTGTATAGCCGCGGCGGCGCAGGCCCGATATCGTCGGCATGCGCGGGTCATCCCAGCCGCTGACGAAACCTTCCCGCACCAGCCGTATCAGCTTGCGCTTGCTGAGCACGGTGTGGCTCAAATTCAGGCGGGCGAATTCAATCTGCTGCGGATGAAAAATTTCGATATTGTCCAGATACCAGTCATACAGCGGTCGATGATCTTCGTATTCCAGCGTGCAGATCGAGTGGGTGATACCCTCGATGGAATCCGACTGACCGTGGGCGAAGTCATACATCGGGTAGATTTTCCATTTGTCGCCCGTGCGCGGATGGGCGGCGTCGAGAATGCGATACATGACGGGATCGCGCAAGTTGATGTTGCCGTTGGCCATGTCGATCTTCGCCCGCAGGACCGCTTCGCCCTCCTTGAATTCGCCGGCGCGCATCTTCTCAAACAGCGCCAGATTTTCGTCAATCGGCCGATTGCGATAGGGGCTCTCGCGCCCGGCTTCGGTCAGCGTTCCGCGATATTCGCGAATGGCATCCGGGCTCAGTTCATCGACGTAGGCGCGGCCAATGCGGATGAGCTCAAGCGCCATTTCGTAGAGTTCGTCAAAATAATCCGAGGCGAAAAATAGGCGATCGTCCCAATCGTAGCCCAGCCAGCGCACATCTTCGGTGATGGCGTCAATATATTCTTGCTCTTCCTTGGCCGGATTGGTGTCGTCAAAGCGCAGGTTGCAGAGGCCGCCGTATTGAGCGGCAAGGCCGAAGTTCAAGCATATTGACTTGGCATGGCCGATGTGCAGGTAACCGTTCGGCTCGGGCGGGAAGCGCGTGTGCACCCGGCCCTCAAAGCGGTCGCTCTCGTTGTGAGCGTCGATGATATCGGTGATGAAGTTTCTGCTCGTCTCGCCGTCCGTCATTCGCTATTTCTCGTTGGTGGATTCACAGGCGATAGCGCCAAGAACGTATATTAAACAACGAGGTTGGCTGATTCAATAGGCTTTCGGTCTTGCGCCCAACCCCCCTCAGTTCCCCCATAGCAATGGGGGGAAGGTTTCGCTTAAATCTGCAGCTATGATTTTGTCCGCTGGGAAATATCCGAATTCGCTAGCGTTTGCTCCCCTCCGACCATCTCTATGGTTGGCATCTGATGCTTCGGATGCCCGCCATAAAGATGGCGGGAAGGGGCTGGGGGTGGGGTTTGCATGGCGAATCGCCGTACCGGACGACTCCTACAGCTTATGCCTTAAAGCGCGCCATTCAGGTACAATGCCAAGACGTTGATTAGCGCGGTCGGGCCCGAGGGACGAAAGTGATCCGGCGCTTCATTTTGCTCTGTATGCTGTCATTCGCAGTTTGGCTGATCCCGACATCGGCGCATGGCTACGTCGTACGCGCGATCCCTGCCGACCGCAGCACGCTGGAACGCCCGCCGACCCGCCTGCAATACTGGTTCAGCGAAGACCTTGAGCCGCGCTTCAGCGAGATCAACCTGCGCGACCAATCAGGCGAGATCATCGCCAGCGGCTCGGTTGACAGCCGGAACCGGGCGCTGCTGGCGCTGCGCGTGCCGCCCGGCCTGGCCGACGGCGCCTATATCGTTGAGCTGCGGCCGGCCTTCGCCAGCGATGGACATGTCATCGCCGAGAGCCGCGTCTTCTTTGTCGGCGAAGAAGTCGGCGGCGTCGCTGGTCAAGCGGCCGATGATCGCGCCATTCCCCTGGAAGCGCTTTGGCGGGCAGCGCTCAACCTGGCCAATTTTTTGATTTTCGGGGCGCCGCTGTTATACAGCGCCGTGCTGCTGCCCGCTTGGGGGGATGCCGCCGGCGGCTTGCCTGCGCGCGTCCGGCGCCGCTTGCTAGACTGTTTGATCGGCGCCGTCGTATTGGCGATTCTCGCCAACTTTGTTGCGCTGCTGCAGCAATCGATGGTCTTCTTCAATGCCGACCTTGCTCAAGTGATAAGGCAGAATCTTTGGGGGGTTGTGCTCATTGGCTCGCGCTTTGGCGATGTCTGGATCTTTCGGACGCTGCTACTGATATTCAGCGCGCTGTTGATATTTGCGAGTGAGTATTACCGTCCATTGCTGCCGCGCTTGGCCAACGGCATCTGGCGGGGCATGCCCTGGCTGGGGGCGCTGTTCATCGGCTTGACGATGGTGACCAGCCATGCGGCCGGCTCGACGCTGATGCCTTGGCTGGCGATCGCGGTTGATTGGCTGCATGCCCTCGCCGCCGCCTTTTGGCTGGGTGGGTCGCTGGCGCTGACGCTGGTGCTGCCGCCGGCGCTGGCGCCCCTGGAGGGCGAGCAAAGGCGAAGCGCCCTCCGAGCGGTGATGCTGCGCTTCTCGCGCCTGGTGACGCCGCTGATCGCGCTCATGATCGTCAGCGGCATCTACAACGCGCTGAATTTTTTTGTTACGCCCGCCGACCTGGGCAGCAGCTATGGACGGGCGCTGGGCATTAAGCTCCTGATGATCGCGCCGGTTCTCATACTCGGCGGCTGGCAGCATGTCGCCCTGCGCCCGCATTTGGCTGAACGGATGAATTTGGCGAGCGCGCTCCCGCCTCGAACGCTGCGCGCTGGCATGAATCGCGCGGCGGCCACCGGGCAGGCCCTGCGCCTGGAAGTGTGGCTTATGGCCGCTGCCCTCATCGCGGTCGCCTGGCTGAGCGCGACGCCCGTGCCCGAGCCGGCATCGCTGCCCGCGGACATTGAGGCGCCGCAACTCTCGCAGACGGTCGGCGACTACACCATCACCGCGGCTGTCATTCCGGGCGGCCCGGGCGTGAACACCTACGACACGGTCATCAGCCGCGGCGGCGCGCCGGCTGAGGATGTCACGGTTTATTTGCAGCTGGTCAATCCGAGCGGCGGCATCCGCAGCCAATGGCATTTGGCGGAACAAGCGGAGGCGGGCTTATATGTGGCGGCGGGCGATGACATCGACGAGGCCGGGCAGTGGTGGTCGCTGGTTGACATTGTCGCCGACAACGGCGATGTGACGCGCGCGGCGGCTGAATGGCGGATCAGCGACTCGGCGGCGGTCCAGCAGACGCGCCCACCAAACATTATCCACTTTGCCGTGCTGCTGCTGCTCTTTGCCCTCATCGCCACATCGCTGCAGGCACGGACGAGGCACTTGGTCAGCGCCCTCAACATGACGCCTGCGAGCGGATTGCTGGCGCTGGGCGCCCTGGCGGTTTCGCTGGGCGTCATGGTCTTCGGCGCGGCCATGATTGGCGAGCAGCAACGGCAGTACGAAGCGACCTTGAATCCACCGCCGGAACAGGTGAACACGGTCTTGCCCGATAGCGCGTCTCTGGCGCGGGGCGAGGCGCTGTATCGGGCGCATTGCCTGGTCTGGCAGGGGCAGTCGGCCGATTTCCGCGCCTTGCGTAACCGGCTGGGTTCAGCGCGCGACGACTTTCTGTATGGGGTGCTGCTTGGCGGCTGGCGCGATCTGCCGGCTTGTGAGGGCGAGCTGAGCGATGCGCAGCGCTGGGATATCGTCAACTATTTTCGCACATTTGAAGGGCGCTGATGTGAGCGTATGTAGGGCTTGTCCGGTACTGGTTGGATCGCTTCTGAGTCTTTGAAATTCAGGTGTTTGCCTAGGCTTCACCACAACCCTCATGAGTCACAACTGGGCTCACACAGTGTATTGACCATGCAAGAAAGGAGAATGTAGGGACGTTTCGGCGAAACGCCGGGCTTGTGAAAGTGTGTGCTTTGGGCGACTCACCGAGTCGCCCCTACAGTCCCAAAATTTAGAGGCACTTGGTTGCTGCGGTTTAGTACCGGACATGCCTTGTAGGGGCGAGCTACCGGCTCGCCCGTACGCGCCGCCTATTCATGAACTGGCTTGCCGCTGTTCAAAAGCGCAAGCCGCCAGTGACCCTTAAATCTCGGTGATCTCAGAGAACTCGGTGTACTCGGTGGTGCAAAAAAACCTCTGTGCCTCTGTGTCTCTGTGGCAATTTGCAGCTAACGAAGAAAGCCCTCGCTCAGCCCGCCGTCGACATTGATGATCTGCCCGGTCGTCTTGCTGAAGGCATCACTGATGAGCAGGTAGGCAACTTCCGCCTGATCCTCGGGGCTGATGGACCGCTTCGTTAGCGTGCGCTGCGCGTAGAATTCCGCCAGGCGGCTCCGCAGGCTCTCGCTGTCGTCGTCTTCGCTGTAATCGATCCCGTATTTGATGAGCGAGCTGATGACCCGGTCACGCGGGAACATGCTGCTGCCTTTGACGACGGTGGCCGGCGCCAAGCCATTCACGCGCACCAGCGGCGCCAGTTCAATCGCCAGCTCGCGCACCAGATGGTTGGCGGCCGCCTTGCTGCTGTCGTAGGCGATTGAGCCCGCTTTGGCGACGACGGCGTTGACGCTGGTGGTCAAGACGAGCGACGCTGGCAGGCCCTGCGCTTCCCACACTGGCCGCGCGCAATCGGCGACCAGATAAGCGCCGCGCACGTTCACATCGAAGCTGGCGCGCCATTGCTCGGCGGTATTGCGCCCTTGGGCGTCCGGCGTGAAGAAGACGCCGGCGCTGACGATGATGTCGTCGACGCCGCCGTAAGCCAGAATGGCCTGCTCCAACATGGCTTTCACGCTATCAGGATCGGTAATGTCGACCGGGAGCGCGATGGCCGTCCCGCAGCTTGAAATGCCGGAACCGGCGACGCCGATGCCCCGGCCATAAACCGCCGTCAGCTGGTCGGCTGTCGCCCGGGCGCCTTCCAGATTGCGATCGGCGCAAATGACATGCGCGCCTTCAGCGGCCACGCGCCGAGCGGTTGCGACGCCGATACCGCTGCCCGCGCCCAGAACCAGGATGACTTTGCGCGCTAGCTCGCTCTCGGCTGGCATGCGGCGCAGCTTGGCTTCTTCCAGCGCCCAGTACTCGATGTCGAAGGCTTCCTGCCGCGGCAGGGCGACGTAATCGCCGGCCGCTTCCGCGCCACGCATGACGGCGACCGCGCAATTATAGAACTCGGCGGTCACGCGGGATTCGCTCTTGTTCACCCCAAAGGCGATCATGCCCAGGCCGGGAATCAAGACTACGGTTGGATTCGGATCGCGCATCGGTGGGCTGTCCGCATGCTTGCAAGCCTCGTAATAGGCGCTGTAATCGCGGCGGTAAGCTTCGATGCCAGTCCGCAGTTTTTCCAGCAGGGCGGCCGCATCTTCCGTCTGCGGATTCCAATCCACATATAGCGGTTTGATCTTGGTGCGCAGGAAATGATCGGGGCAGGATGTGCCCAATTCCGCCAGGCGCGCGGCATCAGCGCTATTGACGAAACTCAGGATGTCATCGTCGTGCTGCACGGTGGCGATGAAGCGGCTCTCGCCCGAGACCAGGCCGCGCAGCTTCGGCAAAATATCAGCCAGGAGCGCTTGACGGTCGGCCTCCGCCAGCCTCTCAACCCTTGCGCCGCCGAAGCTCGCCGCGCCTTTGTCGCGCTCAGCGAGATAGCGCGCCGCTTTCTCGATCAGCGTCAGCGACAAGTCATAACATTCTTTGCCATCGTCGGCCCAGTTGATCAAGCCGTGCCCGCCGAGCACGATGCCGACGGCGCCCGGATTGGCGGCGACCGTCTCGCGCAGGACCAGACCGAGGTCGAAGCCCGGCCGCTGCCAATCGACCCAGACAACCTTGTCCCCGTAGATCGCCCGCGTGAGTTGCTCGCCATTGTTGGAGGCGGCGATGGCGATGACGGCGTTCGGATGACTGTGGTCGACGTGTCGATAAGGGATGAAAGCGTGCAGGGGCGTATCGATGGAGCTGGCGCGCGGATTCAAATTGAAGACGCAGTGCGGGTACATCGCGACCATGTCATCTTCGATCGGCGTCTTCACGCCCGTGGCATCGGCCGCATGATAGACATCGCGCAGGCGCAGGAGCTTGTCCATGTAGAGCGAGGCGAAGTTCTCTCGCATTGCCGTGCGCAGGTCGCCGCCGGAGCCTTTGACAAACAAGACTTCGACATCGGCGCCGGTCAAGGGGTCTTGCTGGGTGATCTTGCTGGAAGTGTTGCCGCCGCCGGTATTGGTGACTCGCTGGTCGCCCCCCAGCAGGTTGGAGCGGTACACGAGTTGGTCGACGGCGTCGAGCGCCGCGGCAACGTCGTCCTCCCACAAGTAACTGACGTGGCGATAATCAGATCGATTAATGGGTTGCATGAGTCCATTCCCTATATGCAGAATTTGTAGGGGCGACTCGGTGAGTCGCCCACTGGTAAATATTGATTCGGGGGACGAGCCGCCGGCTCGCCCGTACACTTATGCCTGAAAGAAATGCCGCCTCCAGCGTGGCTAAGCCCGCTGCGTCAAGACCGTCCTCTCGTAGTCGCGGATCTCATCCATGAAGGCCATGCCCACAGGCACTTCCTGCGCCGCGCAGTAATGATCCCAGACGGCGCCGAAAGGCAAGCCCTTCAGTTCTTCAAGTAAGGCGAGGCGTCCGGTGAAATCGCCAGCGTTCTCGTAGGCGCGCAGCAGCTCACGCGGCTCGAGCAATGCCATCAGCAGGGCGCGGCAGGCGTTGCGCGTGCCAATCGCCCAGGCGCCGATGCGATTGATGCTGGCGTCGAAGAAATCGAGGCCGATATGCACCCGCTCCAGCGCGTCGCTGCGCACGATCTCCTGCATGATCGCCTGCAGGTCATCGGTCAGTGTGACGACGTGGTCGCTGTCCCAGCGGACGCCGCGGCTGACGTGCAGCAGCACTTCCGGCACGTAGAACAAAATGGCGGACAGCTTGTCGGCGATGGTCTCGGTGGGGTGGAAGTGGCCGGCGTCCAGGCAGAGCAGCTTCCCGCGGGACGCGGCGTAACCGAGGTAAAACTCATGCGAGCCGACGACATAGCTCTCGGAGCCGAGGCCGAAAAGCTTGCATTCAACGGCGTCAAGATTGTGCGCCGGATCCAATGCCTGCGCGAAGATTTCATCCAGCGCATCGATCAGGCGCTGGCGCGGCGCGAGGCGATCGGCAGGCATGTCTTTATAACCGTCGGGGATCCAAAAATTGTTGATGGAGGGGCTGCCCAATTGGGCGCCGAAGGAGGCGCTGATTTCGCGCGTGGCGATGCCGTGGTCAATCCAAAACTGGCGGATGCCGGCGTCGGCATGCGAGAGCGTGAAACCGTCATCGGCCAGGTCATGCGAAAAGAAGGTCGGGTTGAAATCCAGCCCGTGATTGTTGGCCTTCGCCCAATCGACCCAGGACTGGAAATGTTCCGGCTTGAGTTGGTCGCGTGGTACTTTGCTTAGGCTATCGAGATACGATCCGTGCAGCGCAAGCCGGTGGTCGCCCGGGATCAAGCTGTAGGCTTTGTCGAGATCGCTGCGCAGCTCGTCGATGTTGGTGGCTTTGCCGGGGTAATTGCCGGTGGCCATGATGCCGCCGCTGAGCCCGCGCTCCGGGTCTTCGAAGCCGCCGACATCATCGCCCTGCCAGCAATGCAGGCTGATGGGCACGGTCTTCAGAATGTCGATGGCCGCGGCCGTATCGACGCCGAACGCGGCATAGCGTTCGCCCGCGACATCGTAGGCGGTTTGAATCTGTTTATCCGTTGGTTGAAAGTTCATATCGGTCGTTCCGTTTCGGGCGACCTGATAGGTCGCCCCTACAAATCTAAATCCTGCGTTGCATTAGCGGGCGCCGGCGGCTTGCAGGCAGGCTTGCATGTGCCCGCGGGCTTCGGCGCCGATGGTGATGCATTGCTCGAGACTGTGGCCCATCCGTTTGGTGCCGATCACTTCAAGATTCAGCGGACCGTCATAACCATGCTCGTGCAATACGCGGATGTAGCCGACCAGGTCAATGTCGCCGCGGCCGTTGGCTTGATCTTCCGGCGCGCCCGGTCCCTGCTGGCGGCCTTTGCAATCGCGGATGTGCACATGCTTGATGCGGTCGATGACGGCTTCAATCGCCTCGACCGGATTCTCGCCGGCGCGATGGATATGCGAGGGGTCCATGTCCAGACCGAAGTTGGGCGAGGTGATGTCGTTCAGGATCTGCAAGCTGGTCGGTGTATTGTAGACGTAATTGTTGACATGCGCCTTGACGCAGAGCATGACGCCGTAATGTTCCGCCCGTTGGACCAAGGCGCCCAGCTCATCGAGAACTTGCGGATAAGTCGATTCGTCGTCCGATTTGCCGCCCGGCCCGACATTGATGATCGGGATGCCGGTTTCGGCAGCCGCCTGCATGGCGCGCTCCATCAGGTCGGGATCGCGCGAGGATTGCTCCATCGCCAGCAGCTCAAGCTCGTATGCCTTGGCCAGGCGCGTAACCTCCGGCGCGCATTCCTGCCAGCGGGAGAGGACGAGGTGCTGGCTCATGCTGTCGATGGCGGAGATCTCGATGCCATCGTAGCCGGCCATCTTCAGGTACTTGAAGGCGGTCTCCATGTCCCAGTTGCCGAATAGAAGTGAGTTTGCTCCGAGTTTCATATTCTGGTTTTCCTCCATTGTTCGGGCGATTCGCCGCCGCAGGTCAGTGTCTACGCGACCTCGCCCCTTCAATTTGGCAAATGCGGGCGACTCACAGAGTCGCCCCTACAATTTTCGTACGTACTTGATCAACATACACAACCGACTCCGTCTCAAGCGACTCGATGGCCGCCGCCAGCACCTTCTGCGCCGCCAGGCCATCAGCGCCGCTGCCATCGATATCCTCCGGCGCCACGCCATCCGCCACTTGCCGCAAGAAGCAATGGATGCGCTCGCGGAAGGTGTTTTCGAAATTGTGGAAGCCGCCGAAGAGCGGATCGGTATACACCGTCTTTTCCATATCGCCGGCCGGGTAGAGCGTCAGCTCGCGCCACATGTCGTCCAGCACGAAGCGCCCGCCGGTCCCCGCCACTTCACAGCGCTCCATCGGGTGGCCGCGCTCGATGTCGTAGCTGCCGGTCAAGGCGCCGACGACGCCGTTGCGGAAGCGGAAGTTGAATTGCGCCGTCGACCAGATTTCTCTTCCGGGCGCTTTGGTGGCGAAGCAATGCACTGCTTCAATGTCGCCGCAGAAATAACGCATGACGTCAACCGTATGCGGATGCAGGGACTTGATGTGATAGTGGGGCGATGTTTCAGCCGGATTCATGATCCACATCGCCATATTGACGAAGAGCAAGTGACCCAGCCGGCCTTGATCGACCCAGGATTTCGCCAGGCGCGCGGCCGGCGTGAAGCGGTGGTTGAGGTTGATGCCATAGCAGAGGCCCAGCTCGCGCCCCTTCGCCACCATTTCTTCCGCGGGCGCGATTTCGTTCGAGATGGGTTTTTCGCCCAGCACATGGCAGCCCGCTTCCAGCGCTTGCATCGTCGGCAGGTAGTGGTCGCTGCTGTTTTCGTAGCCGCCGGTGGCGACGCTGACGACATCAGGCGCCAGGTCGCGCAGCATGGTCTCGGCATCGTAGAAAGCGGGAACGTTATGCAGCGCCGCCGCATTATCGGCGCGCTCGCGAATGATATCGCAGACGCCGACCAGCTCCGCCAGCTCGTCCTGCCCGTATAGCTTGGCGTGTCGATTGCCGATCGGTCCCAGGCCGATGACGGCTGCGCGCAATGTCATAGTTAAACTCCAAGTTGCTGGCGATTCACAAAGTCGCCCCGACGACGGCCGCGGATTTTTGCGGAATCTCGTAGTTGTATTCGCGCATGGCGGGCTCGAGGAAGTCGAAATAATTGACGCCGGCATCGCTCTTCCAGCGGTTGATGCTGTCCTGCCGCATGACGACGCGCGCCAGCGGAATGCCCAGGAAATCTTCCAGCCGCGCCAGCGTCGCTTCCTGCTCGGTCACGAAGTCTTCAAAGCGCACTTCAATCCAGCGTTTTGGCCTGGGCGTGGATTTAACTAAATCGTACTGATATTTCCAGGAGATGGCGCGGCGCAGGCGCTCGTCCTCTTTTGCTTCCCCCATTTCATCGTGGGGGCCGAGGGGGGTGGGATATTGAACGCCGAAGTCGCGCAGGTCGTCGGTCTTATGCGAGCCGATGATGCAATCGCGCGGATTGCGTATCCAAAATATGTAGTGCATGTCCGGGAACAAGCGCGTGATCCAGGGGAAGATCAGCGTCGTCTCCGGCACTTTCCATCCCTTCAGCGGTCGCGGATGATTCAGCACCGATTCCAGGTAACGATTGAGATTCCGCATGAAGACCGGCGGGATCTCGGCTTCGTGGGCGCGGCTGAAATCCCAACTGAGGTCGCCGTTCCATTTCACGTAGCGCGCGAAAATGCGGCAGGCGTCGTACATCGCATGGGCCGGCACCAGATCGCCCGAGGGGTTGAGCGTCTGCCCCATGTAGACGCCGGAAGCGTACAGCGTGTGCGAAATTGCGCGCGTGCCGCTGTGGCCGCGGCCGATGACTGTTATCACAGGCTGACCACCTGCCGCCTGTCCCAAGACTCGATCGCGGCTTCGATGATTTTCTGTACGTGAAGCCCGTCAGCGCCGGACGCGTCGATTTTGTCGGGCGCGACGCCGGCCAGATTTTGGTCGACCCAATGGTTGATACGGGTTTGGAAAGTCTCGCCGAAGTGGCTCATGCCGCCGTAATTTTCGTGACGTTCGAGCGAGCCTTTGAAGCGCGGGTAGTAGATGAGTTCTTCGCAGGCGTCGCGCAGGTAGAAGCGCCCTTCCGAGCCGAAGACATCCAGCGTTTCAAGCCCATAGCTGCCGCCGCCCATGCTCGTATGGCCCCAGTTGCCGTCGTAGCTGCCGCGCAGGTGGCCGATGATGCCATTTTCATAGAGCAGGTTAACCTGCACATTGGACCAGATCTTGCGCCCTTTGCCTTTCTTGAAAATCGCATGGACCTGCGTCACATCCGACTGGGCGAAATAACGCATGACATCCAGTGAATGCGGATGCAGCGCGCGCATGTGAAAGTGAGGCGAGGTTTCGTTGGGGTTATTGATCCACATGGTCATGTTGATCATGTTGACCTCGCCCAGGCGGCCGCGCAGCATCCACTCTTTGGCCAGCGTGGCGGCCGGCGTGAAGCGATGGTTGAGGTTGATGCCGTAGCGCAGGTTGTTTTCCCGCGCGAGCGCAACCATCTCTTCGGCTTCCTGGACGCTGTTGGAAATCGGCTTTTCGCCCAAGACGGGATAGCCCGCCGCGAGCAACTGCATGGTCGGCGCGTGGTGATCGCCGCCATTCTCGAAGCCGGCGGTGGTGACGCTGGCCGCGTCAAATTCGACGCCGCTCTCGAGCAAGGACTGGACCGAATAGAAGCCTTGACAGCCGAAGGCCTCGGCTGCTTTGTCAGAGCGCTCCTGGATGATATCGCAGACGGCGACGACTTCCGCCTCCGGATGATTGGTATAGCAGCGGCCGTGATTGTTGCCGATGCCGCCCATGCCAACAATGGCGACGCGCAAGGTCATATTGCTGTCTCCTCTTTTGTTTTGCGGGCGACCAGGTTGGTCGCCCCTACAGTTTCGTTTTGTGCGGGCGACCCAAATGGGTAGCCCCTGTTTACGTTGCGGGCAGCCAACCCCACCCCCGGCCCCCTCCCCGAGGCATCAGGGAGGGGGAGCTACGACATCGCGGGATGCAAGGTATATTGCGTGGGCGGCGGCATTGTCGCGCGTTTGTCTGCAGTTTCACCCTTTACGGGCAACCCGGTGGGTAGCCCCTACAAATCATAATTGCGTCTATTCTTCTTCGCGCGATTCCGCTTGCAGCCTGATGGCTTTTTCGAGATCAGGGAGCGAAAGCGTGTCATAAGCCTGCTGCGAAGTCTTGAACGGGCCGACGCCTTTATGGCCGTGCCAGTCGCCTTGTGTGAGCATGGGATTGGTCAAGCCGGTTTCAGCTTCGCGTTTGGCGATCCAGGCATCCATGCGCGCCCGCAACGCTTCCACGACATCGGGCCTTTCGTCAGCCAGATTGTTGTCTTCGTTCGGGTCTTCCACCAGGTTGAAGAGTTCGATCTCCGGCTTGAAATGGAAGTCCGGCTCCAGCGCAACCATGAGCTTCCAGCCGGGCGTACGCCAGCCGTGCTTGCGCATCCAGGTGCATTCGCTGATATAGAACTCGCTGTCGAACGATGTCGCTTCGCCATTCACCAGCGCCATCAAACTTTGACCGTCGAATTGATAGCCGTCGGCAGCGGCTTGCTCCGCCAGTCCAGCCAAGTCAAGCAGGGTGGGCAGCAAATCCTTATGTTGATTGAAGCCGCTGAGGCGCGCGCCCGCCGGCACACGCTCCGGAAAGCGGATGATCAGCGGGACGTGCAGAACGTTGTCAAAGATGCCATGATGATCGAACCAGAGTTCATGATCGTACAGCGTCTCGCCGTGGTCGCCATTGAGCACGATGATCGTGTTGTCGAGGATGCCCATGCTGTCCAGCGCTTCAAAGATCGATTGGATGCAGGCGTCCATATAAGCGATTGCGCCATCGTATTGAGCGATGACGTAATCTTTGTCCGTAAGGCCGGGCGGCATCCAGGACTTATAGAATACGGCGAAGGGTTTGAAACTGAACACCGGATCCATTGAGCGGTTGTTCGGATCGCATTCGTCGCCATGATAGAACATGCGCTCGTAGGGTTCCGGCGGCAGGTATGGCGCGTGCGGGTCCATGTGCCGCAGCGTCACAAACCAGGGCGCCCCCTCGGCATTGAGCCGTTCCAGTTCGGGAATCGTCACATCGTTCAGGTTCTGCGCTTTGGGACTGCGGCCGTGCGCGTAGCTGCCCCAGCCGGCGAACTCGACGTAGTTGTCATAACCGCGCGAACTGGGGTTGCCTTTGAAGCCGACCGATGTCGTGTTGTAGCCGTAGCGCCGGAGGATCTCAGCCGCGGTCGGCGCTTCCGGCCGCAGCGAACCCTGATGTCGCAGCGCCACCACCTGGGTGCCAAAACAGTCCAGCCCGGTGAGCATGGACGCATAAGCTGGCGTCGTCGGGATGTGTGGGCTGAAGGTATTTTCGAAGAGGGCGCCTGATTGAGCGAAGCGGTCGATGTGCGGCGTCGTGAGTCGCTCGTAACCGTAGCAGGACATGTGGTCGGCGCGTATGGAATCAATTGCGATTAGCAGAATATTTGGATTGTCGGGCATAAGTTCCGCTCCTTGTATCGCGGGGAAGTCTACCATAGGCGCTTCAACGCTGCTACAGAAACGCCATCAAGCCATAAACTTAGCCATTCTCGGCTGAATTCGCAAGTTGAGGAAACCGATTGCTTGCAAACTTTCAAATTTGCGTTAGTATATGCCTGCGTTGGCCTGTTTTGGGCTATCTGGAGCGCTAGTTCAGCGCTCCTCAGCATTTTGATCCATTCAGTTAAGGAGTCTTTCCTATGTTAAGGAAGCTTGTACTTTTATTGTTGTTGGCGCTTCTGGTAGTGCCAACGCTAGTTGGCGTCGCCCAGGAGCCGCAGGGTCTGCCGGTTGAAGTGCCGGGCGGGCGCGCCAATCTCTTTGTCTTCGACCAGATCTTCCGTTGGGGCTCGGTCGGCAATTTCAATGTTTGGCGCACCGGCGGCAATACCCCGCACCACCACGCGCTAATGCTCGAGACCTTCTGGAATGGTGACCAGGAGACCGGCGAAAACATCAATGCGCTGGCTATTGAGGGCCCCGTGTACAATGAGGACTTCACCGAGATGACGGTCAATTTGCGCGAAGGCGTTATGTGGACCGATGGTGAAGAATTCAACGCCGATGACGTGGTCTACACCGTTGAGGCGGTCAAAGCCAACCCGGGCCTGACGCAACAAGGCTGGCACGCGCAGTTGGTCAAATTTGATGTCGGCGTCGAAAAGACCGGCGAATTCAGCGTCAAATTCACGACGCTTCCCAACCCGCGTTTGCACACTGTATTTGAATCCCGCTGGGCGGGCTTGTACATGATGCCTAGCCATTACGTTTCCGAGGTGGAAGCGAATCTGGCTGATGGCGAGACCCTCGCCGATTGGCACTGGAATGCCGAAGATGTCATCGTGCTGGGCAACTATCTGCCGCAGCAAGTCGATCCCAACGGTTATTGGGAGCTGTTCAAGCGCCGCGATGATCCGGAGAATTCGCTGGCTGGCATCATCACCGGCGGCTCCGGTCCTCCCTACGTTATGAGCATCTTCTACGGCAATGAGAATATCAAGAAGGCGATCGCCATGTCTCGTGGCGAGCTGGATGTCTACTTTGATGTCGACATCGAATCCTTCGAGACGACGCTGGATACCACGCCGACCGCGCGCAGTTGGTACAAAGACTTCCCCTGGGCTTTCCCCAATGAGTACAGCTCGCGTCAATTGGTCTTCAACTACGAAGGCGACCCCTTGCTGCAAAACAAGGACGTGCGCTGGGCGCTGGCGCTGGCGATCAACAACGTTGAGCTGGCCGGCGACTATATCGGCGGGCTAGCCAAAGTCACGACCTTCGCGGTACCGCCGACGGCGACCATGACGGGGGTATATCATGAGGCAATGGAGCCCTGGCTGAACGAGTTGCAGATTGACTTGGGCGACGGCGAGATGTTCTCCGTGTATGACCCGACTGTGCCGGACCAGCTCAACGCCTGGGCGGAAGCGCAGGGCTATACGGTGCCGGGCACGCCAGCCGAGATATTTGGCACGGGTTGGTGGAAGTTCGCGCCCGAAGCGTCCGAGAAGCTGCTGATGAAAGCCGGCTTGAGCCGCGATGGCGGCGGCAACTGGCTGACGCCCGATGGCGAAATCTGGACCCTCGACTTGCAGTCCGACCCCAGCGAGAACGATGCTTACCGCATGGGACAGGCGGCCGCCGATATGTGGCAGGACTTCGGCATTGACGTCAACTTCATCACGCTTGATCGCGGCGCCTGGAACCAGAACCACTTCGTTGGCGCCTTCGAGGTCAGCACGCCCTGGGGATCCTTCGCGCTGCCGGCCGGCGACTTCTGGCCGCGCATCAACGGCATGCATTCGGACTTCTATGCCCCGGCTGGCGAAGATTATCGTCCCTTGGGCGGCAACAGCCTTCGGCGCCTGGTCGATCCCAAGATCGATGAATTGCTCGATGCGATGGAGGCGGTCGATCCGGTTGGCCAAGCCGATCAAAACATCGCCTTGAACATCGAGTTCATCCAGCACTGGGTCGAGAACATGATCGACATCACCTGCATCGCCTTCAAGAAGCTGGTCACCTGGGACGAGAAATACTGGACCGGTTTCCCCACCGCTGAGAATCCGTATGCGATGCCCCTGTACTGGTTCCAGGGCGGCAAGTACGCCATCCAGGGCCTGACATCGACGTCGTAACTTGAGTTATTGTGTGGGCGACTCACAGGGTCACGTAGACATAGACCTACAGTCGCCCCTACAGTTCAGTTGCTGGCGAACCGAGTTTTTGCAAGTGTGTACGGGCGAGCCGCGCAATTGAATGTGTGTACGGGCGAGCCGCCGGCTCGCCCCTTCGAAAACAGTAAGTAGTTGTAGGGGGCTGCCATTGGCTGACCCTCCATTCCAACGAGAGATCGCCCAAAAGGACCGTTGATGAATCTGCTGCGCACCTACATCTTGCCACGCATCCTGCAATGGGCGCTTGTCATCTTCGTCGGCATTTCAGCCACGTTCCTCATTCCTCGTTTATCGCCGATCAATCCGGTCGACGAAATGATCGGGCGCATAACCGCATTCGCGTCAATCGACCCCCATGCGGTTGTCAGCATGCGCGAATCGGCAACGGCGCTCTTTGGCTTGGAAGGCACATTGCTCGAGCAATATGGCCGCTTTTGGGCGCGTCTATTTACCGGGGATCTTGGCGTTTCCTTTGGCAATTTCCCGCGTCCGGTGTCCGATATCATCGCTGCTGGCTTGCCCTGGACGATTGGGCTCTTGAGTATAGCCATCCTCATTTCCTGGGTATCGGGCGTATTCTTGGGCGCGTTGGCAGGATATTTCCACGACCGGCGCTGGGCGCAGGTCCTCGAGCGTTTCGTAGTCGTCGTCTATCCTATTCCTTATCTTATTATCGCCTTTGTACTCATTTTCATATTCGCCTGGTGGCTGAAGTGGTTCCCGCTTGTAGGCGGCTCGCGCGGGCAGCCTGGGCTCACGTGGGATTATATTAGCACGCTGCTTTATTTTGGCTTTTTGCCCGCCCTTTCACTCGTCATCGGCTCCACCGCATTTCGCTTCATCATGGCGAAGTCGCTGACGACGACCGAGATCGCCAGCGACTATGTTCAGTACGCCGAGCTGGCGGCTGTGCCCAAGCGCAAGATCATTCTCTTCTACGTCGCGCGCAATACCATGCTGCCGCAAGTGACAGACCTGGCGCTTTCTCTGGGCGCGCTGTTTGAAGGGGCGCTGATCACCGAGGTCTTGTTCGCCTATCCCGGTTTGGGATTCGTTCTTTACAACGCAATCTACAATGCCGACTACAACATCATCATGGGCATCACACTCTTGTCGATTGCTGGAATCGCCACCGCATCGCTGCTGATAGATCTGCTATATCCGATTTTCGACCCACGCGTCCGCTTGCGATAGGGATTCACCGTGTTAACCACGATTCGCGATTTATTCCGTTTCAGCCCATCGTTTCGTTTTGGCTCGTTAATTTTGATAGTCGTGGCCGCTTTTGTGCTATTGTCTGCCTTTTCCCCGTATGAGGAAGACAGGCTGCGCCGGAAGGTAAAACGCAACCTACCGCCCTCGGCCGACTTCATATTCGGTACGACATCGCAGGGTCAAGACGTATTTTGGTCGCTGACCTTCGCCATTCGCAATACCTTGATAATCTCCGGCATCGCGGTCTTTATCGGTCGTGGCATCGGCGTGACGCTGGGCATGATATCTGGCTATTTGGGCGGGATCTTCGACCGCGTGGCGCAATCCATCGTAGAAAGCGTCATCGTCGTACCGCGATTACCCTTGCTCATATTGATCGGTTCCATCCTGCGCGGCAGCCTGACGATGTTTACGCTGGGCATTCTCATCGGTATACTCGATTGGGCTTATCCATCGAAGCGCTATCGCGCGCAAGTCTTGAGCCTGCGCGAGCGCGACTTTACGCATACGGCCGTGTTCAGCGGCATGGGCAGCTTCAAGATCGTACTCCGTGAGCACCTGCCCTTTATCATTCCGTTCTTGCTGGCCGATGTGATAAGCGGTTTTCTTTTCTCGATTGGCATTGAGGTGACGCTGTCTTATCTGGGCCTGGCCAACCTGGACAGTCCCACCATCGGCACCATGATCTATTGGGGCAATTATTATCAGTCGATACCGGCGGGCCGGCCCTGGGTCATGATCGTGCCAATGGTCACCGCGATACTCATGGTGCTGGGCTTTTACTTGATGTCGGTCGGCTTGGGCGAATATCTCGACCCGCGCAAGCGCCTGGTTCGTCTCACGGCTCATGCGGGCGAAGAGGCGCAGGATGACGACCCGCGCAAAGAGAAGGACGATGTATGGGCACCATAATCGAAACCAACAATCTGCGCGCCTATTACATCACCAAAGCCTACGGCGTCGAGCGCACGGTCAAGGCGGTTGACGATATCACCCTGCGGATACAGGAGGGCGAGGTCTATGGCATCGCCGGCGAATCGGGCTGCGGCAAATCGACACTGCTGCGGATTCTGCTGGGCGCTTATCAGCCGCCGCTCACGGTTGTGGACGGAGAGGTGGTCTACCATTTTGACGGCGAGGCGATAAACGCCGCAGATATGACGGAAGAGCAGCAGCGCGACCTGCGCTGGCGCACGATATCCTACATTCCGCAAGGCTCGATGCACGTGCTGAATCCTGTGCGCCGCATCCGCGACACCTTTCACGATTTCATCAGCGCGCATCGCGACGTCACCAAGAAAGAGTCCTTTCAGTTGACGGCCGATTATCTGCGCGATTTGGGCCTGCCGGAGAAGGTGATGGCCTCTTATCCGCATCAGCTTTCAGGCGGGATGCGGCAGCGAGTGACCATTGCACTGGCGACTATTCTCTGGCCCAAACTCATCTTCGCCGATGAGCCGACTACGGCGCTTGATGTGGTGGTGCAGCGCGGCGTGATACAAATGCTGAAAGATGTGCAGCAGAAAGAGGGCAGTACGCTCGTATTAATCACGCATGACATCGGCGTGCACGCCAACCTGGCCGACCGCATCGGCATTCTCTACGCCGGCAAGCTGGTGGAAGAGGCGGATACGAAGACGATATTGGAGAATCCACGCCATCCTTACACGCGCTATCTGATCGAGTCCCTGCCCAGCTTGGATTCGCGCGAAGAGCGCCTGGCGATTCCCGGGCGACCGCCGGCGCTGGATCGCCCGCCGAGCGGCTGCCGCTTTCATGAACGCTGCCCGCTGGCGATGGACATTTGCAAGACGGATGAGCCCAAATTGATTCAGATTGAACCGGGTCACTTTAGCGCCTGCCATGTCGTTGAGGAGGAAATTAGCCGTGACGGTCACAGCGTCTATGCCTGACTCGGAGTCCGCGCCGCTCCTGGAAATTGACGATCTAAGCAAGATCTTCCATATTCGCCAGGGTTTCGCCTCGCAGGAATTCCATGCGGTCGATAACGCCTCCTTCGTCATCGACTCGGACAAGCCCGAGATATTCGCGGTTGTGGGCGAAAGCGGCAGCGGCAAGACCACGCTGGCCAAGATGATATTGGGCATGGAGTCCGCTTCACAGGGCATCCTGCGTTACAAGAACCGCGTCGTCAACGATCTCAGCCGAAAAGAAATGAAGACCTGGTTCTACCACGAAGTGCAGCCGGTCTTTCAAGATCCCTTCGCCGCCTTCAGCCCCTTGAAGCGAATAGACAGTTACCTTTATGAGACGGCGCAGAACTACAAGATGGTGGAAAACAAGAAGGAAACGCCGCGCTACATCAACGAGGTCTTAAGCGCGGTCGGCTTGACGCTTGCTGAGATCGCCGGGCGCTATCCCAACGAGCTTTCCGGCGGGCAGGCGCAACGCGTGGCGATCGCGCGCGCTTTGATTACGCATCCGTCGTTGATCGTAGCTGACGAACCGGTCTCGATGTTGGACGCGTCGCTGCGCATGTCGATTGTAAACATGTTCCGCAAGCTGAAAGAAGACAACAAGGTCAGCGTCATTTACATCACGCACGATCTCGCCACCGCCTACTACACGGGCGACCGCATCGCTGTCATGCTCCGCGGCTGGATTGTGGAGATGGGGCCGACGGAGCAAGTGCTTGGCAATCCGCTTCATCCTTATACGCAGAATTTGAAGTCTTCGATACCCAGCATTCGTTCAAGCGAGGCTTGGGAAGAAAAGATTGATCTCGCCGTCATAGAAGCCGATGAATACACCCGCACCGGTTGCAAGTTTGCCGGCCGTTGCCCGGCGGTCATGGATATCTGCCACGACAATGTGCCGCCGAGCATCATGCACGAAGGCCGCAGCGTAAAGTGCTTCCTCTATGACGATGCGGTCGATGCCGAAAAGAAGCGAATGCTGACGCCGGCCACCGGCTGACATTCACTGTTGCCATCATAGGCCAGGCTCAATTTGCGTATGCAGCAGCCTGTGACTTCCAAAAGACTGCCCTTCAACCGCAGAATTGACAACTTATGGCGAGTGGTCCTCTGGCTTGCGTTGACGCGTTTATCGCTTTGGGGCGCCCTCAGCCGCGACGCGCGCCATCCGGTAGCGACGCACTTGCGGCGGCAGGTCGGCCGCGCGCGCCAGCTGCCCTTGCTGAAGCTCAGCCTGGCCTACGGCATGCTGCTCCTGGTCTTTGTCGGCTATGTTTACGTCCATGTCGAGCATGTCATTATGTGGCTGCTCCCACTTTGGCTCATGCTCTTCAGCACCTTCTATTGCGCGATCTGGATCGGCCGCATCGTGCCCTTGATGTCCCGCCAATCGATCTTGGGCGTCTTGGATGAAATCAGCGTCATTCCGCCGGGCCGCGTTTTTGTATACCTGACAGTCTGCAAGGTGGTCTTGAACCGCGATGACGCTGTCGTCTGGCTGGGTTTGCTGCGGCGCTTAATGGCGGGCGCGGTCTTGATCGTATTGGTTTTGAGCCTGTGCATTGTGCTGTCCCTGCATACTGAAAGCACGCTGCTGGACGTCCTGTTAATTCTGGCCGATCTCGTACTGGCGGCGGTGGTGATCCTGCTTGAACATTCGCAGTCGACCGTCATCGCTTGCTTGATTGCGATCGAGATCGCCAATCGCCTGGGGGGCCATGCCGATAGAACCAGCGCCGCTGTGGCCGCCTTCGTATTTGTGCAAATCTTCTGTTACGCGCTTGTACTCGCGGTGGTCATCGCGCTGGATACGCTCATGTTGGGGCTCGCGCTTTTCTTATTCTTGCTTGTTCGTGAACTGCTTGTGTCGGTGTTGTGGCGGATGATTCTAAACGGCGCAAACGAAGAGATGGGCTATTTGGCCTCCCGCGCCTGATCAAGCGCATGCAGGTCTTTTGCGCCTTTTGCCCGCAGGAATGCGCCCGCTGGCGCCGAAATAGTTGCCGAGCGCGACAAGCCGAATTATACTCCGACGGGCTGCCAAACTTGGCGAAAAGAACGGCCCTTATGGGAGAGAGAATATGAATCATACGGTTACAGCGGAACAGATCGCGTTTTATCAAGACAACGGCTTTGTCGTCATTCATGATTTCCTGACCGATGATGAATTGGCGGCTTGGCGACAGTATGTTGGCGAGGCAGTAGGAAGCCGCGGCAAGCACAAGCTGGCGGATGGCAGCTGGATCGAAGAGGACAACTATAGCGCGCGCGTTTTCACGCAGCGGATCAACTTGTGGAACGACCACGAGGGCATGCGCCGCCTGATGATTGACGACCGGCTGGGCAAGATGGCGGCCGATTTGGCGCAAGTTGAGGGCATCCGCATCTGGCACGATCAGGCCTTGATCAAGCCGCCTTGGGGCAACCCAACCGGCTGGCACCTGGACAACCCTTACTGGTCCTTCTCTTCGCGCGATGCGATCAGTCTGTGGGTAGCGCTGGACGATGTGACCAGCAACAACGGCTGCCTCTACTTCATCCCTGGCGCCCACAAGACGGCCACTTGGGACAATGTCGGCATCGGCCAGGATATTGGCGATTTGTTCAATACATACCCTGAATGGGGCAAGAAGGAAGCGGTCGCGATTGAGCTGAAGGCCGGTTCCTGCTCATTCCATAATGGCTTGTGCGCGCACGGCGCCGGCGCCAATATGACACCCTATTATCGGCGCGCGATGACCTGCGCCTACATGCCCGACGGCAGCACCTTCAATGGACAGAAGAATATCTTGTCTGATGAGCAGGTGGCACGCTACGAGATTGGCGATGTGCTGGATGACGACCGGCAAACGCCGCTCATTTATCATCGCAGCAAGGACTATGTGCGCCTAGCCGATTAATAATGTCGGGCGCGAGGGCGAGAGGGCGAGACAAGGGTCGCGTAGACACCGACCGTCTCTCGCCCCTACATGGTCCCAACATGACGCGCGGAAGTCAACGGATTGGCACAGTGCCGGTGTCATCCAGTGGATAGCCCCATCTGTTGATGTAAGACATGCCATCGAGAAATTCGTCGCCGATGGCGACCAGTTCTCGCTGCAATAGCGCCTCAAGATCGGCCTCTGTCTCGGCATAATCGGCCTTCCCAACGAGATTTCGCAGCTGATAGGGATCAGCGTCATTGTTGTAAAGCAACCAGGGACCGTCCAGCGTGCGGCAGTAGGTGTAGCGCGCCGTTCGGATGCCGCGATACTCCCGGCCGCCAACGGGCCGTGACCATTCGCCGAAGGGATGGAAACAGGCGAGCAGCGCGGCCTCGCTGTCGCGCGCGTTCTTGTAGGGGCGAGGCGGCGGCTCGCCCGAAGTGGATTCGCCCTCTATCTCGTGCGAGAAATCACGCCCCTCGACGCTTCCGGGTATCGCTAGTCCACAGACGCCCAGCAAGGTGGGCATGATGTCATGCGCGTTGAGGAAGGCTTCGACCTCGCGCGGTTCACGACCGTACCGAGCCAGATAGCGCAGCAGGAAGGGCACGCGAATGGATTCTTCCCAAGGCTTTTGCTTGCGGACTGTACCCTGCGAGCCCAGCATGTCGCCATGATCGGAAGCGAAGACGAGCACGGTGTTTTCGCTTAAACCAAGTTCGTCGAGCGTTGCCGTGATGTCGCCGACGGCCTTGTCGATGGCGCTGCAATGGGCGTAATAACCGGCCAGCCATTCGCGCGCTTCTTCCGCCATTTCCGGCGGCACATTGGGGCGCAGGGCGATGTCTTGCGGGTTATAGCGCTCGCGATATTCTTGTGGCGCGGTCTCGTAGGGGTTGTGTGGCGGCCCCCATGAGAGGACCAGCATAAAGGGCTTTTCGCTTGACTGAGACTCGATGTACCGCCGCGCGTCAGCAGTCTGGGCGAAGACATCATAACCATCCCAGAAGCGCATCGTCTCGTCGTCATTGTCATAATAGGCCGATTCATTGTAATCGTGACTGCATTCCAGCACCTTAAAATAGTCGAAGCCGAGGCGGCGCTCCGGCGGGATGTAGCTGCTGCGGCCGCGCCCGTCCACATGCCACTTGCCGATGTAGGCGGTGTTGTAGCCGGCGCTCTTGAAGGCATCGCCCAGGCCAACCGGTTCGCCGCTGATTGGCACGTCGTTGACGATCACGCCATGAGTCAGCGGATATTGCCCGGTGAGGAAACTGGCGCGCCAGGGGCAGCAGACCGAATAGCCGGAAATCGCATGTTTGAAGCTGATGCTTTCGCTCGCCAGCCGATCGATATGTGGCGTCTGCACTTGCGCATTGCCGGCGTAACCGAGCGCTTGCAGGCGCCACTGGTCGGTCAGCAGGAAGACGACGTTTGGTCTCGACATATTTGCTCCAAATCGGGACGCTATGGGCGAGTCGCCGCCTCGCCCCTACGAAATAATGAGATTTTGAATGGCGCGCGGCTAACGCCAGAATTCGTCCCATTCGGCACGAAACTTGGTCAGCCCTTCGTTCACATTGAAGGCGCGCCGGCCAATTCTATGCGCCGTCCGCTCGGTGCTCATGCGCGTGCGGTAGGGGATGCCGACATGTCTGTATTCATCCAACACGGCTTGATCCGTCCGCGTCGGCATGATCAAGGCCGGGTCGGCCTTGAAGGCGGCGGCGATTTGATGCGCCAGGTCGATGCGGTTGATGGCTTCGCTGCCGAAACAGTGAAATACGCCATTGCCATCGTGCGCAGCCAGGCGCAGCAGCATATCAGCACAATCCGACGCCAGCGTTGGATGGGCGACATCGTTGACCTTGGGTCCCGTCCAGACCTCCGCTGGCAGCCCGGCCGCCAGCCGATAAATGACGTAGACGGAGAAATCGAAGCCCAGGCCATTCTCCATGCGCGCCAGCGACGGGGCGGCGTAATTCAGGCCGTAGATGCCAGCCAGCCGGCCAATGCCGTAGTCCAAGCCGTCCATGGCGGCCAAATCTCGCTCGGATGCCATCTTCATAACGCCGTAGAAATTCACCGGATTCGGTGGCGATGTCTCATCGACCAGGTCGACCTGGCCATCAAAGACCCAATCCGACGAGACGAAGACCAGCCGCGCCCCGACCTCTCGGCAGGCTTCCGCCAGCGCTCGCGTTCCATCCACCATGATTGACCAGCACAATTCGCGATTGGCGCGCATGAAGAGCTGATCGAGAATGGCGGCGCAGTGTATGACCGCGTCGGGCTTGTACTTAAGAATTGACGCGCGGATGGCGTCGTGGTCAGCCAGGTTCAGCGGATCGAGCTCGTAATCGACGCGCCATTCCGGTTCCGGCCCGTATTGGGAGGCGATGATTTCGCCCCCGCGCGCCCGCGCCAGGCGAATGATGTTGCTGCCGACGAGGCCGGTGCCGCCGGTTACATAGAGTCGCATTGTCTTCTCCTCAGCAAGGCCGGTCTGCGATTAAGATTTGCGCAGGCGCGCGCCCAACTCGGCAATGCGATTGGCCATTTCGCCATAGGCTTCACGCAGTTCGGCCAATGACGCGGAGCCGCTCTGCGCCGCGTTGATGACCACTGCTTCGGCGGCGGCGTAATCGGCGCAGGCATCGGCGACATCAGCGGCTAGATCGCGCGGAATCGTGGTGACTCCGTTGGCGTCGCCGTGCAGGAGATCATTGGGGTAGATGTCGATGCCGCCAACTTGAACCGGCAGGTGAAGCTCCAACAGGTGCATGTAACCATGCGCGCAAACGATGCCGTTGTAGAAGACGGGAAAATCGAGCGGTTTGATCCCGGCGAAGTCCCGGCCTGGTCCATTCGTAACCAAGCCAACCGCGCCGAAAGCCTTGAAGGAGCTACAAAAGACATCGCCGAAGTTAGCGGCGGCGCCGTTGGTATCGAGATTCTGTAGAACAATCACGGGGGGACCGGCGAGCTCGTCGAAACGGCTGATGAGATCCGGCACCTTCGGCACATCGCGAGCCGGTAATTCAGCGAAGGTGCGGCAGGTCGCGGTGGAGGCGTAACCGACCATAGGCGGCAAGTGCGGGAAGGCTGCCTTGATCTCGCGAGTCATGAAGCCGCGATTGCGCGGACGCAGCTCGAACAATTCGATGACATTGGAGACGGTCGCCGAATCAAATTCACGCAGCTTGTCCAACACGGTTTGATGAACCATCTGGAAGTCTCCTTGTCCTTTTCGCTATTGGCGCTTGGCGCGCAATACTGGTGACCGCAACTCTTCAACGTACAGCGCTTGGCTGGGCATGACATTGGCGACATTGGCGTGCTCGCCAAACAATTCAAAATAGGTCTTCAAATTATCGCGCCAGTACAGCGGCGGACCTTCCTTCGGCGACGTCGCCTCGAAAACGATCGTCTCAAGCCCAAGCGCCTCGACCACTTTGCCGATTTCCCGGGCGGTATTCTCTCCCTGCAGGTCGAATTCTTCATGATCGATCATGAGCATGATAGCGCCGTCAGCGAGGGCGGCCTCGGCCCCGCGCAGGATCTCGCCCGCGCTGGAGGCGCGCGGCGGCAGGCGCTGATCCCAATGATACAGTGGATGGTGCTCCTGAATGACGCGCATACCCAGATCACGCGCCAGTTTGCGCCAGGCTTTCCATTGCGCGGGGCTGACCTCGTCGGTGGTGTTCATGAATTCGATGACGCGGAAGCCCAGTTCGCGCCCCGCTTCGATCGCGCTTTCAACCACGCCGCGCCGGTAGGCCTGCATAAAAAATGAGTGGTCCAGGTATGGCTCAACCGCAAAGCGCTGATAAGCCTCAATCTTGCGTTTGAGCCAGGCATGCGGGCTGAAAATGATCTGCGAGGTGACGATCTTGACATAATCCAGGCGCTCCGCCGCCACTTCAAGGAAGTCTTCCAGCTCGACCAAGCCCATGCGCTCGATATATTGCGGCGCTTCGTCGTAGCCGACGTCCTTGAGCCAGGTTTGCCGCAGCGCGCGCGGCTTTGGATAAACGGCGATCGTGAATACGTCTCGCATAGTTTTGGCTGGCACGCTGTCGCCCTTTCCCGCTTGAACGTCTCCCAGGATAATAATGCCATTTGCGCCGCGATGCCACGCTTCATGCCAAGGTACGCTTCATATTCATTGCGGTCATGACTCTGGTACAATCTAACCAGTCCTTGCGCCAACGGAAGGAGCCCATGCGAACCAGCAAAGTCATCCATATCGTCAGCTGCCATGCCGAAGGCGAGGTCGGCAATGTGATCGTAGGCGGGGCGCCGCTGCCGCCCGGAGAAACACTTTGGGAGCAATCGCGCTGGATCGCGCAAGATGGGGCGCTTCGTCAGTTTGTCTTGAACGAACCGCGCGGCGGCGTGTTCAAGCATGTTAACTTGCTTGTCCCGCCGAAGCATCCAAAAGCCGCCTATGGCTTTATCATCATGGAGCCGGAGCATACGCCGCCGATGTCCGGCTCGAACACGATCTGCGTCGCCACGGTGTTGCTGGATACCGGCATGGTGGAGATGACTGAACCGGAGACGGTTTTCCAGCTCGAGGCGCCGGCCGGGCTGGTGCAAATCCGCGCCTTCTGCCAAGACGGCAAAGCGCGCAGCATCGAGTTTCAGAATGTGCCGTCCTACGTCGACAAGCTCGACGCCAGCCTGGAAGTTGAAGGCGCGGGCACGCTAACTGTGGACGTCGCCTATGGCGGCGATAGCTTTGTTCTGGTCGACGCGCGGACGGTTGGCTTCGAGGTCGTCCCGGATGAGGCGCATGATCTGGCGCAGATGGGCGCGCGGATCACCGCCGCCGCCAATGAGCAACTGGGTTTTCAGCATCCAATTCATGCAGAATGGAACCAGATTTCTTTCTGCCAATTCACGCTGCCGGTGGAGCGGCGCGATGGCGCGCTGACCGGGCGGAACACGGTGGCTATCGATCCGGGCAAGCTCGATCGCTCGCCCTGCGGTACAGGCTGCTCAGCAAGGATGGCGGTCTTGCATGCGCGCGGGGAGATGACGCTCCGCGACCGTTTCCTGGCGCGCTCCATTATCGGGTCGCGCTTTGATTGCCATATCGCCGGGGTGACTGGCGTCGGCGGGCGGCGGGCGGTCATACCCCGCATACGCGGGCGAGCCTGGATAACGGGCACGCAGCAGCAGATGCTCGATCCGGAGGACCCCTGGCCGCTGGGTTATCGCCTGACCGATACCTGGCCCAAGCGGAAGGCGGCGCTCAAAGCCGATTGAGCCAGACGGTCATTGGCCCGGCGCCACGATGGCCCCAAGCATAATAAGGAATCGCGCTGAATTCATGCGAGCGAGCCTGATCATCGAGCGCATCGCCGCCGATTGTCATGATGCCACCAAGCAGGTCCGGCCGATGTTCCGCGCTTAATGGCGCATCGTCATCGAGATGGAGATCGAGAACCGGCGCCTCATTATCGACCGCCTCCAAGGCGTAGACCAGAGGACCCCTTTCCAGCGCCACCATGCCGCGCAATTCGTCGACAGCTTGATGCGCGGCAACCCGCCGCGGCGTGAATGGCAGACTCAGCTGGATTTTAGACGCGCCTCGCCACTCGCGCTCGAGCGTGATGTATCCATCCTGAAGCGCAAACGGGATTACCATGCCGTCCATTGAGAGATTGGCGCCGTCATAGCTTGTTCTCACATAGCGGTACAAATCGCTGGGCAGCGGCTGATTCCGCGTGTAGCCCGGCAGGCGCAGTTTCAAGCTGAAACGCAGCGGCTTCGAGACTTCGACATCAAGTACGATATTGCCTTCCCAGGGATAATCGGTCGCTTGCCGGATGCTCACATCGGCATTGTCGATGCGGAAGCGCCCTTCGCCGGCGATGAAGAGATTGACGTAGATATCGCGCTGGCGCTGGGCGTAAATGTAACCTGAAAGCGCGGGCAGCAGGCGCACGACATTGGTCGGGCAACAGGATGTCTTATACCAGGGCTGGCGGCTCATCGAAGTAAGGTGGTTGAAATGATACTCGCCATCGCATTCCAGCGGATTGACGTAGTAGAACGAAGTCCCATCCAGGCCGACGCCGGAGAGGAAACCGTTGTAAAGCGTGCGCTCAAGGATGTCGATGTAGCGGGCGTCCCCAGTCAATTGAAACAGGCGCTGATTCCAGAGGATGCTGGCTTGGGCGGCGCAAGTTTCGTTGTAGGCGGTCAAGTTGGGCAGTTCGTAATCGTCGCCGAATGCCTCTCCCTCATGGCGCGCGCCGATCCCGCCAGTCAGAGACAGCTTCTTCCCGACTACATTGTCCCACAATCTTGTGACGGCGGCGCGGTATCCGGCGTCGCCGGTGAGCGCGGCAATGTCGGTCATACCAGCGTACAAATATCCGGCGCGGACGGCATGCCCGACCGCCTCGCGCTGTTGGGTCACGGGCAGGTGATCTTGACAATAGGGCCCGTAAAGCTCGCGGCCATTGGCTTGCCCGCGCTCATCGAGGAAAAACTTCGCCAGGCGCAGATAGCGTTCGTCGCCGGTGACGCGATACAGGCCTACCAGGCCGATCTCGATTTCCTGATGCCCGGGCACATCACGCAGCTTGTCAGGCCCGAAAACGGCGTCAATCAGATCGGCATTCCTTATCGCAACATCAAGGAAGCTGCGCGCGCCGGTCGCTTCAAAGTGGGCGACCGCCGCCTCGTACAGGTGTCCGACGTTGTAAAGTTCGTGATTGACCCTGAGATTGGACCAGCGGGCCGGCCCGCACTGTTCGTCGATGTTTGCCGGGTCGATCGTGCGCGCTGTGTAGAGGTAGCCGTCGTCTTCCTGGGCGGCGGCGAACTTGGCAATCAGGCCGTCAAGGTAGGCGGCGAGTTCCGGGTTGGGCTTAACTTGCAGGGCATAGGCGGCGCCTTCGACCACTTTGAAGACATCTGAATCGTTGTAGAAGATGCCTTCGTGCGCCCCGTCCATCAGCCCGCCGGCTTTGTCAAAATTGTCGATGCGGCCGGTTTCTTCACATTTCTCGAAATCGTAGGGGATGGTCACGTTGATGGCGGTGTCGACGCGCGGCTTCCAGAATTGATCATCAATTTCTACGTCTGTGAACGGGACAGGTTTAATCGAATAGTCGCTGTTGACATCGTTCACGGACTGTTCTCCTCTTGGCGGGCAACGGGAAACGCGGCGATGCGCAAACCGGTCGAGGCATAGGGAATCAGCGTGATATGCTCGACTGGCGCATCGGTGGCATGCGGGCCGACATCGATATCGGCGGCGCAGTTATCGGCGAGCTGCCATTGCGGCAATTTCCTGGCGGCGACCGTCAAGCGGACTGGTGGGCTCTCGCTCGCAAATGGCAGTTCGCCCGGCTCCGCTTCCTCGACGGCGAGACCGGCGAGCACACTGTCCTCATCCGGCAGCAAGCCATAATTCCAGTCCGATTTGGGGCGAACTTCCCAGTCGGCATGTGGCAATTCGCCGGCGATTTGCCGCCAGTCTTCTTCGATTTCCGAGCCGAAAAGCAGCGGCCCGCGAAAGACCGACAGCAAGCCCTTATGCCCCACGCTGAGCCGCAGGTCCATTGGCAGCTCCAGCGTGATGCTGTCGCCAGATTGCCAGGTTCGCCTCAAGGTGTGGAAGCTGCCGGCGGCGCGGACTTTGCTTCCTTCGCCACAGACGGTCAAGGTCGCTTCGTCCGCCCACTCCGGGATGCGCAATTGCAGGTCAAATTCGCAGGGTGACTCCAGCTCGATGTCAAAACGAACCAGGCCCTTGAACGGATAATCTGTCGTTTCGGTCAGGCGAATGGGCACGCCGTCGGCGACAGTGGTGGCGACATCACAAGGGGCGTAAGCGATGGCCGCCAAGCCGCCGTCCGGCGTCGCCATGAAGAGGCTCTTGGTGAATTTCGGCCAAGCCTGGTGCATATTGGCGGTGCAGCAGCCGAAGTGCGGCTCCAGGCCGTATATGTTGGAATCGTCGGTGTTGTTGGTCCAGTTGCGTTTCGCCACTGTCGCCAGCGCCTGATTGACCTGTTGGTCATATTGATGCGCCCACATATCGGGCGTGCATGTGGCCGGAAATGCGTTATAGGCGACGCGCTCCAGTTGTTCGCCAAAGAAAGGATCGCCAAGTATCCGCGTCAATTCTTCCAGGGAAAACATGTATTCCGCGACAGCGCATAGCTCGGTGCCGCTGACCGGAGACCGGCCATTGAGGTGTTCGTCGCCGCTGAAGATGCCATTGGGCTGGCCATGATGGCGCATCAGGTTTTCAATGCCGAGGCGCGACGCCATGCGATGCCAGGGCTTGCCCGTCTGCACATAGAAGACGCCGCCGGCTTTGACGCCCATCGCGTTGTTCGGGGCGTGGGTCATCATCCCGCCGTCCCATTCCGCCAGCGGCAGGATGTCGCGCAAGCTGTAATTCGCTTGCAGCTCGGGCCAGTCCAGCGTGCGCTCGATCAGCATTTGCGCCAGGTCCAGCAGGAAGGCGTCGCCGGTGATGTTGTAGAGCCAGTGCGCGGCCAGCACATTGTCCATCGCGCGCGCCCAAGCCCACATATGAAGCGGCCGCACCGGCAAGGCGCGCAGTTGATATCGGAAATACTTGCGCATCAAATCGAGGACGCGCTCGTCATCGCTGACCTCATAATGCATCATCAGCACCTTGAGCATGACCATGCGCGGCCACCAGTCCGGGTCGCGCGTGCCGAAATAACCGCGCTCGTCCCGGCTGTTCAGCGTCCATTCGATCCAGGGCTTGACCTTTTGGAGCAGGCGCTCGTCTTCAAGCAGATGCGCCAGCGGCAGCAGGCCATCGAGATAATAGGGTCCGCGCTCCCAGGATTCGCCATCGCCGCCCAGCCAGCCGCTGTCCGGCCCGACCGACGGCCAGAATTCATCGAGGTGTCCCGTCAGGCCGTTCGCCTGCGCGCGCAGTTGATTGAGCAGCCAGCCGCGCGCTTTGATCGCGCCCAGCGGCAGCGCTTGAAACGCGGCGGGATGCAATGGCTCGCGGTTTTGCGGCAATTTGTGCATGAGCTGTCCTTGTGATGCGCCCGGTTAGTTCTTGACGGCGCCGCCCATCAGCCCGTCCATGTAGTAGCGTTGCAGCGCCAGGAAAATCGCCAAGCTGGGGATAATGGAGACGATGACGCCGGCTTGCAGCGCGCCCCAGTTTACGGTTCCCCAAAGACCGCTTCTGACCATAGTGAGAAAGACGGGCAGGGTGAAATTGTCCTGATCAGACATGAATATCAGAGCGGCCAGGAATTCGTTCCAGGAATTGATAAAGGCGAAAATGGCGACGGTCACAATACCGGGCAGAACCAGCCGCAGCATGAGGCGGTAGAGAATGCTCAGCGAGCTGCAGCCGTCCAGCAGCGCCGATTCTTCAATTTCATGTGGCACGGCGAGGAAGCTGTTGCGCATTAAGAAGATGCCAAAAGGCAGTTGGAATGTAATATATACCAGAGCGAGCCCGAAAAGCGTGTCATGCAATTTGACTTGCACCAGCATGACGAAGAGCGGAATCAAGATCGATTGAAAGGGGATCATCAAGGTGGAAAGCACCATGATAAACAGTACACTCTTGCCGGGAAAGTTGAATCGCGCGAATCCGTAGCCGCCCAATGTGCTTAGAACAATGCTGCCGATGACGGTTATCAGCGCGACCACTGTGCTGTTGTAAACATGCTGTATCAGCCCCAGATCGTCTTGGCCTTTTTCACCCGCGCGCCCATAAGTCGTGAGCTCAATGTAATTGTCGAAAGAAATGCGCGTGGGCAAATAAGTTGGTGGCACAGCCAACGCCTCGGCCGGCAATTTGATCGAATTGATGAAGGACCAGAAGATGGGAAACAGGAAGAGAACTGCCAAGATTACCAATACGAGGTATCGCAGCCACAGGAGCGCGCGACGGCGTAATCGGCGGATTTCCTGCTGTGTCATCGCGCCGCTGAGGGTTTGCGGCTTCTCTGGTGAAGTCGCGGCCATCTAATCTTTTTCCCTTAGAATGTATAATTGAGCGCCAGTTAGCGCGACTAGAATCCCAAGCAGTACAATTGACATCGCCGCACCGTAACCCATCTTGAAATAGGTGAAGGAGTTGTTAAAGATCCAGTAGACGATGGAGATTGTGCTGTTTCGCGGCCCGCCGCGCGTCATGATATAGAATTGATCGAATGCCAGAACCGAGCCGATGACGGAAATGACTAAGGCAAGCGCGATGGTTCGGCGCATCAAAGGCAGGGTTATGTAAAATAGCTTCTTGAAATAACCGGCGCCGTCAACCTCGGCCGATTCGTACAGTTCGTCAGAGATCGCCTGCAAGCCCGCCAGCAGCAGGATCATCGTAAATCCAACAGTTTTCCATACCACGGAGAGGATGATGACATTCATCGCGGTATTTGGCCGGCCCAGGAAGAGCTGCGCCTTCGGTACCAGATTCAGGTCGAGCAGAATCTTGTTGAAGATGCCGACTCGATCATCCAGAAGCCAGACCCAGAGCAGACTCGATACGCCCAGGCCGATCACAACCGGCATAAAGAAGATGGTGCGGAAGATACCGACAAAGCGGATTTTGCGGCGGACGAGAGACGCTAGGATGAAACCGAGAATGAATATAGGCGGTGTTATGAGCAGGGTGTAGCGAAAGGTGAAATTCAAACTCTTGACATATTGACGATCAGCCGCCAACTCGGAGTAATTGCTGAAGCCGATGTAAGCGCGGTCGCCAAAGAGCGGCCAATCGTGCAAGGAAATGAAGAATGTCAGCCCCAGGGGCACGATGAAAAAAATGGTGACAAAAGCCACCGTCGGCAGCACGAAGAGGAAGCCGGTCAGCTTGCGGCGCTGTTCCCAACTGAGGTTCCAGACGGCGGCTTGCCTAATCAATAGTTGAATCTTTCATAGCATTGCGAGTGCCAACCGGCTCGCAAGTCGCGGCGTGACGCACCTGCATGAATAGCCGGATGGAAGGCGCTGCCGGACCGAAGCCCGGCAGAACCTCAAGAGCGGAAGGCTTAGCCTTCCATAATCTGCGTGAATCGCTCTTGCCCGAGCTCAAGCGCGCCGTCGATATCCCCGTCCAGGATCCCTACCTGCAGCATCTCCAGCCAGGGCCCGTTGGGGTCGTTGAACAAGTCGTTGTAGACGACGGTGTAAGGCGTGTGGCCGACTGACAGCGCGCTGCCGGAGGTGACAAAGCGCGGGTCCTCCCGCGAGTATTCGTTGTCGGCTAGCGAAAGCCGTACGGGAATCTGACCATTCGCGGCATAGATATCAATCTGGGGTCCCTCGGTCAAGGTCCACTCGATGAAGCGCCAGGCTTCTTCAGCGTGCTCGGTGCCGGCCGGAATGGCAATGACGTCGCCGCCGCCAAAGGACGCGGTGCCGCCGTCTTTGCCCGGAATGTGGAACAGGTCGAAGTGTATGTCGGGGAACTCGTTCTTGTAGCGACTGAGGCTGAAGTTACCCGTACCCGCCATGCCGATATTGCCGCCGGCGAAGGCGTTGGTGAAGTTGCTGCCGTTGTCAATGCTGGCGCCCTCGGGGACGAGCCCTTCCTCCCAAATCGCGTTATAGAACTCAAGCGACTCGCGCACGATCGGGTCGCTGGTGATGGTCGCTTCCGAGTAATCGTCGCTCAGCACATCGCCACCGCTGGCCCAGATGAAGGGCAGGAAGGTGAAGGCGTTGCAGCCAGCGCAGCCAAGTGAGTACCAGTAACCGTAAATGTCGTCGCCGAGCGCGTCAATGGCGCGCATCGCATCCAACATTTCGCCCCAGGTTGACGGCGGATTATCCGGATCCAAACCAGCCTGCTCAAACAGGTCGACATTGTAGATGATGAAGGAGCCATCGACAGCGGTCGGCACCGCATAGTTGCGCCCCTCATACATGCCAAGTTCCATGTGGGCCGGGGTCAGATCGTCGGCGTAGGGAAGCGCCCTGACCCATTCGGTGATATCGACCAGTTGACCGGCCGAAGAAAATGCCGGCGTGTAGATGAGGTCGATGCTGGCGATATCGGGCGGTTCGCCCGCGGCGATGGCCGCCCCCATCTTGGTGACGAACTCGCCAGACGGGATGACGGTCAATTCGATTTGGCTGTCGTTGTTGGCGTTCCACTCGTCTACCAGCGCCTGCGTCTGGAAGCTGATGGTGCGCACCCACATTGTCATATTGATCTGGTCGTCCTGCGCCGCGAGCGGCAGCGCGGCGATTACCAAAAGCGCCAGAAGCGCCAGCTTAGTTAATCTGCCAAAAGACATCGCATTGTCCTCCTGCTTGGACTTGCTCATTCGGTTAAGATAACATCTTGTGCCGCAAGTTTCTACCATATAGCCTCCCTGAAAGCTTAACTTGACGCGTCCATCTTGTCACGCGCGTAGTCACGGGCATAAACCGCTCTGCCTTCGGGCGCGCCACAGGATTGGCGAACGATCAACTCACCGGGAATCAGCTGCTCCGCGTATTCGCGCTCGCTTGTTTGGAGCTGGCACAACAGGTTTTCCGCCGCCACCTGTCCCATCAGAAAGAGCGGCAAGGTGACCGTCGTGATCGTCGGGTTTGCGAAGCGCGAAATCTCATGGTCGTCATAGCCTACAATCGCGACATCCTCCGGTACGCGCAGCCCTTCGTCTTGCACCGCAAGCAGGGCGCCATAAGCCAATCCATCATTTGCGGCCACGATGGCGCTGGGCTTTTGAACGGCGGCGAGAATACGTTTGGCGCTCTGGTAGCCGCTGGGCACCTGCCATTCGCCCTGGACTATCCAGCCATCGCCCACTTCAATGCCGGCGGCTCGCATCGTGTCCAGGTAGGTGTTGAGCCGCTGCGCCGATGAAAAATAGCGCTCATCGCCGGCGATATAAGCGATCTTACGGTGCCCCAGCGCCAGGAGATGTTGCACCACCAGCGCGCTGTTCTGCCTTTCATCCGGGATGATGCTGTAAGGGTCCGATTCGTGAAACAGTCGATGCACAATGACGTAAGGCCGATTGTTCAACATATCTCGGCGTTCGCGGACCGGATGCCAGGTTTCAACGAATATGAAACCGTCTACGGAATGACCCAGCATGTCCTGCACCACATCCGCCTGCGAGTACTTCTCCCAGGGGATGTTGACCACGAGCGTGAAGTAACCGCTGTTGTGCAGAATATCTTGGATGCCGCGGATGATGATGGGCGCCCATTGAGAGGAGAAGTTGTCGAGGATGACGCCTATCAGCGAAGAGCGTTCGGTGCGCAGGCTGCGGGCGGCGCGGTTCGGCGAGTAGCCGATATCTTCCGCGACTTGAAGAATTGCTTCGCGCGTCTGCGGGCTCACCGGATAATCGCTATTGCTCATTACCCGCGAAACAGTAGCGATTGACACGCCAGCGATTTGAGCGACTTCTTTGATCGTGACCACAGACAGCAGCCAAACTTCCAGAAATATAGAAAACGTTTACTATAATTTGAGAGCATATTAGAAAACGTTTACTATGTCAAGCAAAATTCTGGAAATGCTATCTGGCTCGCTTAGGGCTACAGCAGATTCGGCGGGACGCCCAACTGGCGAAAAGCCGCGCAAGCCGCGTCAAGATGCGCCTTGCCGCCAGTCAGGGAAATTTGCAAGTGCCCGGGAATCAAGGCGTCGAAGTCGTAGGGCTCCAGCTTGAACATGCTGTCGGCGTAGGCGTCGATGCGGCAGTCGTGGATGTTCTGCCAGACGACTTTGCCGCCCCAAAACACCAGGTCGGCGCCGAGTAAATAAGTTCGATCGCCGCCGCGCATCAGGAAGCTGAGGTGGCCATCGCAGTGGCCCGGTGTTTCAAAGGTCTCCAATTCCAGATTGCCGACCTTGACCACGTCGCCCTCGACCAGCTCCACATCGACGGGGCAGGGCGGCAGAAAGAACTCGTCGGGATAGAAACCGGCCGCCTTGGCGACATCAAGCGCGACCGCTTTTTCGTCCGCTTCACGAATGACAGGGGCGGCGAAGGCGGACGCATAAACTTCGACATCGAGCCGCTTCTGCGCTTCTGCCGCCGCGCCGATATGATCGCAATGATAGTGCGTCAGGATCAGCTTGCGGATCTTGGCGGGATCCAGCCCGTCGCCGCGGATGTTGTCGAGTATCGTATCGAAGTCGCGCTCCATGCCCATGCCGGGGTCAACCAGAGCGAGTTCATCGCCGCTGTTGAGGACGAAGACGTGACAGTCCAGGTGGCCGGATAAGCCGAATCCAAAATAGCCGCCGCCGACCACATGCAAATCGCTTGTCATTTTCATGCGTTTGCTCCACAAAAATCCTTTGGCATACAAGTAGAACGAACTCGGCCCCTTTCGTCAAGGAAAGCCAGCCGACCGCATGATATACTCGCGCGATAGACCTCTATGACCTGGAGACAAATATGCTGCTTGGAATCGACCATATCGTGATTGCGGGACCCGACCTGGATACGCTGACGGCGACCTTCAAGGCGCTCGGATTCAATGTTGTTGACGGCGGACGGCACCCGATCGGCTCCTATAATTCGTTGATCGGGCTGGCTGACGGCGCTTACATTGAGTTGCTCTCGTTCTACGAAGACAGCCCAAAACATTATTGGTGGGAGGCGGTGCACGGCCGAGGCGGCGGTCTAATCGACTTCTGCATGCAGACCGATGACATTCGCGGCGACTACGCTGTCTTTGCCGGGCAAGGCGTCGAGATGAGCCCGCTGGTCGGCTTGAGCCGCGTCCGCTTTGACGGCTATCAATTGTCCTGGCTGAATAACGAAATCTACGGGCAGTTCCAGGGTCTCATCCCTTTCATCATCGAAGATGAAACGCCGCGCGAAGAACGCCTGCCCAAGGACAAGGATCACGAGAATGGCGTCACCGGCATCGACAGCATCACGCTGGCCGCCCGCGATATCGGCTTGGCGGCGCGCGTCATGAGCGCCGTCCTGGGCGAAGGCGGCAGGCCAATTCGCGACGATGCCTTGCAGGCTTCGGGCTATGCCTACGAGCTGGGGCCGCACCGGCTGGAGTACTTGACGCCCGATGATGAGCGCAGCCCACTGCATGAGCATATTGCGCTGAACCGGCCCGTGCCCTATCGCATACGCTTCAAGACGGCGGGCGCCAAGGTCACAATCGAACCGGAATCGGCGGCAGGCGCGCGTTTGGAGTTCGTCTAGGCGGTCACCTTAAAGTTGTGGCAGCCCCCGCAAGATTGGATATACTTTGGGAGAGCCTGAATATCGGCCAGTACCGGTCGACTATGGCATGACCAGTTGAAAGAGTCTTCTTGCGGAAAGGACAGTTTATGAGCGCAAAACGTGAATACCCCGAGTGGATGGGCAAGATGAGGGCATTAAACGCCGAGGAAATCCAGGAATTCCTCGATGGTCCCATCGTCGCGCGCATCGCCACCGTCGACAGCAAAGGCGATCCCTACATCACCCCGGTCTGGCAGGAATGGGATGGCGAGCACATGTGGATCATCCCGCGCGCGAAAACCATCTTCGCCCAGCATCTGCTGCGCCTTCCGCGCTGTTCGGTGTCCTGCGCCCTCGATAGCAGTCCCTACACCAGGGTCTTATTCCGCGGCCCGGCGGAAGTTGTCGCGGGGCCGGCCATAATGGAAGGAGAGTGGCTGGAAATCGGGCGCCGGATGTCGACCCGGTATTTGGGCGAGCGCGGCCCGGAGTATCTGGAGCCATCGAGAGTGCGTCCGCGATATCTGGTTAAGATTACGCCGGAAAAGACGATCTCCTGGGAAGGCGTCGAATGGGCGGCGAAGTATCTGGATGACCAGGATGCGCCGGCCGCCCCGCACTAAACGCCGCCCCCGGGGAGTCCCGGACGAAGCCGGCAAACCCGCTTGGTCATAAGGGGAAGCGCATGAGCCTGGCAAAGACCCGGTTCAATCCGGCGCTTGGCGCCAACTGGCGGCTGCGCGCTTTCATAGCCAACTATGGCGTATACATCGCGCTGCTGGCGCTATTGCTGGCCGCGGCGGTCCTGACGCCGAAACTATACGATGTCAACACCATTGCGGTTGTGATGCGGCAGGCGTCGCAACTGGGCATTGTTGCGATCGGCCAGACGATGATTCTGCTGGTCGCCGGTCTCGATCTTTCCGTCGGCGGCATATTCTTCATGACGTCGATTGTGGTGGCGGAAGTGACCAACGGTCGCGATGAAATGGTGATTCCGGCGATTCTGATTTCGCTGGCGCTCGGGGCATTGATCGGGGCCGGCAACGGCGTCCTGGTGACGAAGCGGCGCGTGCCCCCGTTTGTGGCGACATTGGGCATGCTGGTGCTGGTCAAGGGCGCGACGCAAGCCTACACCAGAGGCGTGCCCGGTGGTTTCGTGCCGGATATTCTGGGCATCGTCAATCAATCCTGGTTCGTGCTCTCGATTCCGCTGCTATTGTGGCTGGGCCTGAACGCCTTCTTCATTTTCGTCTTGCGCGGCACTGCCTACGGGCGCAAGGTCTACGCCGTGGGCAGCAACAGCGAGGCGGCCCATCTATCGGGCATTCCGGTCGACGCCATTCGCATTTCCGTTTACATCCTTGGCAGCTGCCTGGCGGTGGTGTCCGGCGTTGTGCTCACCGGCTACGTCGGCTATGTCGACCGCTTCATCGGCACCGGACTGGAACTCGATTCCATCGCAGCGGCCATCGTCGGCGGGACGGCCTTCGTCGGCGGGCGCGGCGGCTTGCTGGGAACTATCGCCGGCGTTTTGATGATTCAAATCTTGAGCACGATGGCGATACTGATGGGCCTGGACATCGAAGTGCAGTTCATCATCAAGGGTTTAGTGATCCTGGGCGCCGTTACCCTGTATAGCGTCGCCAGCACCGAGGAATAAGGACTGAAGTGAAAAGGAGGGCGACCGCGAAAGACAGAGATGTTAGCCGACAGGTCAAACGAACTAAGACGTTTGACCAATAGTTTGATTAGGGAGAAAAGCTAATGTTGAGGAAACTGATTTGTGGGCTGTTCGTTCTGTCGCTGCTGCTCGGCACGTCGATTGTGTCGCTTGGCCAGGACGACGGCATGATGACGTTTGAAATCACGCAAGAGATGATTGATGCGTCGCCTTACTTGCAGAGTGTGATTCCGCGCTTGAATGAAGAGTATGACACGAGCGAATTTGCCAAGGATCCGCCCTATCGTATCGCTTTGGCGGCACAAGGCACGAGCAACGCCTGGTCGGCGCTATTTGACGCGCACGCATACTGGTACGTGGACCATCTGGGCGAGGATGTCGTGTCAGAATTTCTGTATGGCGACGCCCAAGCCAGCGCCGATATTCAGGTGCCTCAGGTCGAAGACCTGCTGGCGCAGGAACCGGACGCGCTGATCCTGGTGCCGATGGGCGCGGCCGCTTTGTCGGCGCCGGTCGAGCGGGCGATGATGCAGGGCGTTCCGGTTGTGCTCTGCGCCAGCGCGGTGGAAACCGACAACTTCGTCACCGAGGTCGGCACCAATCTCT
>WTGN01000003.1 GCA_011523545.1 Chloroflexota bacterium | reverse complement strand
GTGTCTACGCGCCCCCCCCACCAGGCGGGAAGGGGAAAATCGCAAAGCACTTGATAGATTCAGCCTTCCCCGCCCTCTTTGTGGGGGCGGGGTTTCATCGGAAATGCGGGACGACCGACTGCCATGCCACCCTCGCTACTGACCACCTCGCTAGTCAATACGATTCAAATCGGCAGCTTGTACGCTTTGATGGCCCTCGGCATCACGCTGACCTTCAGCGTCATGAAGCTGCCGAATTTCGCCCATGCCGAATTTGTCACCGCCGGCGCATACGCAGCGCTCATCGTCTCCCTGTCGGGTGTGCTGAACCCGCTTGCGATTATGGCGGCCGCCTTTGCTGTGGGCGCGCTGACCGCGCTCATCAGTCATATCGCCGTGTTCAAGCCTTTGGAACGCCGCGAGGTATCGCTTTACACCTTGATCTTGGCTTCGTTCGCATACGGCCTGATCGTTCGTTACATCCTTTTTTTGATGGCCGACTACTTCAATCTCTTCGACCTGCGCATCCGCATTCCGCTGACGATTCTCTTCCGTGAAGGCCCTTTGATCCTCTCGAATCTGTTCGCCTGGGTGGCGCCGACCAGCATCCTGCTCGTCATCTTGCTGACATTGCTGCTGAATGCGACGCCCTTGGGGCGCGAGATGCGGGCGCTGGCCAACAACAGCAGTCTGGCGCGGGTCATCGGCATCCCGGTCGAGCGCGTCAAGAAATACACCTGGCTGCTCGTTGGCGGCCTGGCGGGCGTGGCCGGCGCGCTCTGGGGTTTGCAATCGGCAGTCCATCCACTGATGGGCTGGGCGGCGATCATCTCCGTCTTCGCGGCGGCGATACTGGGCGGCTTGTCGAGCTTTTCCGGCACCATTCTCGGCGCTTATGTGGTCGCGTTTTCGGAAAACACGCTGATGCTTTTCCTCAATTTCAATCTTGGCGTCGACCTGGCCTACAAGCCGGCCATTCCCTTCATCATCATCATCGCTGTTCTGTTGCTGCGCCCCCAAGGCTTCACCGAAATCTTCCGGCGCGCCGGAGATCTGGATCGATGATCAACATCGACATCGGCGCGACAGCCGTCACCGTGTTGACACTCTTCGGCATTTATTCGCTGATGTCGATCAGCCTGAATCTTGAATATGGCGTGGCCGGCGTACCCAACTTCGGCAAGGCGCTGTTTATTTCGATCGGCGCTTACACAGCCGGCATCACCTATACGCGCTTGCTGCCGCTGCTGGCCGGCTTTGACGCCATCCACCCCTGTGGACCGACCATGGGCGGCGCGTTGCAGTTGCGTTCCGAAATCATGGCGAGCCAGCCGGTTGCCGGTTTCATCAACCTGGCTTTGACCTTTTTGATCGCCGCGGCCATCGCCGGCGCGGTCGGCTTTGCGGTGTCCTACATCACGCTGCGGCTGAAAGAAGAATGGTTCCTGGCGCTGGTGCTGCTGGTCGGCGGCGAGACCGTGCGCATCGTCGTGCGCGGCGCGGATGATTTCATCTGCTCGCACAACGGGATTTCGGGCGTGGCCCAGCCCTTTTATTTTGTCGACGATCCGCGGGCCAGCGCGCTGCTCTTTATGCTGCTGGCGCTGGCGCTGGCGCTGCTCGCCTATATCTATAGCCAGCGGCTCATTCACTCGCCTTACGGCCGCATGCTGAAAGGCTTGCGGGAAAATGAAGACATCACGCGCGGCCTGGGCAAAGGCGTCTCGCTGGCGCGCGCTCAGATCATGGCGGTGGGCTCAGTGATCGCCGCTGTCGGGGGCGCGCTCTTCGCTCTCAACACCGGCTTCGTCAACACCAACGATTATGTCGTCAATCTGACCTTGGATGTCTGGGTGATGGTTGTGCTCGGCGGGATCGGCAACAATCGCGGCGCTTTGCTCGGCGCTCTGCTCATCGCCCTGCTGGACCGCTTCACCCAGATCGGCGCCATCGTCTTAAACATGAGCGGCTCGGAGATTGAATTCAACTACGTGCGCTTCATCGCTTTCGGTCTCATTCTGCTGTGGATGCTGCGCAACCGCCCGGGCGGTCTGCTGCCCGAATCGCGCTTGACGACCAATGCGCACGATGTGGCCAAGCGGCTGATTAGTCGTGAGGCGAAGCCGCTATGACCCCCGCGCCCCAGTCGAGCTATGTAGGGGCGAGCCGTTCTGTGGCCAACCCCTCCCCCCAACCCCCTCTCGCCATCTCTATGGCGAGCATCCGAAGCATCAGGGAGGGGGAGCAGCCCTTCTTGCGTGTATTCCGCAAGGACTGCAATGTCTCCCCCTATTGCAATAGGGGGAGATTTAGAGGGGGGTCGCAGTGCTCCTCGAACTAAAGAATTTGCGCAAGGATTTCGGCGGGCTGCGCGCGGTGGACGATGTCTCGCTGACGGTGCCGGAAGGGGCCATCGTCGGATTGATAGGCCCCAACGGCTCGGGCAAAAGCACGCTGATCAACCTGATCGCCGGCGCCACCCATCGCAGCGCCGGTCAAGTGCTTTTCGCTGGTGACGACATCAGCGACCGGCCGCCCGATGAGGTGTTCCAACTAGGCATCGCCCGCGGCTACCAGGAACCGGCGCTTTATTTGAAGATGACCGTGCTCGACAATATGCTGCTGCCGGTCAAGAATCAGAGAGGCGAAGGCCCTTGGTACGCTCCCTTGTGGCATAGCTGGCACGATGAAGAAGCGAAGCATGCGGAGAGGGCGCTGGCTGTGCTGGAGCAGGTGCAGCTGCTGCAGCATTATGACACGCTGGCTTCCGATCTTTCGGGCGGGCAGATGAAATTGCTCGAGATCGCCCGTTCGCTCATGGGGCAGCCAAAGCTGCTGCTGCTTGATGAGCCGACGGCCGGCGTCGCGCCCAAGCTGGCTTACGAGATCTTTGAACAGATCGCGCGTTTGCGCCGGGATCATGGCATCACCTTCCTGATCGTCGAGCACCGGCTGGAGATTTTGTTCGATTTCGCCGATTTCGTTTACGTGATGCACCTGGGCAATCTGCTGGCCGAAGGGTCGGTGGCCGAGATCGCCAACCACGCCACCGTGCGCGAGGTCTATTTTGGGGAGTGAGCGGCGCGCCCACTACCAAATGTAGGGGCGACAATTTATGTCGTCGGCTAAAGAGCACAATCTGTAGGGGCGAGCCATTGGGTCGCCCACCCGTCAGGCGCGCAGACGCATACGGGCGAGTCACCGCCGGCGGTCAGTGTCTACGCGACCTCGCCCCCACAGCCAGAACACAAGAGAGAGACGTCGACGTGATCACCATCAGCCATCTGACAGCCGGTTACGGCAAGCTGGAAATCCTGCAAGATCTCAGCCTGAGTTTCGCCGAGCAGCAGTTCAGCGTGGTGCTGGGGCCCAACGGGTCCGGCAAGAGCACACTCATGAAGGCGATTATGGGGCTCAATCGGGTCTTCGGCGGTTCGATTCAGTTACAGGGACGGGAGCTGATCGGCACGCCGACCGAAAACATCTCCCAACTGGGCATCGCCCACGTGCCGCAGCGCGAGAATATATTCGGCGAATTGACCGTTCGGGAGAATCTGCAACTGGGCCTGCGCAGCTTGCCCAAGGCGGAGCGCCCAACGGCGTTGAAAGAACTGCTGGACATCTTCCCCATTCTGGGCCGCCGGGGGGCACAGCGTTCCGTCACCCTCAGCGGCGGCGAGCATCAAATGCTGGCCATCGCCATCGCCTGGCTGAGCAAGCCGAATATCATGCTGCTGGATGAGCCGAGCGCGGGCCTGGCGCCCGCTATTGCCACCGATGTTTTCAACATCCTGGTGGCATTGCGTCAACAGGGCATCACGCTGGTGGTGGTCGAGCAAAACGCGCGCCGAGTATTGCAGTACTGCGATTATGCTTTTGTCCTGCGCGAGGGGATGTTGGTTTTCCAGGGCAGCGCGGAAGCATGCCTGCGTGACGAGGAGATGATCAAGGGCTACCTCGGCGTGCATTAGCGACCGCTTGAGACGAGCAAGGCTTGCATCGCCGCCCGCAGCCGCCCGCTGATCCGCATCGGCTTCCCGTTCAGCCGGTCGACGAAGACATGCACAAAATAGCCGACCGCCGCCGGCTCTTCGTCGCCGCGCTTGAAGATGCCGATTTCGTAGCGCACGCTGGAGTTGCCCAGCTTCCCGACGCGCAGGCAGGCATCCACAACATCAGGAAAACGCACCGGCTTCAAGAATTGGCAATGCGTTTCAACCGCGAAGCCGACCTGCTCGCCCGCGCTGAAGTCCAGCCCGCCCGCCTCCATCAGATAGCCGTTGATGACGGTGTCGAAGAACTCGTAATAGATGACGTTGTTGATGTGGTGGTAGACATCGTTGTCGCGCCAGCGCGTCGGGAGCGGGCGGCTGTGCTTGTAGCGCTCGCGGCGTTCGTGTTTGGGTTCCAATCCAACCCCTCCCCCGGCCCCTCCCCAATGCGTTGGAGAGGGGAGTTATCGGGCTGTGCTGCGGGCGCATCGGCGCCGCGCGTAGATGACGCGCTCTACGATTCCGATTATGAGGCGTCTGCCTTCAAATCGAGGGCGCAGGAGTTGATGCAGTAGCGCAGGCCGGTCTTGTCGCGCGGGCCATCATCGAAGACATGCCCCAGGTGCGAATCGCAGCGATTGCAGACCACCTCGACGCGCCGCATGCCGTGGCTGCGATCCTCGTGCAGCGAGACGTTGCCATCATCGACCACATCCCAAAAGCTGGGCCAGCCGCTCATGGAGTTGTACTTGGTGGCCGAGGAGAACAGCTCCTGGCCGCAGGCGGCGCAGGCGTACATGCCGGCGACCTTGCTATTGACGTACTTGCCGCTGAAGGGGCGCTCGGTCGCTTGTTGGCGCAGGACGGCGTACTGCTCCGGGCTGAGCTCGCGGCGCCATTCCGCCTCGCTCTTTCTGATCTTTTCGCCTTGCATGTCGCGCCTCCTTTTCGATTCGTGGCTCAGCTACAGCATATCCGGCAAGTGTGAATGAAGTCTTGCGCTGGTATAAACATTATAATGGAATGGCTGTGGCTGTTGGCAAGTGGTTCTGCTTTGTAGAATAGGTAGAGAGCTTTCATTTTGATTTGAGCGCAGAGGCATGGCGACGACTGAACACACGATAAACGACGCGATTGCGGAGCTGCTTCGCGGGACGCGCTGGGCTTGGCGCGGGCCGGAAGTTGTGCGCTCCGAGACGACGGGGCTGCTCGCCGGGGCAAGCGGATTGCGCCCCGATATTCTGGTTACAGAACCCTATACCGCGCCCGTCGTCATCGAGACGGAAGTGCTGCCGGCGGTGACGGTGGAGCCCGAAGCGCTGGCGAGGCTGGGAGAAGGCCTTATCGGGTCTGGTCGAAAGATACTCTCGTCAATAGCTGTTCGCCTGCCACAGAGATTTCGCGATTATCAAGGGCGTAAGCTAAAGAACGCAATAAAGTCAGCAGACGATCTTGAGTTTGCCCTCTTTTCCGGCAAAGACGCGACGGAATTCGAGCGCTATCCGCAGAGCGGTTGGGTGAGCGGCGGCGTAAATCACTTGTCATTGCTCGTACAATCCGCGTCCATACCGCCAATAGTTGTCGAAAGAGCGGCGGACGACTTTGAGCAGGGTGTCACACAAGCTGCAAATCTCCTAAATGACTTAGCGAAAAATCACCCCGCTACCGTGCAGAAAATTGCGGATGAATTGCATCAGCAAGACAGTACGCAGACGCGGCGCATGGCTATGGTCATATTGGTCAACGCCTTTATATTTCACGAATATCTCGCAGGCGGTCACGGTCAGTTAGCCGATGTGCGTAACCTGGCTGAATTACAATATAGTAGTGCAGGCTTGCAGATTCCAGCGATTCTCGACGACTGGAACAGGATACTGAAGGTCGATTATTTTCCCATATTCGATATAGCTTTTCGCATTCTACGCGCCATCCCCAACATCCAAAGTCATGAGCTTGTTGGACGGCTCGCCCGGACGGCGACAATACTAGCGGAAATCGGCGTCGTTCGGTCGCACGATCTCACTGGCACGGTATTCCAAAAGCTGATATCTGACCGGAAATTCTTAGCCGCGTTTTATACGACTCCGGCGTCGGCTGCGCTTCTGGTCGGTTTGGCAATCGACGAAAACACACTACTAAGCGATGGCGACTGGTCAAATCCGAATGCCATCGCATCCTTGCGCATCGCTGATTTTGCCTGTGGCACGGGCACTCTCTTGACTACGGCGTACCAACGCATCAGCCAACTGCACGAACTCCATGGCGGCAATACCGAAGCGATTCATCCGAAGATGATGGCGCGCGCCTTGGTCGGCTGTGACATCTTGCCGGCGGCGGCGCACTTGACTGCATCCATGCTGGCGGGAGCTCAACCGCACGTGCAGTATGACGAGAGCGCCATCTTTACCGCGCCCTATGGCGTGCAAGCCGATGGCGAGGTCAAGCTCGGCTCGATTGACCTGCTGCGTCAAGGCGAAATGCTTCAAGGCTTGGAAATCACGGCGAAGGCGATTGAAGCAACTCAAGGCGCGGATGTTGATATTTGGCGCTACGCCCCGCACGGGTCTTTCGACATGGTGATTATGAATCCGCCTTTTACGCGGCCGAACAATTTCGAGCGCCGGATTCCAGATACGCCTAATCCCAACTTTGCCGCCTTTGGCGCGACCGCCACCGAACAGAAAGCCATGGCAAAAGCCGCGAAAGAATTGACCAAGAACACGGTCGCTCATGGCAGCGCCGGCGAAGCATCTACATTCCTGGCGCTTGCGGACAGAAAGCTCAAAATTGATGGTATGTTAGCAATGGTAATGCCATTAACTTTGCTAACTGGGTCATCTTGGGAAAAGTGCCGGAATCAACTGCGAGGAGCTTATGATGGCCTTATCCTGATTTCAATTTCAGGAAGGGATAATTTGGTATCATTTTCAGCCGATACGGGAATGGGCGACTGCTTGGTGATTGGCCAGAGAAGCGGTCGACGCCAATTCAGAGCCACTTTCGTCGTTCTAAACGAAGCTCCCAGCTATTCAATTTATAGCTTGAATGTTTCCCAGCAGATTCGTCAGATGATACGAGATAAGACATTGAGGCGACTCGAAGACGGACCAAGTGGAGGAAGCGCGATCTATTTTGGTAATGAAATAGTTGGTCAAGCGATCTCCGCTATTCTGCCTAACAGCGGAGGCTGGAAACTCGCGCGAATTGCAGATCTTTCGATAGCGCAGTGTGCCTACCAACTGGCGAGCATGGAACGGATTTGGTTGCCGACCCAGCAAAGTGAGGACACGCTAGATCTACCAATGGCTCAGGTATCGGAAATTGGCAGTATAGGACCGTATCACTTACAAGTCAGCAAAACACAACGGGACGGGCAAAGAAGACCATTTAATCTACGTCCACTGCAAGGCGATGAAGTGCCAACATATCCTGTACTATCAGCGCATGACGCTGACCGCGAAAGGACTATGGTATTTGAGGCAGATCACGACGGGATCCCATATCAAGCTTCTTCAAAAAAAGAGCAACGTCGCGTCGATAAAGAAGTTGCCAATGTTTTTTCAACCGCCTCGCACTGCCATTCCAGTCTGGATTTCCGCTTTAACAGTCAATCCACTGCAATGCAGTTCACATCTCGAAAAACAATCGGAGGGCGCGCCTGGATTTCTATTCAACTACCGTCCGAAGACCATGAAAAGGCGCTGGTGTTGTGGGGAAATACACTGCTTGCCATGCTAATGTTCTGGTGGCACTCGTCTAGGCAGCAGCCCGGGCGCGGGGTAATCACCAAAACAACACTCGCCACACTCCCCATCCTCGACGTCACCGCCCTCTCCGCCGACCAACTCCAGCGCGCCGCCCAAATCTTCGACGAGACCTGCCAACTCCCGCTCAAACCCCTGCACGAACTCGACATCGACGAGAACCGCAAAATCCTCGACCGCCGCTTCTATAGCGAAGTCCTCGGTTTGCCGGACGCCATCCTCGCCGACGGCGGCCCGCTGGACATTCTGCGCCACAAACTCTCCCGCGAACCCTCGATTCGCGGCAGCAAGAAGTAAAGGAAAAACGCCATGCCCGCACAAATCGACATCAGCGAAGTCGCCGCCGGCTTCCGCTTCCTGCTGACCGAGACCTTCGAAAGCGTCCAGGGCGCCTACCTCGACCCGGGCACATCGCTCTTCGAGACGCTCGCCGAGATCTCGGCCGCCCAAGCCTCCCAGCCGATGGGAAACTGCGCCACCATCGCCGCCCATGTCGCGCACAGTCACTACTACCTGGAGGTGCTGGAAGACCGCATGTTCGGGCGCGACTTGAGCACGGTAAACTGGGAGCAGATCTGGGATGAAGTCAGCGCGGTCAACGAGGCCGAGTGGGCAGCGCAAATAGGGGACTTGAAGACGACTTACGAGCGTATCAAGGGCCACCTCGACAATGCCGATGAATGGCAGGGCATCACAGAATTGTCATCCATGCTCGGCATTATTGCGCACAGCGCCTACCACCTCGGCGAAATCCGGCAGATGATGTGCCATTTGGAGTCTTGATTCATGCGCCATGTCACCGTCTTCCGTGAGCCGGGGCGCTTCGCCGGCTGGCCGGCCAACTACGGCATCTGGCATTGGGGCGACGAGATTGTCGTCGGCTTCACCGTCGGCGCGCTCAAGACGGTCGAGCGCGGCCATGCCATCGACAAAAGCCAGCCGGTCGTGAATGTGCAGGCGCGCAGCCTGGATCGAGGCGCGACTTGGCGGCTGGAAGATTTTAACGGGGCGCGCCCGTCTGGACGCGGCTTGTCGGCTGATGAGCACATGAACGCGGGCTTGCGCCTGGCGGAAGTCATGAGCGCGACGACGGCCCCGATTCCGCCGGAGCCGCTCTCATTCCAGCATCCCGATTTCGCTCTGTTGGTCGGGCGCACCGGCCTGAAGCGCGGAGTCTTCTCATTCTATTACCTGTCTTATGATCGCTGCCGCAGCTGGGAAGGGCCCTACAGGCTGCCGATGTTCGGGACGGCCGGCATCGCCGCGCGCACAGACACTCTGATTGAGGGCGCGCATTCATCGCTCTTCTTTCTGAGCGTCAACAAAGGCGATGGCGAAGAAGGCAAGACGCTCTGCGCGCGCACGGACGATGGCGGCGTGAGTTTTGAGCGCCTGGCGGAGGTGGGCGAGGCGCCGAGCGGAAAAGGCGATTTCGCCACCATGCCATCGTCGCTGCAATTGGACGGCGGGCGTCTCTTGAGCGCGCTGCGCTGTCGCAAAGGCGCGCGCGGCTATAGCTGGATCGACCTCTACGCCTCCGATGACGGCGGCCGCTCCTGGCGCTTTATGAATCGACCGGTCGAATTCCAGCGGCCGGGCCATGCCGGCAACCCGCCCTGCCTGAAGCAACTTGCGGATGGGCGCCTGCTGCTGATGTATGGAAATCGCGACGATTACAAAATCTGCGCGCGTATCAGTGTCGATGCGGGTGCGAGCTGGGGTGATGAGATCGTCTTGCGCAGCGGCGGCGGCAATTGGGATATGGGTTATGTGCGCGCGGTCGTCCTTGATGACGGGGCGGTTGTCGCCGCATATTACATCAATGATCGGGCGGATGGCGATGGCGAGCGCTTCATTGAAGCGGCAATCTGGCGGCCATGATTACGGCAAGCAGCGACATAAAACTCCGCAACGTCTACCAGGGCGACAACCTGCCCTTCTTGCGGGGGCTCGCCGATGACTCCATCCATCTGATCGCGACAGACCCGCCCTTCAACAAGCGGCGCAACTTCCGTGGCCGCGAAAACGGCGCCGGCTTCCGCGACAGCTGGACCTGGGCGCGCGATGCCGAGGTCGAGCGCATCAACCGCCTCCGCGCCGAGCAAGGCGCGCTTTGGGCGGTGATCGAAGCCACTCGGCTCATTCATGGCGAGGGCATGAGCGCTTATCTCGGTTGGCTGTCGATCCGTCTATTGGAGTTGCATCGCATTCTGCGGCGCGATGGCAGCCTCTATCTCCAGATCGAAGGCAAGGCGCAGGCCCCGGTCAAGCTCGCGCTGGATGCCATCTTCGGCGTCGACAACTGCCGCAATGAAATCATCTGGCACTACAAAACCGGCGGCATAAGCAAGCGTTGGTTCAGCCGCAAACACGATACCATCCTCTTCTACAGCAAATCCGATCGCTACACCTTCCATCAGCAGCGGGAGAAGTCTTACCTCGCGCACAGATACGGCTTCTCCAACATCGATATTGACGAAGACGCGAACGGCTGTTTCCGCACGGTGGCGATGCGCGATGTCTGGGATATCCCCGCCTTGCGCGGCAATCAGCCGGAAGCGACCGGCTACCCCACGCAGAAGCCGCTCGCCCTCTACGAGCGCATCATCCGCGCCTCAAGCAACCCGGGCGATATCGTGCTGGATCCCTTCTGCGGCAGCGGCACGACCGCGGTCGCCGCCGACCGCCTGGGCCGTCAGTGGCTGGCGATGGATGTCTGGGAGGGCGCTTACGACATGCTGCGCAAGCGACTGGCAGCCGAGGGCCTGGCTTGCCGGCTCCGTCTAATCAGCCAGGCATGATGGCAGCGCGGAGCCAGTCCCGCGAACTTGAAGTAGCGCGCTGCGGCAAGAGGGGCGAGCAGCCGGGTTTTGCGGACGCTAAGCGCCGGGCGCCAGCAAAACACTGTGAATTGCTTGAAAGACAAATATACGCCGCGCCCTCCGTCATTACATTCATGAATGACTTGTTCTCGGCCTGTAATAGATTCTTAACTAGAGGGCAAGCTTCCAGGTGTAGTCTAAGACTGCAGGACGTCCTGCCTTGATACCAAGTTTTAGGAGCGTAAAAAATGCGTAGATCAATTCTTGTCCTGGCTGTGCTGCTGTTGATGTGTAGCGGCATGGTTTTCGCCGACAATCATGAGGGCTCTGACGACTCAATGATGACCGGCATGATTGCAGAGGGCGGCGTAGCGGCTGTGCCCGTTGGCGCGGATGGCCCGGGAATCGCCTTCCCCGGCGGCGCCTATGAATTCGTCATCCATGCCCATGAGGGCGACACCCTGACCTTCGCCACCATGCTCGCCCAGTCCAACGATGGCTTCCTGGCGCCGAATGAATACGGCATCGCCCTCTACGACATGGGCGCGCCGGTCAGCGGCGATGTCACCGATCAGGTTTATTATTGGGACCTCGGCACTGAACGCAATGAGCCGATTGGGCAAGGCATGTACCAAGCGCCGCGTCAAAGCGCGCCCAACAGCGGCCCGGCCGGCGATGGCATCGTTCGCCTCGCCAGCGACCTCGACGATAACTTGAGCTATCCCACCGCCGGTGAGCTCGTCTCGGTGACGCTGACCCCCGGCGACATGGGCACAATCACCGTCCGCATCGACAACGTCTCCGACATGTCCATGGGTTACGCCTCGCCCATCACGCCCGTCCTCTGGATCGTCGAATCGCATGGCGACATGATGATGGATGACGAAATGATGATGGAAGGCGACGACATGGCCGACGACGAAATGATGGGCGATGACGAGATGGCCGACGATGATGAAATGATGGGCGATGACGAGATGGCCGACGACGACGAGATGATGGGCGATGATGAAATGGCCGATGACGATGAGATGATGATGGACGACGAGATGAAGATGGACGACATGATGAAGCATGGCATCCTCTTCACCTCCGGTCAGCCTGATTATGGCCACGGCTTGGAAGCGTTGGCGGAAGATGGCGATCCGTCCGAATTGGCCGCCTACCACGGCATCGACATGGACGACATGATGATGGGCGATATGATGATGATGATGATGGACGAGATGTAATCGTCTATCGCTCGAAACCGGGGCGGCTCTTTGTCAGGGCCGCCCTTCAAATCTGGAATCTTTAGGGGCGACTTGTCAAGTCGTCCTTTTTGTCTTATCGAGTATGTCGCTGCCGACGGGCTCGATGTCGCTGCCTATTCCCAGGCCATGGAATACAGCAGAAAATCGCTCGTACTGATGCCGCGCGGCAGCGTCGCAATCGTGTAAACCATGTCAGCGATCGTTTCCGGCGGCACCAGGACTGACTTGTCAATGCCCGGCGAGGCGGCGGCGCGCATCGGCGTATCGGCCGGCCCCGGCGAGATCATGACGACGCGGATCCGCTCCGGCTTGAGCTCAGCCGCCAGCGACCCGGTCAAGCCTTTCAATCCGACTTTGGCCGCGGTGTAGGCGCTGACGGTCGGCGCCGATATCGTGGTGACCATCGAGCCGATATTGATGATGCTGGCGTTTTCGCTGCGGCGCAAGCTCGGCAGCAGCAGGCGCGACAAGATATAAGGCGCGCGCAGGTTCAGGCGCAGGATGTGATCAAGCTGCTCGTTGCTGGTATCGTCCATCAGCGAGATGAGCCAGTCGCCGGCGCAATTGACCAGGATATCGACCGTCTCCCCGTCCATGGCGGCGCCGAAAGCCGTCAGCGCCGCGTCATCGGTCAGGTCCAGCGGGTGGACGCTCGCTTCGCCGCCGAGGGCCGAGACTTCCTCAGCCACATGCCGCAGCTTGCTCTCCGTCCGGCCAAGCAGCAGCGCGCCGATGCCCGCTTTTGCGAAGCGCTGCGCGATGGCGCGCCCGGTGCCCTGCCCCGCGCCGGTGATGACCGCTGTTTTCGTTCTCATTTGCATGCTGTATCTCCGGTCTATTCCCCGCTGTCGATCAATTGACGCAGCCGCGCGATATGGGTGGGCCCGGTCTCGCAGCAGCCGCCGACGATCGCCGCGCCAGCGTCGAGCCAGCGCCTGACATCCTCGGCGTAAACTTCGGGCGACAAGTCCCGGCGCGTCTCGAGCTGCATAACGCCGCCGCGTTCGTCCCAGGCGGCCGGTATCTCGACGAAGCCATTGGCATAAGCGCCGAAGGGCAATCCAACCGCCGCCAGAATCGGCAGAGCGGCGTTTATGCTGTCCGGCGTACAGCAATTGATCAGCAGCGCATCGGCCGCATAACCGCGCGCGATGGCGGCAACCTCCGCCAGGCGCTCTCCGCCGCGCATGTCTGTACTGCCGTGATCGGCCAGCGTGAGCGCCAGCCAGGTTGGCTTGCCGCGCCCTTGCGCCGCTTGCAGGAAGGCGCGCGCTTCAAAGGACGTGGACAAGGTCTCGCCCAGGAAGATGTCCACATAGGCATCGAGCAGGTCCATCATTTCGGCGAATTGGGCGCGCGTTTCGTCGTAGGACAGCTCGAATTCATTGACATAGCTCGCTTCCAGCGGCGGCAGGCTTGCCGCGATGCGCACATCGTCGCGGCCCGCAGTCGCGCGCGCTTCAGAGGCCAACTGGCCCGCCGTCCGCAGCAGCGCCTCGAAGCGGTCTTCCATACCCGCCGCCGCCATGCGAAACCGCGTCGTGGCGTAGGTGTTGCTGGTGATGACATCGGCGCCGGCATGGATGTAGTCGCTGTGAATCTCGCGCACCAGAGCCGGGTCTTCGTAAAGCGCGGCGACCGCCCATTCGCCGTAGCCGCCCTTGCCGCCGCGATTATAGATTTCCTGGCCCATCCCGCCGTCCAGCAGAATCGGCTTGCCATCGCTCATCATCATGCGTCCCTTGTTCAGCCAGCGTCCGGCGATTTTAGCAAAGATCTGTCGATTAGAAAATATTTGCTATACCGCCATGTGTCAAGTATTATACTGGTGATTAGTTAGGCAGGTCGGTAAGCATGGTGCGCAGAATGCCATTGAAACGACTGTGATGACCGGATTCCGGAGCCTGGTATGCAGCAGATTAAATCGGATTTTAGGCAGGAAGCAGAAGGCAAGATTGAAGGCGCTGATTCCAAAACAGTTGCGCCGAACGAATCGGTCCAACGGCAAGGCAAATTGATCGTCGGCAACTGCGTTGACATTATGCGCAGTTGGCCCGCCGACATCATTCAGCTGACGGTGACCTCGCCGCCCTATGACAAATTGCGCGATTACAAGGGTTACCAGTTTCCCTTTGAGGACATCGCGGACGAACTCTACCGGGTGACGGCGCCTGGCGGGGTGCTTGTGTGGGTGGTTGGCGATCGCATCAATGGGGGACGCAGCCTCACGTCATTCCGCCAAGCCATCTATTTTCAGGAGATCGGCTTCTCCGCCCATGACGTGATGATCTACCAGAAGAAGAACACGCCCTTCATGCGCAGCAACGCCTACACCAACGCCTATGAGATGATGTTTGTCCTGTCCAAAGGCAAGCCGACGACATTCAATCCACTAAAAGTGCCTACTCAACGGCATGGCATGGAGTTGCTCACCCACAACAAACTGCCGGATGGGATCAACAAAAAGAAACGAGGCGAACTCAAGAAAGAGAAGACGCGCACGAATATCTGGTCTTACGCGGTCGGACTGGGCGGCACAACCAGAGACAAGATCGCGTTCCAGCATCCGGCCGTTTTCCCGGAGAAACTGGCGGAAGATCATATCAAGTCCTGGAGCAATCCGGGCGACCTGGTGCTGGACCCAATGTGCGGCTCCGGCACCACCGGCAAGATGGCGCTCATGCACGACCGCGATTTCATCGGCATTGATATCTCTCCGGAATATATCGAGATTGCCCGGCAGCGTCTCGCCGATGTGGGCTTGCCGGTCGAGATGCGGCAGTCGGCATAAACCGAGAATGGCGAATTTCTAGAATCGCTTTAGGGTTTCACCACCGCCACTCGCGAGTCACAACTCGGCTCACAAAACAGTGAACCTGCAAATGAGGCGTCTGTAGGGGCGTTTGACCCGCAGTGTCTGCGCGCCGCCCGTGCTTGTGATTGTGCGCGCTTTAGGGAGGTTCACCGAGTCGCCTGCTATTCGTCCAGTTTCCAGTCGGCGGGCGTTTCAGCGAAACGCCCCTACAGGCTGACAGGTGGTTGTTGTAATTTGTTTCCACCGAATTCGATACACTACCCTTGAGGCGCCCCTTCGCAATCTGCCAGCGTATTCGCTACAATAGACGCAACGTCAGTACCCCGAGCAGAATGAGCCGAGCTATGGAAAATGTAAAGATCCCGACCCTTTATCCCGTCAAGCAGGCTTTGCCCAAGGGCGAACCCGTTGACATTGACCGGACGCTGGAAGCCGATTGGGACCGGCTCGGCCTGGCCAGCGCTGTAAATGGCAAGCGCATCGCCCTCGGCTTTGGCAGCCGCGGCATCGCCAGCATCGACGCCATCGCCAAGAAGCTGGTGGCGCTGGTCAAAGCTTCGGGCGGCGAGCCCTTCATCGTGCCGGCTATGGGCAGCCATGGCGGCGCCACACCCGCCGGACAAATCGAAGTGCTCGATGGCCTGGGCATCAGCGAGGGGACGGTGGGCTGCCCCATTCGCGCCACGATGGAGGTGGTCGACACAGGCAGCACCCACATGGGCATGCCCGCCTACATCGACAAGAACGTCTACGAAGCCGATGGGCTGATCATCACCAACCGGACCAAAGTCCACACCGATTTTCACGGCCCGCATGAAAGCGGCCTTCTGAAGATGCTGGCGATCGGGCTGGGCAAGGAGACGGGCGCGCGCACTATTCATCAGCAAGGCCGAGACGGGCTGCGTGATCATATGCCGGTGGTCGCCAAGCACCTGCTGCAGAGCATCAACTTCGTCGCCGGTTTCGGAGTCGTCGAAGATGGCTACCACAATGTTGCGCATCTCGAAGGCTTCGCTGCCGACGGCGTCGTCGAGGGCGATCAGCGCCTGCTGCAGCGTTCGCGCGAGCTGATGCCGAGCCTGCCGGTGGATGATATCGACGTGCTCATTGTCGATGAGATGGGCAAGAACATCAGCGGCGCCGGCATGGACACCAATATCATCGGCCGCTGGATGGTCGAAGGCGACGCCGAACCGGAGCGGCCGCGCATCAAGCGCATCGCCGTGCTCGACCTGACGCCGGCGTCCCACGGCAACGCCACCACTTATGGGCTGGCCGACTTCATGTCGAAGACCCTTTTCGACAAGATTGACTTTCCCATTACGATGAAGAATATGTTCACCAGCGGCTCTCTCAAGCGCTGCCGCATGCCTCTGTTTTTCGAGACCGATGAAGAGACGATCCGGGCGGCGATATATGACGCCTTCCGCCGCGACCCATCGCAATGCGCCAACGCGCGCGTCATGCGCATCAAGAACACGCTGGAAATCGAAACGCTCTGGGTCAGCGCCAATATCCTCGCCGAGTTGACCGGTCAGGAGTCGATCACCGTGGGCGAGCAAGGGATGCGCGCCGCCGGCGGCATGGTCTAGCCACCAACGAAGCATTTCTTAGGAAACGCTACGGGCTGCCCATATTGGCGCGAATCCTTGAAGGGGCGACTTACCAAGTCGCCCGCAAACCCGAACTCAAACTTTAGGATAGACCCATCGCGCGCAGATTCCGATAGCTTATCGCCAGGCTCTCGAAGGGATCGCGCTGGCAGATATCCTGCTCCACCGCGTACCACTCGACGCCGATGCGCTGGCAAGCTTCAAGAATGCCCGCGAAGTTCATATTCCCCTTGCCCACTTCCGCCATCGCCTGCTGCGGCTGCCCGCCGTCGGCGGACGGCAGCATGACCATATCTTTGAGGTGGATGACCGGCATGCGGCCCGTCATGCGCTCGATCCAGGCCACCGGGTCGGCGCCGCCATGTTGAATCCAGTAGGTGTCGAGCTCGGCCTGCACATAACGCGGATCGGTCTCGTCGAATATGAGCTCCAAGCCGCTTACGGCGCCGAATTTGATGAACTCGAAGCTGTGGTTATGGTAGCTGAAGCTGAGGCCGGCGGCGGCTAATCTCTCGCCGATCTGATTGGCAATCTCGGCGAAACGACGAAATCCAGTTTCGCTGCCGCGATTTTCCAGCGGCATGCCACCAATGGCGACATGGCGGCAGTCCCACAGCCGGTGCTGTTTGATTACGGCGTCGGGGTCGCTTTGCAGCAGGTCAACCGAGGCGTGCGTATTGCAAATGGTCAAGCCATTGTCATCGCAAATGCGCTTGACATCCGCATCGGTGATGTCCCCGATCTGAGATACCTGTACGGCGCGGTAGCCAATATCACGGATCTTCGCCATGCTGGCGGCGAAGTCGGCACGCGTCTTGGTGAAGTCGCGGATGGTGAAGAGCTGCGCGGCGATTTGCGTCATCAGAATCTCCTGTTCACATTTGTGCCGGCGGCTGGGCGATATATTGCTCGAGCAGGGCGGCGAATTCATCGGGGTCGAGGGGGAGTTCAACCATCGCTCGCTTATGCGCCGACAAGATGATCGCGTTGTTGATGGCGATCGAATTCCGGCCCTCTTCCGCCGGCGCGATCAAAGGGGCGCCTGTCAAGATCGCATCGGCGAAATTCGCAATGATGTGCTCGTGCCCATGTGAGGTCTTCGCTTCATAGTCAAGCAATTCACGGGTGCAGGGCACCGCCTTGAAGCCATCGTCTGCTTCGCGTATCTGTCTGATCGACGACCACTCGTTGCGAAAGAACTCCAGCTCGCCGTCGCCGTAGACGAGCTTGCCATTTTCGCCGACGATCTCCAGCCGGTTGCTGCCGGGCGATTCGCCGGTGGTGGTGATGAAATGGCCGATCATGCCGTCAGCATGTTCGAAATAGGCGGTCGCTTCATCCTCGACCTCGATGCGATGATGTTTGCCAAAGTTGACGAAGCCTTGAACCCGCGTCGGCATACCCAGGATCCACTGGTACAAATCCAGATTATGCGGGCACTGGTTCATGAGCACGCCACCGCCCTCGCCGCTCCAGGTCGCGCGCCAGCCGCCGCTGTCGTAATAATGCTGGGTGCGGAACCAATCGGTGATGATCCAGGTGCAGCGGATCAACCGGCCCAATTCGCCGCTCTCGAGCAGCGCCTTGATCTTGCGCCAATGGCCCCAGGTGCGCTGCATGAACATGGCGGCGAAGACAAGATTCGGGTGGCGCGCCTTGGCGGCTTCATAACCGGCGAGCATGCGTTCCGCCTCTTTGACGTGTACGGCGATCGGCTTCTCGACCAGAACATGCAAGCCGCGCTCGAAAGCCAGCAGGCTCATATCCGGATGGTCATAATGCGGCGTGGCGATTAGCACGGCGTCGAGGTCGGCGGCGTCCAGCATGCGCTGATAATCTGTGAATTGCGCCGTATCGGCGACGATCCCGGCATAATCGGGCGTGGCCTCTTTGTCTTCAGCGGCCTTTTCGTCTTCTGCGACGGCCTCGCCGGGGAAGGCGATTTTGAAGCGTTCCCCGCTTTGGTCACAGACGGCGGCAAGGTCTGTGTTCGGCAGATCGATGACATGCCTGACATGCGCCTTCCCCATATTGCCAATGCCAACGATGCCGATTCTGACCGGGTTGTCTGTGTCGCCTTCCAATTGTTGCTGCGCGTCCATTATTTCCCTCAATGCGTTGCTAAAATGGCCTAGGTCAGGCTAATGAATTGAACGGGTAAATTCTAGACCAGCCCGCTGTAAATCACCAGCGGATACCCGCGTTCATGACGCCGGCGGCCCCAGGCTGACGCTCTTGGCGCCAACCACCTCAGGCGCGCTTTGCAGCCCCAGCTCTTCAATGACAACATGCCCGCCATCCCAGACGACCAGACCCGCTTCCATTCGCTCAATATGTATTCGACCCGCCGGCAGCTCAAGCGTAAATGGCGCGGCCTCGGGCCCGTGATAGGCGCCGACCCACAGATCGGCGTTGGGCAGGCCAAGCAGCCAGGCGGCCTGGCTTCCACAGCGCAAGCGCGCATCGCCCAGCTTGATGAGGCCGGAGCGAGCCTGAATGGCGACCGGCGATGACAGCATCGGGAAGCCCAGATCGACGCCGTCAGCCCAGCGGCGCTGAATCGCCCAGCGCATGGTATCGACCTCGATGCCAAGCTCATGCGCCTCGTCGGTATAGGACAGGCGCCAGTTCCGTTGTTTGACGCCGTCAAAGGTTTGCGCCTCATCGCATTCTTCGTGCAACTGCCCGCGGGCAAAGGCAGCAACAAGATCTTTGCCGCTTTCAAATAGATTGCGCCCCAAGACTTCGACATAAAAGCCATTGCGGACGCTGCCCTGAAAGAACGCGCCGGGATTGGCCAGCTCCCAGAATGTCTTGGCCGGCCCGAGGTAGTTGTACATTTCAATCACCAGGCAGCCACGATGCTCCACGATGCGGACAGGCGCCTCCAAGCCCAGCTTGCTGCGCTCAAGCGGACGAACGAGAACGTAGACATTTCCGCAGCCAATCACAATAACCGAGCGCTCCGGGACCTCAATCGGCAACTCGCGGATGGGCGCGTCATTGATCCAGATTTCGTCCACGTCTTCGGCGCGATTCCAGATCAAGACGGCTTTGGCGCTTGTGCAGCGAGACCAGGCATCCAGCTCTGGCGATGTATACAAGCCGAACGCGCGCGGGCCGGCCTGCGCGCCGCGGAAACTGCCTTCATCGCGGAAGACATGGTCGCTGGTTCGCGATGGCGTCGTGCGATAGTCGCCGAGCCACTTGTCGTTGATCAAATAACGGGAGAAAACGACGCCCGGCCTGGGCGCGCCTTCCTTTGTGTAGTGGATCGAAAAGACATTGGACTGGTTGCTGATGAAGCGGTTTGACTGCGTCGCCAGTTCTTGCGAAGCCACACCCAAGCTGAAATCGGCATCCAGATAGCTGCTGATGACGACCCCGGCCTCGCTGTCGGAAGTCTCGCTCACCATCATCGGAAACGGCCGATTGTTTTGAACGGTCTCAAGCCAGGCCGGCAGCTTGCCCTCGGCAATCATCCTGGCGAAAGTGGCGGCTTCCGGCGGCGACTCAAAGGTCAGCTGCGGATAATAGGCGCGGCAATGTGGCGGCGCCAGACGTCCCATTTCCGGATGCAGGCGCAGGGCGAGGCTTAAACCGATGCGGCTGATGATCAACTGAGCCAGCGCGCGGGCATCCGGCTGCGCGGATAATACGACGATTTTGCGCAGCGCCTCAATGCACACGAAGGAATAGGTCGGGCTGTTGTATTCATGCGGGATGCCGCTCTTGTCAATGACCGTCAGCCAGGCGCGCAGCTTCGCCAGGCCGCGCCGGCTGTATTCTGGCGCGTTTAGCAACTGGCCGCCCAAAATCGAATTGGTGATATCCTGGGCGACGATATTCGAGTAGATCGGCGAGACATCGATGCGGCGGATAGCGTCCAAGCCCAGGCGGATGCCCGCTTCCATGCGCTCGATGAGCGGCGGCGACAAGCGACCGGAGCGAGCCAGCAGCAGCGGAATCAGCCGAACCAGCACAAATTGCACCGCGTTCAAGTCCTCCACCGCCGCGTCTTCATGCTCCCACCTGAAATTGCCCTGATGGGGCGAGCGCGGGTCGGTGTCCTGGCAGGTCAGCACGGCGGCAAGCACCGCCTCCGCCCGCTCGATTTCCGCCGCTGATCCACGCTCAACCAGGGCGACAGCGTACTCCGCCGACATCCAGGCCGAATGAAAGACGCCATTGTCGATGCTGTTGGCGACCAGGTGAACAGCCGGATCGAAATAGAGCGGCGAGGCGGCTGCGCTCGCTTGCGGGAAGAGATCGGCCGGCTCTAGCATGTCTCTCAGACCTTTCTGCTGGTGTGCGCCGTTCAGCGCGCCTGGCCCATGCGCGGCGACGACCCGATCGCCTCGAAGCCGCGTAACTCCAGCTCCTCGGCAAAATGGCAGGCCACCCAATGGTCATGCCTGATTTCGCGGGCGGCCGGTTCTTCGTGTCGGCAGCGGTCCTGGGCGTAGGGGCAGCGCGGGTGAAAGTAACAGCCGCTCGGGGGGTTGCTCGGGTCAGCGACTTCGCCTTCCAGCCGGATACGCGCGCCGCTATTCCGCAGGCGCGGGTCGGGCTTGGGCACGGCCGAAAGCAGGGCCTCGGTGTACGGGTGCAGCGGCTTGCTGAAGAGCGCGTCGGTGCTCGCCAGTTCAACGATTTTGCCGACATACATGACGGCGACGCGATGACTGATATGCTCGACGACACTCAGATCATGCGCGATGAACAGATAGGTCAGGTTGAACTCTTCCTGCAGATCCTGCATGAGATTGAGAATCTGAGCCTGCACCGATACATCCAGGGCGGACACAGCTTCGTCGGCGACGATCAGCTTGGGGTTCAGCGCCAAAGCGCGCGCAATGCCGATTCGCTGGCGCTCGCCGCCGCTGAAAGCATGTGGATAGCGCCGAATATATTCGGGGCGCAAACCGACGCGTTCAAGCAGCAAGGCCACCCGGTCTTCAAGCTCCGACCCGCTGGCGATGCCATGGACCTTGAGCGACTCGCCGACAATCTGCAGTATCGGGAGCCGCGGATTGAGCGAGGAAAACGGGTCCTGAAAGATCATCCGGATTTGGCGCCGGTAGGGCCGCAGCGCGCGACTGTCAAGCTGCGCCAGGTCAACGCTTTCCCCCTCGTCTGCTTGATACTGAATGCTGCCGGCGCTTGGGCTGTAAACGCGGACGATGCAGCGGCCGGTTGTGGTTTTGCCGCAGCCGGATTCACCTACCAGGCTTAAGGTTTCGCCAAGCCGGATGCTGAAGCTGACATCATTGACCGCTTTGACGAAGCCAACTGTGCGGCGAAACATGCCCCGCTTGATTGGAAAGCGCATGTGAAGATTGCGCACCTCCAATAAGGGACGGCTGCTTTCGGATGGCGGGTTAATTTCAAAATCCATGTTCAAGCCGGCGTATCCACAACTGATCTATTCTCCTCCGCGGCATAAAGCAGGCAGCGGACGCTGTGCCCCGCGCTGATGCTGTAGCGCTGCGGGTCATTGGTATTGCATTGGCCGGCGATGACATCGTCACAGCGCGGGTGAAAGGGACAACCGGCCGGGCGGGAGAAGGGATGCGGCACCGTCCCCTTCAGGGAATAAAGCCGCTCGCCCGCGAGACTGTCATAACGCGGAATGGACTGGAGCAGAGCGCGCGTATAAGGATGCTTGGGATTATGAAAAATGGTATCGACATCGCCGCTTTCGACATCGCGCCCCAGATACATCACCACGACCTCATCGGCGATCTCGGCGACCACGCTCAGGTCATGCGTGATGAAGAGTACCGACATGCCGCTGTCTTCTTGCAGCTCCCGTATCAGATCCAGGATATTGGCCTGGGTGGTCACATCCAAAGCGGTTGTCGGCTCATCGGCGATCAGCAATTGTGGCTCGCAAGCCAGGGCAATCGCGATCATCGCCCGTTGGCGCATCCCGCCGGAGAGCTCAAAAGAATAGGCATCCAACTGCTCGCTCGCCCGCGGAATACCGACCAGGTCGAGCAAAGACACGGCGCGTTTGCGCGCTTCGCCTTTGCTGACCGGCAGATGGAGCAAGATCGCTTCCATTAATTGACTGCCAATCGTGTGCACCGGGCTCAAGGAGGACATGGGCTCCTGGAATATCATGCTGATTTCCCGCCCGCGGATGTTTCGAATATCGCGCCCGCGGGGGTTCATTCGCGCCAGGTCGATCCGGTCCCCATGCCGCCCCCGGAAGCTGATCTCACCGGAGACGATCCGCCCCGGCGCCGGGACGATGCGCAGTATCGAGCGCGCGGTAACCGACTTGCCGCAGCCCGATTCACCGACGACGCAGAGCGTCTGCCCGCGCTTCAGCGACAGGTTGACGCCATCAACCGCCTTGACGACGCCCTCATCGGTGAAGAAGTGCGTCTTCAGGTCCCTGACGTCGAGCAAGGTGTCATTATCGTCGGGCATGCTGGCCTCAGGCTTGGTAAGGGTCGGCTGCATCTCTCAATCCATCTCCGAGAAAGTTCATCGCCAATACGGCAGTGACGACGGCGATGCCCGGGAAAAGGAGCCAGGGCGCCGTCGCGATGGAGCGGACATTCTGCGCCTCCTGCAACAATACGCCCCAGCTTACCACCGGCGGTCGCAGGCCGATGCCCAGGAAACTGAGGGCGGTCTCGGCCAGGATCATGCCCGGTATCGCCAGCGTGACCGAGGCGATGATATGGCTCGTCATTGAAGGCGCCATGTGCCGCAGAATGATCTGCAGCTCGCGTACGCCATCTAACCGGGCGGCGATGACGAAATCCTCGGTCTTCAGCGAAAGGAAGCGCCCGCGCACTTCCCGGGCCAGGGCCGTCCAGCCGATCAATGAGAGAAGCACGGTGATGGCAAAATAGACGCGCACCGGCGGCCAGGTCAGCGGGATGGCGGCGGACAGACCCATCCACAGCGGTATCGTCGGCAACGAGCGCAGAATCTCGATGGCGCGCTGGATCAAGTTATCGATCAGGCCGCCGTAATAGCCGGAGATGCCGCCCAGAATGACACCGAGCAGCAAGCTCAATCCGACGCCGACCAGGCCGACCGACATCGACACCCGCGTGCCGTAGATCGTTCTGCTCAGCACGTCGCGCCCCAGCCGGTCGGTGCCCAGCAGATAAACCGGGTCGCCATATTCCGCCGCGCCGATCAGATGCAGATCCAGCGTGAACAGCCCCCACAACTCATATTCCTCGCCGCGGACGAACAAGCCGATCGGATACGCGACAGTCTCGTCAACGACGTAAGTGCGCTTGTAAGAATCGGGGTCTACCTGCACTTTGAATCCCTTGACATGGGGATAAAAGCGGGGACCGGCATCGGCATGCTGAAACAAGTGGATCTGCGGCGGCGGCATGTGGGTATGCGCGGCGCTGTATGTACCTGATGAATAAGGCGCGAAGAACTCGGCCAGCAGCGCCACTGCATACAAGAACAAAGTAACTAGCCCGGCCAGCATCGCCAGCCGGTGTTTGCGGAACTTCCACCAGATCAGTTGCCACTGATTGGCGACGACAACCCGCCGCTCAGCCGCTGAAGGCTCAAACTGCGCGTCATCGGGGGATTGAATCGGCTGGCCGGTCACTGGAGTTGAATCCTGGGATCAAGCCAGGCCAGAAGAATATCTGACACCAGCGTACCTATAATCGTGAGCACGCTGACTAGCAGTATCAGGCTGCCGGCGAGATACATGTCCTGCGCTTGCAGCGAGCGATAGAGCAGCGGGCCAGTGGTCTGCAAATTCAAGACGATTGATGTAATGGCGGAGCCGGAGACCAGCGCCGGGAAAACCCAGGCCAGGGCGCTCACCAGGGGATTAAGCGCCACGCGCACCGGATATTTGAAGAGCAGCTTCAATTCGGACAAGCCGCGCGCGCGGGCCGCGTCCACATAGAGCTTGGATAGCTCATCCAGCAGGTTGGCGCGCATAACGCGGATTAGGGCGGCTGTGCCCGCCGTGCCCAATATGATCACCGGCAGCCACAAATGGCTGAGCAAATCAAGCACACGGTCAAGCGACCAGGGGGCGTCAATGTAATCCGGCGAGAATAAACCGCCGACGCTCTGGCCGAAGTAACGGAAGGCGATATACATCAGCACCAGCGCCAGCAGAAAATTGGGGATCGCCAGCCCGATGAAGCCGATGACGGTCACTACATAGTCGCCAATGGTGTATTTCTTGACGGCGGAATATATGCCGATGGGTATGGACACAATCCAGACGAAGGCCAGCGTGAATAAGGAAATGACCATCGTCAAGCCCAGGCGCTCCCAGATTAAATCGCTGACCGGCCGATTCCATTCGAAGGAGTCGCCAAAATCGCCGCGGGTGACAATCCCGCTGATCCACTTCCAATACTGCACATAAATCGGCTCATCCAGACCGTAGCGTTCGCGCAAGGCGTCAACCTGGGCTTGATCAATCGTCTCTTCGGCTTTGCTGATGAGGGAGGCCAGGAAGTCGCCCGGCGGCAGCTGTATCACCAAAAAGGCAATCATAGACACAATCAGCAGCGTCGGTATCAGATAAACGATGCGCCGCGCGATATACCAGATCATGGTTCAGGTTTGCCCATGGTCTACCCCCTCGGTCCCCCCATAGCAATGGGGGGAAGGTATCTCCGAGATCTGCAGGTATGATGAGATTGAAGGGAAAATATGCGACTTCGCTTACGTTTGCTCCCCTCCCTGATGCATCGGGGAGGGGCTGGGGGTGGGGTTTGCATGACGAATCGCACTAGCGGACAAGCCCTACTAACGCACGGCTGTAGCTTCCCCCTGACTTGTCGGGGGGACCGAGGGGGGTTGCAGCGGAGGATTGCAAACGACGTGTACAAGTCTAATATCCTGCGTTTTGGTAATCCGGGTCGGCACTGGGACCGTAGCCCAGTTCGTCGCGGCGCCGGCGGAAGCTGGCCAGCGCGCCCGCATATTTGGGATCTCCAATAAAATCGACTGTTTCTTCCCGGTTCCGCGACAGGTCGAACAAGACCTCCGGCATATCGCGCCCGTAATACTGATACTTGAGGTCATCGCGCTTGATCATCAAATTTTCGTAGCGGTCAAAGTGCGCTTCGTGGCCGAGATGGGTGCCGCAATAATGCGAAATCGTCTCGTTATCCCAGCCGGCGCTGTCGCCGTTAAGCAGTGGAAGCAGGCTGCGACTGTCAAGACCATCCACCGCCGGAACATCGGTCAAATCGCAGAGCGTCGCAAAGAGGTCGCAGAGGTTGACATTCTCATCCACGACCCGCCCGGCGTTGGCGCCGCCAGGCAGGCGGATGATCAGCGGCACTCTGACGCTGCCTTCGAAGAATTTTGTCTTCTCCCAGAGCGCATGCTCGCCCAGCATCTCGCCATGATCGCTGGTATAGATGATGATCCAGTCGTCCAGGTCCTGGCCGACATGCTCCAGCGCCGCGATCAGCTGGCCGTAATCCTCGTCGATGGCCTCGACCATGCCGTAGTAAGCCGCCGTCGCCCGCCGGATTTCGCGCTCGCTGACATCCAGCCCGGGCTTGACCGCGCGGCTGCTGAGAAAGGGGTGCTCAAATACGCTTTCATTCACATAGGGGCTGACGCGGTTCAGGAAATAGGTGAACTTGTCATGCGAGGTGAGGAAAGGCACATGCGGCCGGACAAAGCTCAGCATCAGCATCAGCGGGCGCGCCGGCGTCGCCCGGTCATAATAGGGGCCGGCGAAGAAACTCTCCACGAAACGCCGGGCGCCGTCCAAGCTGTATTCGTCTGAGCTGATGATGGGCCCGCGCCCGATGCCGGCGCGCTTGACTTCTTTGGCCTGTGACCACTTGTGCTCGGTGGCGAGGGGCAAATTACGAAAGGCTTCGAGGTTGCGCCCTTCGATATAGTCGTGGCGCAGGCTCATATCCTGGCCGATGCGACGCGTCCAGCCCTGCATTTGGTCTGTGCCATTATGGTGCAGCTTCCCGCAAGCCACGGTCGCGTATCCAAATTGGGACAGGCGGCGGGCGAAGGTCATGTGGCCGGGCGCCAGGTCTTCGCCAAAAACTTCACAACCGCAGGTCCTGGGCAACTGACCAGCGGCCATGCTTTGCCGGGCGGGGATGCAAATCGGCGCCGGCGTATAGGCATTGTTGAAGACGACGCCGGTCCGCGCCAGCTCATCCAGCGCCGGCGTCCGCGCGATGGGATCGCCCGCGTAGCCGGCGATGTCGGCTCGGTGCTGATCGCTCATCAAGAAGAGGATGTTGGGGCGCGCGTTATCTGCCAATTCCTTGCCCATTCTGTGAAAACTGTAGGGGCGTTTCGCTGAAACGCCCAAATGGTCGCATAATGGGCGTTTCAGCGTGACGCCCCTACGAAAACACCGTACTGGAGATTGAAGGCGGTAGAGACCGCCTTACTGCTGCGCGCCCGCTTCGATGAAGAAGAGCGTGGTATTGATCGGCGCGGGCCAGGGGAACTTCCAGGAGCCGGTCGATGTTGCCGGCACGTTGCCGAAGTAATTCCTGGCGATGCCATAGCCGCCCGGGTTCGAGTTGATGCCCATGACATAGAATTCTTCCTTCGCGATCGCCAGCAGCTCCGCCATCAGCTCGGCCTGCCGCTCGAGATCGCCGGTGGCTTTGATCTGGTCGAAGAGGGCCATCTGTTGCTGGGCGGCTTCGGGCGGCTCCTCGCCGGTTTCGCGGTCGAAATACCACTTGGTCCAAAGCGGCGCGAAGGCGCTCTCGACCGGATCTGACGGGAAGTACCAGATCGGCGTCAGGTAGACATCCAGCCCGCCGCTGGCGCCCCAAACCGTCGCGTCATGCTCGCTGTTGACCTTGCGCGAGACCAGCAGCGAACGGTCGATGATGCGCGGCTCCATGTGGATGCCGACTGCGCCCCAATAACCCTGGATCAATTCCAGGACATCGGGCCAGCCACGGCCGAACAAGTCACCCGCTTCAACGATGATGCTGATGCGCTCGCCGTCGGGGCCCAGGCGGAAACCCTCGGCATCGCGCTCGCTGTAGCCGGCCGCGTCCAGGTGCTCGTTGGCAAGGTCGACGCTGTATTCCGTGTACTGCTGGGCGAATTCTTCGTCATAGAAGGGCGAATCCGCTTGCGGCGCGATCTGCCTGGGCTCGCCGCGGCCCAGGTAAACGATATCGACGATTTCCTGCCGATTGATGGCATGGGAGAGGCCGATGCGGAAGTGTTTGTTCTGGAAGATCTCGCGCTTGACCGGGTCCAAATGCGTGAGGTTGATCGCCAGCGCGGTCATGTTGGCGTCTTCACCGACCACGCCGTAGGTGTAGTAATCGCCCGCCTCGCGGTTGTCATAGACGATCGGCCGGTTCGCTGCCGAGTTGAAGTGGCGCGCCATCATGTCGATATCGCCATTCAGCACTTGCAGCAGCAGGGTTTCGCTGTCCTCAAGCTGGTCGAAGATCATGCGATCGATGTAGGGCAGCTGATTGCCCTCCGGGTCTACCTTGTAGTAATAGGGATTGCGCTCCGCCACGACGCGGCCGCTGCCGCCGCCATAGGTGGACGTCAGGCGCCAGGCGTGCATAGTCGGGATCTCGGTCGTCTGCCAGAAGCTGGTGTTGGTCCAGAAGCAGGGCTCAACGCCGCCCTTGGACTGGAATAGCTCGACCCAGTCGCCCGCGCCGGCTTCCGCAACCAGGGCATCAATGTCTTCGGCGTAGTCTTTATGGAAAGGCTCCAGATAGTGGCGGGGATAACTGGTAGGGCCGCAGCCGAGGATTGACGCCAGGTTCTGCAAGAAGAGGCCATTCGGCGTGCTGAAGGTGAACTTCACCGTGAAGTCGTCCACCTTTTCGACATTGAGCGGTTCGCCGCCGGAGATCAACCAGGTGGCGATCGTCGGCGTCAGGTCTTCGTTCGTCAAAACATCATCGTACCAGAAGGTGATATCATCGGCGGTGAAAGGCGCGCCGTCCGACCAGCGCAAGCCCTCGCGCAATTCAAAGATGAACTCGGTCGCTTCGGCATTGCCCGAGAAGGACTTGGCGACGCCCGGCATCAGGCCCGACCAATCGGGCGTGAAGCGGATCAGGTTCTCGTAGGCCATCAAGCGGATCATCCAAATATGATCCAGGCCGCCGACCATGGCTGAGCGCCATTCACCGCCATAGTCGCCGATGCGATCGTAAGGCGTGATGACGAGCGGCTCGGCCGGCAAGCGCTCCTCCACCGGCGGCAATTCACCCGCCTCGACGAGGGCCGCCAGCATCGGCGCTTCGCCGTACATCATGTCCTGCGCCCCGGCCGCCCCCAGCGCAAGCATCAGCGCCAAGCCCAAGATTGTAAGCATTATCCATCGCTTCATGAGACTTCTCCAATTCTATTTAATCGATTAATTTGTCTCAGTGGGATTGTACTTCTCCAGACTGCGCGTTGTCAAAAAACGGGCGCTTTGCGCGGTGGCCGCAATTGCGCAAAGTGGAGTTTCGGCCAGGCCGGTCTTACTTGAGCTCAACGATACGACCCGCGCGCTTGCCTATTGCGTTGTACTCGGTGATAAAATCTCCTTTATCACAATTCCGCATTGGCTCAAAAAAGGAGATTTGCCCATGATTCCGCTCGCCCAACCCGGGCCCATGACCGAAGATGAATTCTTCATGTTTGAATGCTACGGCTACCTCATCATTGAGGACGTCCTGACGCAGAGCGAAATAGACGAAGCGCTGGCCGCGTCCAAACGCATCCATGCCGAGACAAGCGATGTCTTCAGCCCCCTGGGCAATGCCTACGAGAGCGAACCCGCCCTCGCCCGCCTCATTGATCACCCAACTGTCCTGCCCAAAATCCGCGGGCTCTATGGCGATAAATTCGTCATGCAGTCGGGCTGGTGCGCGCGATTGGCGGCAAATGGCAGCATCGTCGGCTGGCATCAGGACGGCTCCGGTGCCTACGGCTTCGAGAAAGTCAGCTCTCCTGTGCCGCTGCTGCAGCTGCGCGCCAGCTTCAGCTTGACTGATCAATCGCGGGAGAATATGGGAAACATGATGCTGATCCCCGGCAGCCACCGCAGCCAAGTTCCGCTGCCGCAAGACAAGCGCAGAGAAGTGCTGGTCTCGCCCATCCAGCATAATGTGCTCTGCAAAGCGGGGACCGCGCTCATCTTTCACAACGGCGTCTGGCATTCGCCCATGCCCAATGACGAAGACTTCGACCGCTACAACATGCACTACATCTATAGCCCGCCCTGGATGCGCCGCGCCGACCGCTTCGCCTCTGATGCCGACTTCATGGCGGAGGCGCCACCGCTGCGCCGCGCTTTAATGGGCGACTACGAACGGCCCGACGCGCCTTTCGCCGGCGGCGTCCCGGAGATTCCCTTTGAGGATTGATGCATGCCCTTTTGTCGTCTCGCCGTTGGCCCTGTTTGTGTCTTCACTCTCGATATGTTAATGTCAACGCTTACATCGTTGTAGAAATAGTGCGTGAAGTATGAGGCACAGGCATGAAACCAAAATTGTGCACGGCGCTGATTGCCCTTATTTGCTTTTGCGCCACAGCGGCCGCTCAAATTGACAATTGCTGTTTCGCCGGCTGGCAATGCAATAGCGATCAGGAATGGATCAATGGCTATCACGCTTATCTGAACGGCGAATGCGCCGCGCCCGCGCAATCGCAGCCGGGGACATCGGCGCAGACTGGCCTTATTGACAACTGCTGTCAAGCCGGCTGGCAATGCAATAGCGACCAGGATTGGGTTAACGGTTATCACGCCTATCTATCAGGACAATGCGCCGCGCCCGCGCAATCGCAGGCCGGAACAGGGGCGCAGACAGGCGCGTCATCTCAAACGGACAATTGCTGTTTCGCCGGCTGGCAATGCAATACTGACCAGGAATGGGTGAACGGCTATCATGCCTATCAGAATGGTCAATGCGCCGCGCCGGCCCAATCGCAAGTGGCGACATCGACGCCAGCCGGTATGATTGACAACTGCTGTCAAGCCGGCTGGCAATGCCAAACAGCCCAGGAATGGTCAAACGGGTTTTACGCCTATCGGGACAATCAGTGCGGGTCGGCGCCGCAGGTCTACAGCGCTTACAGCTGCTGTGATCTGGGCTGGAATTGCGCCTTCGAATTCGACTACATCATGGCGCGCTGGGTTTACACCGATAATGACCGGTGGTGCAATATGCCGAGACAAGAAGTATTCGACGGTGTGATTATTGAGGGATCGGATGCATTTATCGCCCAGCACAAAGCTGCGATGCGCTTGCTCAATAGCCGAGCGCCGGAGTGGTACGCCTACGTTGTCAACATCATAAAGAAGATTCGCGAGTCCCCCGGCAAAACGGGCCACGGCACGCTGCACAAGTCCTTTAACTTGCCCGTCTGGCATTCTATCGAGTACGCGGCCGCTATCATCGTTCACGAGACCTGTCATGTTCATCGATCCTTCGCCGGCGTCCATACGCACGAATACGAGAACATCGCCGAAGAGCCCATTTGCGATCAATTGGCAATTGAAGCGCTGCAGCAATTCAGCCCCGGAACATATTATTCCGGCAGGCGCATCGACGAATACTTCGGCAGTGGGCACACTTGGGATTTCACGCCCAGCGTCCGAAGAGAATGGCAGCGCGCGCGGGACATCTATGCCCAGACCCGCTGATAAATGATGAAGTTTGCGCCATGCCCCTAGACATCCTCACCATCGGCGAAGCCTTGGTCGAAGTCATGCGAACCGATATCGACCAGCCGCTGGACCAGCCCGGTCCCTTCGTTGGCCCCTACCCCAGCGGCGCGCCTTTCATCTTCGCGGTGCAGGCGGCCCGCCTCGGCTTGCAGACGGCCGGCATCGGTTCAGTCGGCCGGGACGCATTCGGCGATTGCCTGCTGAATCAGCTTGAAGCGGACGGCGTCGTGACCGATGGCGTTCGCCAATTGTCGGAGCAAAGCACCGGCGTCGCCTTCGTCGCCTACAACGGCGATGGCTCGCGTGACTTTGTTTTCAGCCTGGGCGCGGGCGGGAATATCAGCAGCGACATGCTCCAGCCGGCGCTCTTTGAGGGCTTGCGCTGCTTTCACATCATGGGCTCGACCCTGTCGATGAGCGAGTCCGTCTTGGCCGTCTGCCGGGAAGCGCTTGATATGGCGATTGAGGCCGGTGCGCTGATCAGCTTCGACCCCAACCTGCGGCCCGAGCTGCTGCCCGCGGACCAGGCTCGCATCGCCTTCGCGCCCTTCATCGCCGCCGCCGATATCTTCCTGCCGACGGAAGCCGAGTTGCTGCAACTTACGACGGCGGGCACGGCGCAGGAGGCGATCGATGATTTGATGGCGGGGCGCCCCGATCGCACAATCGTCGTCACGCGCGGCGCCGACGGCTGCAGCGTGTATTCTGCCGATGGCCGCGTCAATGTGCCCGGTTACGCCGCCGACGAAATCGACCCGACCGGCGCGGGCGATTGCTTTGACGCCGGTTTGCTTGCAGGCCTGCTTGTGGGTAAATCCATGCGCGAAGCCGCCCAGCTGGCCAATGCCTGCGGCGCGCTCGCCGTCAGCGCGAAGGGCCCGATGGCCGGCGCCAAATCCCGCGCCGCTGTGCAGCAATTTATGCGAGCCAGAGAAAATTCGACGCGCCTCAATGACTAGAAAAGGAAAAACTAATGCGTAGTCACGAAGTCTCACCTCCCCAATGCCTTGGGGAGGGGCCGGGGGAGGGGTTGGATTCGCGTTCTCAGCGATGATCCTGAAATAACTCCCGCGTTTGCAGCGTGCTTTCAAGCCGCCAGTTGAGCATCGCCATCAGCAGGCCGCGCTTCACATCCGCCAGCGCTTCATCATGCCAGCGGTTGTTTGTCTCGCCCGGGTCCCGCTCCAGGTCGAAGAGCAGGCCATAATCCTCGCCCGCGAAATGCACCAGCTTGTAGCGCTGGCTCCGAATCATCGTCTGGTAGGGACCTTCGTAATTGCCATCGGCCGGATGCTCGGCGAAGACGTGTTCGCGCCCGCGCCAAGGCTTGCCCTCCAGCGCCGGCAGCAGCGAGCGCGCCTGCATGCGCTCCGCCGGCTGCAGGCCGGCCAGCTCCAGAATCGTCCGCCCGATGTCCATCCACTGGCATAGCGCGTCAGTCCGCTGGCCGGCCGCGATACGCCCAGGCGCCCAGACGATCGCCGGCACGCGCGTGATGATGTCGTACATCGTCCACTTCTGAATTTGGCCGTGATCGCCCAGGCAATCGCCATGATCGCTGGTGAAGATGACGACGCTGTTCTGCAAATAACCCTGCCGCTCCAGCGCCTCCATGATCTGCCCCACTTGCCGGTCGATCATCGTGACATTGGCGGCATAGTAGGCGCGCAGACGCTGCAGCTGCAAATGGGAAGGCTCCAGCAAATGCACAACTGAATCGTGATCGACCTCGGTGTTGTGCTGCCGATAACGCAGATAGGGCGGCGGCAGCTTGTCCAGCTCCGCCTGCGTCACATCCGGCAGCGGCAGATCGCGGTCAATGTACTCGGCGGCGGCTTCCGGCGTCGGGTCATAAGGCGGGTGCGGACCGGGAAAGCCGATCTGCAGGAATAGCGGCTCAGTCCGCGGGTAGGTGTTCAGCCACCATTGCGCCAGGCCGCCGACGAAGTTGTCTGAATGCGTCTCCGGCGGCAGATCCCAACTGAAGGCGCCCATGCGCTCGCGGTAATCGTCGCGCTGGCGGTAGAGCTCGCGCTGCTGCTTGACCAGACCGCGCGCCTGCAAAGCCTTGTCCCATTCATCGAAGTAATAGCGCCCCTGCAGGTAGCGGTCTTTGTTCTCCACCACATAGCGCTCATGAAAACCCAGCGGCGTCTCGAAGGGGTTGCTGTGCATCTTGCCGATGTTGACGCAGCGATAACCGGCCGTGTTCAAGTCTTCCACCCATGAGTGGCGCCAGCGGTCGCCATTGCGCATGATGCCGGTGACGTGCGGATAGTAGCCGGTGAACAGGCTGGCCCGCGCCGGCGCGCAGGAGGGCGCGGTCACATGGCAATTGTCGAAGCTGACGCCTTCGTTGACCAGCCGGTCGAGGTTGGGCGTATCCATGTAGGGGAAGCCCAGCGCGTTGATGGTGTCGTAGCGCTGCTGGTCAGTGATGATGAGGATGATATTGGGCTGTGTCATGCGAGAGCCTCGCGCCAGTCAGGCATATTTCGCATTGTCGACGACGGCCGGCCCGCCATCCCGCAGCAGGACCAGCTTACGGAAGCCATCGCGCTCGATCGTGCCGTAATCGTGGCCAGCGCGCGCTTCCCAGACTGAGAAGAAGACGAAGTCCTCATCGCCCACGTTGACCGTGCGGTGCGCCCAATACGGCGGCACGTAGGCGGCGCTGCCGGCGACCATCTCTTGCACGCTGGTCTCGCCCGCTTCGGTCTGCATGACCAGGCAGCCGCGCCCTGACAAGCCGAAGTAGACCTCGCCCTGCTCGCGCCGCGCATGATAATGCCCCTTGGTCATGTGATACTCGTCGCCGATGCGGCCGGGCAGGATCCGCGTCGTGCAATGGGGGATCTGCCCCTCCTCGGCCGGCAACTCCATGCCCTGCACCTCATAGATGAGCCGGTCGCCCTCTTCGGCCAGGATGCGCGCCGCTTCTCCCGCATCGGCGTACATGGCCGCCATGTCGCTCAGCTTGCGTTGGATGATGTAATCCGGCGCCGACAGGTCGCCGCTTGCGAAATCCACTTCGGTGACAAAGGGAGAAATTGCTGGCATGCTTGTTCCCTTTCCGCGGCTAGAGCCTGCGATGGGCCGCGGCTAGCTCGGCCATCTGCTTAAAGGCGGCGCCGTCAATCAAAATCTGAAACACTTCGGCGATTGCTTGCGTCCAGCCATGCAGGAAGTAATCCCAGCCATCCACCACGCGCAGGTCGCGCGCGGCAGCCTGCTCCTGCGCCCGCCGCATGAAGTCCCGCCGCCCGCGATAATTTAACTCCCAGACCAAGCCCGCCCGCGGGAAAAGCGCGTCCCGGCTCAGGGGCGAACCCGGCTTGTCCTTGCCCAGACCGGTCGCATTGATGACCAGCGAGCCCGCCGGCAACTCGGCAAGCAGCGCGTCGTTGTCGGCGACGCTTTCGCTGAGATGGTACTCGAAATGCATGCGGCTGCCGAGCCTTTGGTGGATGCGCCGTATTGACTCGAGGCGTTCCGGCAGTATGTCCGCCAGGATGAAGCGGCCGGGAAGACCGTCCGCCAGGCCACGCTGCGCCATGCCCACGCTGATGGCCACCGCCGCGCCGCCCGCCCCCAAGCAAAACACATCGCGCTCGCCGCCGCGCCAATGACCGCGCTCAAGCATGCTATCCAGCGCAGCCGCCGACGAAATCGGGTCCTTGGCGAAAGCAAGCAGGCGCCCGTTCCGCTTGGCGAGGCAAGACACTTCGTCACACAGAGCGGCCTGCTCGTCCAGCTGGTCGATGAGATCGCGGCAGGCGCGCAGCAGGTCAATCTTGTGCGCTGTGACCAGGGCGCCGACCACCAGGGGATCATCGCGCATCTCTCGCAGGACGCGCCGATAGGCATTCTCCGCCGAGCGCAGCGGCAGATCGCAGCCGACAATCTCGGCGCCCAAGCCCAAGCGCGCTGACCATTGAGGGAAGATTTTCATTATTGAAGACCCGGCCGTGCTGACGCCGATAAACAAAAACTTCGACTTGCGCATCAATCAATATCTCGGCGGGCGCCCTTACAAAGCGGCGATATCGGCATAGACCGGCGCCAAAGCCTGGTAGAGCGCCTCGAATATGGGCTGCATGCGCTCGTACAGCGCCCCCGCTTCCGGATCCGGCAATACGGTCGATGATACCTCGTTCATCTGGTGAATCATATCAAAGTCCGGATACAAGCCGACGCCGACCCCGCCGACCAGAGCCGCGCCCATAGAAGTCGCCTCCTCCAAAATCGCCAGCCGCTGAACCGGCATGCCGTAGATATCGGCCATGATCTGATTCCAGACCCGTCCGCTGGCGCCGCCGCCGATGACCCGCATCGCTTCAATATGCCTGCCTTGCGCGCGAAAGGCATCGAGAATGACGCGCAGGTTCATCGCCACCCCTTCCAGCACGGCGCGATACAGGTGGGCGCGCTGGTGGCGAATCGTCAAGCCGATGAAGGCGCCGCGGGCATGAGGGTCCCAGCGCGGGCTGCGCTCGCCCAGGAGATAAGGCAGGAAAAACAGACCCTCGGCGCCGGGCGGGACTTGCTGAACTTCCAGGTTGATCAGCTCATAGGGGCTGATGCCGAGGCGCTCGGCCGCTTCCTTTTCAAAGAGGGCGAGCTGGTCGCGCGTCCATTGATACGACGCGCCGGCCGCCTGCATGGTGCCCGTCGGCATGAACATGCCAGGTACAACGTGAGCAAATGTGAAAGTTCGATAATCGGGATCATAAATTGGCTCGGGCGTGGAAAGGGCAATCCAGGACGACGAACCCACATAATTGTATGCCGAGCCTTCTTTGATCACGCCGGCCCCGGCCGACGCGCATGCGCCGTCGCCACCGCCGATGACGACCGGTGTTCCGGCGGCCACACGGACTTCCTCCGCTACCTCGGCGCGCACTTCGCCGACCACATCTATCGACTGACGCAGTTGCGGCAACTTGTCAAGAGGCAGCTTGCATGCCTCAAGAATCGCCTCGGACCAGGCGCCTTGCTCCAGGTCATAGATATTGGTGCTTGAGGCGTCGGAGGGGTCACTGACAAACTCGCCGGTCAACCGCGCGACGATGGCGTCTTTCGCTTGAACGAATTTATGCGCCGCCTCGAAGATGCCCGGCTGATGATCGCGGATCCAGAGGATTTTCGCCAAAGAATACGAAGCGCTGAGGCGATGACCGGTGATGCGATAGACCTCCTCAAAGGCCAGGCGCTCGCTGATCCAACGTTCCTGCTCCAGGGCGCGCTGATCGGCCCAAATGATGGCATTGCGCAGCGGACGCCCGCCCCGGTCAAGCGGCACCGCGCCCATCATCTGCCCGCTGAAGGTGATGCAGGCGATGTCCCCGCCCTTGACGCCGGTCTCGCTCAGCAGCCGCCGCGTCGACAAACAGACCGCCTCCCACCAGTCGTCGGGGTTCTGCTCCGCCCAACCCGTATGCGCATATTCGGTCTCGTAGCCGCTGAAGGCCGCGCCCGCCAGCTTCCCGTCGCGATCGTAGAGGGTGGCCTTGTTGCCGGTCGTGCCGAGATCATGAGCGATAACAAAACTTGGCATAAAAAGCTGTCTCGGAATTGATTGACAAGTGGAGCAAGCATACAGAATTCAGCAACTGATTACAAGCAACCTGTCAACATGTGTCACTTGGCGTTAGAATATCAGCATGTGGCCAAGGGCGGCCCTGCCCCGGCTCGCATAAGGCGTCTCTTTCGACCGCTGTTCAATTAGCACTGGAGTATAGCAATGTTAAACCTATCTCGTTTTCTACTGCTTGTCCTTTTGACAGTCGCCATAATGGCGCCGGTTAGCGCGCAAGACTTCTCGGGCCAGACTGTCGTCGTCGTCACGCAGACCGGCTCGGCAATTGGCGGGCCCGTCCTCGACAAGGGGCCAATCTGGGAGGAGGCCACCGGCGGCAATATCGAGCTGCAAACCTTCGCCTTTGGCGAATTGTTCGAAAAGATTGTCACCGCGCTTTCGACCGGTTCGGGCGATTATGATGTTCTGATTTACGCCGCCGACTGGGCTGGCGACATCATGGCGCCCGGTTATGTGATGGAGATCCCGCAGGAGACGCTTGACGCGATTGAAGCGGATGATGTCATCCCGCTATACGCCGATCGCATCACAACCTGGGGCGGCGTGCCTTATGCCCTGCCCTATGATGGCGATGCCCACATGCTCTATTATCGCAAAGACCTGGTTGACAACGAGATGTACGCGGCGGACTTCGAGGCGGCATACGGCTATGCCCTGGGCGAGCCGACAACCTGGACGCAGTACCGCGATATCGCCGAGTTCTTCAATGGCAAAGAGGTCGATACGGCAGGCTCGATGGCGCCCGTCTATGGCGCTCTCGAAGCGCAGCGCCGCAACGCCCAATCGTACTGGGTATATCTCTCGCGGGCCGCTGGTTACGGCAAGGTGCCGGGCAACCCCTGCTTCTTCTTCAGCTGCGATGACATGACGCCGCAAGTCAACAACCCCGGCTGGGTGCGCGCGCTCGAAGAATATATCGATATCCGCAGCGTTGGCGATCCGGAAATGATCAACTATGACGTGGCCGATACGCGCACGCTGATGGCGACCGGCACGGCAGTTCTCAACCTCGATTGGGGCGATGTCGGCACCATCTCGGTTGACGAGAATGTCTCGCTGGTCAAAGGCGCTGTCGGCTTCGGCGTATTGCCCGGCGGCGATTCCTATTGGGATTACGAAGCGGGCGAATGGGTCATGGAAGAGAACCCGGCGCCCTTCATCGCTTTCGGCGGCTGGATCATCTCGGTCGCGGCTGACAGCGATGTCACCGAAGCGGCGCTGGACTTCGCTTCCTTCCTGGCCAGCAAAGATGTGGTGAATGAGTTGGCCGTCACCGGCGGTACCGGCATCAATCCATCGCGCTTCAGCCAGTTGGCCGATACCGCGCCCTGGGTTGCGGCCGGCTTTGATGAAGAAAGCGCCGCCGATTATCTGGACGCAATCCAGAACACCATCAACCATCCGAACGCCGTACTCGATATCCGCATCACCGGCTCGGCCGAATACCTGTCGACGCTCGATGCCGAGATCGCCCGCGCCCTTGCCGGCGAGATCAGCGCCCAGGAAGCGCTCGATAATGTCGCCGAGCTCTGGGACGCGATCACCGACCGCTTGGGACGCGACGCGCAAGCAGAACAATACCGGGCGGCAGTTGGCTACATGGGCGATATGTAGTTGGCGCTTGCCTGCTCGTTCGTTTGCGGGCGGCCCCGTCAACGATCATCAACCATGGCGAAAACTGTAGGGGCGACCAACCTGGTCGCCCACCAAAGCCATATAGCGTGATTTCGGGCGACCCGACGGGTCGCCCCTACAAATCATCCGCTTTTATTGGGGTCAGGCTTGGCTGACCCGCTTTCCGTAATTCTTCGGTAAACTTGAGTATCGCTTCGACGACCTCAAAAATAGATTGTTGAGGAATCGCGTGGCCGCAGCTACCAGCAGCATGAGCAACGCGCGCGAAGACAGCATCATGAAGCGGGTCTTCCTCGGCCCCGCGGTCATCCTCTTGCTCGCCCTGTCGATATTCCCGCTTCTGTGGTCGCTCGGCATCAGCTTCACGGACATGCAGCGCGGCGGCTCCACCATTGCCCGCCAGGCGGCGGCGGAAGGCATCACCGGCGGCGTCGGCTTCCTCGGCCTGGGCTTCGAGCTGACGGGCCGCAATTATGAGCGGCTGCTGGGCGATGGCCGCTTGCACAGCACGGTGCGCAACACCGTGTTCTATGTCTTTTTCGGCGTCATGATTCAGTACGTCATCGGCCTGGGCTTGGCGACTGTGCTCAATCAGCCATTTCGCGGGCGCAATATCGTGCGTGTCATCTTTCTGATGCCGATGATGATGACACCGGTGGCGGCCGCTTATACCGGGCGGATGTTCTTCGATTCCAATCCGCTGCGTTCGCCGCTGGCGCATTTCTTTCGTCAGTTCTCAAAAGCCATCGGGCTGGAGCAAGCGATCTCGATCCCCTGGTTCACCGATACCGGTTGGGCGCCGGTCGCCATTTTGATCATCGACGCCTGGCAGTGGATTCCCTTCATGACGCTGATTCTGCTGGCGGGCATGCAGGCCATCCCCGATGACATATACGAGGCGGCGCGCGTCGATGGCGCCAATGTGATCCAGATATTCATGCGCATCACCCTGCCTATCCTCTTGCCGATTTCGATGACGGTGATCTTGATCCGCGGCCTGGAAATCTTCAAGATCATCGATGTCGTGGTCGTGACCACCGGCGGCGGGCCGGGCTCGGCGACCGAGTCCCTGACGCTGTATATCTTTGAGCAGGCGCTTAGCAACGGCAATTATGGTTATGCCAGCGCCATCGCTTATGTTCTGCTTATCCTGGTCATCATCTTTTCCACGCTCTTTCTTATGGCGGGCCGCCGTTTGGCCCGCGGCCACGTATCATGACTCAAGCGCGCAACGAGAGACCAATCCTGCGCCGCAACAGCAGGCGCCCGCTCTGGCAATCGGCCCTGTTATATGGCATCGTCATCTTCTGGTGTTTCATCGTGCTCTTCCCGTTTTATTGGCTGGCGACCACATCGCTCAAGCGCCCGATTGACGTAAGCCGCGGGCCAAAGTACATCCCCTTCCAAGATTTCCAGCCCATCCCCGATCACTGGCAAGAGATGTTCGGCACGCAGCGCGAATCGACCGAGCGGCACTTCCGCAACAGCCTCATATCGGCGGCCGGCAGCACCTTGCTCTCGGTCGTTATCGGCGCGATGGCCGGTTATGGTTTGTCTCGCTTCAGATATTATTGGGGGCGCTTGGGCTGGGACAACGACAACATCGCCTTCTGGATCATCTCGCAGCGCTTCCTCCCGCCGGCCATATTCATCGTGCCCTTCGTGCTGCTTTATAACGCCTTTCACCTGATCGACACTTACGGCGGCCTCATCATCGCTTATACGATGTTCAATGTCCCCTTCGCCGTCTGGATTATGCGCGACTTTTTTAATGGCCTGCCCATCGATCTCGAAGAAAGCGCCCGCGTCGACGGCGCCAACCGCTGGGGGGCTTTCTTGCGCATCGTCTTGCCATTGAGCGCGCCGGGCCTGGTGGCGGTGGCCATCTTCTCGTTCATCTTCGCCTGGAACGAGTATCTCTTCGCCCTGATGCTCACTAACTTCAATGCCATCACCATGCCGGTTCTGATCGCGGGCCAGAACAACACACGCGGCATCGAATGGTGGTTCATCAGCGCGCTGACGCTAATGGCCGTCGTACCGGTCATCATCATCGGGCTGCTGTTGGAGCGCTTCATCACCCGCGGGCTGACGGCCGGCGCGGTCAAAGGCTAGGTGTCCCAGACGCTGCGCATCTGCCAGGCGTCAAGCCGGTTAAGCTGCGCCGCCCGCCCTTGCGCCCGCAGCGAGACGCCGAGGCTGTCGTCCCGTTCCGGATAAACCCGCAGCGCCAGAGCTTGCCTGCCATTGGCGAAGACTTCAACCACGCTGCGATCGATGAAGACGCGCAGTTGGAGCGGCTCATCATCTTCCAGGAAGACCGGCGCGGTCTCCGGCGCCCGCGATAGCGCCTCCGGCAGCGTCGAGCTGTAAGACGTATCAATCGAGATCAGGCTCTCGTAGCGCTGTGGCAGCGCCGCCATAGCCGCCGAGCTGGCGTTCATCGCTTGCGTCTTTGACAGGCGCTGGCGGTAGCGATTCCCGCGATGCTTGAAGAAAGCGATGCGCGTGAACTCTTCGCGATTGGGCGCGCGCAAGACGTTCAATTCGACCAGGGGCGCGTCGGCCGGGTCAATCTCCAGCTCAAGTTCCATAGCATTGCCACTTATGTCATCCAACAGGACTTCTTCGTTGGCGGGCAGCGTCATCGCGTCGACGCGCTGATGATCGCCGCGAAGCGACGCCAGGTCCCCGGCCGGCTGCTGCAGCAGGCGACCGTCCTTGTCCAGCGTGAGCAGGCGCGGCAAGGTCATGATCTGGTTCCAGCCTCGCGTTGGCATCCCCTGATTCATGTTGAAAATGCCGATGACCCCGCCGTCGCCATCGGGGCAAGCCGAGGGGGCATGCAGGCCCGACGGCGTCGATGGACCGAAGTTGAACAAGCCGCCATCAGTGACGACAAATTTGTCGCGCCCCTTGTCGTAATCGCCCAGCAGGTATTGCCCGCCGGTCATGTGGCTGTACATGAGGAAGATATGCTTGTCGTCTCCAATGGGCCAGAAATAGGGGCAGGCGCCGTCATCGTTTACGACGGTGTAATAGTCGTCTTCTATGAAGGGATGCAGATAATCCCACTGCGCGAGGTCGCTCGAGCGGAACAAGAAGTTGGCGCGGATCTGTTTATTGGCCGGTCCATTGGGCAGCCAGCCGCCGGAAAGCGCGTAATAATGCTCGTCCGCCCGCCAAATGCAGGGGTCAAAGACGGTGTATGGCACGGGCTCTTCGTCTGATTTCGCCAGCGGGATGACAGCGCCATCACCGACTTTCTCCCAGTTGAGCAAGAGCGGATCGGACGATGTAGCGACCATATTGCCCAGTTTCGTGCCATGGTATATCGCGATGACGCGGTCGTCCTCGACCAGGGCGGTGCCGGAATAGCAGCTCTCTTCGAGATAGGGATAAATCGCGTAGGGCAGATCGCGCCAATGTACCAGGTCATCGCTGACGGCATGCCCCCAATGCACGCGCCCGGCATCTTCCGGCGGATAACCTTGATAAAACAGATGCCAGCGTCCCTGCCAATAGCACAAGCCGTTCGGATCATTCAAGGTGCTCTCCGGGCTGACGAAATGATAGAGCGGGCGGTGGCGGTCGCTGGCCAACTCGCGGCGCGACTCGGCAAAGCGCGCCATCATGGGGTTGGCCGCCAGCTGCGCTTCCTGCTCGGCCAGGGTATGGGCAAAGTCGTATTTTGGCGCCTTGGACATTGCGGGGAGTTTTCTGGTCGCGCTCATGATTCGATTTTTCCTTCCTCCGTTTTCTTTGTGTTTCCTCATTTTCTCTTTCTATGATGTACTTGCCAAATTCCACCTGCAATCAGAGCGTGAGCTGTAGGGGCGAATGACGTGCAGTGTCTACGCGCGCTATTAAGTCGCCCGCGTCCAACACTTTTTGCAATCAATGGGCTCCAAGGTTGGTCGCCCCTAAATAGTCGTCTGTGTTTCTACTTTCCTTGCTCTGTGTTCTCTGTGTTTCCTCTTTTCCTCTGTGGTGAACAAAGAGTAATAATTCCTAACGCGTTGTATAACCGCCGTCGACGACAATGCCGGCGCCGGTGATATAACTGGCATCGTCGGATGCGAGAAAGGCGGCCACGCTGGCGATCTCCTCCGGCTGCCCCATGCGTTCCAGCGGTACCTGGCTGAGAAATCCCGCGTGCGCGGCGGCGGGCACGTCCCTGGTGGACGGCGTCTCGATCGCGCCGGGCAGAATCGCAACCACGCGCACCCGCGGCGCCAGCTCCAGCGACATCGCCCGCGTCAGCGATAATACGCCGCCCTTGGCCGCCTGATAAGCGGCGCTGCCAGCCAAGCCGACGATGCTGTGCACGGAAGCAGTGTTCAGAATGACGCCGGCCGGGCTCTCCAAAAGATGAGGGATCGCCAGTTTTGACGCCTGCCATACCGGCGTCAGCGTCACCGCAAGCGTGTCCTGCCAGGCCTCCGCGCTGATATCCAATGCGGCGCCCGCGACACTCCTGAAGGCATTGTTATGCAGGATATCCAGCCCCCCGTAGGTCTGCACCGCCGCCTCGACCATGTTCCGCAGGTCGGCTTCGCGGCTGACATCGGTCTCGATGAATGTGGCGCGGCCGCCATCGGCGATGATCTCGTCGGCGCAGGCCGCCCCGCCGTCACAATTTATATCGGCGATGACGACGGCGGCGCCTTCCTTGGCAAAGCGCAGCGCGGTCGCGCGGCCAATGCCCGAGGCCGCCCCCGTGATTATCGCCACCCGGCTCTGAAGCCGCATGTTTCCCCCGCTTCCGCCAGCCCCGCCTCTATCTTTCGAGCGGCTCGAAACGCCAGCCATCGCCGGCCGCGCGCACGTAACCGAGGCCGGGAAAAGGAAAGTGAAAGGCGTGGATCAGCGCATTTTCCGCCACGGCGCGCCGCAGCAGCAGTCGCCGCGAGCGCAAGCCCAGCGCCGGCTGCTCGTCCCAGGCCGGATGCCAGGTCGTCTGTTCCACGTGAATCGGCAGGTCCATCGTGTCGGCAACACAGAGGAGACGGTCATCACCCGATGTGACCGCCACCGAGATATGATCGCGCGTGTGGCCCGGCGTTGTTATCGTGCGGATGCCGGGCGCGACCTCTTCACCCGGCTCAATCAACTGCACTTGTTCACGCATGGCGATTAAACTTTCCTGCGCGAAACGAACATCTTCGACCAGGTGCTCGCCCATTGCAGTGGCGTCCGTTTCCTTGGTCCAGTATGCCCATTCGCCGCGCGCCATCACTTGCCGCGCGTTTGGGAATACCATGGCGCCATCTTTATCGACGCCGCCGCAGACGTGATCGAGGTGACCATGCGTGAGCAGGATGAGATCGATATCGCCCGGCTGATAACCGGCCGCAGCCAGCCCAGGCACGACTTTGCCCAAATGCGCATGAAAGACTGAGCCGCCGCCGCTATCGATGAGCACGCGCTCAGCGCCGGTGTCAATCAGCAGCGGGCTGCATTGCAAATCGAAATGGTCGGGCGCCATATTGTGCTTTTGCAAGGCTGCCGCCAGTTCAGTGGCGGAGGCGCCAGCGAAAAAGGTCGGCAGCGTCTCAGCGTCAATCGGCTGGGCGCCATCGCTGATCGACCAACATTTGAACCCGCCGACGCTGAATTCATACGGGCTGTTTTCCACGGCCTTCTCCACTATCAATGACAATCCTAATTGCGCGGCAGCCGCATGACGCCCTTGCCCAGCACGCCCAGGAAGATGACGCCGCAAAGCGGGAGCATCGCGGTCGCGGCGGCGTCGGAGCGAATGACTTGGGACCAGCTCCGCCCTTCATCATCCGATTGCAAGACGCCATCGTTCGTCAGCGCGTAGAGCGAAGCGCCGCCACGCTCGTCATGTGTTACATACAACTGATTGACCGCATCCGGCATGGCATCGGCCGCGAGCCGCTCCCAGTTTTCGCCGCCATCGCAGGACCGGTGCAGGCCATGCATTTCGGTGCCGGCGAAGATTCTCACAGCTCCATCCGCGTGGCTTGTGGTAGTTGCAAGGCACAAGACCGGCGCCAGCTCGCTGGGAAAACCGCTGTGACGCCAGGCGCGGCCGCCATTGCTGCTCTGGTAGAGACCCGTCTCCGTTCCGACATAGACCGTTTCATCAGTGGTCCAAGCGGGCGACATGGCCAGGCAGAGCGCCGCGAGATCAAAGAGGCCGAAGTTCCAAGGCTGCCAGCGCAGCCCGCGGTCGGTTGACGAGAAGACGCCGTCTTCCAAGGTGGCGGCCAGGATGAAGCCGTCCCGCTCGAAGTCAGGCGATACGAGCAGGCTGGAAAAAACCGGAGGCGGCGCCGGAAAGCCGGCGGTGTACCAATTATCGCCGGCATCGCTTGAGCGCAATAGGCCGCCCTTCACCGCGGCGAAAAGCGAACGGTCGTCCGCGAATGACGGCGATAGCGCCAGCGCCGTTGTCACCGTCTCGGACGAAGCGCGCAGCAAGCGCCAACTCGCGCCGCCATCTTCTGATCGGTAAATGCCGGAGCTGCAAGCGGCGAAGCAGAGCCCATCGCGCGCGAAATCAGGCGAGGCCGCCAGCGCGAACAAACCGTCAGCGGCCCTTGCGAACTCAAGTGTATATGTCGCTTCCATCGCCATCCCGCCTCAGCCGGGCGCGCGCGCGATTTCCGGCGTCTTGTGATGCACCAGCACATCAATCGTCAATGCCATGCCGGCTGTCATTACGGCGTTCTTGAGCGCCATCTTTTGAATCGCCGCGCCATCCAGCAGTGCGCCGTTATCGGTGAGGCAACCGCTGACGGCGTCGAATCCATGCCCGGCGCCGGCCGCTGTCAGCCACCCGAAAACTTCGCCGGCTTCATAACCGGCATTCTCGAAGATGGCGCGGGCCGGCTCCGCCAGCGCGTCATGAATGATGCGATAAGCGGCGCGTTCATCGGGGTCTTGCGCCCGGCGCAGCTTGGCGGCCAATCGAGCGCGGCAGCCCAAAAGTGACAGGCCGCCGCCGGGCAGCACACCCTCTTTGACGGCGGCGCGCATCGCGGTCGCGGTCGCTTCCGCCAAGTCCTTGCGCGCTTCGATCTTCGGCTCCGAGCTGCCGCCGATCCACAACGTGGCGGAGCCGCCCATCAATTTGCCGATCCGCGCTTGAATCTGCTCGCGGCGCTTCGTGTCATCGGTACGCTGGTATTGCGCCTGCAGGTTGCTGACATGACGCCGCAGACGCCGCGGATTGCCCTGGCCGCCGATGATGCCGAAATTATGCGGGCTCGCCCAAGCGCGGCGCGCGCCGCCGAAATTCTCCCGTCTGATGTCCTTCAAGCTCTGGCCCATCACCGTCAGCAAAGGCAGGGCGCCGGTTACTACGGCGAGGTCCTCAACCGCCGCCTGCCGATCATCCGGGTTCATGCCCGGCCCGCGAACCGCCATGACCTGGAAATTCTTCAGCTTGCCATTCGCCATCAGCAGGCCCGCGATGGCGTCGCCGGAGAGCTCGCCCGCGATCAGCAGCAGCTTCTCAATCCTTTGCTCCACGGCCAGTTCAAGCATCGGCATGATGTGCCGCGGGTCATTGATCTGAAAGTCGGCTATGACGATCGCCGGTTCTTCGTAAACAGTCTGCAGTTCCGTTTGATCCGCGATCATGTCGCGCGAGACGAGGCCACTGTTCCAGAACATGCCTTCGATATACTCGCGGCGCAGGCTGCGGCCTTGATCCTTGCGCACATCCAACTGGCCGAAAGCGCCGATGACATCGAAGATCTCGCCCAACAGCTTTGACAGCGGCCGATCATGGCAGATCGCTTCCGCCACTTGGGCAAGCTTTGCTGCCCCGGTTACCGGCCGGGTCATCTCGTCCAAGGCGGCAAGCGCATCGGCCAGCGCGCGTTCCAGATAGTGGCGCAGGCGCATCGCATTGCCGCCGGCGGCCAGGTAATGCACGCCGCCGCTATAAACCGCGCCCAGCAAGACGGCTGCCGTGGCGCTGCCGTCACCCATCTGTTCATGCTGACGGCAGATAAGGGCGCGCGCCAGCATTGCCCCCATGTCTTCATCACGCCGCCCCATTTCGATCACTTTGCGCGCGATGACGCCGCCGCTATCGAGCACGTCGGGTGGCTTGCGCGCATCGTCAAGACGGGTCACGGCGACGGTGCGGGCGGTTGGGCCGAGGGTCGGGCGGATGGCGGCGACCAGCGTGTTAATGCCGCGCCCGATGTTCCGCTGCGCTTCCGGCTGGAAGACGACGCCCGGCCGGTAGATTTTTCGCGTAGGAAAGGCTTTTTCTTCGCTCATATCCTTATCAAGCCGGGAGTGTATGCAATGTCACATCGTCGAAAGCGGCGCCGCCTTCCGAGACGAAGAGCCCCAATTGGCCGCCGGTATGATTGTACATACGGCCATTCAAGGCGACAGCGTCATTGATATAGATGACCAGCAGCGTCCCCTCGACGAATATCTTAAGCCGCAGTTGGTCGGCGTTGGCGGGGGTAAGCGCCCGCTCCAACATGAAGGGTTCATCGCCCGGCCGCGGCCAGCGGTCGATCACGATACGCCCGCGCCCCGGCTCCCAGCGAATCTGATAATAGCGCTCCAAGGCCGTGTCACAACGCAGCAGCAAGCCACAGCCGCGCGTTCCAGGCTGGGCGGTAATGCGCGCTTCAATCAGCGCCGCCTCAGGCATCTCGCCCAACGTGCAAGCGGCGAAGCCATCAACCGCTTCGGCTGTGTAGACCGCCGGGCCCAGGCGCCATTCGCCAATCTCGGAGCGGAAACGCAGCGCGCAGGCCTGCGAGAACAAATGATTTTGCGCTGATGGCGGGCTGAGCGTGAAACCGTCCGTGGTCAATTCGCGCAGTTCATGCACCACCATATGCCCCGCCCATTGCCAGGCGCCTTCATCCTGTTCGCCTTCACGCGTGGGGTTCCAGCCGAAGACGTAGCGCCGCCCGCCATCCCCCGCTGTCTTGGCGGCGTAGAAGGCGCGGCCGTCAAAGCTGTCGTTTTCCGGCGCCAGCCAGGGACCGGCCAACGATTTGCTGAGGCGATAATGCGTGATGTGGCGCTCGCTGAAGGTCGAATAGACCAGCACCCAATAATCATCCCAGCGAAAGAGATCCGGGCATTCGTGCGTGTAATAGAGCCGGGGCGACCAGAACGGCGGCTTAACCTCCCAATTATGCAAGTCGGGCGATGTCATCAGGGCGATGCAGCCGCGCCGGTTATCCGGTCCGCTCTTCTCGCGCGCCGCCAACAGCATCCAGTATTCGCCCGCCTCCTCATTCCAGAAGGGGAAGGGGTCGCGCCAATCGATGGCTTCATACCAGCGGGAATCGGCACGGATGATCGGGTTGCGCGGATCCTTTTGCCAATGGATGAGATCGGCGCTGGTGGCCAGGCAGACGGTCTGCGGCTCGCCCTCGCCAGTGAAGCCGGTGTAGAACATGTAGAATGTGCCGTCGCGCTCGATGACAGCGCCGGTGAAACAGCTCACCGAATCGGGCGAACCGGGCGGGCCGGGCTCAATGGCGAGCGGCAGCTCCTCCCAATGGACGAGATCGCGCGAAGCCAGATGGGCGTAGGGCGTGTGATGGGCGCCGTCGCGCAAGGGCGGCAATGGCGCTTTCAGATAGAAGGCGTGGTAGAGGCCGTCCCAATAGAAGGGGATGACATCGCCGACGAATCCGTCAGTTGGCTTGTAGAAGACGCTCATGCGCGCCGGAGACCTGGACAGAACACCGGGTATCTATCCTTTGATGGCGCCGCGCATGATGCCTTCAATCAGATAACGCTGGCCGAAAAGAAAGATGATGATAACCGGTATCAAGGACACAACAACGCCCGCCAAAACGACGGAAATGCTGCCGGTCATCATATAACCCTGCAACTGAAAAATGCCGATAGTGATTGGATAATTCTCGTGCTGCAAGAAAATCAGCGGACGGAAGAATTCGTTCCAATGGAAATTGAAGCTCAGAATTGCCAGCACCGCCAGCCCTGGCTTGACCAGCGGCAGATAAACGCGGTAGAAAAGCTGCAGCTGATTGGCGCCGTCAATCAGCGCTGACTCTTCCAGTTCAATCGGTATTGTCAAGTAATACTGCCGCAGCAGGAAGGCGCCAAATGCGGTCGGCGTCGCTGGCAGAATCAAAGACCAGACCGTGTCAAACAGGCCTAAGCTGCGAACGAGAATGAAAACAGGTATGACTGTCGCCTGAATTGGTATCATCATCGTCGCCAAAACGACCCAGAACAGCAAGTCGCGCCCCTTGAATTCCAGACGGGCGAAGGCGTATCCCGCCAATGCCGCGGTGATCAGCTGGCCCAGCACCGTGCCCCAAGTGATGATCGTGCTGTTGAGAATCTGCCGCGCGAAGGGCACAGTTTCGAACACCTTGGCGTAGTTCTCCCAGGCGAAATCGGTCGGCAACCACTTTGGCGGAATGGTAAAGGAATCAACGCCGGTACGCAAGGATGTCGAAATCGTCCACATAATCGGCGCCAGCACGACCCCACTCATGATGGCGAGAATCATCAGCGGTATCCAGCGACCCAACTGATGAGATATCACCTGCTTACGGTGCTCAGCAGCCGATACATCCCCGGGCATTCGCGTCACATTGGTCGACATCAATCTGCTCCCAGGCCCGCCTACTGATAGAAGACGCGATTGCGCCAGAGCCACATTTGCGCGATCGCCATCACCAGAATCATCAAAAAGACTACAATCGCGATCGCGGAACCATAACCGAACTCGATGTGCTTAAAGGCGTGCTCGTACATCACCATCACCAAGGTCCGGCTGGCATTGCCCGGCCCTCCGCGCGTCATAATATATGGCTCATCAAAGACCTGCAACGCGCCGATTACGCCGGTGACGGTGGCGAAGAGAATCTGTGGGCTCAGCAGCGGAATCGTTACCGACCACAAGCGGCGCAAGCCCTGAGCGCCATCGACATCGGCCGCATCCAGGACTTCCTGCGACAGATTCGATAGCCCGCCGAGGAAGATCAAAAAGGTGAAACCCATGTTGCGCCAAGCCGAGATGATCGCGATGGATATCATCACCAAATCGGATGAGGTCAGCCAGGGTATCTGCGGTATGCCCAGCAGCGTCAGATAATAATTCAGCGGACCGAATTCTTTATGAAAGATATAGCCCATGAAGACGGCAACGGACGCGCCCGACATTAGCAGGGGCAAAAAGAACGCGGTGCGAAAATAATAGCGTAGCCAAATCCGATTGATGCGATGCACAGCCAGCGCCAGGATCAAGCCAATAGTCACCTGGCTGGTCACCGCCAGTATCGTAAACTTGAGTGTGTTGATCAAGCCGATGATGACGCGCCTGTCTTCCAGCAGTCGCTCAAAGTTCTCCAATCCGACAAAGTCGGGCGGCTTGAAGATATTCCACTGAAAGAGACTGAGGCCGAAAGAAACGAAAACTGGCCCAGCGGTAAAGACAAAAATGCCCAGCAAAGTAGGCAATAGGAACAGGTAACCCAAGAGAGCGCGCCGCCGCCGCAGCCCGTCCATGGTATCTTGCATTAACCAATGCCAAGGTCCGCCACTCGTCTCGGCGGTCGTCTTACGCGCTGTCATACGCCTTCCCCAAGCTAAGAAAGCGTAGAGCCAATACAACTTGTACTGGCTCTACGGTTCTCAGTTACCCGCTTATTCTTGGTAGTACTTGCGACCTTCACGATTGGTCAGCGATTCCAGCTCGGCTTGCATTTCATCAAGCGCTTGCTGCGGTTCCATCTCGCCGGAGGTCGCGAAGCCGGTGTAAGTCGTGAAGATGGTGGTCATCGGGTTCGACCAGGGCGGCGCCGGGATCGGCGCGGTCGACGGATGCTCGTCCAGCGTATCGTAGAAGACATCGCTGTTGGCCGGTCCCGTCGTCTCGTAGGCATCCTTCTGGCTGTAAGAGCGGCGCGCCGGCGTGGTGATGATCACCGGGTTGAAGAAAATGCTGCTCTGGAAGCCTTCGTGGCTGACCTCGATCTTCATGAAGTCCCAAGCTTCGTCGGGCGCGTTGGAGGTATTGCTGAGCCAGTGGCCGCCGGTGCCGAACTGATGCTTCTGGTTGCGCCAGGCGGGCCAGAGCTGGACGTCAAAGTCGCCCTTTTCCATGCCTTCGTTGGCCAAGCGGCCAGCCCAGAAACCGCCAGCCGGCGTCATGGTCAGCTTGCCCGTGGCGTAGAAGCCGGTGAGCGTTTGCCCGGTGCCCATGCCGATATCGGGCGTGACGCCTTCTTTCCAGAGGTCGACCACCAGTTGCAGCGCCTCAACAACTTCAGGCGAATTCGCGATTGGCGTTTGCCAGCGCAGACCACCGCCACGGCCGTCGGCAGCGGCATCGCCCTCGTAATAGCCGTCCCAGATCCATTCGCCACCGGGCGCGCGCTCCTCGGTGTAGAGGTTGCCGCCGGCCACGAAGATCCATGGCATCCAGCTGCCCCAGAGGCGGTTCGTCCAGCCATAACCGAATACTTCGGTATTGCCGGCGTCATCCTTCTTGGTGGTGCCGCGGGCGATCTCGACGAAATCATCTTTGGTCCAGTCGGGACCCGGCACATCGAAACCGTTCTCAGCCAAAACGTTGGTGTTGAAGTACATATTGGCGGCGTTGAAGTCACGCGGCGGCTCATACAAGCTGCCTTCGTACATCATCGCCTCTACCAGCGAGGGGTGGACATCGGAGAAGAAGTCGGTCCAGAAGTCCTGATCGGCATCGCCGGTGATACGATCATCCAGCGGGGCGGCCAAGCCTTGCCCGGCGAAGAGCTGGCAAGCCTCGGTCGCGGCATAGCCAACATCAATCGACTCGCCGGCGGCGACCAGGGCGAGAATCTTGGCGGCGACCTCTTCGTGGTCGATACCGGTCAGCACGACCCACTCGACATTGACGTTGGGGTTGCGCGCCATTTGAATATCGGCGACCGGCTGCAGCGAGTTGTCACCTAGACCGGCCGTCTGTACCTTGATCGTCACCATATCCTGCGCGATCACCTTGACCGGCAAGCCACTCATGACTAGGCCGGCGCTGCCAGCCCCCGCCAGCTTCAGCAGATCACGGCGACTCATTTTCTTATCTGCACTCATGTTTCCTCCTATAACAAGCCTATTCACCAGTGAGGTATTTCCGATGAGAATTATTCAGTCGTCACCTCCTTTATGTTACGGGCAAACATATCAGTAAAACGCGCCCTAACGACGCCAACTCGGGCGGACTTGCGTCAGCCGTAAACATAACATGTATTAGGCGTCGCTACAAATGAATAAGTATGACCGCAAAAGTACCGAGAGAATGATAGCGCGGTCTCGCTAAATCCGCAAAATTGTCCCGCTGCCGCGCCAATTCGCCATCTGGATTCCAGGCATGGCCGAAGGGGTAACCGGGATAACGGCGGGACTAGGGCAATCGCAGGACGCCGACATCGCGGCCAGTTAACAGAGCCTAAGGGCGTCAATTCCCAAGCGAGCGCAATCGTTCGTCCGGCGTCCGCGTCAGCTCCATCGGCGGGGCAGCGCCCTGATAATCGGGGATGAGCGTCGAGATCTTCTCCAGGGCATCGGCGGGCCAGGTCTCGTGCTGTCGGTGGAAGGCTTCGTGAATCCAACTCTGCGTGTCTTCCTGCAAGTCAGAGTAGAAGGGATGGAACCAGATCGTGATGACCGTGCGCTGCTCGTCCGACGCGTTTTCCTGCGTGGCGTGGAACATGCGCGCATCGCCAACGACTAGATCGCCCGCCTTGACCGGCACATCCACTTCGTTTGGATAATCCAGAAAGCGCGGATCATCCGGGTTGTCCATGCGGTTGATATCTTTGGTATGCGCCTCGCCCATATTGTGCAGCGCATGCCGATGCTTGTGGCTCCCGGGCAGAAGGCGCAAGCAGCCATTCTCCCGCCGCGTATCTTCAAGGTAATACATGAGGAATACCATTGGCGCCCGGTCGCTGTAGGCGCGCGCGTCTTGCCACATAATGCAGTCCTGATGCCAGTAAAGCCGCGGGCCGCCCGGCGGCTTGCTGATGATGACCGCCTTCCAGAACTTGATGTCTTCCAGTCCCATTTGACCAAGCGCCGCGAGCGCGCGCGGATTGCCAATCAGGTCGGCCAATTCGGGATAGAAGTTGGAGTCGATGAGGCTTCCGGGCGCCTTGGTGTTTTCTCGATGTTCCTGGTCATATTCAGCCAACGCCTTCTCAACACAGGCGCGCGTTTTATTGAGCAGGTTCTCGTCGGCCATGTTGGCAATAACGCAGAAACCATCTTCCCGCAACTGCCTGGCGAGCTTGTCCGGTGCAACTGTCTTTTCCACAATAACCTCCTAAATCGTGCGAGTGCTACATTTTCATGCCGCCCTGGGTCAAGCCTTCGATGAAGCGGCGCTGCATCAGCAGGAACATGATCAGCACGGGAAGCAGCATGATAACCGAGGCGGCGTTGGTCAAGCCCCAATCGCGCGTGAAGCGTTCCTGGAAGGCGCGCAGGCTGGTCGCCACCGGTTTTAGATCCGGCTGATGCATGAAGGTGACAGCGATCAAAAACTCGTTCCAGACACCCAAGCCGACGATCAACCCGGTCGTGAGAAAGCCGGGCCAAGACAACGGCAAAATCACCTGCGTCATCACCTGGAATTTACTGGCGCCATCGATTTTGGCGGCTTCGATAAACTCTTTCGGCAGCGCCACCATATAAGAACGGATGAGGTAGGTGGCGAAGGGCGATGAGGTCGCGCAATAGATGATGATGAGGCCGAGATGCGTATTCAACAGGCCGAAGGTTTTCCATATAAAGAACAGTGGCACGACATATAGCTGGATCGGAATCGCCGTGCCCACCAGGAAGTAAAAGGCGATCGCGTTGGCCCCTCTGATTTCCAAATGCGCCAGCGCATAACCGCCCATGCCGCCGACGAGCAGCACACCGATGACCGTGCCCCCCGTGAGGATGGCGCTGTTCTTGACCGTGTTGGCGTAATTGCCGCGCTCATAAGCCACCGTGTAATTGTCCCAGCGTGGCTCGGCTGGGATCGAAAAAGGATTCTGCGCGATCTGCTCGCTGGTCTTGACCGAATTCAGAAAGAGAACGAGCACCGGACCAAGGGCGAAGACCGCCAGCAAGAAGAGGATGACGTGATTGAAAGCCGTGGTTTCCGTGCGGCCTGAGCGTAAGCGGTTCATATCTCCCAACCCCGCCGCCGCAGAATGACGAATATCGCTACAATGCAAGCTGTGATCAGCGCCATCGTCACGCCGATCGACGCAGCATAACCGACCTCAAAGCGGAAGAATGACATATTGTACAAATAGGTGCCCAGCACTTCGGAAGCGTGGGCGGGTCCGCCATCGGTCAGCAGGTAGATATAATCAAAAGCCGGCACCGACCAAATCATGATCATCAGCAGAGTGAAGACGAGCGTCGGTCTGATGCCGGGCACGGTCACGTGGCGGAAGCGCTGAAAACGGCTGGCGCCTTCCAGGATGGCTACCTCATACAAATCGGGCTGCACCTGGTACATGGCCGCCAGGTAGACGATCACCAGAAAGCCCCAAAAATGCCAGGAATCGACGAAGGCGACGCCATAAAGGGCGGTATGTTTGCTGCCGAAGACGCGAATGTCGAAGCCCTCAACGCCCTGCTTGGCCAGCCAGGCGCCGATGCCATGACGCGGATGCAGCAGCGTCCGCCACAATTCCGTGTTGACGACGCTGGCGATGACATAGGGTATGAAGAAGGCGACGCGATAGACCATCTGAAAGCGCTTGATGCCGGAGAGCAGGAAAGCGCCCATCAAACCCATGAAGACCGGAATCGTCAGGAAGAAGATCGTCCATATCACATTATGACTCAGCGACTTCCAGTAAATCGGGTCGTTGATCAGGCGATCAAAATTCGCCAGCCCGATGAATTCCGGCTGATTCAAGCCCGACCACTTCGTCATGGAGATGTAGATGCTGGTCAGCGATGGGATGACGATGACGATCAGGTTCAGGGCGACGACCGGCGCCAGGAATACATAGTTCGATAAGATTTGACGCCAGCGATAGGCCGTCGTCACGCCAACGCGGCTATCGATTTTGAATGCCATTTTACCGTTACGATCTTTCCAGGATTACCAACTGTGTGTAGGGGCGAGCCGGTGGCTCGCCCACTGAAATACTGCCCCCCATCCCCCGGCCCCTTC
>WTGN01000065.1 GCA_011523545.1 Chloroflexota bacterium | reverse complement strand
GACTCGTCGGATGCCCGCCATAGAGATGGCGGGAGGGGGCCGGGGGGTGGGGTTGGCTGCCCGCCCCTACAATCATATAGAAATCTGTAGGGGCGACTCGGTGAGTCGCCCGAATTTGAAACCGTCTGCTAACGGGCGACCGGATTGCCCGCCCCTGCCTACGGTCATCGGAGCCTGCGCAGGACATCCAACAAGCGGTCGACTTGCGCGGGCAGCCCGGCACTAATGCGGATGCAGTCATCGAGGCGCGCTGTATTGTAGTAGCGCACAATGATGCCGGCGCGCGCCAGCTTATCGCGGAGGTCCCCCGCCGCCATGCCGCGGACGCGATTGAGCACAAAATTGGCCTGGCTGGGGTAGGGCGAGAGATAGGGCAATTCGGCGAAGGCGCTTTCCAGCCGTTCTCGCTGTTGAACGAGCTGATGGACCCGCTCCAGCAGATAGTCGACATCTTCAAGCGACGCGCAAGCCGCCAAATCGGCCGCCACGTTCACATTGTAGGGCTGCTTGATCTTCCACAGCTGCGGCATCAATGCGCGCGGGAAGAGGCCATAGCCGATGCGCAAGCCCGCCAGCCCGGCCCACTTGCTCAACGTGCGCAAGAGGATCAGGTTGGGACGGTCCATGACCAGGGGCGCCAAACTCTCCCGCGTGGCGAATTCGATATAAGCTTCGTCAATGACGATGGTGGCCGGCAAGTCGAGCAGCGCTTCAATGTCGTCCCGCGAAATGAGATTCCCGCTGGGATTATTGGGCGAGCAGAGGAAGACCAGCTTGGCGTCGTAGCGGCTCACCGCTTCGCCGATTGCCGCAACATCAATGGAAAAATCGGCGCGCCGATAGACATCGCAAACGCGCGCGTGATAGAGCGGCGCATTGAAGCTGTACATGGCGAAGGTCGGCGGCGTATTGATGATGACATCGCCCGGTTCAATGAACAGCTGCATAATCAGCTCGATCAGCTCGTCCGCGCCGGCGCCGCAGAGTATCTGCTCAGCCGGAACGCCGGTGTAATCGGCCAGCAAGTCGCGCAGGCGCCCCGACTCCGGGTCGGGATAAACATGCATATTGGGCAGCGCTGCCAGCGCCTTAATGACCCGCGGCGATGGCCCGAAGGGGTTTTCATTGGCGTCGAGCTTGATGAGCTTGTCGGCGTCGATGCCCAGCCGCTCGGCGAAAACATCGAGCGAGGTGGTGGGCGTGTAGGCATCCATCGTTTCGATATCGCGGCGGATGCGAACTTTTTCCTGTACCATGCCGCTATTTCTCCCGCAGTTTTGCCGCGGTGGCGTGGGCGTCCAGCGACTCCGCCTGGGCCAGCAGCTGCGCCGGCCCGCTCAAGTCAGCGGCGCCCGCCGGATTAAGCGCGACAAGACTGGTGATTTTGACGAAATTGAGCAGATTCAAGGGGGAAGCGAAGCGGGCACTGCCGCCGGTTGGCATGACGTGGCTGGGTCCGGCGACATAATCGCCCAGGACTTCAAATGAGTGTTCGCCCAGGAAGACGCCGCCGGCATTGCGCACCTGGCCGATCCAAGACCAGGGCTCGTCGACCAGCAGGCAGAGGTGCTCGGCGGCATATTCATTGGCTAGTTCAAAGGCCTGCGCCAGATCAGCCGTGACGACAGCGCCGCCGCGCTCGGCCAGCGCGCCCCGGATGATGTCGCGCCGCTGGATTTTGTCCAGCTGCCGGTCTATCTCGCTGCCGACTGCGGCCGCCAGTTCGCGGCTTGGCGTCAGCAATATCGCCGAGGCCAGGAGATCGTGCTCCGCCTGCGCCAGCAGATCGGCGGCGGCCAGCGCCGGGTCGGCTTTGTCGTCGGCGATGACGACGGTTTCGGTGGGTCCCAGCAGGCCGTCAATACCCACATCGCCATAAACTTGCTGCTTGGCCAGGGTGACAAATAGATTGCCGGCGCCAACGATGGCGGCGACCCGCGGTATGCTCTCGCTGCCATAAGCCATGCCCGCGATCGCTTGCGCCCCGCCCACACGGTACACAGCCTGCGCGCCGGCGATTTCGGCAGCCGCCAGAATCGTCGGATGAATGTCCGCGCCGCCGCTGCCCGGTGGCGTACAAACGATGATTTCGGGGACGCCGGCCACAGCCGCGGGGATGACGCTCATCAACAGCGATGATGGCAGAGGCGCGGTGCCGCCGGGCACGTATACGCCGACCGAATCCAGCGGGCGGATCAATTGACCCAGCGACCCGCCTTCAGCGGCGTCAATCCAACTGCTGAGCGGTTGTTTCTGGTGGAAGGCGCGGATGCGTTCGGCCGCCAGCTCAAGGGCGCTGCGCGGCTCGGGCGCCATACCTTGCAAAGCCGTCGCCAACTCCGACGGCGCCACCTGCAGGCTCGGCGTCTCCACGCCGTCGATGCGGCGGTTCCACTCGCGGATCGCGCCATCGCCGCCGTCGCGGACGCTGCCGATGATGCGGCGGACCGCTTCCTCCGGCAGGACGCGCTCGCCGAAGAGATCCAGCGAACGCTCGACGAGCGCTTCCGGCACGGCATAATCGCGCAAAGAGTGACGCTTGAGAATGCTCGCCCGCGCCTCGTCGATATCGCTGAATATGCGCCAGTCGGCCTTGCCGCTCATGACCGGTCCTCATGCTGAATGAACTGCACGAGGATTGTATCAGCTTGGCGCGGATTCTCAACGGAGAGCACGCGCCGCCGTGTTGCCTCAATCTGTCTTTGCGGGCAGCCAACCCCACCCCCCGGCCCCCTCCCCGAGGCATCAGGGAGGGGGAGCAATACGCTGCGCTATGCACGGTATTTTGGGTGGACGGCCTGATAAGTCGCCCCTAGATTTTCGCCAGTAAAGACGCTGTTAGCGTCTAATGCGGGGTTTGATGAGATGCCTGGTAATTCTTAGACCATGCTGTCCCGTAGCGCTTGAACATCGCCCAGCGGCGCTAGCGTCTGCGTCGTGCCCGCGAATTGGCACATCAGGCTGCCGGCGGCCGCGCCCCATTTCACGGCTTCCGCCAGCGTCTCGCCCTGCAGCAGGCCGTATGCCAGGCCGGACTTGAAGATGTCGCCCGCGCCAGTTGTATCGACCGCATTCACCGCTGGGGGCTTGACTAGCTCCCGTGTTCCGCCGCGCGAGAAGACCTCGATCTCCCCGCCCGCATTGGTGACGATCACATCGCAGGCGCCGGCGCGCCCCAATTCGGCCGCCATATCTGACGGATTGCTTCCCGGATGCTTGCTGTGGACGATGGCGGCGGAGATCACCAGCACATCAACCAGAGGCAGAAGCGCATGATCCGGCTGGTAGATGTCGTTAATCATGACCGGTATATCCCGCTCGGCGGCCAGCTCCGCCGCCCGGAGACGAAGCGGCGTTGGGCCCGACATATCGAGATTCAGCAGCTTGACGCCTTCGAGCAGCTGGGGCGATGGCGCGGTCATGCGCACTTCTGCCGGCCAGTGCGTGATGAAGCTGCGCTCGCCGTCTGGCGTGACCAGGCACTGACAGCGCGGACTGCGATAGCCGTCATGACAGGCGATGTAGCGCGTATCAAGCAAGCTTTGTTGGGCCAGCAACTCTCGTACCAGATCGCCCGGTCGGTCAGCGCCGAGGTCGTGCCCGGCCAGCCGCGTCGGGACGCCCCAATTCGCCAGCCACAGGGCGCTGTTGGCCGCCGCGCCGCCGATGTTCTCAAAATCCTCCGAGCACGAGGCGGAATGCTCCATGGTCGGCAATCGGTCAAGCGCGACGTAGATATCGAGGTCGATTTCGCCGTAACAGAGAATTTGCGATTGCCCCATGTGCCCGTCCGCGTATCTTGGCCGAGGCGAATTGCCGCCTTTGCCCGGCGTTTGACAATTCAAAGCCTACGAAAAAGGGTAGGGTCCCGCCCCCCACCAGGTCTGATATTGCCGGTAATTGTTGATGATTTCCCGCTCGCGCTCGATGATCCGGGATAGCTCGGCCGGGACGAAGCGGACGAGCGCGCTCAGCTCCGTTTCATGGCAGGGAAGCTCGTTGCGCCAGCCTTCGTCAAACCAGATGCCGGCCCGCCATTTATGCACATGGCAGGCTTCGTGCACCATCACAGTGGCGACATAGGTGAAAATCTCGCGCTCGCGCAAGCTGGGCGCGCTCTGAAAAGGCGCTTCGTGATAACCGGCGATGGCCATCGACGCGCTGCCCAAATCGACATAGGCGCCAATGTTTATCATCTCATGATCCGGCTTCTGCAGGATTTCATTGAGCCCGGTGATTACATAGACATACCACTCGGGCGCGCTTGCCTTCAGCAAGTCGAGCGCGGCGCTCATCCAAAAGACGAAGCTGGCGGAGCCATTCAGACGGATCGGGCGCTGAACGCATAGGTTTGACTGATAGGCGGAATGGCCGGCGATCCAATCGCCATCGGTGCTGCATGGCCAGCCGGCGAAGCAGCAGTTGTCGATATTGGCCGGCAGTGGCGAAGCGGGCGCGCCGGCCTGCTGCGGCGCCGCGCATTGACCATTCCGGTAGGCAAAATAACCGTCGGTCCATTGCTGGTCGGTATTGCATTGCCAGCCGGCGAAACAGCAGTTGTCGATAGCGGATGCCTGTGGCGACGATGGCGCGGCGGATTGCGGCGCCGGCGCCGCGCACTGCTTGTTTTGAAAAGCCCAATAGCCGGCCACCCACTCGGCATTGCTCTGGCAATTGCGATCCACAAAGCAGCAATTGTCAACTTCGCTTGCGGTCTGCGCCGACGCAGCAGCACCGAGTAAAAGCGAGGCCACCATGATGATGATGGTTCTGGCTTTCATGACTCTTGCTCCACGATCCTGGCCGCTCAAAGCGGCGCACTTCGGCCTATGCGAAGACCGAACTTGAACGAAACATGCATAAGTGGCTGGCTACACCGGCCGCACTTCGACATTCTCGCAGCCGATGCGCCCCTCTTCGCTGATCAGGGCGATGCCGCCGCCGGGGAAGCGATTCTCCGCGTCCTGCGCCTTGACCACCAGCGCCCCATCGAGATAACCGGACAGCGTGTTGCCCTCGACCTTGAGCGCGAGTTGATGCGGCGCCCCCAGGGTCCAGCCGCCGCTGGCCTCGGCCAGGACTGTGTCTTCGCCTTCGAGCGTGGACACGAGGCGCGTGCGCTCTTCGTCGCAGAGCAGGGCGTAGTGGCGTTTCATGCCTTGGACGCGCGCGCCCAATCCGCCGGCTTTGCACATGTGCGGCGTCAGCGTGGCGCTGACCTGATAATCGGTCCAATCGCGGCAGCCCTGCATCATCAGCCCGCGCCCTTCATTCTGAATCAGCCGGTACGTTTCCGGATAGCGGTCGATGAATACCATCTTGCCCTTGGCGGCATCCAGGCCGTTCACCCAAGCCTTCTTCCACATCATGCCGCGCATCTTGCGATCCCAGCGGGTGAAATCATGCGGGTGCGGGCGTTTCAGGCGCACATTTGGCGCGCCGTCCCAAGTCAGCCAATCGAGATAGAGGCGGCCGCTGGCGCCGCCGTCGCCGCTGATTTGGATGCCAACGTTGGCAATTGGGTAGCCTTCGAGATCCGGCACCTGCCATTCCAGCTCGGCGGTATCGCCCGCGCTCATTCGCTCCGATGCGCCAACGAGAACTTCCAGGCCGTCTTCACGGTTGTAGTGCTGCACGTAGAGGCCGACATCGACGGCGCTGCCATTGGCGCTGTCAGCCAGGACGCGGGCGCGGATGGTCTGGCCCGGGTAGAGCTGCGGGCTGGCGAAGAGGTTGTAGCCGGGTCCCTCGAAGTGCTCGGATACAGCAGCCGAGGGCACGAAAACGGCCGTACCGATGCGGCCGACGCGCCCCGGCGCCAGCGCGGCATAATCTAATGACAGCAGCCGCTCCCCACGATTGCTGAGCGCGGGCGCCTGCACGTTGCTGATGTCGACGACATCGCGCGCTTCGACAGAATCATCATTCATGAAGCCCTGCACCGCCCCGGGCAATTCGAAGTGAAAGCGGGCGCCGCCTTTGGGCGCGATCGGCTCCATGCCCTGCATGGCGCGCGCCGTGTTCACCAGGCGCACCGTTTGGCTTACCGCGTCGGTGATGGCGTTGCCGCCGTCGGCGGTGGGGATATACATGCGGTCAGCGACCGGCCCGCGATAATCAGGCCCGGCAGCCAGCCCGGCCAGCCCGTCTTTGACGCCCATCAAGCAGCCGATATTGCCCGAGTTGCAATCGGTATCCCAGCCGCAGGTGTTGACGATCATCAGCGTCTTCTGGAAGTCGTCATCGCCATAAAGCAGCGACAGAATCATCAGCCCGTGATTGGGCACCATGTGGCAGTTGCCGCCATAAATGTGATAACCATAACTTTCCGCCAGCAACTCACGCCCTTTGCGCCAGTCGGGTTCTTTTGCATGCCACTCGCGGATGTCATTGATCATGCGATAGATGATTGAATCATTCGGTATCACCGACAGGCCGGTGTCGATGAGCTTGTTGATGTCGGTTTCGACGAAGGCTTGCGCTTCCATCGCCGCCAGGCATTGCGCGCCATAGACCGCTTCGCCGCCGTGGCTGACGCTGCCGGCCCGGCCCGCCAGGTCGGCCGCGAATTCGGGATTGCCAGGGGCGACCAAAGCCCAGCCATCGATGAAGATCTGGGCGCCGATCTGCTCGGCGACGACCTTGCCATTGAGCTCGACCGAGCCGCTCAGTGGCGGTTCGTAACCTTGCTTGAGGCGGAGATAGGCGGTGTGCTCGGTGGAATTGCCCATGCCGCCCCACCAGAGCACGGTCTGCTCTTCGATGAGGTAATTCAGCCAGGTCTGCCCGATTTGCGCCGGCGAAATCTCCGGGTCATAACCGTAATCTTCCAGCGCGCGGATGAAGGTAAAGGTGCCGGAAATGTCGTCATCGGTGACGATCAGCGGTACGCCGAGGCGGTCATGCACATAATAATTGATCTCGCCCAGATGCTGCATGATCGCTTCGTAGGGCCAGCCTTCAAAGGGCCGCCCGAGATAGACGCCGATGATCTTGCCGAGCACGCCGGCATAAACACGTTCGAGATAATCCTGTGGCAAACTCATCAATGCTTCTCCTTAAGCTGTTAAATCGCTGAATGCCGCGCCGCGGGCCAAAGCCTCTTCGCCCTGCCGCTTCTGCAGCTTGATGGTCAAGTTCGTCAGATCCCGCGCGATCGGCGCCAGGTCGATGTCGTTGGCGCTGTTGATCCGCTCCATCCATTCGCTGCGGATCGCCCCCGCGCCATGCAGAGCGCCGGCGATTGCCCCGGCCATGCCAGCGATGGAATCGTTGTCGCGCCCATAATTCGTGCCGCCGAAGACGCTGCCTTCGTAGTCGCCAGCGGTGACGACCAGGAAGCCCAAGGCGACCGGCACTTCTTCAATGCTGTGTTCGCGGCTGGGCGAGAAGTGATCGGTGCCGGGCAAGAAGCGGCCCAATCGCGTATCAGGGGCGGTGTCATAAGGGCGCATGGCAGCGCGCAGGGCCGGAATTGCCGCCTTCCAATCGCTCTGCTTGCGCGCCGCCTCAACCACGGATTCGATCGCCGCCCTTGTGCCCTCCTTCGCCAGCGCGAGGACGGCGTCAATGATCGACTCCACGCTCGCGGTTGGCTTGAAGGCTTCTGCCACAGCCGCTGCCATCACCGCCGCCGCTTCCAGCCCAAAGCTCTGCTGGTGCGCGCTGAAGATATCAACGGCATGGCGATAGGCGTTGACCGGGTTGCAGGCGTTGATGATGCCGACCGGGGCGGCGTACATGGCGGCGCCGCAGTTGACCATGTTGCCGATGCCGCCCTGCCGCGGTTCGGCATTGGCCAGGCGCAAACGCATCAGCAGCCATTTCTCCGGGTAGAAGAGGCGGTCGACCAACTTCATGTGCCGGCCGCGTTCGGCGATCCAGCGGTCTTCGTCGGCAATCAGCGGGACGATCCGGCGGGCAAAGGAGTAGGCATCCAATTGATCGCCTTCTTCGACATAGCAGCGGCTGAGCAGCTGCACCATGTGCGTATCGTCGGTATAGCGGCCGTCGCCCTTGCCTAGGTCCGAGGGCCCATCCCAATTCTCGACCAAGTCGGTGATGGTGCCGTAGCGTTCGCGGATTTCCGCCGGCGTACGCCCCTCGGCCGGCGCGCCCAAGGCATCGCCGACAGCGCCGCCATAGAGGCAGCCCAGCGTTTTGCTGTACAAGCGGGACTTTTCGATTTGGGTCATGTTGGGTCCTGTTGACTTAATCAAGCGGGCGACCAAAATAGGCCGCCCCTAGCATTTACGCAATAATATGCATCAGAGGAACGGACCAGCGCGGGAATCTCGTTTAGAGCTTGACGCCGCCTTCAGCCAAGCCTTCTATAAACTGGCGCTGCAGGGACAAGAAGAGCACCATGACCGGAAAGATGATGATGATGGCGCCGGCGCTGGTTAAAGCCCAATCTCGATCAAAGCGGTCGACGAATTTGTAGAAGCTGGTGGTGACCGGATATTGGTTCGGGTCGTGGATGAAGGTCAGCGCGAGCAGGAATTCGTTCCAGACGCCCAAACCAACAACCAGGCCGACAGTAAGAAAGCCGGGCTTGGTCAGAGGAAATACAATGCGCGTCATCACTTGGAGTTCGTTGGCGCCATCGACGCGGGCGGCGTCCTCAAGTTCGGTCGGCAAGTCGATCATGTAAGAGCGCAGCAGGAAGATGCTCAAGGGAGCGCGGGTGGCGACATAGACCATGATCAGCAGAATCCGCGCATCCACGCCAATCTTCACCTTTAAGAAGTTGATCTGGACGAAAAGCGGCACGATATACATCCAAAGCGGGATCGTTGAGGCGACAAGAAAATAGAGCATGAGCAGGTCGGAACCAGGCGGTTTCTTGCGCGCCAGGGCATAAGCCGCCAGGCCGCCGAACACCAGTTCAGCCGCGATTGTGGCGACGACATAGATAACGCTGTTGCTCATGGTGGTGGCGAAATTGCCTTTATCCCAGGCATTGGGGAAGTTTTCAACCACGACGTTGTTCGGCGGTCCCAAGGGATTTTGGCCGATTTCAAGATTCGTCTTCACCGAGTTGAAAGCCACCACCACCAGCGGGATGACGGCGAAGGCGGTCAAAGCCAGCAGCACGACATGGTTGAAGACAAGCAAGCGGCTGCGTTCGCGGCTGCGCCCTCGCTGAAGGATGGTGTCCCGAATCGATACGTTGCCGATGGCGCTCATATATCCCATCCTCTACGCTTGACGGTGACGAATATCAAGATGATGAAACCGGCGAATATGCTGATGACAACGCCCTGCGCCGCGCCATAGCCCGCTTGGAAGCGGAAGAAGGCGTTCTTGTAGAGCTGCGTGGCGATCACCTCGGATGCGCCGCCCGGCCCGCCTTGTGTCAACAGGAAGATGTAATCAAATGCCAGGAAGGAAAAGATCGCCACCATCATAAACATGAAGACCAAGATCGGTCTGATGCCCGGCAAGGTGACATGGCGGAACTCCTGCCAGCGGTTGGCGCCGTCGATTTTGGCGGCGTCGTAGAGCACCGGCGGGATGGATTGCATCGCCGCCAGGAAGAGGATCATCAAGAAGCCCCAGAATTGCCAGTTGTCGATGAAGGCGATGGACATCAGGGCGCTCTCTGTGCGGCCCAAATAAGCGATGCCGAAGACGTCTTCCAGCCCAAGGATGTTATCAATGGCGGCGCCGATGCCCCGCTGCGGGTTCAATAGGTTTTTCCAGATTGTCGCGGTGACGACGCTGGCCAAGACATAAGGGATGAAGAGGATGCTGCGATAAAGCATGCCGCCGCGCCGAACCTGAGACAGCATAGTCGCGCAGAACAGCGCCAGGATAAAGGGCACAGTCAAGAAGAAAATCATCCAGATGATATTGTTGTTTAAGGCCTTGCCGAATGTCTGATCTTCAAAGAACAGCTCGCGATAATTCTCGAGCCCGACGAAGTTGACATTCATGCCAACGCCTTTCCAATCGGTCAAGGACATGTAGATGCCTTGGACCGCCGGAATGGCAACGACATATAAATGGATGATCAGAAGCGGGGCGATGAAGAGCCAGGGGATGAGGACATTGGATAAGAATTTCCGCCGCCAGCTTTCGTCATTGAACTTTTCAATAACGGTTGTTGGTTTCTTCTTTCTAAGCACCGCCATGCTGTTTGCCTTTCCTGCGTGACCGGAGGGCGGGTTGGCGCCGACCGCCTAAACGACGGCCAGCGCCAGAATATCTAGCCTTAGCGGCTTGGAATCGGTGGAATATCGCCGGCGGCGAGCTCTTCGGCAAAGAGCTCATTCAAGCCTTCGAGATAATCCATAACGGTGATTTCGCCGGTCCAAACGCGCTCTACCTCTTCATAGATGTAGACATCGCTCTTGGGCGGCCAGAAGGTCCAGGTGGTATAGCCGTAGCGGTCATTGGCGGATGCGTCCGACAGATCGGCATAAACCCGGGCGATGCGCGGGTCAAGCTCGCCCATGACTTCTTCGGAAATCGTCACCGGCGCCGGACCCTTGCGGCAATCGGTGAGCATCTTGCCCTGCGTCGCCGGCGAGAAGTACCAGGTCAGGAATTGCGCCGCCGCTTCCGGATGCGGGCTGTTGGCGTTGATCGAGCTGGTGTTGCCCATGCCGATGGTGAAGTAATCGGTGCCATCGTGGCTGGGCACGGGCACCCAATCCCAATCCTGGCCCGATTCGCCGAAGTATTCACCGAGGCCGCGGATAGCCCAGCTGCCTTCGATGTTCATGGCTGCCGTGCCATCGGCGAACATCGCCCGGCGGGTCGCGCCGTCGTTGGTGAAGTAAAGATCAATGCCGCCGCCATACCAGCCAGCCTGCATGTGCGCGTCCAGGACTTCCATGGCTTCCACCATGCTCTCGTCCGTCCAAGGGATCTGCCCGGTCAGCGCCTTATACACGTTTTGCGGACTAGCAATCTGGGTCATATACTCGCCGACGAACCATTCGTTCGACGGGCGCCAGCTCGCGTTGCCATGCGAGAAGACGACGTAACCGGCCGCGGCCACTTCTTCGGACAGCGCGTTCAGCTCGTCCATCGTATCGGGCGGCGTCCAGCCGTTCGCCTCAAAGACGTCCACATTGTAATAGAGCAGCAAGGTCTCAAGCTCATCGGAAAGGCTGTACAACTGCCCATCAACCAAGCCAAGATCAAGCGCCCAATCGAAGAAGAAATCGCCCCAGCCCATTGATTCAGCAAAGGTGTCCATCGGCAGAATCAAGCCGGCCTGCGCCATTTCGTAGACAAATGAGGGACCGGGCGTGCGAACGATGTCGGGTCCGCCGCCGCCGGCAACTGCCGTACGTGTGACATTCCAGGTATCGGCCTGCGGCACGATTTCCAATTGGATCGACGGGTCAATGTCATTGAATTCGAGCATGATGGGTCCCCAACAATCCAGCGTGGAGCCCTCGCTGAACCACATGGAGACGGTGGTGACGTCTTGCGCGCCGACGGGCGCAAGCGCCATGACAAGTACTGCAATCGCAAAAAGAATCTTTATCGACTTCATGGTTCCTCCTTTGGAGAATTCATAAACGATCGGGTGACAAAACCGCGTGCCTTCAACAGCCCTTCCACGCTCGCGCCTGACGACACATGGGCGCGATTCGCTCGCTCCATCCACGACAGCGTCGCATAGATTAACACTGAAGCCTGGATGAATTGCGCCAGGCAGCGCCACAGAGACGGGCTACGGCAAAATAATAACGCATGGAAAACCGATTGCGCAAGTTTTTCTTGCTGCCGCACAGTTTGTTTGCGCCGTGCAGCGAGCGCGCGCACCGCAACCGAAGCGGACGCGTTATTCCAAACCGGTGCCCGTGATCGCTTGCACATAGTAGCGCTGGAAGGGCATGACCAGCAGGATTGGCACGATAGCCGCGATCATCGAGCCGGCCAACAGCTCGTTCCAGGTGGTGCCGTATTGGCCGATCGCCAGTGATATCTCGACTTGCACAACGCGCATCTCCTGCCGCGGCGCGATCAGCAGGGGCCAGAAGAAGGAGTTCCACTGGCTGATGAACATCAGCAAGCCGGCGGCGACCAGGACCGGCTTCGAAATCGGCAGGATGATGCTGACCAAGACGCGCAGCCAGGAGGCGCCGTCCACCCGCGCGGCGTCGATCAATTCCTGGGGAATCTCGGCGAAGAACTGGCGGAAGAGGAATATGACCAGGCTGTTGGCCAAGCCCGGCACCAGCAGCCCCTGCCAGGTGTTGATCCAGCCGAAATTGTTGACCAGGATGTAGCGCGGTATCGCCGTCAAGTCCACTGGCACCATGAAGGTGAGCATGATGACCGAGAGGAAGAGGAACTGCTTGCCGCGGAACTCAAAGCGCCCAAAGGCGAAACCGGCCAGCGCATTGGCCGCCCCCCCGATGATCACTGTAGCGATGGCGAGGAAAAAGGTATTCCCAACTGCGCGCCCGAAGCCGCGCTCAAAGAGGTTGTCGTAGGCTTCCATGGTGAAATCCACCGGGAAGAGCGCGCGCCAGGAGAAGGGATAAGCGTATTCAAAGACTTTGTGATTGGGCGTGAATGAAGCGGCGGCCGCCCACATCAGCGGCACAACGACGATGATGACCCCGATCGCCAAGAGGATATAGACAATAGCCGGCTGAACGTAAGCAGCGCGAGATCTGACGTTCTTCTTCACAAGCGCCTTGCTCGGGCTTGATTGTGTCACTGTCGTTGATTCAGACATTCGACTTTGGCGGCAGCGCTAGTCTTGGCCGCGCAAGACATAAAGTTCGACGCCGATGATGATGAAGACGATGACTAGCATTACCGACAGCATCGCCGATGACGCGCCCAGGTCGCCATAAAGAAAGCCGCGGCGGTAGGTCTCGTACATGATCAAGTTGGTGGATAGCTGCGGGCCGCCGTTTGTGAGCAGGAGGATCGGCGCGAACATCAAAAAGTTGGCCACGGTATCGGCGACCAGCACAAAAGCCAGCACCCGACGCAATAACGGCAGCGTGATCTTGGTGAAGGATTGCCAGCTATTGGCGCCGTCGATCTTGGCCGCTTCCAGCACCGGCGGCGGGATATTCTGCAAGCCCGCAAGTATAAACAAGCTCCACAACGGCACGCCAATCCAGGAGGCGATGACGATGATGGACCACAAAGCTTGGTCGACCGAATGCAGGAAGGGCTGCCGCGCGATGCCCCATTGCGTCAGTATGCCGTTGATCATGCCCGAGTTCTGGTCCAGCATCAGCCCCCAGACGATGGCGGTGACATTGAGCGAGACGGCGATGGGCAGCAGGTAAATGCTGCGGAATACGCCAATGCCGGGCAGCTTCTGGTTGATCAGCATGGAAAGACATAGCGCCAGGAATATCTGGATCGGGTTCACCAGCAGGCTGAAGACGATGGTGACCTGAAGCGACTTCCAGAAAACGGGATCGTTGAAGATGCGATTGTAATTGGCGAAGCCGGCGAAGACGCGCTCGCCGCTGCGGAGGGAGAGTACGAAGGTGCTTTCCACCAGCGTCGCGATGGTGGGCACGAGGTTGAAGACGATGAGCAGCAGCAGCGCCGGCGCCAGAAAGAGGTAGGGAATCAGCTGTCGGCTAAGACGCATCAATCCAGCCCAACGCCTAAGGGTTCAACGAATGTTAGGAGAAACGCGAATACTTGCATATCAACCCCAGCCCCGGCCCCTCCCCAATAATTAGGGAGGGGTGACACATCGTCAAATTCCTGTCATCGACCGCATACGCGACGGCAGGCAACGCCAAGTGACGTGTCCTTTTCCGGGCGCTCCCCCTCCTTAGCTTGCTGGGGAGGGGGCCGCGCCGCGTAGACACAGGCGGTCGGGGGTG
>WTGN01000069.1 GCA_011523545.1 Chloroflexota bacterium | reverse complement strand
TGGCTTCGTTCTGCAACTGCGCCAGATATTTGACGGCGGCGATGGTCTCTTCGCTGTTGAGCACGACATTTTCGTCCTCATCCTGAACGCTGCCGCCGAAGCTCCAGATAGCGGCGCGGTTCGCCATGCGGCTGTCCAGCTCGGGGCTCATGCCGATGCCAACCGGGATGCCGGTGGATTCGAAGATTGCGCGCCCGCCTTCGAGCAGATCATCCCAGGTCTTGGGCCCTTCCGGGTAGCCGGCGTCAGTCCAGAGCGCGATGTCATAATCGCCGGGGTCGGGCACATAACCGTGCGTGTAAGCATAGTAGGTGTCGACCACGGGCAAGTAGGAAGCGGCCTGGCAGGTCGCGGCGCGCTCGCCCCAGTTTGCCGCGGCCTGCTCGTTGATATCGCGCAGGTCGTGCAAGCCGTCAATGAATGATGCCGGCGAGAAGAGCACCTCTACAATGGTATGGCCTTCACCGGCGTCAATCTCCGCTGCAAGCGTGGAAAACAGCTCGGTGAAGTTCACATGATCGACGGTCACGCCGACGCCGTTGGCCTCGCCCCATTCGGCGGCGTAGCCATCGAACCATTCATCGTAACGGGGCACAAAATGGCTCCATTGCAGCAGGCTGATTTCCGTGCCCTCGGCGTAGTCGCCCTGAGCGCTGATGCCGGCCCCCAGCGCAGCCAAAATGCTGAACACAATTAGCAGACGTATTGCGCGTTTCATAATCAGAACTCCTTCAAGAATTCATGGCCTTTACGATAGCCGGATGGCTATCCTCAATCATAGATTCTAGCGAAACGTCAAGTGGATTTCAACAAGCGCGCGCCCAGCGTTCGCATTCTCAGTTGCGTCTGGCAGTTTCCATCTGCAATCACAACGCAATCTGCAGACACAGGCGCCACAATGCCGCGGGGAGCGCGCCCGCTGCGCAAACTTTACCGCTTAGACTATACTCAAAAGAGCTTGAGCTGATGGGCCGGCTGTACGCCATTGAGCAGCACATACTTCGCCAGCTTGTCCGGCGTACGAATGCCAATTTGCTTGAGGTGGATCAACTCAGTCAGTTTGCCGCGGCGGCGGGCGCGGATGATGGCGTTCGCGCCAACGGGACCCACGCCCGGGATGCGCAGCAGCTGTTCGCGCTCGGCGGCCATCACTTCGACCGGCTGGTGCTGCAAGTGTTCATCTGCCCAAGCCTGCTTGGGGTCGACATCGGTCCGCAGATTGCCATCGCGCAGGAAGGGCAGCTCTTCGACATCCCATTTGTAATCACGCAGCAGAAAGCTGGACTGATATAAACGGAATTCGCGAATCGCTTCAGTGGCGGGCAGATTTTCGAATGGCGTACCCGGTACTGGGCCGAAGGCGGAGTAATAAACGCGGGCCAATTTTGCCTGGCTGTAGAGCTTGTCGCTCATGGACAGCAATTCCAGGTCCGTATCGCCGACCGCGCCGACCACGAACTGGGTGATGCTGCTTGCCAGCCTTTCATCTTGATGATCGCGGCGGATCTGCTGCGCCCATTGCAGCATCCGCACCAGTTCTTCAATAAAGATCTTCTTGGGGGCGAGGGCGGCCAGGCGCTCGCTGGTTGGCGCTTCGAGATTGACCGAGACGCGGTCTGCCAATTGCATGGAGCGATAGAGCTGGTCATATTCGATGCCGGGCATAATCTTCAAGTGGATGTAACCGCGATAGCCCTGTCGGTTGCGGATGATGTCTGCGGTGTCAATGATTTTGTCCTGGGTCGTGACCGAGCCCTTGATGATGCCGGAGGAGAGGAAAAGCCCGTCCACCTTGCCGGCGCCTTCCAGCGTTTCGAAGGCGGTCGCCATATCATCCGGCGAGAAGGTGACGCGTTTGGTTTTCGCGCGCCCGGCGCGGAAGACGCAATAATTGCAGTTGCGCTCGCAGGCGGTTGTCATCATCGATTTCAGCACTGGCTTGGGCCCGCGCGGCGTTTGCAGGTTGGCGATGCAATCGCTGAAGTTGAATTCCTGCTTGCGCGTTCGGCGCGCCCGCTCGGCTTGGGGGCGGTCGCCGGCCGGTTCGTGCAGGGTGACATCGCCCATTTGCGAGAGCTTGGTCAAAGTTTCGGAGACGAGACGGCCAGCCATGCCCCCATATTATAGAACAACTGTGCGCCTGTCAAGTGGATTTGTGGCGGACTTTCTTGTTCGGGCAATGCTTTACGCGGAACGCTTTTGACGCATTCTCGGTTACCGCGCTCTATCGAGTCGAATTGTGTAGGGGCGACTTATCAAGTCGCCCGAAATCGCGTGTTATCGGCAGGGCTGGCGTTTCGGCGATTAGCCCCTACCAACTCTTATTGTCGCCAGTTGATTGTTCTGTGAGAACTAAGTTCTTGCTGACGGTGGCCTGTCGGCGGCGCGCCAGTTAGCCCAAAAGCAGCGGCGGCTGGATGCGCAGCCAGGACGGCGCTCCTTCTTGGACTGCGCTCAGCACGTCATTGATCACCTCGGGCAGCTCGCCATCGCCATCCACAGCGATGATGCGTTGTCCCTTGCCACGAAGCAGTTCGACGCCATCGCAGTATTTCTTGAGGCGCGTCGGCAAATCATTCTCGAACAGCTCTCGCGCGCTCTTGCTGCGCTCATCCATGCGTTGGTAAGCAATATGGGCGGACACCTGCAGCAATATGGTTAAATCCGGCACGCGCGCCCAGCGGTTGATCTGGTAGACATCCTCCATCGTAATGCCATCGCGCGACTGATACACCAGCGAGGAAAGCAAATATCGATCGCAAATGACGATTCGCTTGTCGCCTTGAAGAAATGGATCGATACAGGTGTTGAGGTGATTGCTTCGATTGAGCGCGAATGCTTGCGCCAACTCAAGTGGGCTAAGCTCGCGCTCTCGTCTTAAGGCGCTGCGTATCTCCGCGCCCATGAGCGATGCGTTGTGGGGCTCTTCAGTCAGCAGGACGTTCTCGCCAAGCGTCTGTCGCAGAATATCACTAAGCGCCCGGGCGATGCTGGTCTTGCCCGCGCCGTCAATGCCTTCGATAACGACGAAAAAGCTGTCATTCGACACTGGCTGCTATCGTCCATTCTTCGTGACCGGACAAATGACTGACTTCCGTAAGTATAATCCAAGCATCCGGATATGCCATTTGCGATTCCCCGCCGTATTGCAAAAGACCTGAGCGCCAAGCATCAACTCGGCTATACTCATAAAGACGCGTGAAGAACTCTGAATCGAGCGACCTCATGAGCCGGCGGACGCATCAGAAGCGACGCGGACCCAGCAGGCGGCAACTCATCCAGGGGCTGGCGGCAACCAGCGCGGCCTGCCTCGCTGCCATTGCGACCGGCTTCCTGCGCAGCCGACCGCGCCTGGTTGTTCTGCCGCACGCTGCCGACATGCCGGCCGCGTCGCCGCAATCCAGCCGGCCGACCATCGTCCGCCGCGCAGAATGGGGCGCGCTGCCGGTCGATCACTCGGCGCGCAACGAAAATGGCGCTTACCAGCGAGCGAGCAATCCTGCCGGCTGGTATGGTTATGAAGGCGACCTGCGCGACAATTATCAGACCCTGATCATGCATCACGGCGCATTCTATGAGGCCGATGGCCGCGCGACCTTGATGGAAGTGCAGCGATTGCACCGCGAAGACCGTGGCTGGGCGGACATTGGCTACCACTTTATGATTGATGTTGATGGCAGGATTTATGAAGGGCGCGATCTGGCGGCCCGCGGCGTCCACACGGCCGGCCACAATACAGGCAGCGCCGGCCTCTGCCTGCTGGGGGATTATCGCTTTGCGGCGCCCTCCGCGGCACAGTGGGCGGCGGCCGTAGACCTTGGAAGCTGGCTCGTTGAGGCGCTTGCCCTGACGCACTTGGCCGGCCACAGTCAGTTCAATCCGTCGACCGCTTGCCCGGGGGCTGCGCTATTGCAGCACTTGCCGGGCCTGGCTGAGCAGCTCGGCCTGCAATACGGTACAAGCGGTTATGTGCCGATGGCGCGCGCGGACGATGGATGCGATGGCTGCAATTGCAGCGCTTGCACGATGCCGCTTTAGAGCGCCGGCCAGTACAGACGCGCCGCTTGCACGAGAATACGTGTCAGAAAGTACGATTGGGAGGAGCGACATAAAATGACGGCAGCGTTAAGCGACGCACAGATCAATGACGGACTGGCCAAATTGAATGGCTGGGCGCGGGTCGGCGATGAGCTGACGAAAGAATTCCGCTTCGACAATTATCTCGCCGGTTTGGCTTTCGCCACCAGCGTCGGGGTGATCGCCGAGGGCCTGGATCATCACCCGGACCTGCGAATCGGCTGGCGGCGCGTGAACGTGTCCTTCACCACCCACGACGCCGGCAACAAGCTCACCGCCAAGGATTTCGCCGCGGCCGCAGCGATTGACGCGCTCAATTATCCATAAGCCTGACACCTCACCTGTGATTTGCCATGTTCATGAACTGGCGCATGTCGCGCCTCTAATCCCGGCGACTAGCTGATTTATGCCGCCGCTGCGCCTGCTGCTATTCAATCTGAAGACGGATGAGCGCGACCCCGTCCTGGGCTTCGCCTGCGAGTGGATTCGCCGCTTGGCCGCCGAATGCGAAAGCGTGGATGTGCTGACCATGTATCGCGGCGAGTACGACTTGCCGGCGAACACGCGCCTGTACTCGGCCGGGCGCGAACGGGGCTGGAACCGAGCGCGCCGCCTGGCGGAATTTTATCGTCAATTGCTGCGGCTGTTGGCTTTGAACAAGTACGATGTCTGCTTCGCGCACATGATGCCGCTCTTCGCCGGCCTGGCCGGGCCACTTCTGACTGCGCGCGGAATCCGCACCGTGCTCTGGTATACGCACCGGCAGCGCTCGGCGCAATTGCGGCTGGGGCTGAACATGTCCTGGCGAGCCGTCAGCGCGCATGCCACCAGCTTCCCCTATCAGACCGACAAACTGCGCGTCATCGGGCATGGCATCGATACCCAGTTTTACCGACCTTCCCCCCACCCTAAATCCCTCCCCCAAGATGAGGGAGGGACTTCACCGCATAATCGTGAGAAACAGTCTCCCTTCCCTCTTGATGGGGGAAGGGCTGGGGATGGGGGTGAACTTGTCGTTCAAGTGGGGCGTCTGGCGCCGATAAAACATCAAGCGACCACAATTGAAGCGGTGGCGGGGACGGCGGCGCGGCTTGCCTTGATCGGCGGCGCGCAATCCGGCGGCGCCCTCGATTATGAGCGGGCGCTGAAGGCGGTGGCGCAAAAGCTGGGCATGGGCGAGCGCTGCCTTTTCACAGGCAATCTGCCGGCGGCCGATGTGCGCGCCTGGTATCGACGGGCGACGGTCGCAGTCAATTTGAGTCCCAGCGGGCTCTTCGATAAAGCGGCGCTGGAAAGCATGGCCTGCGGCGCGCCGACCATCGTCTGCAATCCCGCCTTCAAGCCACTGCTGGGCGATTATGCCGATTTGCTTCTGACGGCCGGGCCGGATGATGCGGCCGGCTTGCGCGATCGGATTGAGCGGCTCTTCGCCCTGACGTATCAAGAACGCGCCGAAATAGGTGGACGGCTGCGCGCTGGCGTAGTGCGGGCGCACAGCCTGGACAGCTTGATCGGACAGCTGCTGGCCGTCTTGCAGACGGGGGAGTTGCCGGCCCCCATCCCCTAAGCCCACTCCTCATCTCCATGAGGAGCATCCCCACAAGCAGAGAAGGGGAACAGGACAGCAAAGAGAAGATTCTCAGCCGGCGTAAGACCAGCCGAGCTGCGTCAGGGACAGCACATCGGGCGGCGCGCCTGCTTTCATGACATCAGCGCTGATCGCTTCGCCGACGACAATGTCGTGATCGCCGCCGACATCAACGATCTGCGTCACCTTGCATTCGATGTAGGCGGCGGCATCGGCCAGCACCGGCACACCGGTCTCCGGCGCCGCGCTATAATTGGCCTCCGCCATCTTCTCCGGTTTCTTGGCGCGCCCGCTGGTGATGCCCATGATGGCGTCGGAATCGGCTTGCAGGAAGATGTTCAAGCCGAATACGCCGCCGACCTCAAGCAAGCCGCGTGAATAACAGGACTTCTGAATGCCAACCGCGAGCAGGCGCGGGGCGTAGGACATCTGCGTCACCCAGTTGACGACCATGGCGTTGACTTCGCCGCCGCTGTTGGTGGTGAATGCGTAAAAGCCGTAGGGCATCATGCGCAGGGCGTCTTTGATTCTGTCATCGGACATCTATGATTTCTCCTGGCTAGTAAGGTTTTCTGCGGTTCACTATAACGCAACATGGCGCGCCTGTCATGCCTGCTCCAATTAACAGCCACATCCCGATCGCCAGTGTCTACCTGGCGCGGCCGCTCCCGCCGTCTCGGTGGCGTGCATCTAAAGCATTAGGGCGGGGAGATGCTTGAGCGTGCTCGGTGTCGCTATGCACCGTCTCTCCCCGATTCATTTGTCTGTGCATCCAACTGCGCTGAGATGCGTTCCAGCACTTCGAGTATCTTCTCGTCTGTTGTCGGCTCAGGTTCTGGTTCAGGCTCGGGCTCAGGTTCGGGTTCGGGCTCTGGCTCCGGCTCTGGCTCAGGCGCGACTTCTTCCTCCTCGCCATCGAGCATGTCGCCGATGTCGTCGACCGCTTCATCAAGCTTGTTGACGACCTTGACGAGCAGGAAGATGGCGGCGGCGGTGATGAGGAAGTCGATGACCACATTGACAAAATTGCCGATGTTGATGGTGGCGGCCGCTGTCTCAACTTCGCGGCCGAAATTGAGCAGATCGAGCGGGATGACCCAGTGGGAAAAGTCGAGGCCGCCGGTGAGCTGGCCGATGGGCGGCGTGACGACGTCTTTGACCAGCGAGGTGGTGATGCCTTTGAAGGCGGTGCCGATAATGATGCCGACCGCGAGGTCGACGACATTGCCGCGCATGATGAATTTCTTGAATTCTTCGGCGACGCCATGGGCGCTGTTTCTGAGTCCCTGGAACATGGTGCTTCTCCCTGATCTGTTGGTGGTTTCATTTTACCCCCACCCTACGCTCCCTCCCCCAAATTGAGGGAGGGACTTTTTCACCACAGCGGACAGAGAGGCGCCGAGTTTTTTTCGCCGTACGCTTTTGACAGCCGGGTGCGGCGCGATTATACTGGGCGCAAGCTCAAGGAGGCGGCATAGCAATCACAGCCGACATTCGATTCAAGCGCATGCAAGGCGAGTATCAAGTTTTGCACGAGGCCCAAGACGAGGTGTTTGACAAAGTAGACACTTTGGAAGCGGCGCTGCTGGGCTTGACCGAAGCGGTCAGCCAGAACGGCGCGCGCATAGATGCGTTGACGGACATTGTCGCGGAGAACCGGGAACTGATTCTGGCAAACAAGCAGCGCATCGACGTTATCGACGGCAAGCTGGACGCCATCATCAAGCATCTGGAAGTGCCCTACAAACCGCCGGCTGGCTTCGTTAAAGATTGAGGAGCGGGAGCTTTTTTCGCCACCGAGTACACCGAGTTCAGGCGCGGGGCGCGTAGACACTGCCCGCCGTCACCAACGGTTTTTCTCCACAAAGACACAGCAGCAAATACAAGTAAGTAATTGAAATCCTGCTGAATGGCGATATGTAGGGGCGTTTCCCTGAAACGCCCAAATTTAGAAACGTCTGATAGGATTTCCTCTGAGTTCTCTGCGGTCTCTGTAGTTGGCTTTTGTAACTTGACTTACTTGCGCTTACTTCTGCGCCTCTGTCGCGAATTAAAAACTCGCCCGCATTTTACCATCATCGCCGCCCGCACACAGGCCGCCACCAATTCCATCCCCGCGCGCGCAATCGGCAACGCTGAACGATGCTATACTGCCCCTTATGAAAAGCGGCACAGGGCTGGCGGGCTGGATTGAATTGGCCAAGCGGCGTGGAGGCGCGCCGTTTCTGCTTACTTTGCTCGATGCGGTAGAGCCGCTGGCGCCGGTCTTGGCCCAGGCTCTGCTGGTGGCCCAGCCGCTGGCGAACTTGTGGCCGGGCGGCGAAGACCTGCGCGAGCTGGCCGACCTGCTGGAAGCGCCGGATGGCTTGCGAGAATTGCGGTCGCGGCTGGCTGACGAACAGGCGGAGTGAATATTTTGGACGAAACGACGCTTCAGGTTTATAGCGTCCTGTTTGTGATGGCGACCGTCGTGCTGGTTTACACGGCGCGTTTCTTCCAGAAGCGGCCGGGGGGGCGGCGCGCGCAGCGTCGACTGGATGGCCTGGAGCGCATCGCGGGATGGACCACGCAAAGCATTGAATCGAATCGGCCGCTGCATCTGGCTATTGGGGGCTCGGCCATCGGCGCGGACAAGACCCCGGCCGCTCTGGCCGAGGCCGAGCTCTTCCATCAAATTATCAAACGCGCTGATGCTGGAGATATCGCGCCGATTCTTTCGACGTCCACGCCGGTGATGATTCCGCTGGGGCAGGGCACGCTGCGGCGGGCCTGGCATAAAGGAGACGGCGCCTCGCGCGTCATCTGGTATCCGCAAAACCTCTCCTATGCGAGCGCGATTGCAGCCTCGATGGCTGGCGATAAACCGGCGGCGCATATCATGGCCGGGGGCTTCGGCGTCGAACTGGCGCTGATGCTTGACGGCGCCGATAGACAGGGCCAGCCCAGCCTGGCTGTCAGCGACCGCTTGGATGGGCAGGCGGTCGCGTATGCGCTGGCCGATCATGTTTTGATTGGCGAAGAATTGTTCGTGGCCTCGGGCGCCGTTTCAGAAGAGGGAAGCGGGCACAGCGACGCCGCCGTTCTCGATGTGTGGCGCGGCCTGATCATCCTGGGCGCCACCCTATTGCTGCTCCTGGAATTCAGCAAACAGCTGCCACTGTTGACCTGGCAACTGGCGGCGGCCGGCGCAGCGGTCTTGATCGTACTGGGCGCGGTCATGTATCGGAGGCGCTAGGGAATGGGCCGCGCGGGCATATCAGCGTTCGTCGCCTTCGCCGTCGGTCTGACAACGCTGTTGAGTTTGCTCCTGGGTGATAATCCGGCGCTCTTCGGCGGGGGACCGGGCAGTGAAGAGTTGGCTAGGCGCTTGGCGTTGCCCGGTGATGTGCTGCTGCGCCTGGTTGTGATTGTGCTCGCGCTCAGCATCGTCATCGGCATCACTAATTTGCTTTATGTGCATGTTGGGCGCGTCGCGCGCGGCAAGCTATACAGCGCTGTCTTGTTGGCGAGTTTCGCTTTCACCATCTACTGGTACGTCAGCCGCCGCGGCGATAGCAGTCTCCTGGAGGCGGTGCAGGTGCCGATAGAATCAACCTTGGCCAGTTTGCTGTTCTTCTCGCTGATCTATGGTGGCGCGCGCGTGATGCGCCGGCGCGCCGATATCTGGGGCTTGCTCTTTGTCGCCGTGGTCATCGTCGTGCTGTTGGGCAGCTTGCCCTTGGCCGAGTTGGCGCCGCTCAAAGCGTGGAGTGATTGGCTGATGGCGGTCCCGGTCAGCGCGGGCGCGCGCGCCCTCCTGCTGGGCATCGCCCTGGGCACGGTTGTCGCCGGCGTTCGCGCTTTGCTGGGCCAGGATCGCTCTTACCGGGGCTAGGCGGACGATGAGCGAAGAATTCAACTGGCTTGATTATGTTGAGCAGGAAGAGAGCGCCCCTGCGCCCGCGCGCCGCAGCGGCCTGCGCCGTTTTCTGCCGCGTTTGCCGCGCTTGCCCCGTTTGCCGCGCCTGCCAAATGCACGGCGTCTGCTGCGTTTGCCGCGCTTTCCCGGCTTGCCCAGCTTGCGCCGCCGCCGAGTTGATGCGGCCCCAGGTCAACCGTCGGCCGCTGACTTGTTGGGCGCCCAAGACGAGCGACCGCTTGACGCGCTGGATGATCGCCTGCTTCAACTGCGTGAACGCTCGGCGGCGGATTCGCAGCCTGACGCCGACGAGGGCCAGCCGCTCTATGATGTCGATGATGTATTGATGACGCCGGTCTTATTGCAGAAGCCCGGTGGTGTGATCAGCGCGGGCGCCTTATCCAAGGCGCAGGAGCAGCAGGTTGAATTGCTGCGGAATATCGTTGGCGGCGCGACGCAAGAGGAAGGGCAGGGCGGCCGTCGGCTCATGCCGGGCGGAGCGCTGTTTTCGCTGGGCGCTCTGCCGCGATTGCTCCTGGCCAGCGTCGTGCTCCTGGCCGTTTCCTTGCCATTCGTCTCGTCGGATTACGCCGAAGGTGATTTGCCGCCTTCTCAGTTTCCGGTAGACGCTGAAGGCGCAGCTGTATACAGCTTGCTGGACAATCTGACGGCGACTGACACGGTATTGCTCGCCTTTGAGTATGGACCGACGGCGGCCGGCGAATTGGATCCGCTGGCGGAGCTTGTCTTGCGCCATATTGTCGCGCGCGGCGCCGTACCGCTCATCGTCAGCAGCAACCCCATCGCTGTCGCCCGAGCCCAGAACATCATCCGCGCGATCAATCGTTCAGTCGCGGCCGGCGGGCTGCGCCTGCAGCACGGCATCGATTATTTCATACTGCGCTACCTGCCGGGCGGCTCGCTCGGTATTCGTGAATTGAGCGAGAACTTCGCGGACGTGGCGCGGGTCTCGGCCAAGGGCGCCTTGACCGGGCTGGCATTCGATTCCCTCGATGACATGGCCGCCATCGCGCTCATCGCGGAGAGCGCGGAAGACCTGCGAAACTGGGCCGAGCAGGTTGTGCCCGAGCTTGAGAATACGCGCCTGCTAGCCTTTACCGGTATGGCCGCGGCGCCGCTCGCGCAAGTTTATGCCGATAGCAGGGACGAGATCCTTGGTCTGGTGGCCGGCTATCGCGATGCCTTCACCTACGCTGAAATGCTGCAAACGGATTTCGGCGCCCCACTAGCGCAGACGGGGCTGCCCACTCAACCGGAGCAGCCTGAGCTTGAACCGGCATCATCCAACGCCGCGCGCGACAGGGCAGCTGATCAACCCGCCGACGGACAGGCGCAGGCCGAGCGCGCTGAGGCGACGGTGGGAGCGCTCATTGCCTCTCTGCAGCTGTCCTCAACCGCGCCATCGCCGACAGTGACGCCATCGCCTACAGTGACGCCAGCACCCACATTGACCCCCCGGCCGACCAGTACTGCCCCCCCGACTGCCACCGAATTGCCAACGGCGACCGCCACACCGGAGACCATCCTGATCGTGGAGGTGACGTCGCCGGAGCAAGTGCGGATTCGTCGGGGACCGACAAGGGCTGATGATATTCTGCGCCTGGCGCGCGCCGGCGACAGCTTTGAAGTGCTGGGCGCCAACGCCGACGGCAGTTGGTACAACATCGCGCTGGCGCCGGGCCTGGCTGGCTGGATCGCCGAATTTCTGGTGGAAGAGCGGACCAGTACGCGGGCGGCATTCGAGGCTGGCCAAGCGAGCGCGTCGGCCCGCCCGCCTGCCGAGCGCGTCGTGCTGCGCAGTGTATTTCGCTTCAGCCTGGGCAAGACCACACCGCGATATTATCAAGTGAATTCGCTGACAACCGGCGACCTGCGGGATTATGTGCTGCTGCGCGACCGCACGCAGGAAATCCCGCGGCTGGAAGCGATGACGCTCGGCAGCCTGGCGGCCGCCCTGGCGATCGCCCTGGGCAATATCTTTTCCGCCTTGAGCGCGCTGCGCCGCCGCCGACGTGAGGGGCGGGCTTGATGGCTGAGAACACGATCGCACTTGTCAGCTTCCTCTTGACCTTGATGGTCTTCAGTCACATTCTGGGCGATATCCCTCTGGTCAGCGTCTTGTATCGCAGCGCCGTCTTCATATTCGCCGGCATGACCGCCGCCTTCGCCCTGGTTGTCACCTATGAAGGCCTGATCCTGCCTTATCTGCAAGATATCCAGGACCCGTCATCGGCTTGGACGACGCTGGGGCATTCTGCCGATATCTACATCTTTGGCGCGGCGCTGCTCTTTGGGCTGCTGCTGCTGTTGAAGCCTGTTCGGGCGATGTCCTGGCTGACAAATAGTGTCTTGGCCGTGGTCATTGTTGTCGGCGCGTCGGTGGCGGTCGTCGGCGCCTTGAGCGGTACGCTCTTCCCGCTGCTGCAAGCGACGGCGGCGCTGCCGGCTGGCATCACTCAGGACTTCAGCGCCTTGGTAGACCGGCTGCTGATCTTCGTCGGCACAATGACCGCCTTGTTCTACTTTCACTATCAGACGAGGCCGAACCGTGACGGCCTGGCCCAGGAGAGCCGGCTCGGTCAAGGCTTCCGCTATATCGGCAAAGCATTCATTGTCACGACTTTGGGCGCCATATACGCCGCCACAATCCTGACCTGCCTGACGATCCTCACCGAACGGATCAGCTTCCTTTTCCAATTCGGAGCTTGATCCATGGACGACTCTCGCATCAGGTCGATACTGGCTGCCGATTTCGGCAGCGTGAATACGCGCGCAATGCTGTTTGATCGGGTCGACGGCCTTTACCGGCTGGTCGCGCAGGGTCGGGCGCGCACGACTTATGGCCCGCCCGGCGACGACCTGCTGGCCGGCCTGGCGGCAGCGCTGCAAAAGATGAGCGAATCGACCGGGCGCCGGCTGCTGGATGATGACGGGCGCCTGATACGCCCGGAGCAGGCGCACCGGGTCGGCGTCGATTGTTTCATCACCACCACGAGCGCGGGGCCGCCATTGCGCGCTGTCCTCGTCGGGCTGTATCCGCAGGTCAGCATCGCGGCGGCGCGGCGGGCAATCGCTCCCTTTACGATTGACGCCGTCGCTGAAGTTCATTTGGAGGATGGCCTGGGCGCGAAAGGGCGGCTCAACCGGATCATCCACAGCCGGCCGCAGTTGATCCTCATCAGCGGCGGCACCGATGGCGGCGCGCGAACCGTTCTACTGGAGATGCTCATCTTGCTGCGCGAGGCGCTGTCCTTGATGCCGCTGGGCAACAGACCGGTCGTCCTCTACGCCGGTAACAGCAGCCTGGCCGCTTCCGCCCGGGAGACCCTGAGTCAACTGGTCGAGGTCTTGGTCGCGCCCAATATCAGGCAGGGCGACGGCGAATCGCTGGAACCGCTGCAAGCCGTGCTTGATAGCTACTTTGATGAAGCAAAGCGGCGCAGCAGGAGCTTCCAGCATTGCGCGGCCATGTCTGATTCCGGCATCATGCCGAGCGCGCGGGGCAGCGAGACGATGACCGCATTCTTCTCCCGCGCGACCGGCGCCGACGCGCTGACGGTGGATGTCGGCGGCGCCAAGACAATGCTGTCGCTGGGGCGCGAGGGGCGTATTTCTACCGCCATGCGCAATGACATTGGCCTCGGGCATAGCGCGGCGGCTGCGTTGGAGATCATTGGCGAAAAGGAAATCAGCAAGTGGCTGCCCTTTCATCCGCGGAAGGGCGAGTTGTTCCAATATGCGCGGAACAAAGGGCTGCGCGCCGCCAGCCTGCCTTTGGACATGCGCGAGCGCTACATCGAGTATGCGCTGCTGCGCGCTGGCATCCGCTATGTAGCGCGCGAGCTGGCTCAGTTTGACCGCGCGCGGGTCGGCCTGGTGATGCTGGCGGGCGGCTGCCTAACCGAAGGCGGGCAAGGCGCGCTCGAGATGATGCTGCTCGCGGATGCGCTTCAACTTGAGGGGGCGGTTCAAGTCAAGGCCGATCCCCATGGCGCATTGCCGGCCCTGGGCGCCTTGGCGGCCACCCGTCCGGAGGCTGTCGTGCAATTGGTGAACGGCAATGCGCTGGAGCACGTCGGCACGTTGCTTCGGGTTTCCGGGCTGGCCCCCGCCGGAACGACCGCCGTCAAGATCAAGGCGCAGCGCGCAAATGGCGACCGCTTTGAGCGGGAAGTCGGCGCGGGCGATGTCTGGCATATGCCGCTGCCGGCGCCGGAGACAGTTGATCTGCGCATTCAGGTGAGGCGTGGTCTTTCCATCGGCGGGAAGCGGCGCCTGCGATTGAAGGCGCTGGGCGGCCGTGGCGGCGTCTTGATTGACGCCCGGCTTGATGCCATGGCCCAGGCCAGCACGATGACGGAACGCGCGGTGAACATGCTGCGCTGGTACGCCGCCGTGACCGGGCAAGAACGGCCGGTGGCCATACCCGAGAGCTGGCTGGCGGGGCCGGAGAGTTAGGTAGATTGCAGTAGTGGCTGCGCTATGTTATGATTACATCCAAATTAGGGAATATGTACATTTTGGCTCTTGGCGCGCCTGACTCTGACAATCTGACAAGCCCATGCTCAGTGTTACACAAGTTCGAACAATTCAATGGAGTCGCGACGCCTCTGAGCTTGATGATGCAAGAGTGCTTGATATTGCGACCGCCATGTTCAATTCGCCGATATTTTGGATAGACCTAGAAGATGGTCAAATGCGTTCAGAGCGTATAGTGCATGACGGTCGCAGTTATCTCGTCATATACTTCTGTTTAACCGTCGATGATGATATTGTTTTGGAAATCATGCAGGTTCAATAGTGGGCAGGGAGCGTCGTATGGCCTACGAGTATTCACAAGAGATTCGCGACCAGCAAGCGAAAGTAAAGCGTGAAATTGAGAAACTGAACAGAATGCGTCGGGATCATCTTATCGCCACCGGGCAGATGCCCACTGCGGAGGACCTTGCTGCGTTTCTCAAAGTGAATGGATTAGATGCCAATCACGCGGCGAACCAGAAGAATTCCACGCCCACTTAGCTCCTACTTCCCGAAGAAGTCAATTCCGCGCTTGATTTGCCCCGGAATGTGTCGAGGTCTATTTCACCGCGCCCATGGTCAAGCCGTCAACGACGTTCTTGCGGATAAACATCGCCAGGAAGAAGATCGGCACCATCACAATCATGCCCGCCGCCGCCATCTGTTCCCACATGACGCCGCGCATGGCGCTGGTTGTCATCAGGGCGACTTGCATCGTGCGCATCTCACGCCCGATGATCAGCGCGAAGAGGAATTCATTCCAGGACATGATGAACGCGAATACCGATGCCACCAGGATGCCGGGTCGAATGAGCGGCAGCGATACGAACAAGAGCACCTGAAAGTCATTGGCGCCGTCGACATAGGCGGCTTCTTCAATCTCCCCGGGCAAGGCATCGACGAAGCCCTTGATCATCCAGATGGCGTAAGGCAGCACGATTGACATATTAACGATGATCAAGCCCCAGCGCGTCCCCAGGAGCGGCTCGCCAAAGACCTGCACCGAACGGAACAGCGTGAAGAAGGGAATCGCAACCACGATTGCCGGGATGAACTGTGTGGTCAATATCCAGATCAGCATGGCGCGGTTGCCAAAGAAGTTGTAGCGACTGAAGGCGTAGGCGGCGATGGTCGCCAGCGGTATGGCGATCAGCACCGTCGCGCAAGATACCAGCACGCTGTTCACCACGCTGGGTACCATGTTGCGCCCGATTTCCCCGCGTTCTCGTTCTGTACCTTCGTTTACGAGCACGGTGCCGTCAGAAAAGATGATTTCGTAGTTCTTCAGCGTCGGCGTAAAAATGATGTCAGTGGTATAGGTTTTCTCGGCGGGCTTGAAGGAGGTCATCGCCAGCCAAAATATAGGCAGCATGATAAAGGCGATGATCAGCAGGAGCGCAAGCGTTTCCAGCAGCCGGCCAATCTCCTGGCGAATGCTATCCCAAGTCGAACGCTTGCTGCCTTCTGCGGCGACATTTACCGCCATTGTTCGCCTTTTCCCCCGTTCATTCGCGGTTCAACACCTTGGCCACATACAGCGCCGCCAATAAGGTCAGGATCACAACCAGGATATACGACAGCGCAGAGGCATAGCCAATATCAAGGTTGCGCACGAAGCCAACCTGATGAATGTAATAATTGATGGTTTGTGTTGCCCGCACCGGACCGCCACCGGTCATCGTCACAACTTGATCGAACATCTTCAGTGAAAAGATGGTCTTGAGCATGGTGACGATCAAAATAACCGGGCGCAGCAGCGGCAGCGTGACCCGCCAAAAAATCTGCAGACGGTTGGCGCCATCAATGCGCGCCGCTTCAAAGATTTGCTCGTCGATGGAGCCGAGCGCGCCGACGAACATCAGGGCGATCAAGGGCGCCCAGCCCCAGGTCTCGCTCATCGCCAGCATGAACAGCGCCCAAAAGCGATCGGCAAGCCAAACTATCGATTCGCTCAAGGGCGCAATGTCGACGACTGGCAGAGTGTTGACAAGCTCAATCACGACATTGATAGGTCTTACAATCACGACATCAATCAGCAGATCATAAATGCCATATTCTTCGTTGAGCATATAGCGCCAGCTATAGCCTTTAAGCGCGGGACTGACCGCGAAGGGAAAGATCAAGAGGATCTTGGTCAAGGTGTGCAGCCGGCCATTCTTCTGCACAACCACCGCGATAAGAAGCCCGATGATCACGGACAGTCCAACGGAAATTACCGTAAACCAAAACGTCACATTCAGGCTGTTGATGAAACGGGAATCGCTGAAGGCGCGGGCATAATTATTCAGCGAGACCAGGCTCCAATCTACCGATACCAGGGGATCGCCCAGTTGGCTGGCGAATTGAACGGCAAATTGAGGCGCCTTGCGCAGGTCGTACTTGTGGAAGCTGTAATAGAGCGCCGCCAGCAGGGGATACACCGTGGTCGCAAACACAACAACCAGAGCGGGTCCTACCAATACCCACGGCACCCAGCGTTTCTTGCGCATGGAATGCTATTGCCCCTCATCCCCTAACCCCTTCCCCCAGATAGAGGGAAGGGGATACATGCGAGGCGCGAGCGCGCAACCTAGTCGTAGTAGCCGGCGGACTCCATGACAAAGCGCACGTCTTCCGCGGCCAGGTCCAGAATAGCTTGAATATCAGCATTGGCGTCTATGGCGATCTCGTTGATGGTTTCCGCCAGGATCGGAACGATTTCGGTATATTGCGGAATCAACGGGATGGTGCGCGCGGTGGCCAATACCTCCGAAGCGATGCCCTGCAAGCCGCCGTGGGCCGCGTTGACTTCTTCATCAGCCAGAATCGAGAGCCTGACCGCCACGTTGGTATTCAAGCCCGAGGTTTCATCGAGCACAATGCGGCGCTCGGTGAGCGGATGGGTCAGCCACTTCATATATTCAAGCGATGCTTCGAGAGCGTCTGATTGCGCCAAGATGCCCACCGGCCACAGGTAGCCGTAGGATGCGACGTCCCCGCCAGCCCAACCCGGCGCCGGCGCGAAGGCGGCATTTTCCGAAACTTCCGGCAACTCGGCATCGAGCATGCGGCTGGCCATCCACCACCAGCCAACAAACATGGCGGCGCGCCCCTGAATCAGTTCCTGATTGGCTTCCTGCTCGTTCCAGGCGACCGACGCCGCCGGCGAAAAGCCATCGCGCACATAACTCGCGTACTGTTCAGTAGCGGCCAGGCCGACCTCGTTGTTGAAGATCGGTTCCCAATTCTCATCAAAGATATCGGTGCCCGCGCCCCAGAGGTGGCTGTACCAGTTGAATAGATTCTGATCGACATTCAGGCCGTAGTACATGGAGACGGGCGCGATATCCATACCGCTGTCCACGATCGCTTGCGAGACCTCGGAGAGTTCCTGCCAGGTCGTCGGCACATCGGCGCCGACAGCTTCCAGGACATCGGCGCGATAATGGAGCAGCAATGGATGACCGCGGAAGGGCAAGCCGTAGATCGTATCGCTGTTGCCGGTCGATGCGCTTTGATAAGCGGGACCGTAGTCGTCCCAATCGATGCCGGCGTCCATGACGAAGTCATTCAGCGGATGCAGATAGTCGTAAATGTTGGTGCCCCAGGCGTCAACATAGGCGACGATGTCGAATTCGGTGTTGGGGTTGGAGGCTTCCAGGTAAAGTTGTTCCTGGAACGAACCAAAGGGCACATCGCCAAAGCTGACTGAGATGCCGGTCATGGCGGTGAATTCCTCGGCGCCCTTGAACGCTGCCGAGGCAAACTGTGGCGCCGCCGCGCAGCAGATCAGGAAGTCAAGGTGAGTGCCGTCGTAGGGCTTGCTGGCGTCCAGCCCAAAGGTGGCCGGGTCCATGTGGTCTTGAGCGCTGACGGCAGCCAAGGGCAGCGCCAGGAAAACGACGAGCGTCAGAAGACAGACTAGCTTGCGAAGGTACATTGAGACAACTCTCCTTACTAGGGGGTTTGAACTGAGATTCTGAGCGCGACGCGTGGGTGCGGCGGATTGATGAGAGAGTTTATCACATTCCAGCGGATACGGAAAACCTGACAGCGGACCAGGTCGAACTAGATGCGCGTACGGGCGAGCCGTCGGCTCGCCCGTACCGGACTTTCCTTTTGGAGGCGGGCTTAAGCGACGGGATTCCAGACGAAGGCTCCGCCCTCCTCTGAAACTTGACCCAGGCCGGGAAAAGGCATGTGATAGAAAAGGGTCAGAATGCCTTCGGCGGCGCAGCGCTCGAGCGTATTTCGGCGCGTTTCCTCGGCGAGCTCGGGATCGGAATCGAAAGAGAAGTGCCAGTTGGTATGGGCGAACTGGAACGGCTGATGCAGCAGATCAACAACGTGGAGCAGCCGCTCGCCGCCCGATTCGAGCAGCAATCCAGCATGACCCAGCGTGTGCCCTTTGAGGTCAACGACCGTGACGCCAGGCGCGATTTCCTCACCGGCGCTGACGAAACTGAACCTGTCTTGCAGCGATGTGAAGCGTTCCAGGTTCTTCTGATCCCCCGGCGCGTCGGAAGCGGACCAGCGCCCGATCCACTCGTCCCATTCCGCCTGCGTCGTCACGAAGCGCGCCCTGGGGAATTCCATGCGGTTCTCGTCCAGCGCTAGGCCGGCGATGTGGTCGCCATGGAAATGGCTGAGGAAAACGATATCAATATCGGCCAGCCCGATGCCGATGCTATTGAGGGCCGCTTCAGTATTACCCGCAGTTGGCCCGCCGGCCGCGCCAAAGCCGACATCCGCCAGAATCCGCGTCCCGCCGCTGCTAATGCAGGGCAGGTTGAGGCTGCCGGACGGCGCCCCGCCCGCGAGCGCGCGCTCAATTTGCGCTTGTGAAACGCCCGGGTAACGCTGCGCCAGATTGGCCGCGATGAGATCGGATTCGCCTTCGTGCAGCACGGCGCATTCGATGTCGCCGATTTTCAGTTGATGTACAGACATCGTCTTGTCCTTTCCTGTGGTCAAGTCTTAACCGCCGACCAGCGCCAGCGCGGTCAACAGGAAGATGAGGCCGGCGCCCATGCGCGCGATAAGCACGACCAGGCTCGATTGTGAAAACACTTTAAGCAGGCCAAATGATATGGCGAGTAACATCGGCAATACCAGTCCATGCCAATGCAAGAAGTCGGCATCGACTGTCTGAAAGAATATCAGGTAGTGCAAACCGGCGTAAACCGCGGCGGTGGCGAATACACCGAGCCAATGCCCGAGCAGCCAGCGCAGGCGCGGCAGCAGAACGGCATGAAATACCAAGGTCTCGGCGACCGGCTGTAAAACGACCAGCAGCAGCGCCGACAAAATCAAGCTTGGCAGGCCGCCCGTTTGCAGCGCCCAGACCTGCGCTTGCGGCAGGAAGCGCCCGGCCGTCAAGATAGCCATCAGGTCGACGGTCAAGCCGATGGCCAGGCCGAAAATGAGGGCGAGGGGCAACGCCAACTCGCCAGGCCTCAGGCGCAGCGCAGCCCAGCTATCCTCGCTGGCGCGGCGGCTGACAAAGACAAACAGGCTGGTCAGCGCCATGCCAAGCGACCAGCTCGCCATTAACTCGAAGGGGGTCGGCCTTGCGCTGGCGGCGACGACCGCGATGAATGACGGCCCAATAATGGCGAGGCAGATGAACATTGCCAGGACAGCCAGCAAGGCGCTCAGCAGGCTCCAGGGTGGCTCATGCGCTTCCGGCAGCGTCAGCTTCGCCATCAGCGACATGTCGCGCCGGTCCGTTGGCGTTTCGTTCATGCGGGTCGCTCGTCAATCGCGCATGACGCGTTCATAAACTTCGCGCGTCTCTTCGGCAGTTTTTCGCCAGCTGAAATTGCTCGCCAGCGCCAGGCCCTGATTGATCATCGTTTCGCGCAGCGGCTGCTGTATGAGCAGGGCGAGCACCGCGCCGGCCATCTCACGGGCATTATTGACGATATAGGCGGCGTCTTCCAGTATCTCTTCAAAGACGATGGCCTTTGATGTCACCACCGGCGTGCCCGATGCCATCGCTTCCAGCGCCATCAAACCAAAGCCTTCGTAGAGGCTGGGGAAGACAAAAACATCAGCCAGGCGATATAGCGCCGGTTTGTCCGCCTCGTCGACGAAGCCGACCCACTTGACGTAGTCGTCGATGCGCAGCCGCCGGCTGTATGCGCGCAGATCCGGGAAGAGCCGGTTGTCGTAGACGGGTTCGCGCCCGGCGATCACGAGCGGGAAGGTATCGCCGTCGGCCTCGCCCACATAGGTGTAGGCGAGCAGCAGCTCGTTCACTTGCTTGCGCCAGTCGAAACCGCCCAGGTAGAGCACGAAGCGCTCGGGCAGATCGTACTTGGCGCGAACCGCTTCATCGCCCTCAGCGCCGATTCGGGGATGGAAACGCTCGTCTGGCGCCAGATAGGTGACGCTGATATCGCCCTCGGGGATGCGCAGCTGGTCTTCAATATCGACTTTCGCCGTCTCGCTGATGGTGATGATGTGGTTGCTGCCGCGCGCGGCCGAAGTGACGAGGGCGGTGTAAAGCGACGTGAGCGGCCCCTGATTATAGATGGGGTAGAGCAGGGGAATGACATCAAGAACGGTCGTGATCAGCCGCACAGGGCATGCCATCGGCGTACCCCAGTACGGTACATGGGCGATATCCGCGCCGACCTCGCGGGCAACGCGCGGAAAAGCGCGCTGCTCGAAGTAGACCTTTCCCCACTTGCTCGCTTGCCGTCGCCGGCCGGACTGAACGCCAGCGACGCCCGCAGGCAGGTCGGGCGCGGCAGCAACATGCGGCGGGAGGACCAGCGAAAGCTCAAGCGCGGGATCGACTTTGCGCAGGTTTGCCAGCAAGCGCCGCAAGTACTGTCCGCTGCCGGTCGATTCCTGATCGTAGAACCAGCCGTTTATGGCGACATGCACGAGCGGGAAACCCCTCCCCCGGCCTCTCCCGCCATCTCTATGGCGGGCATCCGACGAATCAAGGAGATGGAGCCAAGACTGTCGGAACTCTGTGAATTTTGCCAGCAAATTAACGGCTATTTGCCAGACATCCCAAGTTGATTCAACGCGAAACAGCTTCCCCCCATTGCTATGGGGGGATTGAGGGGGGTAGACCGGGGGCGGGCAAACAAGACTCGGACCAGTCCTACATCATTTCCGTTTGCCGGTCGACCTGATAGGGCGCGCCCTCACCTTTCGCGCATATCCCCCTGATGATGAGCGATGATTTGATCGATGGTCTTGTCCAGCGGCGTCGTCGGCGCCCAGCCAATGGCGGATTGAATCTTCTTGATGCAGGGCACGCGGCGGCGGAAATCTTCAAAACCGGCTTGCTGATAAGCCTGGTCGTAGGGGATCAGCTTGATTGCGGAAGCGCTGTCGGCCCGGTCACGGATGCGCCGCGCCAATGCCATAATGCTGATCTCTTCGCTGCTGCCGATATTATAAAGTTCGCCGATGGTATCATCGGATTCCGCCAAGCCCTGGATCGCCCCGACAACATCATAGACATTGGCGAAGCAGCGCTGTTGCCCGCCGTCGCCATAAACCTGGATCGGCTCATTCGCCAGCGCCCAACGCACAAAACGCGGCACCACCATGCCGTATTGCCCGATCTGGCGCGGGCCGACGGTGTTGAAGAGGCGGAAGAGCGTAACCGGCAAGCCGACCTCTTCGTGATAAGCGAAAGCCAGAAACTCGTCTATCGCTTTGGAGGCGGCATAACTCCAGCGGCTGCGCCGGGTCGGGCCGGACAGCGTGTCATCGTCTTCGCGGAAGGGGAAGGTGACGCCTTTGCCATAGACTTCGGAAGTGGACGCGATCAGCACGCGGCGGCGATAACGGCTGGCTGTCTTGAGGATCATTTCCGTCCCGCCGATGTTGACTTCGATGGTGTTGATAGGTTGGTCGATGATATTGCGCACGCCAACCGCGGCCGCCAGGTGAAAAATGATGTCGCATTCGCTGACGAGGCGGTCGATCACATGGATGTTGCGGATGTCCTCGACGGCGTAGCTGAAGTTGGTATCGGCCATGAGGCATTCAATGTTGCCCAAGCGCCCAGTCGACAAGTTGTCAATGACGGTGACCCGGTAGCCGCCCGCCAGCAGCCGCTCGGCCAGATGACTGCCGACGAAGCCAGCCCCGCCGGTGATTAAAGCGCGGATCATGCACGCTCCTCGTTCACATTTCCGGTTAAGACCTTACGAAGATTTTACACGCGAATGGCAATCGCTACTTATTCGAGCGACCCGCATGTCAATTGCGGCGGGCGAGATAAAGCAGCGCCACCGTCTCCCGGACAACCGCCCCCGCGAACTCCAGCTCTATCATGCGCCGGACTTCCGACAGCAGTTGAAGTCGTTTGGCCGGTTCCAGGGACTGGTGGTCGGAGAATGTCTCGAGCAGGTCCGCATAGGCGGCGGCGCTGTATTCGGTGGCGACCCTGTGCTTGCGAATCGCGAGCTCAGCAAAATAACCACTGGCCGGGATGAGCGCCTCATACTCGGTCCTGACCAGGTCGGGGCTGGGCGCCGGCTCGTACTTGCTGGCCAACTCCGGCGCAACCCGTCGGTAGACCGCCTGCAGCGCGTCTTCGAAATCGCGACTGATGCCCGTCTGCGTCGGCCGGTGCCAGAACAGTGCCAGCGCCCCGCCCTTTTTCAGCAGCTCATGCGCCTTCTGAAAGCGAATCGCCGGGTCCAGCCAATGGAAGGCGGTGGCGGATAACAGGAGATCGTAACTGGCAGGTCGGCTGGAAAAACTCTCGAAGTCGGTGCAGATCACTGTGGCGGCCGGAAAGTCAGCCAGCTTGGCGCGAGCGATGGCGACCATGCGCGCGCCCGGTTCCACGCAGTCGATGGCATGACCGCGCTCGGCCAGCGGCAGGGTCGCCTGTCCGGTGCCACAGCCGATTTCGAGCAGGCGCGCCTTCTCCTGCAGCCGGGCGTAGCGGACGATGTCATCGAAGAGGGCGGCCGGATAACCTGGCCGCGCCTGGTCGTAGAGCTCGGCCACCCGGTCATGGACGAGGGGCGTCTTACTGTAATCTTTCATGATAGCGCTTTCTCTACCCCATCCCCCGGCCCCTTGCCCCAGCGAGCTAGGGAAGGGGAGCAAAAACTGCGCGCACTCTAGTTTTTCCGCCAGCAACTCGCAGGTTTCTCGCCAGACATCCCAAGTTGAGCCAACGCGATACAGCTTCCCCCCATTGATATGGGGGGATTGAGGGGGGTAGACCGCCAGCGGAAGCGAGCAAACGAGAAGCGGACAAGCCCTTCAAAATCGATTCTGCATGGAGCCGACGTAGCCGGTCAGCTCGGCATAACCGGCGCCGCTTTTATCACCGCTGACTTCAACCGCGCCCTCCCAATAGATGATGCTGGCCTCATGCAGCTCCTGGTCGGCTTGCATTGGCTCGACTTGAATGCTGAAACCGGCGTCGCCCTCAACGGCAATCTCCCAGCCGGCTGGGTATTCAGCGCCGCTGTGCGGGCTGCGCCAGGTATCGCGGACGCGGATGGAAAAATCGGCTGCATTGAGATAGCGCGTCCCGCCGTCCGCCTCAATGGTCAAGCCGCCGAATGCCGGCTCCCGGCGCCCGTCAACCTGGCGGATCTGCCCGACCATGAGTTCGCTGCCGTCGGTGAATATCAAGCCGAACCAATCCCAGCCCTGCGCGCCGTCGCCCAAAGCGCTGGTGCTGAATTCATGGTCCATCCAGCTGAACCCGCTCACAATGTATTCTTGGTCGCCGACCCTGATGCCGCCGTCGGTGAGCAAGCGCGTCAAGCTGTAGTAATAGCTTGCATTGCCCGGTTCGCCGCTCTTTTGGCTGAGCCCGCCGTCGCCGTGCAGCGCCGGATGTTTCATTTGATACAGGTGCAAATCGATGGCGAAGTCGGCGCTGGCGGCGCGGATATGCGTCTTGTTGGCATTGTCATCTTCGGCGCTGACCGCCCAGTCTTCCAGCCAGACGCGATAAAAGGGATCGACGGTTGCGCCCGCCAGCCCGGCGCCGCCCCGGGAATAACGCACATCATGGTAAAAGTCGCCCTCTTTGATATCGCTGACGGTGAAATGCGCCATGTAGATGTCATTGCTGCGGAACTCGGAATCCGATTCGCGGGCGAGCGGCGAGATGGCGCGGCGGAAAATCGTGAATTGAAAGCCGAAGCGCCGGCCCCCCTCGGTCGCCAGGACACCGGTGTAATACCACCATTCGGTTTGAAAAGCGGGGTGGGCGCCATAATCGCGCGGGAATTGCCAAGCCCAAGGCTCGATGGCGCGGGCGTATCCGTCCGTCTCCACCGGCGGCGCCTGGAATCGAGTCGAGGCGCTGAGGGCGACGCCGCTCAAAGGCTCATAGAGGCTGATGCCAAATGCGATGACCAGGCCCATGAGGACCAGGAGGAGGATGACGCGCCAGTTCATTTGCGCCTTTCCCGGCTTCCGCCTTGAACGCGCCGATTAGGCGACGCCGGCGACATCAAGCACCGCATGAAGGAGCACATTGCAGACCGCTTCGAGATCTTCCGCTTCGGCGCTCTCGGATTCGTGGTGGCTGATGCCGTCTTTGCAGGGCGCGAAGAGCATCGCGGTCGGGCAGCGCTCCGCGACATAGCAGGCGTCATGGCCGGCGCCCGATGTGATGGTTCTGTGCGACGCGCCAAGCCGCTCGCAGGCGCTTTGCAAAGCGGCCACGCAGCCCTCGTCAAAGGCGACCGGCTCGGTGTATGAGATTTGCTCCAACGACAGCTCCAGGCCGATATCGTCCGCGACTTCATTGCAGACCGCGCGCAGGGAGGCATCCATTTGCGCCAGCGTCTCCGCCGACGGATGACGCATATCGACCGTGAAGTCGACCCGGCCGGGGATGATATTGCGCGAGCCAGGCGCGACCTCGACCTGCCCGCCGACGGTGCCGCGGGCCAGCGGGGCCTGCGCCAGGGCGATGTCGTCGACCGCCTGCACCACCTTGGCCATGCCAAGCAGGGCGTTGCGCCGGCCGACCATCGGCGTCGAGCCGGAATGCGAGGCGAAGCCCTCTAGCGAAATATCGTACCAGCGAAAGCCTTGCGCCGCATTCACCACGCCGACCGCGATGCCCTCGCTATCGAGAATGGGACCCTGCTCGATATGACATTCGAAAAAGGCGGAGAATTCCTGCTGTTGAACCGGCAAGTCGCCGTGATAGCCGATGCGCTTTAACTCGTCCAAGAGCGTCGCGCCGGTGTCGACCGCTCGCCGGGAATGCGCCCAGTCAAGGTCAAAGGCGCCGCCATAAACGCCGGAAGCCAGCATGGCCGGGGCGAAGCGCGCGCCTTCCTCATTGGTCCAGTTGACCACCGCCAGCGGCGTCGTCGTCCTGATGTTGCGCTCGTTCAGGGTGCGGATGACTTCGAGCCCGGCGAGCACGCCGAAGACGCCGTCGAATTTCCCACCGAATGGCTGCGTATCGAGATGGCTGCCCATGCCGACGGGCGCTCGCTCATTGGATGCGCCGGCGCGCCGCGCGAACATATCGCCCATTTCGTCAACGGTCAGGCTCAAGCCCGCTTCGCTGCACCAGCTGGCGAAGAGATCGCGCCCAATCTTGTCTTCGTCGCTGAGGGTGAGGCGGTGGCTGCCCCCGTTGGCCGTGGCGCCGATTTTCGCCATCTCCATGATGCTGTCCCACAAGCGTTCGCCATTGATGCGCAGGTTTTCGGTCATGATCATTCTCCGGCGGGCGACCCGGTGGCTCGCCCCTACAGTTTGCCTTTTCGAGGGCGAGTCGCCGCCTCGCCCCTACGGCTGTCGCGCATGCGGGCGAGTCGCCGCCTCGCCCCTACAGATTTCTATTTTCTATCGGTCAGGCGCTTGCAAATACGGGGTCTTCAACGCGCGTTGCCCGTTTTTTCAAGTCTGCCTTCAGGCGCTCGACGAGAGCGGCGCTTGCTGGATCGTCAATCAAATCGTTGACTTCAAAAGGATCACTTGTGAGGTCAAATAGCTGCCAGGTCTCTTCGCCATCGACAACGGTTTGGATCAGCTTGTTGCGGTCATTCTTGATGCTGCGCTGATAGGGCGCCCCGGCGGGATGACCGAATACACCCTGATACGCTGAGAAAATCTGCCGCCGGTGCATATACGTTAATTCATTGAGCAGCGCGGAGAGGCTATGGCCGGCTGTGTGCTCCGGCACGGCGACGCCCGCCATCTCCAGCAGCGTCGGATAGAGATCGAGCAGGTAGAGCAGGGCGCGGGAGCGCAAACCGGCGGGGACGCCCGGTCCGCGCATAATTAGCGGGATGCGCATGCTGTGATCGTAGAGATTCTGCTTGCCCATCAGCCCGTGCTGGCCAACGCCCAAGCCATGATCCGAGGTGTAGATGACGACCGTGTTTTCGCGCAAGCCGCGCGCCTCCAGCGTTTCCAGGATGCGCCCGATATCATGATCCATGTGCGAGATCATGCCGTAATAATCGGCGATGTGTTGCTTGATTTCGTCTTCGCCGCGTGGATAGCCGGCCAGGACCTCGTCGCGGATATCGCGCACGCCAATATCAAAAGGGTGCTCCGGCATGAAATTGGGCGGCACTTCAATATCGGCCGGGTCGTACATCGTATCGTAGGGCGGCGGCGGTGTGCGCGGGTCATGCGGCGATGTGTAAGCGATGTAGGCGAAGAAGGGTTCGTCGTCATCCGGCCCTCGCTGATTGAGAAAGTTGATCATCTCGTCGCTGAACACAGTGGTCGCGAAACCATCAGCGATATAGGTCTCTTCCGGCGGGTATGCGCCGGCCGGGTCAAAGTCGTTGACCGGCATGGCGTATTGATCGTTCATACCGCCGAAGAAGACCTTGCCGCTTTCGCCGAAGCAGCGCGCGTAGCTGCCGCGCCGGTTATGCCATTTGCCGGTACCGAAGGTCCGGTAACCATTCTGCCGCAGCAGCTCGGGCAGCAGCGGCACATCAACGGGCAGCGGATCAGGCGTGTGGAACAAGCCGCAGCCAGACATCAGCATGCCGCGGCTGGGCATGCTAACTGCGCCCGAGGTCGAGCCCATGATATGCGCCTGGGTGAAGCAAGCGCCATCGGCGATGAGCTGGTCGAAGGTGGGCGTCGAAACCGCCTCGATTCCCAGCGCGCCGAGGGCGGAATGCCGGTGATCATCAGCGATCATGAAGAGGATGTTGGGTCTGGACATGGCAGCTCCGGGTATCTTTCGTTTCTACTTTGATAATACAGTTTGTGGGCATGGCGGGTCAAGATTGCGCAAAAGGAGGATATTTGCTGCGACTTGGATTTTGCGTTGATGCGGGCGCCGGAAGCTTCACCACTCGCCGCCGGGCTTGTGGCAGGCATGCGCAATTGCTGCTTCTCAAAATTTGCTTTTTCTTTTCGGCGCGATATGCTTGTGGCGTATGGCTGACGTGGAATCCAGGAGGCGTCTATTCAAAGTGCCTGAAGCAAAAGTTGCCTTGTCCAATAATTTCATTTGAGGAGATGAAGAAGATGAATAAGTTTAGATTGCTTTTGGCAGTCGTGCTGCTGCTGGCGTCGGCGGTCGGCGTGATGGCGCAGGACGACGCGCTGGTCAGCGAAGCCGGCACTGGCGAAATTCAACTGCTCTTCTGGAACGGCTTGACCGGACCCGATGGCGAAACCATGATCCCGATGATCGAGGACTTCGTAGCGCAAAACCCCGATGTGTCGGTGCGTATGGAGCGCCTGAATTGGACGCAGCAATACTTCCCGAAACTGCTGGCCGGTCTGGCGGCGGGCAATCCGCCCGATATCTTCCTGATGCATGAATACGAGATGACGCAATTCAACACCATGGGCGTCCTGCGCGACTTAAGCGACATGTATTCCAGCAACGGCGGCCCGATTCCGATCGACGATGTTTCTCCCGCCATTATTGACTCGCTGACGGACCCCAATGGCAGGATTATGGGCGTGCCGCTCGACTTCCACGGCTACGGCGAATGGCATAATTGCGATCTGTTTGACGCCGCCGGCGTGCCCTGCGATACCCTCGCGACCACGCCTGAGGAATATCTGGATTTGGCGCAGCGGCTTACGCTGGACGCTAACGGCAATAACGCCCAGTCGGACGACTTCGATCCGGACAATATCGTCCAATGGGGCACGTCGATCTTCTGGTATCGTCCTGGCTTCTTGACGGCTTTGGCGCAGAATAGCATGAGCTGGGCCGATGATATGGGCAGTGCGCTGCTTGAAGATGAGGCCATCATCAACACGATGCAGTGGTTCCAGGATCTGGAATGTGTGCATCATGTAGCGCCGCCGCCGGCCGGCTTCGATCGCTATCGCGCCTTGTCGATCAACATGGCGATATTCAACCACGGCAGTTGGGCCTGGAACTTCGTGAGCCAGAACGTAGAAAACTGGATGGCGCTGCCCTACCCGGCATTGGGCGAAGAGGGCAACCACGCCGTCTGGGCAAGCGCGCATGTCTTCTATCTGCCGATTCAAGCCGAAGGCGACCGCCTTGACGCTTCTAAGCGCTTCCTGGCGTACATGTCCGAGCACGGTTTGGATTGGGCGCATTCAGGCATGCCGCCGGCGCGCATCTCGCAGATCGAAAACATGGATCCGGAAGTGTATCCGTCGGCCTCCGTATTCGGCGAGAATCTGCTGGCAAACGGCGTCTTTGATCGGCAGCATCGCAACTGGCTGGAAATCGAAGCGCAATATGCCGATGCGATGGCGCGCGCTTTCGAGAGCGAATGCGAAGTCTCGATGGCGGATGTCTTCCCCGAGGCGAACGCGCGCATCCAGCGCATCTTGGATCGCTACAAATAGGCGATAGGTTCGCAACCCCCTCTAAGTCTCCCCCAATGCATTGGGGGAGACTTGCCCGCGATGAGTAAGCTCCCCTTCCCTGATGCTTCGGGTAGCGTAGACACATACCTACAGGAAGAGGCTGGGGGATGGGGTTGGCAGGCTGGGAAAGACTCCCATGTTCAAACGATTCGGGCGATCTCTTTCGCCGGAGCCAAGCGCTTCCGGGAGTTGCCGCAGTTGGAAATGGTACCTCGGCAACTACGCTTTCATTCTCCCGTTCATGATTCTCTTCGTCATTTTCATTCTCCGTCCCATCCTCGCCAGCTTGCAGATGAGTTTCTTCCGCTGGGAGATATTTGGCCCCAAGCCCTTCATCGGTCTTGACAATTACGATGAGCTCTTGAATGACGATCTATGGTGGGTGGCGCTGCGCAATACAGTTTATTTTGCCTTTCTGACCAGCGCGCTACTTACGACGATTCCGATCTTCATTGCCATCGCGCTGAATGTGCCCTTTCGCGGGCGGAACGTCTTTCGTACGCTGTTCTTCTTCCCTTACGTGCTTAGCGCATCGGTCGTCGGCCTGGTCATGCGATGGCTGCTGGGTCAGCAATTCGGCATTGTGAACTACTTGTTCGGCACTGTCGGCATTGGTCCCATTCCCTTTATTGCCGATTCGGATTTAGTCATTCCATCATTGAGCGTGATAACGCTGTGGTGGGCTTTCGGTTTTCCGATGCTGATCTACCTGGCCGGGCTGAGCAATATTCCGCAAGACATTTATGAAGCGGCTCGAATAGACGGCGCGCGCGGCTGGCAGATGACCCGCTACATCACAATTCCCTTACTGCGGCCGATCATCCTCTTCGTCGCCGTTACGCAGCTAATCTCACACTTCCAGGTTTTCGCCCAGCCTTATGTCATCACCAATGGCGGGCCGGCGCAAGACTCCTTCACGGTCATCTTCTATATGTTCCGCGCCGCCTGGACTTATTTCCGCATGGGCTTTGGCACGGCGATGGCGGTGTCGCTGGCCGTCATCATCATGGCCTTCACCTTGCTGCAGTTCCGCTTTGGCGGCCGCCGTCTGGAATATTAAGGAGCGCCGCGCAGTGCAGGCGGAAGCGCAAACTCCGCGAATGACCGATACCAATACGCAGATATCGCGCATGGCGCTGTATGTATTGCTGATCATCCTCGCATTCGCGATACTCTTCCCCTTCTATTGGATGGTCGCGACATCCTTGAAAACTAATCCGGAAGCCTTCTATTATCCACCGGACTTCATTCCGCCCGTGCCGACGCTGGAACACTACCATGAGATTATGACGCGGGGCGATATAAACGTGCCGCGCTGGGGCTGGAACAGTCTGGTCATTGCCGTTGCGACAACGGCTGCCACGCTATTCGTGACCAGCCTGGCCGCTTATGGTTTCGCCCGGCTGGACTTTCCCTTCAAGAATCTGATCTTCATCGTTGTCATTTTCACGCTGATGATTCCATCGCAGATTTACATGATCCCCAATTATTTGCTGGTGCGCGATTTGGGCTGGCTGGACAGCTATCACGCAGTGATTTGGCCCGCCGCGCCCAATGTCTTCGGCTTATTCTTGCTGCGGCAGTTCTTCACGACCTTCCCGCGCGAACTTGAGGAAGCCGCGATTGTCGACGGCGCGAGCCGCCTGCGCATTTACTGGCAGATCTTGATTCCGGTCAATCGCAATGCGCTGATCGCCTTGGGCATATTTGTGTTTTTGCATTCCTGGAATGATCTGTTCTGGCCATTGATTGTGCTCAGCCGGGTCGAGAATCGTACCCTGCCGGTTGGCTTGGCTGTGCTTGCCGGGGCCTATGGCGCGGGCGATTCATTTTCTGAACCCGCTCTGATCATGGCGGCCAGTTCCATGTCGAGCATCCCCGTGCTTATCGTCTATGTTATATTCCAGCGTCGGATCACGCAGAGCTTCATGCTCACGGGCATGGGCGGGCGCTAAACTAGGACGATTCTACGATGCTTAGAACCATACCCGAAGTCATGACCGCCCCCAATTTCGAGGGCGGCGGGATCATCAGCTTTCATGAGAAAGACGTGCCCGTGCCCGGCCCGGGCCAGTTGCTGCTGCAAGTCGGCGCCAACGCCCTCTGCGGCTCGGAGCGCGGCCAATTCTACGACGGCAGCGCGGTCACGCCCGGGCATGAAGGCGCTGGCATCGTCGCCGCCGCCGGACCGAACACGAGTACGCCAATTGGCACGCCGGGCGCCGTCTTCCTGATGGACTTCTGCGGCAAATGTCGCAGCTGCGCCCTGGGCTTCAGCAATCAATGCCTGCATAAACGAGCCGATTACGGCTTCAACGCCGATGGCGGCTTCGGCGTCTACGAACTGGTCAACGAGAATGTCTTCTTTCCGGTTGATCCAGACATGAGTCCGACCGAAGCGACGCTGCTGCTGGACATCATGGGCACCAACGGCCATGGCATCCGCCGCGCGCAATTGGTTCGGCCTGACATTGAATCGGCTGTGGTGACCGGCGCCGGCCCCATTGGGCTGGGCATGCTGGCCATGCTAAAGGTGACGCTGGGCTTTGACCTGCCGGTGCTGATCACAGATGTGATTCCGTACCGTTTGGCGCTGGCGGAGCAATTGGGCGGGCTGCCCGTAAATGTCGCTGAAATGCCCCTCGACGCCGGTCTGAAGCGCCATGGCCTGGCCGCTGTTGACGCCGCCTTCGATACCAGCGGCAGGGGCGATGCGCGCCGCGCCGCTCTGGACGCGCTTTCGCAGCGCGGCGTTCTCGTCTGCATCGGCCACGGGCAGGGGCTGGACCTGACGATTTCGCCCGACTTGATCGCGCCGGAGCGCGCGGTCCTGGGCAGCGAGTACTTCTGCTACAACGAACTGCCGGAAAACCTCAATCACTTGCGGGCGCACCGAGACTATTTGCTGCAGATCATCACCCATCGCCTGCCGCTGAGCGAGATTCAGCGCGCATTCGAGCTCTTTTTCGCCGGAAACACCGGCAAGGTCGTCATCGAACAATGACGCAAAAACAGCGCGTCAAAGTCGCGTTGATCGGCGCGGGCCGCTGGGGTTATCAGCATGCCCGTGTCTTCGCGGCGCGCGACGATGTCGAGCTCTGCGCTGTCGCCGGGCGCACAGAAGCGCGAACCCAAGCGCGAGCCAAGCAGTTTGGCCTGCGCGCCTACCTCAATATCGACGACATGCTCGCCGCCGAAAAGCCGGATCTGGTCAGCCTCAGTCTGCCGAACCGGGGCCATTACGAGCCGACGCTCCAGGTGATCCGCGCCGGTTACCCGCTGCTGGTGGAGAAACCGCTTGTTTTCGATTTGGATGAAGCGGAGACTTTGCTGCGAGAAGCGGCAATGCGCGAACTCTTTTTCGCCATTAACTTCAACCATCGTTATGCCAAGCCGGTGCAATTGGCCAAGGCGGCGCTTGACGCGGGGCGGCTGGGTGAGCTGGTTTTCGCCACTTGGCGCTTCGGCGGCGAAGGCGGCCGGGGCGGGCATGCGCACGCCAACCTGATCGAGACGCAATGCCACGGCTTCGACATGCTGGAGCATCTTTGCGGGCCGATCGCCTCGCTGCAAGCCGAGATGACGGATATGACCGGGGTGGGCTACAGCACGATGGCTCTGTCGCTGAAGTTCGCCAATGGCGCGGTGGGCAGCCTGGTCGGCTCTTACGATTCGTCCTACGCCTATCCCGAGACGCAACGGCTGGAGATCAACGGCACAGACGGGCGGATCCTGGTTGACGACACGGTCAAGCGCTACCGCTTCCACCGCGCCGGGGACGAAACGGGCGAGGTCTGGGAAGCCGGCTACTTCAACGACCCGGATCGCGAATTCCACCGCACCTTTGATCGATACCTCGAAAGCACGCTCAAAGCTTTCAAGCGCGGCGCAGACCCGCCTGTGCCTGCTCGCGCCGGATATCGGGCCCTGGCGCTGGCTTGGGCCGCCATCGAATCTTACGAAAGCGGCCGCCGCGTTTCAGTCACGGTCTGAGTTTGACCCTGTAGGGCTTGTCCGATACCAAGTCGTAGCAACTAAGTGGCTGTCAATTTCGGGGCCGTAGGGGCGAGACTTGTCTCGCCCTAAAGCACGCACTATCGCAAGCACGGGCTTTCCGGCGAAACGTCCCTACAGACTCCTTTCTTGCGTGGTCAAAACACTGTGTGAGCCGAGTTGTGACTCACGAGGGGCTGTCGTTAAGCGTAGGCAAACAACTGCATTTCAAGGACACAGAAGCGATCCAACCAGTACCGGACAAGCCATGTAGGGGCGATCAACCTGGTCGCCCGTTCATGCACGCTGAACACTTGAGGACTAGATTCTTTACCTTGCCAGCCGCCTCGCGCAGAGCTTGTCATTAGAATTTAAGAATTCTGTGCTAAGCTTGGCGCATGTATCCCGACCATAACACACAGGAAATCACAATGCTTCGCGTATATGCGCTTCTGGCGCTTCTTTTCCCCTTGGTCATCGCGACTTCAGCCCAAACAACTGACGCTGAACTGACGCTTGAGCACGGGAGCAGCGTGCGAACGGCGGCCTGGAATACCGATGAAACGCGCATTTTGACGGCGGAAGGCGCCGGCGCCATCCATGTCTGGTCGGCCGAAGATGGCGAGCGCCTGCTGACCTATAACGAAGACGGGAACGCGGCCACCCATGCGCTCTGGGTGGGGGATGGCGCGGCCATCCTCTCCGCCGATGAAACCGGCCTGCTGCTCTTGACCAGTGCGGTGGACGGCGCGCCGATACACAGTTGGAAACTGACTGGCGTCCCGGTCGCGCTGGAGTTGAATGCGGCTGAAACGCAGGCCCTGGTCTTCACGCGCGAAGGCGAGGGCGCGGTCCTGTCGCTGGCGGAGGGCTCGACAGTCAGGCGCTTCACACTGACAGGCGAGATCGGCGGCGCCGCCTGGAGCAGCGATGAGACAAAGGCGCGCGCCTGGACCGAAGCCGGGCAGATCCACGTCTGGGACTTAGAAACCGGTGAAGATTACGGTTATTCACTGCCGCAGCGGACCATGCTGCTCGGCCTCGACTGGAGCGCGGATGAAAGGCGTCTGCTCGCCTGGTTCACCAACGGCGCCGTTCAGGTCTACGAAACGGATGGAGCAAGCGTGCGCGGCCGGGCTATCAGCGGCATCCGTCACCGCAGTTTCGTCAAGCGGGCGATCTGGTCGGGCGATGAATCCATGGTGATGTCCTGGGCCGGCGATGACACCGTGCATATATGGTCCGTCGACGGCGCCAGTTCGCAGCGCGTCTACCGCCACGATGACTGGGTGATCGGCGCGCTGTGGGACGAGGTCAAGTCGCGGGTGCTGTCTTGGTCGCACATCTATCTCTATCTTTGGGACGGCGATGAGATGCCGCGGCGCTTCCGGCACCGCAATCTTGTCAGCGGGGCGGCCTGGAACGGCGATGCAACGCGAATCTTGTCCTGGTCCTGGGATGGCACGGCGCGCGTCTGGCCTGCTTGAGGACGGGCTAGATGATCGCCCCCAAGATGGCGACCACCGCCAGGGGCGTCAAGGCGCCGATCAAGACGCCGAGCATGATCTGCCTCCCCGTGTGACGCCGCAGCACCAGCCGCGCCAGCACAACAAGCAAGAGCACCGGCAAAAACGCCAGACCCTGCTTCACGCCAAACATCAGCGCCGTCGCCGAGATGATGCTGGCCATGCCGGCGGCGTGGAAACTGATGTGTATGACAAGCGTGCCGACCAGCATGACCGCCAATTCGACGATCGTGACGAGCGTCAGCACATGCAGTATCGGCCCGGCCCCGATGCGCGGAAACAGGGCAAGGCAGCACATCGAGCCGATGATGGCGATAGTGTACGGGATGTAACGCTCGCGGCTTTCGCGCATGTGCAAGTCGCCGATGCGGCCGTTGCGCACCATCAGCGAGACGAAGAGTATGGGCGCGGCGCAGACGGCGAAGGCGAACAACAGCGCGAATTGCAGGTCCTCCGGGCTGTCGGCGCGGCTCATCCAGGCGATCGCAAAGACCCAAATTGCCCAGACCACCGGCGGGCTGAGCAGGTGCGACGCGAAATATGCCCAGAGATATTCTTCTGACTCCACTCGATGGCGGAGCGCGGCCGGCAGCGGCAGACGGATGTCCATAAATGGGTCTCGCTAAGCGATTCTTGGCAATCATTATATCAGGCGATGGTCAAGATTTGCCAGCGGTCGGGAAGCGCGCGCAGATGCCTGGGGGCGGCCCGACAGCGATTGTCCGCGGCCGCTATGCGCCGAGCAAGTTGAGCAAGCCCTCCGGATACAGCGGCGGCGCGCCCGCCTCGCGGAAGCAGGCGAGCCTCTTCCAACTGCCTTCGTAGAGAACATCGCCATCATCCCGGCCCAGCACGGTGGTCTCGTCAAGATTCAAGACCGGGTCGCTGAAGCGGCCGTCATAAATCAAAATGATTTCGTGATGCGGCTTGCCTTCGTAAGTGAAGATGTTTTCCAGCGCGCCGAGATAAACGAGGTCGACGACTTCGGCGTCGATTTCTTCCCTGACTTCGCGCAGAACCGCGTCGCGGCCGCGTTCGCCGAATTCGATGCGCCCGCCTATCGGGCGATAGAAGGTCTCGTCCTTGTGCGAGTCGTAACCGCGCGCGACGAAGATCTTGTCCTCGCGCCGGAAGACGCAAAGCGCGAGCGGTCTGATGCGGCGTTTCTTGCGTCGTTTGGCCATATCGTCATGCATTCCGATGGTAAATTCGACCCCATCCCCCCAACCCCCTTTCCCGAAGGTCTATGTCTACGTGACCCAGCCAGCTAGGGAAGGGGGAGCGCCTTCGCCATGAACGAGGAATAGCGGCGGCGATCTGAACATTACAGGCGAATTCTCCGATCTCGCTTTTTAGTCACCCTTCCCTAGTTCACTGGGAAAGGGCCGGGGATGGGGTAAAACCGTGTCGGGCGTGTCTCACTCCATCTCAAAGCGCGTGCCGAGGGCTTTCGGCGGGTCGGAGCGCAAGAAGGCGCGCAGCCGATGCTGCACCCCGCGCGGCATATAAGCCAGCAGGCGCTCGGTCAGCCCGCCGCTGACGATTAGCAGCGTCACGATCATCAGCAGCCAGGGCAGCGCATTCAGCAGCACGAAGGGGAAGCTGATTTCCTGGCCGAAGATGACCAGCCCATTGGTCTGAATATGGCTGGACACAGCGCGCAGGGCGGCGAAGAGATAAGCGCCCAGCACGACGCGGAACGGGTGCCAGCCGCCGAATATGACGATGGCCAGCGCGATCCAGCCATCGCCTTGCATCGCCGGCGGGCTCGACCAGCCGGGCTTGACGTTGAGCGAGTAGGCTGCGCCAGCCAGGCCGACCAGGGCGCCGCCCAGGAAGGTGTACCAGTAACGCAGGCGCTGTACGCGGGCGCCGCGGGCATAAGCCGCTTCTGGCCGTTCGCCGATGGCGCGCAGGGTTAAACCGCCGCTGCTGCGAAAGAGCCAGAACCAGATGCCGAACATCAATATGTAGCTGAAATAGACGAGCAGATTCTGCTGGAAAAACACCGGGCCCAATATCGGTACCTGCTCGAGAAGCGGGATGTTGAAGCGCGTAATCTGCGGCCCGGGGATGCGCGTGAAGTCCGCGCCCAGGAAGCGCGCCAGCTCGGCCGCCAGCAGCGTCAGCACGAAGCCGACCGCCACCTGATCGCGCCGCAGCTTGATGCTGGAAAAGCCGACCAGCAAGGCAATCAAAGCGCCCACCAACATAGCGACAGCGATGCCCAGCGCGATCTGCATCGGCGGGTCAACCATGCCGGCTTCCTGCGCGGTCCAGGCGGCGGCGAAGCCCAACACGGCCGCCAGCGCCAGGCTGCCATCCAGCGACAAATTAACGACGCCGGCGCGCTCGGTGATGGTCTCGCCGAGGCTGGCGATCACCAGCGGCGTGGCAGTTCCGACAATGCTGCCAAGCGTGTTGAGCAGTTCTTGGTTCACTTTACCCCCTCTAGATCTCCCCCATCGCGATGGGGAAGACTTCCACGCGACGCTTGCAACTCCCCTCCCTGATGCGTCGGGGAGGGGGCGCTGGCGTCGAGAGTTTGCGGGAAGAAGACCTCCTGCACGCCATGAAAGAGAATCACAAACAAGACGAGCATGCCCTGCAAGACGCCAGCCAGCGACGAATCCAGCTGGAGGGCAATTTGGAGCCTCGTGCTGCCGGTCAGAATCGCGGCGAAGGCGAAGGCGATCAGCGGTACCCAAAGCAGCCGGATGCTCAGCAGCAGCACAACCAGCAAGCCCAGGAAACCGATGCCGCCCGACGCCAGCGGGCGCAAGTTGTCGAAAGTGAAGAGCACGCGGTAAGAGCCGGCGATGCCCGCCAGCGCGCCGCAGACGAGAAAAGCGCTCAAGGACGTGCGTTCCGTGGCCACGCCGAGCAGCAGCGCCGAGCGCATATTCGCGCCGACCGCCTTGAGATTCAGGCCCCAGCGCGTGGCGTTGAGCATGACCATGACGATGAGAAAGGCGGCGATGACAACCGCAATCATGAAGAGATTGGTGGGAAAGCGCGCGGAAAACTCGGGCAGCAGGGCCGGCGCCGGAAAAGGCTCCGTGCCTTGGGCCGAGCCGCCGATGCGCGGTTGCCAGGGACCGGAAATCAGATAGATCGAAATCACGTTGACCAGGGCGTTGAGGGCGACGCCGCCGAAGATTTCGTTGACGCCCAGCCGGATTTTCAAGATGCCGACAATGAAAGCCCAGAACATCCCGCCGACCGCTGCGAGCGCGATCAGAACGATGTTGAGCAGGGGCGAGAGGCTCTCGTCCAGCAGGATGTATTGCGCGCCCCAACTGGCGAAGATCGCGCCCATCATCATCTGGCCCTCGACGCCGATGTTCCACAAGCCCGCGCGGAAGGTGACCACCAAGCCGATGCTGACCAATGTGAGCGGGATCCAGAAATTGACGACGCCGCCCAGCTTGCGGCTGTCTTTGAAAGCGCCTTTCCAGAGCGCGTCAACCACTTCGAGCGGGTCCCGCCCGACGGCGATGACGAGCGCCGCGCCGATGGCCAGGGAGATGGCTATCGGCAGGAGGAGGAAGGCGATTCGGATGGCAATGCCGCGTGGGGGTTTCATTGGGATTTCTGTTGCGCCACCAGACCATTCAGGTCTTCAAAGAATACATATTCAAATTCACTCCACTTCATGCGAGCGCTCTCTTGCTCTTGGCGAAACTTGTCCAAAAGTTTAAGAACGCGTGAAATGCTAGAAAGTATGAGATTCTCGTCGATGCTCTCTACATTCAGTTCGGCGATACTGTTGATGGCTTTAGGAAGTTGGGACGGCGCGAGCGTCATGTGTCGCGAAATCACGTGCGTCATTATGTGGAATCGGACAGAACTCCGCTGCGACTGTTCGTACTTGTCGTCAATTGAATCGTGCTTTAGCAATTCATCGATTCGTTTGTAGAATCTAGCACAGAAGAAATAGAACGCCGGACTGGTGTCATCATCAAATACCGCGCGATACTTGTCGTCGTCCTCCGCGCCTAAGTAGTCCGAAGGTCTGCCTTTGGCATCATCAGGCTTGCCCAAACCAGTTGCGATTATGGCCTGTGCTAAGGTCCTCAAGTCTATGATGCTCTTGGAGGGCTTGTCCTGATTCTTGTAATAGTTCTTTCTGCGGTCGTAATAGAGCGGACTGTCCTTTTGCGCCAAGAAGTATTCTTCAATGTTGCGATGTACCCGGTCAAGGGAGCGCAGAGCATAAGTCGGTACCGCCGTCTGACTATTGGTTGCGCGGATAATTGTCTCGCGATTTTCGTTGCCTTCACCCACGTCAATGATTCTAGTAAGCAACCGCCTTTCATCGGCAGTTCCGTCAGGCAGTTCTCTAAAATGACGCCAAATTGCGCGGGTTGTCTGTAATCCATTTACAATCTCAGGGTTTTCAAGTTGAAGCGTCTTGCCTTTAGAAATGACCGACTTAACCAGTACTGTTATGCCGTTGTTGAGCCACCAGAAATCAGTTTTTTCATCCCTTTTTCTCAGCGACTCCTGAATCTGATTGTTGACCTTGTTATTGCCTTGCCAGTCCCTGACGTTAGCCTCAAATAAACGCCAATGCAAAACACCCTCATCCGAGGTAATGAAGTCATAGTATTTGTCCAATTGCACTAGCGCCAAATAGCTATTGCCTTCTTCATCTGCGGCCAATGGAGGCTCAGCCGCAATGAGTTCAAATACTTGCGGCGGTTTCGCTCGGGATAAGTCCAGCAATTCGGTAGCGCCAAGGAATTGAAACTTGCAGCTGCAACCACTAAGTTGGCGCGTGACCTTCTTCTCGAGTTGACGGGCTTTATCTAAGTGCTTCTTCGTAGGACTGCCGGCTCTGGTGGAATACGAGAAAATCACGTTGATTGTGGGGGAAGTGTGGCTGACTGCATGGTAGATATCCCAGAACCACTGAAAGACCTGGATTACGCCTGAGTTGTACTGTCTCGTTACGGAGGTCATATCTTTGCTAGGATTCAGCAAATCCTCCGCAGTCGCCGAAAAGGTGTTGATTACCCCAGTCTCAATACGGCTCTTGTCCTTCGCCTGGATCAGATGCAGGTCTATAATTACGCCCTCTTGCATATTTTTATATTTCTCGATATTGGTGTCATCAATATGATCACCATTTACAAACAAGTGAAGCGCATCGATTCCGCCTTCATCCGGTCCGCCTGTGTTGCCAGCAAGCAGTTGCGCATCCGACAGATCGCGCTCCTTGAGTATCTGCTCGGCAACGAAATGCTCGAAGTATCGATCTGGTTTCATGTCGGGAAACCGCTCCCGGTGAAACCTCTCGATTATTTGCTGAAGCGTTACTATGTCGTGTTTTGGCGACATTTCTTGCGATCCTTGGTTGTTGTTAGCTCGTGACTGTATTACGGCATGATGGTTTAGTCATCGTCTTCAAAGTCTTTCCGGTCTTTGAACTCGTCGTACCAAGACTGCCCGTCCCAGAAAGTGTACTCATATTCCTCATTTGTTTCTAGGATGACGAATCTGGATCGATTTCTTATCGGCGCAAGGATATGAATGATATCCTCATAACCGTACATCCGGTAGCACTGCCGCGCATGATAGTGTTCAAAATCGTTCAAATCCAATAGTAGACGCCAAGCGCTGTCTTGCATGTCGCACCTCCATCACGGGTCATTGGATGCCCATGATAGCGGCGCCAAACGTGGTGCCAAGACTGGCGCCTATAGCTACTTCAACGTAATCTTAACGCGATGCCAAGCATTATTCACATAGCCCTTGAAATTCCAGACGCTGGCGATGGTCTCCGGCTGACTGTTCGCGGCGCTGTCCCAGGCGCGCACGACGATTTCATGCTGTCCCTGCGGCAGGTCAAACTCGGCACGCCAGAGCTGCCAGGTCCAGAGCTGCGGTTCATTGAGGAATTCGGCGCGCTGCCAGCTGTGCCCGCCATCGGGCGACACCGTCACCCAGGTGATCTCGTGCTCGCCGTCGCTCATGGCGTAGCCCTCGACTTCGACTTTCCCCGCCGGCAGCAGGCTGCGATCTTCCGGGCGCACGATGACCGAGTTGACCGGCAGCTTGGTCAGTTGCATGCCCTCATGATAATCGACATTGTACATATTGATATGGGGCGGGAAGAGCTTGTAGCCGACCTGCTGAAAATGGTTATCGGACGGTTCCGCCTGGACGCTGATCTCGCTGAGCCATTTGACGCTGCGCGCGCCGATATAACCCGGCACGATGACGCGCAGCGGGCAGCCATGCGCCAGCGGCAGGTCTTCGCCATTCATTTCATAAGCGAGCAGGACTTCGTAATCGAGCGCTTTTTCCAGCGGGATGGAGCTGCCGAAGGCTTCGCGCTGGCCATCGCGCATGAGCGTGTCCAGCCCGAGGAAGGCCACATGAGCCGCTTCCGCGCAGCTGATGCCGGCTGAGGTGAGAATGTCGCCCAGGCGCACGCCCGTCCATTCTGCCGTGCCAATCGCCTCAATGCCCCAGGCCAGGCCGTCGTCGATCGGCTTGTAGCTGACCAGTTCCTTGCGCCGGTTGCCCGCACATTGCAGCGTTGCGATCAAGCTGTGGCGCTCATAGTTCTTCTTGATGTCAGCCAGGCTCAGCGACAACTCCTGCGAGACCAGCCCGCGCACGCGCAAGCGGTAGCTGTCGAGTTGCAAATGCGGGATCTGGCTGTGGTTGCGCACGAAGAAGAGCTCGGTGGGCGTCACAAACGCCTTGGCCAATTGATTGAGCGGCGGGCCGGCGTTGAGTATATCGTCATAAGTCTTGGTGTCGTCGTGCTTTTCGCTAAGGGGCATCCGCCACTCCTTTCATTGACAGACATTTTAACCGAGGTCTACCCATTAGGTGAAGCATTTGACAAAGCGCTTCCATGCGCACAAACGCTGCTGGATTCATAATTTCGATAAATGCAATGCGCGCATTTCGTGATGTGATTGCGCCAACATCATTATCGGTATTATCTCTCTGGCTGGCTACCTGCTATTCAATTCGATGACGAACCGGCGTCGGCGCGCGCCGCCGAGATCTGAATCAATGATAAGAAAGAGCGGGATGACGAGTCGACCAGACCGCTTGGCCGGCAGATCCAGGAGAGGAAGTGCTGTCACGCTAAACGCGACATCAAGCGAAATGCCTTTGTCCTGCGGTCTTGAGAATCGGCGCCGGGCGCCCTCGCTTAGCATAGCCATAACCCGCATACCGGGCTCGTGAGGGCTGCGGAATTTTTTCGCCTGGCCGCTTCACCCACGGCGGATATTCGAAGCGTGGCCCGCCTGCAGCGCGAAGCATTTGACAAGGCGCTTCCAAGCGCATATACTCTGGTGGACACAGATTATCGATTATCGATTATTGTATTTCTGGTAAGGAGCAAGTTGATTGGAGCTTTGATTTGCCGCTTATTGCCCCGGGCAGGCCGGCGGCCTACGCAAACATGACCCTCTCGCTTTTCAACCCAGGCAGTCGGCTATTTGGCGCCCAGCGCGTAAAATATCTTCTGGCGTTGCCGGCCTTCATCTTCATCATTATCGGCATCATCTATCCAACTGGCTACCTTCTTTACAATTCGATGACCGCCTGGAGCCTAACCCGCCTGGATTTGGGGCAGACTTTCATCGGTATCGAGAATTACGGCAAGCTGCTGGCGGATGAGCGCTTTTATTCATCGCTCGGCATCACGGCGATTTTCACAATTGCGACCACTTCGATTCAGACGGTCCTGGGCGTGACCCTCGCTCTGCTGCTGAATCGCAACATTCGCGGCGAAGGGCTGGTGCGCACGCTTCTGCTGATTCCCTGGCTGGTGGCGCCGTTCATCAGCGGCTTCAATTTTCGTTTCATGATGGCGCCGAACATCGGCGTCATCGCGCAGGCGCTGGATTTTCTGGGACTCGATACCATCACAAAGACGTCGATACTGGGCAGCCCGCGGACGGCGCTCGGCGCGCTGATTCTTGTGCACGTTTGGAATGGCGTGCCGGGCACGATGCTGGTGGTCACCGGTGGCTTCAAGACGATACCGGAGGAGCTTTATCTGGCCGCTCGCGTTGATGGCGCCGATCGCTTGCAGCTTTTGCGCTATATCACCTTGCCGTTGGTGCGCTACGCCATTCTGATATCGGCATTCTTGACCACCCTCTTCATCTTCAAGGCCTTTGAAATGATCTTCATCATGACCGGTGGCGGCCCCGGTGATTCGACAGAGGTGCTGGCGCTCTACCAATATTGGGTGGGAATACGCTCGTTAAAGATCGGCTATGGTTCCAGCATCGCCGTGGTGCAGCTGCTCGTCGCTTTCATCGTCAGTCTTGTCTATGCGCGTTTGATGTTCAGGGAGGCGGATTGAGATGGACCAGCGCATGAGCCGCGCCAACCGCCTCTTGACCTACGCTCTGTGGCTGTTCTTGCTTGCCGTTTTTCTGTTTCCCATCTACTGGCTGATTGCCAGCTCATTCAAAACCGAGGGTCAGCAATTCGCGATTCCGCCGGTCTGGTTCCCGGCGCCGGCAACTTTGGAAAATTACATCAACCTTTTCAGCGACGCCAAGGTCATCAACTCGGTGAAGAATTCGCTGCTGGTCGCCGGCATCACGCTGGCTGCGGTGTCGCTGCTGGGCATTCCAGCGGCTTACAGCATGGCGCGCTTTCGCGTTGGCGGCTCGCTGATGATGCTGGTGATATTCACGGCGCGGCTTTTGCCCCCGGTCGCCTACATCATCCCGCTCTTCGCCATCGCGCGCGGCCTAAATCTCTATGACAAGCAGGGCACCTTGGTCCTGCTGTACACATTCTTCTCTTTGCCGCTGGCGATATGGATGCTGGTCGGTTTCATCTCGACGATTCCGGACGAAATTGAAGACGCGGCGATGATCGATGGCGCCTCGCGCCTGGGCGTGATCTGGCATGTTGTTTTGCCTTTGATCCGCCCCGGCCTGGCCTCGATCACTATTTTCATGCTGCTGTCTTCATGGAATGAGTTCGCCTTGGCGGTCACGCTGACGGCGCGAAACGCGCGGACCCTGCCGGTGACCATGTATACCTTTGTCACCAATCAGAATATCGCCTGGGGCGAGTTGGCGGCGGCCGGCGTGCTTTCAGCGACGCCAATTGTCATTGCCGGCTTGCTGGTGCAGAAGCACCTGGTAGTGGGGCTCGTGGCTGGCTCCGGCAAGTGAGGCCGGCCAGAAAGGGGGGACTTGCGTATAAGACGGATATGATCAGCCTCGTTCGTCAATCCAATGTATTGATTAGGAGATGAAAAAATGAAACGCATAGGCATTTTACTTTCGCTCGTTTTGCTGCTGTTGCTGCCCGCGGGCCAAGCGCAGGATATGGTGACGATCTCAATCGGCGCTGAAACCGGCGTGCATGCCGACGCCTTGATCGCCAATGCCGACCGCTGCGCGATGGAAGTCGGCGTCGATTACGAGGCGCATCAGCTGCCGCCCGGCGAGTGGATCAATTCCATTCTGCCGACAGAAGCGGCCGTTCGCAGCGGTCTCTACGATATCGCCTACATTCCCATCAGCAAGATCGCGCAATTCGTCGCCGCGGATTATCTGTTGCCGCTGGAAGACTTCGACATTGATGCGCTCGACCCCGACGATATCGCCTTCTTTAACTTGACCGAATACGAAGGCAAGCACTGGCTCGTGCCCTGGCTGAACGAGTATCAGGGCATCCTCTATCGGACCGACCTGATGAATGACCCGGATGAGCAAGCGGCATTCATGGAAGCAAACGGCTATGAACTCGCCGCGCCGCAGAGCATGCAGCAATACTTCGATCAAGTTGCCTTCTTCCACCGCCCGGACGAAGGGCTGCATGGCAACATCGCTTATGGCTTGCGCGCCGCCTGGATCACGATCTTGCATGAAGCGCTGTCATTCATGCACGGCATCGAGGTCGTCGATCACGAGACGCTCGAGATCAATATCAACACGCCGGAAGGCATCGCCGCGCTCACCGATATGATGATGCTCTACGGATATGCCGATCCCGCGTCCTACACGGCCGGCTGGGTTGAAGGCAACGCCAACTTCACCGCCGGGCGCGACTTTAGCCTGGTCACCTGGAATAGCGTCTTGCTCTATGGCAACGATCCGGATACCTCGGACGTGGCCGGCAATATCGGCTTCCAGCTGATTCCCTTGCCGGGCGACGGCGTCGAGGAGCCGGAAGGCTTCCTGAGTCAGTGGGGTCCGGCGATCTCCAGCACGACCGAGCACCCGCAAGAAACCTGGGAGATGCTGGTCTGCTTGACGAGTACCGAAAGCGGCGTCCACGGCGTTACGGCGACAAAATTGGGCAATTCGCCGTCGCGGATTTCGGTCCTGCAGGACGAGCGCGCCCTGGCACGCTTCCCCTGGCTGGGGGATATCGCCGCCGGCATTCAGGGCTTGAACATCATCAGCACCCCGAATATCCCCGAATACGGCGATGTACGGGGTGAGGTATTGCCGCGCCTTCTGTCTACCATGATCACGGGAGAGGCGACGATCGAAGAAACCGCCGCCGCCCTCGAGGCGGAGATTATGCAGATCCTGGTCGACGGCGGCCACGTCGAAGGATAAGTCACCGCTTAGGAACGTTGTAGGGGCGTCTCGCTGAGACGCCCGTTCTTCTAGTCACTATTTGCCGGCGTTTCGCCGAAAGGCCTTTGCAACGCGCATGATTCGCGGGAATCCCATCGCATTGCTGATTGTCCTCTGAACGCTCGGTGTACTCGGTGCTAGGTTTTCAAAGTCTTGCTTGGATTCACTTAGAACTCGCCGCCGATCAGATGCCCCAATTCGTCGATGCTGGTCTGCGCCACATCCGGCACTTCATAGACCCGGCCGGCGTAGAACACGAAGATGCGGTCGCTGAAGGTGACCAGCTCTTCCAAATCTGAGGAGTTGAAAATGATGGCGGCGCCCCGGCGGCAGCGCTCAAGCAATTGCGTCCAGATCCAACGCGCAGAATCCACATCTAGGCCGCGCGTCGGCTGTTCCAGGATGAGCAGTTTGGGGTCATCCGGCAGCAGACCGATGAGCACGCGCTGCTGGTTGCCGCCGGAAAGCTGTTCGATAGTATCGGCGGCCCGGCCTTTGATGCGATAGTGGTTGATACGCGATACGGTGCGCTCCCCGACCAATTTCCAGTCGATCTGCAGCTTGTCGTCGCTTACCAGGGCGCTGTGTTCCGTCAGCGTCAAACCGGCGATCAGGCCTTCCTCCAAACGCCCGGCAGCGCCAAAGACACAACCGCGCCGAAACAAATGACGGTAGCTCGCGCCGGTGACATCGGCCCCGTCGAAGCGCAGCGCCCCGCTGTTGACGCGCCCTAGGCGAGCGCAGGCGCGCATGAAGATCTCTTGACCGCTGCCGCCAAGGCCGGCCAGGCCGATCACTTCGCCCGCATGCGCTGTCAGCGAGATGGGCTGCATATCGAGGCGCGGATCATGCACGACGATCGCCTCGGCGGCGAAGACCGGCGCGCCGATTTCATAATGGGGCCGGCTATGCGTCTCCAGCTCTTCGCCGAACATCATGGTGACCAGGCGCTGTTTCGTCTCGGCGATGATGGCGCTGGTCAGGCCGCTGTCGCTGGCCGGCATTTCCATCTCTCCGACCATTAGTCCCGCGCGCAAGACGACGACCTCATCGCAGAGGTCGATCACATCTTCGAGTTTATGCGAGACCAGCAGGATGATCATGCCCTCGTCCCGCGCCAGCTCGCGCAGCGCGTTGAAGAGAATGTCCTTTTGCTCGGCGGAGATGCCGGTTGTCGGTTCATCAAGGATCAGCGTTTCGACGCCCAAAGCCAACAGGCGAACGATCTCCAACTGCTGGCGCTGGGCAATCAAGAGGTTGTCGATGAGCTGGTGGGGGTCCAGTTCAAAACCGAAACGCGCAGTCAGCTCGCTCAAGCGCGCTTCGGCTTGCGACCGTTGAAGCGTGAGGCCATCGGCGCCGCCGTAAATAAAATTCTCCAGGACGGTGAAAGCGCCGACATCCAGCGGGTCCTGCTGCAGCATGCCGATGCCATTGGCGATGGCCGCCGTCGGGCCGGTATAGTCGATAGTGCGATCATCGATCAGGATCTCGCCAGCGTCCGCCGGTTGGAAGCCGGAGAGAATCTTCATCAAAGTCGATTTTCCGGCGCCATTCTCGCCCAGAATCCCGACAATCCGCCCATGGCTGAACTGGACGTTGATGTCGTTATTCGCATGGATGGCGCCAAAACGCTTGTGGATGTTCCGCAATTCGATATCCATCTTGTCACCCTACGCCCCAGCCCCTACCCAGCGAGCCAGGGAAGGGGAACTGAACTAGGCGGATTCCTCGTTAATCGGCAGCGTTTCTTAAGGCGCTAAGCAATTGTAGCGCAGCCTGGCTGTTTGACCAATTCGCCCGCGGCATCGCGTCTCAGGCGGACGGGATAACTTCCAGCGCGATGATATGCGGGTGGCTGGCGACGCCATCAGCGTTGTAAGCGAAAACGGCGAACTTGTGCCAGCCCGGTTCCCCGGCGTACCAATTCATCGTGACCCGGTAGTCGCGCGCCGGGCCGCTCTCGCTTTCGCTGCTTTGCTGCAGCTGCTCGTCAACATAGAGCTCGACCCGTTGAATGCCGGCCGCGGCGTCCGAGGCGAGGATGTCGATATCAAAAATGACGCCCTCGATCGCCTGCTGATTGTGCGCGGGGGAAAGGATTTGCACGCGGGGCAAGTCCGGCGTGGCTGTGGAGCTTGTGATTGGCGCCGGTGTCACAAGATTGCAGGCGGCGAGGCAAGCGACGATGGGCGCAACTAGCAAGAGGACGCGTCTATGAAGGCCCAGCTGGGGCATGCCTGTGATTGCCATCGTCTGCAACTTTCCTGTGAAAGCGCGCCGTTCAATTCTGATTATGCGGTTTCGGATTTGCCAGCGCAAGCGCCCCGTGCGGGACAAGCCTTGCAGGGGCGATTCTGTGAGTCGCCCAAAAAGCGCGCGCTAAGACAAGCGCGGGCCTGGCGGCGAAATGCCCCAGCAGTCTCGTTTCATGCCGGTTCGCTACGAGCTGCGAGCCGCTGCGCGACTTGCGAGCGGCAGTGATGATGAGTGACAACTGTTGGTTGAATCGTAGATCGCCAAGATTTTCACTACTCCGCGCTGCCACCCCACTGCGGAAGCCTCCCGAGCGCATCGAGGACAAAAGCCTCGACCTGCGGGCGGATCTGCTCGGCGGTCAGTTCGTCCGCCGCCGGGTTCAGGCGCCAGATCAAAGCGCGCGCTATAAGCGCCGCCCAATGCGGAAGGCGCTCCTTCGCCCAGGCGGCCGCCTTGATCTTGGAGGCCGGCTCGCCATGGCTGAGGGTGTAGAGACCGCGGGAGACCGTCAAGATAATGTATGACAGCGCCGGTTTATTGTGTGGCTTCTTGACTGACTCGCGATAGTGCTGAATATGCTCGCTGACGGCCCGCAAGTATTCGTCAGTCGAGATCTCGTCGATGAGGGATTCTATCGGCGGCCCGAGGAGCGCCCGTCCGTCCTCCCGCAGCGCGTACCAACTGATCAGCCAATCGCTGCCCGCTTGCAGCAAATGGAAGGGCTCGCCCGGGCTGATGATGCCGATTGTGCTGGTCTGCTGGCGGAAGCTGCGCAGCGCCGCCGCTGAGATGTAAGCCAGCTCCAGGCGATCGTGCCAGTCCGGGTATCGTTCGACGACGCCTTCGTGCATGCGGTGCAGCGCCTTGAAATTGTCCGCGTCGAGCGCTGTGGTCATGACCACGACGAGATCGACATCGCTGACACCGGGGGCGTAGTCGCCGGTGATCAGGGAGCCGTAGAGATAGATGCCGACAAGTCGCCCGCCGAGTTTGAAGCGCAGGCCGTCCGTCAGCAGCGCGAGAATGGCGCTAACGTCGTCGTCTGCGGTGAAGGCTGATTCTTGAGTCACGTTAGGCTTCGCTGCCCCCGGCGCGCTTGCGCTGACTTCGTGCCGCGCGCAGAATCGCGCGGAATCCGCTAGACTATAGCGAAATGATCGACCCTGGAGAAGCGCAAACACATGAAGGTTGAACGCATCGAAACCTACTTGCTTGAGCAAACGCTTGATACGCCCTTTTACTTCTCCCAGTTTGAATTTCGCTCGCGGCAAGTCTGCATCGTCAAGGTCATCGCCGCCGACGGGACTTACGGCTGGGGCGAGGGTTATGGCCCGGCAACTGTCGTCAAGGCCGGCGTCGAGTTTCTGACGCCCCTTGTGCTGGGCGAGGATCCGCTGCAGGTCGAAGCGATTTGGAACAAGATGCGCCTGCGCGCCCTGGATTACGCCCGGCGCGGCGTGCTGGTGGCGGCGATCAGCGCCATCGATATCGCCCTGTGGGATTTGCGCGGCAAGCTGATGGGGCAGCCGGTTTCGGTGCTGCTTGGCGGGCGGCGGCGCGAGCGGGTCAAGGTCTACGCGACCGGCATGTACTTCACAGAGACGGAGGACCTGGCCGGCAAGCTGGCGGACGAGGCGCAGCGTTATGCCGCTCAGGGGTTCCGCGCGCTGAAGATGAAGGTGGGGCTGGGCGTGGAAACCGATGTCAAGCATGTGCGGGCGGCGCGGGCGGCGATCGGGGATGACTTGCAGCTGATGGTGGATGCCAATCATGCCTATTCGCTCAGCGAGGCCCTGCGTTTCGCGCGGCAGGTTGAGGAGCTGGATATCGGCTTTTTCGAGGAGCCGGTGTCGCCGGAAGATTACGACGGCTACCGCGAGCTGCGCCAGCGCACGTCGATTCCGATCGCGGGCGGCGAATGCGAATACCTGCTGGCGGGCTTCCGTCAATTGCTGAGCCAGCGCTGCGTCGATATCGCGCAGCCCGATATCTGCGGCGCTGGCGGCTTGACCGAGACGAAGCGAATCGCGGCGCTGGCTGCTGCTTTTCAGACGAATGTCATTCCGCATAGCTGGGGCACGGGCATCGCCTTCGCCGCCGGCTTGCATCTGGTCAGCACGCTGGATATCGTGCCGGGTCGCCTGCGCATGCCCGAAGCGATGCTGGAAATGGACCGCTCGGAAAATGCCCTGCGCGAGAAGCTCACGGCTCCGAAGTTCCAACTTGAAGATGGGCGGGTGGCGGTACCGCGCGCGCCCGGGCTGGGCGTCGATGTGGACCCGGACGCCCTGGCGCATTTTGCGCGGGTGGATTGAGTGATTCCCCTCGAAGCGATTCAGCAGGCCGCGGAACGGCTGCGCGCGCGCGACCTGGCGCTGCGGACGCCCTTGCTGCGCCTCCACATCGAGAACGGGCGGGCCGAGATCTATCTTAAGCTGGAGAACATCCAGCCGATCGGCTCATTCAAGCTGCGGGGCGCGGGCAACGCGATGGCGCGGGCGGGGGCCGAGGCGCTGGAGAAGGGCGTCTACACGGCGAGCGCGGGCAACATGGCGCAGGGCGTCGCCTGGAATGCGCGGCGGCTTGGCCTGCCCTGCAGCGTGATTGTGCCCGATCATGCGCCGGAGACGAAGCTGGCGGCGATTCGGCGGCTGGGCGGCGAGGTCATCAAGGTTCCCTTCGCGCGCTGGTGGGAGGCAGTCGTCAGTGGCGAGTTCGCCGGGCTTGACGGGCGCTTCATCCATCCGGTGCGCGACGTCGATGTGATGGCGGGCAATGGCACAATCGGGCTCGAGATCCTGCAAGACCTGCCGGCTGTCGACGCCGTGCTCATCCCATACGGCGGGGGCGGCTTGAGCGTTGGCATCGCGTCGGCGCTTCGGGCGCTGAAGCCGGCTGCGCGGCTCTACGCGGTCGAGGTCGAAACGGCAGCGCCGCTGGCGGCATCGTTGCGGGCCGGTCGGCCGGTCGAGGTCGAGTACAGGCCCAGCTTCGTCGATGGCATCGGCGGGAAGAGCGTCTTGCCCGAAATGTGGCCGTTGGCGCGGGAGCTGTTGGATGGCTCGCTGGTTGCCTCGCTGGATTCGGTACGGGCGGCGATACGGCTGCTGGCGGAGCGGGGGCGGGTCATCGCTGAAGGCGCGGGCGCGGCTCCGGTGGCGGCGGCGATGGCTGGCATGGCGGGCGGCGGGAAGGTCGTCTGTGTCGTATCGGGCGGGAATATTGATGCGAAGGTGTTGGCGGGGATATTGGCGGGGCAGTGAGGTATGCGGCGGGCGACATGATATGTCGCCCCTACACTGTTATTAAAGGGGGCGCGGTAGCCAACCCCATCCCTCGGCCCCTCTCGCCATCTCTATGGCAAGCATCCCAGCGAGCTAGGGAAGGGGAGATAAAACCAGCGGGACGCGAGGTATTTTGCGTGGGCGACCCACCGGGTCGCCCGTACACACAATATCAATTCGTTAATCATTGGGCGGGACGGCGGCGAGCACGGGCAGGCCGGCGCCGGCTTCGATGTCTTCGCGGCGGCGGACGATGGCGCTTTCGAGGTATTCCAGCACGAAGGTGATGACGCCGCCGACGAATATGCCGGCGATCAAGCCGACCAGCGTATTGATGCGGGTGTTGGGGCGGGCGAGCACGGTGACCGGGCGGTCTTGCAGGCTGGCTTCGATGCGGTCTTCGCGGCGCGCCTTTTGGTTTTGATCGTTGCGATAGAGCACGAGCAGCTGCGCCCATTCGGCGGCGATGCGCTCGGCTTGGGCCGGGCTGTTGTGCTCGGCGTCCAGTTGGATGACCAGGCTGTCGAGGTCGGGCGCGATGCGGACATCGGCGCGCAGCTGCGCCGGCGTCATATCCATTTGCAGGCGGTCGATGACTTCGGCGGCGCGCAGTGAGCTATCGAGCCAGGCGACATGGCTGTTGAGGGTTTGCTTGGCGGCCTGGGTCAAGCCGAAGTCGCTGCGGCTGGGCACGATGAGCACCTTTTGGGTGGCGCGGTAGACGGGGTCCATCGTGCGGCTGAAGACGAAGGCGGCCAGCGCGGCGAGAAGGCCGAGCAGGAGCATGATCCAGCCGCGGCGGATGAGGATGTTGGCATAGTCGATGAGGTTCATGGGGGGTAGTTTACCATAAGATTGTTTTAATTTCGCCACAGAGACACAGAGGCGCAGAGAGAATTTACCACCGAGTACACCGAGTACACCGAGAGAATTATTGAGAATTTTATCGATAGAGGGAAATATTTTTTGTCTCATTTGAGTGAGAATAATGAGAATGGCGGGTCGTAGCGGGCTGTGGGCGCGGGCGGTCATGTGATGAGGGTAGCGGATTGTTGCGGGGGAGGGGTGAATGGATGGTCGCGCATTTACAACTACAGAGGACGCAGAGAGCACAGAGGGATTTTCGTTTATCACCGAGTGCGCTGGTAAGTCCATGCCGCTGGCTTTTGACCGGATTGGGCGGCGCGGCTATACTGGATGCGAAGGAAAGGGGAGAGCATGGCAGCCACAGCCGATATTCGATTCAAGCGGATGCAAGCGAAGTATGAGGTATTGGAAAACGCGCAGGACGAGGTGTTTAACAAGGTGGACAGTCTTGAGGCGGCGCTGCTGGGTTTGACGGAGGCGGTCGTCGGGAACACCGAGCGCATTGACGCCTTGACGCAGGCGGTCGTCGAAAACCAGCGGCAGATCGCGGCGCTGCATGAGAAGGTGGACGCCATCATTCAGCACTTGGAAGTACCGTACAAGCCGACGGGTTTCGTCAAGGAATGAGGGGGCGGGGAAGGGGTGAGTGGATGGTAACGTGGGTTTCTTCACCACAGGGGAGGGCAGGGTACACAGAGGGCTCGGAGGTTTTCACTTGAGTAGGCCGGAACGTTTTCGGTATTTCATTGAGTTCCATTTTCCTTCGAATCTCGTTGATATCGTCAAGGGTTGCGAGATATTCGGGATGCAATGGTTCAAGATATTTGCCTATGTCTACATCTATTGTACAATTCATTCCGTCAGGCAAGATGATTTTTTCTTCTCGAAACGTTGTGCTTCCATTCTCATCGCAATTGAAAAACGCTCTATGCAAAGTAACTCTGATCAAGTTCGCACCCTGCAGGTTTACTCCCCACAGTCCCGTACCGTTCAGGTTAGCTCCGTAAAAGTCCGCACCTTGCAGTTTCACTTTCACTAGACGAGTGTCCTGGAGTTTTGCAAATTTCAAGACTGCTTCGTTCAGATCTGTTTCCTCCAACTGTGCGCCTCGCAGATCTGCCGATTCCAAATTCGCAGCTTCCAGTTTTGTCAGCCGCAAGGTAGCACCTTTCAGATTTGCCCTGTTTAGTTTCGCACCTTTTAGGTTTACGTTCCTCAACGTCGCACCGCTTAGATCAGCATTTGTCAATTTCGCGCCTTGCAGGTTTACGTCTATCAGCTCCGCACCGCTCAGGTCAACATTAGTCAATTCGGCGCCTTGCAGATCTACTTTCAGAAGGCGTGATTTCTGTAGGATTGCATCCCTCAATTGCGCCTCTTGCAGTTGTTTTTCCTTCAGCTGCGCGCCTCGCAGGTTTACACAATCCAGACGCACACCCTGTAGATCTGTTTGACTCAAGTCCGCGCCTTGCAGATTTGCATAGACCAATTCCGCGCCTTGCATATCAGCACTCCACAAGATCGCATCTTGTAGATTGGCATGCCATAAGCGCGCGTCTCGCAGGTTTACTCGACCCATATACGCGCCTTGCAGATTTGCACGCAAGAGTTTCGCCTCTCGCAGATTTGCACTAGGCATATTCGCGTTTCGCAGGTCTGCATCATGCAAGTCTGCTCTCTGGAGGTTTGCCATAGATAGATTGGTGTCTCGTAGTTTTGCGTTTCCCAAGTATGCGCCTTGCAAATTTGCCCCCGCCAAATGCGCGTTTTGCAGATTGGCATATCTCATGTATGTTCTCGGAAGCAAGCCTTTGCCGCCTACTAACCAATCCCGTTCCCGCAACCAATCGACAGCAGATATTGCAATGTCATTCGACCGACTACCCGCTTCTCTTTTCAAACGAGCCTTCAGTTGTTGCCTTTCGCGCCAATATGACCAACCTCCGATTATGACAACCGAAACAAAAACACTGAAAAGTACGCCGAATACTTCAGTGTACAGATTCGTCTCGTAGTCCTCTGGCGTAAACAAAGAGAACCCATGACTAACGAATGCAAGCAGGCCAACAGCAGCCGCTAGAACAGTGCTAATGATGATACCAACTGTCAGACGATTCTTATGTTGAGAGATGAATCTACGGGCTTGCACCATAATGTTCTTTCTCTTTGGTTCGAGTAGACTGCGAAACCAGCGTAACACACTCGTCTTGAATACCTCTCCCCAATAAGTGAGGGTTCACCCACCCTCCACAATCGCCACCTCGTCATCACTCAAGCCGTACAGCTTGTAAACAAGCGCGTCGACTTCCTTATCCACTTTGTCAATAAGTACCTCTGTGATCCTACGGCCTTCGCCGGTCAAGCCGGGCAACTGCTTGTGCAAGTCCAGCATCTCATCGACGAGTTCGACCATCTTGTCGTGCATTTGAACATCGGCTGGATCGTCGAAGTTTATCGTACGAATTGGCAGTCGTTCAATAAAGCGCTTTCCGTAAGAGTAAGCTGTTTGAAACGTTCTCAAGGCTTGTTTGTGATGTATCCAATTGTGCAACTTACCGTTTAACAGCCCGGAAAAGTATAATATGTGCATCGTTTGATCGACTGGTCTTAAGCCATAATATGGGCCGTTCCCGCCGCCAGAAAAGTATGTCGCATTGGCGTCATATGCAAATCTGTTGAAGGCGGAGATTACCTGCACAATTAGCTTGGGCTTGTCAAATTGACCAATACTTTGGTTGCGGCCATATCGGTACCACGCATTATCATCAAACTTGCCTTTCTCTCTATTGCGCAACTCGCTTTCATGCTTCCTAAAGTATCTTAGAGAATTGGGCGCAATCTCAGCGAGTTCGGATTTTGTATACAGTCACGAATTTGGGTCGTATGGGTATATAAGGATAAGCCCGACGCTCGGAACGGAGTAAGGTGAAACTCCTGTACGAGCAAGATACGGACGACAGATTTCCTTTTCCAGTTCGTAGATTTCGCCATCGAATCGTGACTCTACGACATAATGTTGCTCGGTTGTTCCTTTCTGTTTGACAACATAGATCTTGTCTTTACTCGTTTGTAATCCCACAAAGATGCGGCACAATTGTCCAAGTTTCGCAAACTTTGGAGCATTGACTTTGTTCCATATTGCCATTTCACGTTTGCCGACAAAACTCCAGTAGTCTGTCGTTAGAGAATTCCAAGGTACGCTCAGTCTTTCCCAATATTCTGAAGACGGAGCCTGCAACTGTGCTGTGATCTCGTCTGTGGACAGTTTGGAGGTCTTCAAACGCTCGTAAAGAAACTGATGTTGTTTGTCTGCTGCATTGGCTAAGGTCAAAATGCATGTGTTGATACTCGCTTCATCAAAGACCATGAAGCCATCAAAGTCTCTCACCTCGACTATAGACTTATTCTTGAGCAGCATGCGGCGGATTGTCTCACCGTAGTCTGTTTTGAATAACCTATGTGGGACAATAAAGCTGAGCCTGCCATTGTTACGCAGAACATTTAAGCCATGTTCAATGAAAAGGCCATAAATGTCGTAGTTTCCTTTCTTTGCTGTGCGATACTTCGACTTGTAGTATCGGATCGCGTCTGCCGAACGCGCTATCATCGTCTGAATCCGAATGTAGGGCGGATTCCCAATCACAGCGTTAAAGCCGCCCGCCGCCATGATGTCGCCGAAGCCGGCCTCGCTATCCCAATCGAAGGCTTTGACCTTGAGCATCGCTTCTTCGTCATCGAAGAGCGTCGCCTGCGGTCCGCGGAAGAAGTCGCTGCCGATGAGGGAGTTGCCCCATTTGATGTTGTCGCTGAGGTCGGGCAGGATGCGTCCGCCGGCGGCGAACATGATGGTCTGGCGGCCTGCCGCGTCGCTTTCGTTCTCCAGCATCTTGAGCAGCAGGGAGAGCTTGCTGACTTCGACGGCGTTCTGGTCGAGGTCGACGCCGTAGATGTTGTTTTGCAGGATGCGGCGTTTTTCGGCGGTGGCGAGGGCGTATCCGCCCACGATGCGGCGGAGGACATTCTTGTTCTTGTCAGGCTGGCGGCTGTAATAGTCAAGATGCCAGTCAAGCAGGTAGTTATAAGCGCCGACGAGGAAGGAGCCGCTGCCGCAGGCGGGATCGAGGATGCGCAGCCTGGCGGCTTGGGCGGGCGTCTTGTCTTTGAGCAGGGCGCCGACGGTGTTCTCGACGATGTAGTCGACGATGTAGGCCGGGGTGTAATAGACGCCGCCGGCTTTGCGCACTTCGGGTTTTGCTTCGACGCGCACGGCGCCGCCGGGGCTTAGTTCGATGACTTTGCCGAGGAATTGCTCGTAGACCTGGCCCAGGATTTCGGGCGGCATGACGGCAAATTCATAAGGGCTGGCGGGAAAGTACAGATTATTGATGATGTGGCGCAGCGGTTCGTCGGGGATGTGGATGTTCAGCGAATCGCTGTCGGGCTCGCTGGCGCGGTCGTCCGCGCCGAAGTGGAAGAGGCCCGAGTTGTATTTGTCGTCGGCTTCGCGGAAGAGGATTTTCAATTGCGCGTAGACTTGCCGGCCTTCGTCGGCGGCTCGGCGCAGGCGTCCGTAGCTTTCGATGTCGCGGTCTTCGGCGATGCGCAGGAAGACGATGCGGTCGATGGCGCGCTGGACGAGCAGGTTGAGTTGGCGCTGGCTGAGGCCGCGGTTGTGCAGGGCGATGTCCGCCGCCAGCAGCTCGCGCCAGTTTTCCATCTCGCGCAGGAAGGATTGGTCGACGCTGAGGGCGCCGCGGACGCGCTTGCCTTCGGTCCATTCGCGCAGCGCGCCTTGGGCGACGGCTTCGCGGCTGAAGCGGGATTCGATTTCAGCCCAATCGTCGATGTAATTGCGGGTTGTCCAATAGCGGAGGCGGGCTGTTGCTGCGGGGTCTCTTTGATTGGGTTCGATGCGGCAGTCGTAGACGCAGAATTCTTCAAAGTCGGTCAAGACGCTGACGGGCGTATTGCCTGACCAGCCGTAGCGCCGCAATTGGAAGGCCGGCACGGTGTTCCGCTCGAGGTTGATATGCGGCATTTTGGTCTCGACGAAGAAATGCCTGGTGTTGCCGATATGGAAGCTGTAATCGGCGCGCTTGGAGCGTTCGAGGCCTGCTTCCTGCACTGTGACGCTTGGTTCCTTCCGCACCTGCTGTTTCGCCCGCAGGTCCCAGCCCAGCGCCTCGAAGAGCGGGTCGACGAACCAGTCTCGCAGTTCTGTTTCGCTGCTGGGCTTGTCGCGGTCGAACTTTGCGACCAGTTGGCGGATGCTGTCTGGGGCGGTCATGATTTGTCCTCGGTGGCGGGCGTCTCAGCGAGACGCCCCTACAGATTGCGATTAAGCGGGCGTTACAGCGTAACGCCCCTACAGACTGCATGGTTAGTTTTCCATATCAATCACGATTTTGACTGCGCCTTCGTCCTGGATGCGGTGCAGCTCGTAGGCCTCGATGACATCTTCAAACTTGAACGTATGCGTGATCATGGGCGCGACGTCGACCGTCCCATCGCTGATCCACTGCAGGGCCTGGCGCGTGCTGGCGTGGTTCGGCTCCTGGATGGTGCCGACATTGGAGCGGGCGGTGAGCGACTTCCAGAAGAAATCGAAGATGGGGAAGTTCATCATCTCGAAGCGGGGTACGCCGAAGTAGAGGACGAAGCCGTTTTCGCGCGTGATCTCGATGGCGAGGCGGATCGATTCTTCTTCGCCGGCCGCTTCGATGACGACATCGGGCAGCTCGCCGCCGTTGATTGCGCGCAGGGCGTCGGCGGTTGGGATATCGGCGTTGTGCAGGGTGTGGGTGGCGCCGTATGTTTTGCTGTAGGCGAGGCGGTAGGCTTTGAGATCGAGGGCGATGATTTTGGCGGCGTTGCGGCGCTGCAGGGCGACATTGAACCAGAGGCCGGCGGAGCCCTGGCCGATGACGGCGACGGTCTTGCCGAGCAGGTCGGGCAAGAATTTGGCGGCGAAGAGCACGGTGCCGAATTGCTGGGCCTGGACGGCATGCTCAAGCGGCGTGCCGGGGGCGATGGGCAGCAGGCGGTCGATTGGAGCGCGGTAGTATTCCTGCATGGCGCGGTGATCGGGCGCGAGGCAGAGCACGGCGTCGCCCGGCTTGACCTGGCCATTTGCCGGGTCGATAGCTTCGACGATGCCGACCATTTCGTGGCCGGTTTCGCCAACAGGTGAGGGATAACGGTGGTCGGGCAAGTAATGGATATGACGGACATCGCTGCCACAGAGGGCAAGGCGCAGGGTTTTGACGATGGCGCTGCCCGGCTGCAGGCGGGGTTTGGGCGCGTCGACGAAGGCGCACTGGCCGCGGGCGATTATCTGGACGGCTTTCATCGGGTCGGTTCTCCGGCTGATTTTGGGCGGACTGGCGTGCAGTATAGCAGTTTCGCTTCGCTTGGTCATGCTGCTGTCGCGTTGAATGCCAACCCCACCCCCC
>WTGN01000057.1 GCA_011523545.1 Chloroflexota bacterium | reverse complement strand
TCCGATCCGCCGCTTCTCTCGTCGCGGGGCCGGGGGGGCGACACCTCCCTCGCCCCTATAGTTGCAGTGGGGCGGCGAAACGAGGCGATTCGCCACTCCCCCCGCCCCCCCCCCCCCCCCGTGCGGGGGGAGGGGGCGGGGGGGGGGGGGGAAAAATCTCCCGCTAGCCCTCCAGGAAGAAGTCGACCGTTTCAGCGGTGACGGTGAAGGACTTGGTGATCACGGTATTGGGCAGGGCGATGCGCCCGCCTTCGCGCGCGACGATGCCTTCAGCCGCTACATACATGTAGACCACGCCGAAGAAGCCCTCGGCGAAGGTGTCTTGGGCGATCGTGCCCATGACATCGCCGTCTTTGATCGCTTGCAGCAGCGAATCTGCGCGGTCGCCGCCGACCACGTCGATGCTCTCGACCAGCCCCATGTCCTTAACCGCGTTGGCGACGCCCTCGGCGAAAGCGTCACCCGAATAGATGATGTCCATATCGGGATGGGCTTCAATCAGGTTCAGCGCGCCGTTGTAAGCGCCGTCCATCGAGGCGCGGTCATCGACCGGCTCAAGGAATTCGTAAGCGCGGCCCGATGCCTCGAGCGTCGTTTGGAAGCCGTGCAGGCGGTCGCGATGCTGCTGGGCGCTGATGAAGGCGACCACGCCGATCTTGGCGCCATCGGGATAGCGATCGAGCACGAGTTGGGCGGCCGATTCGCCGTAAGCGAAATCACCGGTGCCGACGAAGGCGTGGCGCGCGCTGCGGTCGATCAGGTCGCCGTTGAACTGGATGAAGGGGATGCCGGCCGCCATCGCCTGCTTCGAGACCTCGGGGATCAGCGTGACATCGAAGCCGATCATCATGATGCCCTTGGTGTCTTCCTTGGCGATCACTTCCTCCAACAGCTTGATCTGCTCCAGCGCGATGCCATCGGTGGGCGGCGGGCCGACGATTTCGACATTGATGCCCAGCCAATCCGCGGCCGCTTGGATGCCGTCAAAATGCTGCTTCCACCAGGGATGCCCCAGATTGCCGCCGACCATGTAATAGGCGCCGTCGGTGCCGGCCGGCAGCGTCGGCTTGTCCGGCTCGACGCCGAGGAAGAAGTCCACTGTTTCGGCGGTGATGGTGAAGGACTGGGTGATTGATGTGTCGGGCAAGGCGAGGCGCCCGCCCTCTTGCGCAACAAGGCCCTGACGCGCGACATACATATACAGCACGCCGAAGAAGCCCTCGGCGAAGGTGTCCTGGGCGATGGTGCCCATGACGTTGCCGTCCTTGATATCCTGCAGCAGGGAATCGGCGCGGTCGCCACCGACGACATCGATGCTGTCGATCAGGCCCATGTCGTTCACGGCGTTGGCCACGCCCTCGGCGAAGGCGTCGCCCGAATAGATGATGTCCATGTCGGGATTGGCTTCGATCAGGTTCAGCGCGCCGTTGTAAGCGCCGTCCATCGAAGCGCGGTCATCAACCGGTTCGAGGAATTCGTAAGCGCGGCCCGATGCTTCCAGCGTCTCCTGGAAGCCTTGCAGGCGGTCGCGATGCTGTTGGGCGCTGATGAAAGCGACCACGCCGATCTTGGCGCCATCAGGATAGCGATCGAGCACCAGCTGCGCTGCCGATTCGCCGAAAGCGTAGTCTCCGGTGCCGACGAAGGCATGGCGGGCGCTCTTGTCGATGAGGTCGCCATTGAACTGGATGAAGGGAATGCCGGCCGCCATCGCCTGCTTGGACACCTCGGGGATGAGCGTCACATCAAAACCGATCATCATGATGCCGGCGGTATTGGGCTTGGCGACGATCTCCTCCAGCAGTTTAATCTGCTCCAGGGCGATGCCGTCAGTGGGCGGAGGACCGACAATTTCGACATTGATGCCCAGCCACTCAGCCGCCACTTCAATGCCTTCAAAGTGCTGCTTCCACCAGGGATGCCCCAGGTTGCCGCCGACCATGTAATAGACATCTTCGTCTTGCGCGCCGACTGTGGCGACGGCGCCAATAAGCAGCGAACACACGAACAGAATTAGCATGAACTTTTTCATTTTGCTCTCCAAGAATTGCGTTTGTCTAATCGAATTTGGCTGCGGTGGGTGGCCTGATTCGCGCGACTGTCATTCAAATCAGCCGCGTCAATCACCACGCTGACAATGCGGACGCGCTTATGCATCCGCCCCCTTCTTGAGCGCAAGTGCTGATCGCCCGGTCAACCAGCTTGGCGCATTTATGACCAGGGCTTTTCGCATGACCGCGCCGGCGTCACTGGGTATCGGCTCGCCGTTTGGTCCAGGCGTCAAAGGCGACGGCGGTGAAGAGAACGGCGCCCAGTACGAAGAACTCCCAATAAACGGGCAAACCCAACTGGATGGTCGCGCTCCTGATCATGTGCATGAAGAAGAGACCAAGGACCGCGCCGAGAACACTGCCCTCGCCGCCGGTTAGGGCCGCGCCTCCGATCACGGCGGCGGCGATCACGCGCAATTCCAGGCCGCCGAGCGTGTTGGGCGGCGCCGACGTAAGCCGGCTGGCCCAGACGATGCCGCACATGGCGGCGGCCATGCCGGTGGCGATGAAGCCGACGAGGGTGACGCGGTTGACGTTGACGCCGTTCAGCCCTGCGCCTTGCCGGTCGCTGCCGGTGGCGAAGATATGCCAGCCGAAGCGCGTGCGCGTTAAGATGAGCCAACCGAGGAAGATCACAATCGCCGCATAAAATACCGGCAGCGGCAAGGTGCTGATCCGCATTTCTTGCAGGAAGGGGAAGGCCTCGCCCAAATCGCGCAGGGGTTGAAATCGGGCGATATCGCGAAAGGAACCGACGAAATTGTGGCGCGATTCACCGCCGGCCACGCCAGTGGCAGCGCCCTGCGCCATCCACCAGGTCGCCAGCGTGGTCATCAGCGGATTCATGCGCAAGCGCGTGACCGCCAGGCCGTTGATCGCGCCGACGATCAAGCCGGCCGTCAAACCGATCGCGACGACTAAAATGATCAGCAGTGTGTCGTCCATCGTGCCCAACAGGCGTGAGAAGGTCCAGCCGACCAAGACCACGCTGAGGTTGGCGACGCCGGTCACCGACAGATCGAACATGCCGCCAATCAGCAGCATGGCCATCGGTATCACCACGAGCATGTCCGGCGCGACCTGTGAGAGAAAGATGGGAAAATGCGTCGGCCCCAGGAAGCCCTTGGCGCCGCCCGCGCGGACGAGCAGGGTGAAGACAACCAGCACGAGCAGCAACTGAACTTCACGCTGCATGAGCAGGCGCCGCAGCCGCGACTCCGCTTCGGGCGCGTCCTCAAGCGGTTTGATTTTGTCAGCGCTGGCTGCCATTGGCATTCTCCCCAAGCGTCACAACAGGTCGGCGCCCGTGATCAATTGCACGACTTCGGTGGAGTCGGTCTCCTCTTTGATCAAGGTGCCGACGGTCTCGCCATGGCGCAGCACGGTGATGCGGTCGCAGATGCGAAAGACATGCGCCAGATTGTGGCTGACGACGATGATGGCTTTGTCCTGCTCTTTCAGGTTTTCGATCAGCGTGAGCATCTCATGCGATTCTTTGACGCCGAGTGCGGCTGTCGGTTCGTCAAGCAGCAGGATTTCAGCGCCGAAATGCACGACGCGGGCGATGGCGACAGCCTGCCGCTGCCCGCCGGAAAGGAAGCGAACCGGCGTATGCACCGACGGCAGATTGGTGCGCAATTGCCGCACGACTCGATTGGCTTCTTCCGTCATCTTGCGCCGGTCCAGCAAGCCCCTGTGCGTGAGCTCGCGGCCGACGAAGAGATTCGCGACAACATCGCGCGATGGCAGCAGCGCCAGGTCTTGATAGACAGTGGCGATGCCGAGATCGAATGCGTCGTTCGGGCTGTTGATGGTTGCCGCTTGACCGCGGACGATGACTTCGCCGGCGTCGGGTCGATGGGCGCCGGATAGCGTTTTGATCAGCGTCGATTTGCCGGCGCCGTTATCGCCAACGAGCGCGACGATCTCGCCCGCGCGCACGTCTATATAGGCGTTGCTGAGGGCTTGCACATGGCCGAAGGACTTGCTGATGCCCCTGGCGATAAGCAGCGGTTCCGGCGCATGACCCTTCACGGCCTCGCGCGCGGCCAAGGATTCGGGCGCGTCCATCAGAAGCCCGGTCGCCTGGTCAGGTGACGGAAGTCGAGGACTGTCAAGAGGGGGCGGCGTCTATGGTTTGCTGAATATAAGTTGGCGATAATCACAGCATATCGGTCCAATAATGTGTCTATTTTTGTTAACAGTGCGAACTGTAGCGTTTCTAAGTTGGCTTGTCAAATTTTGGAGTTCCGTTTTTCAAGACGAACTTCTTGCGCCTGCGCTCGCCTAATCGGCCTTCCCGCTCAAGCCCTGGATAGCAGCGCGCACTTCAGGCGAGGCGAAATTGCCGCGTCCGTCGGGCTGCCATTCGATGGGGTCGACCAGCTCCATCTCATCGAGGCCGACCAACTCGAAACCGCGCGCTTGCAAGCCATCGACGATCGCGGGCAGCGCTTCGATCATGGGCAGCGGGCTGGCCAGGCGCCGGGCGTCATCGTCGAATTCGCGGCCATCGTGCAGGTCGATGATGGAGCCGCCGGCCAGCGCCGGATCCTCGAGCGTGGCGTCGATGATCGCTTTTGGATCGGCCTTGGCGTAATCGGCCGGGTTGACATCGGCGTCGACGATCTTCATGTCGCGGGACATCGCCACCGGCGAATAGAGACAGGTGAAGAAGTTGAAATAATGGGCGCGCAGGAAACGGGTCGGGCGGCCGAGCAGGTTGCCGATAAGGGCTTCGGCGCGGTCGAAATCGCCGAGATGCGCTTCGTGCAGGTGGCTGTGATTGCCGATGCTGTGTCCCTTGTCGACGATGCGCTGGAAAGCCTCGGGGAAGCGCTCCACCCACTTGCCCAAGACGAAGAAGGTGCCGCGCGCGCCCCGGCTTTCGAGAATCTCCATGACCTGGTCGGTGCGCGGCGGATTGGGCCCATCGTCAAATGTCAGCGCCACTTTCATCTCGTCGCGCCGGCCATGCGTGTAGTATTTTAGCGGCATATTATGACCTCAGAATCACCAATTAGCTCCGGCAACAGTAGTTTGGAAGTTTATAGCACGTGCGGGCGAGCCACCAACTCGCCCGTACAACGCTTCGGTCATTTTGAATATCGCATTCCTGGGACAGACCAGGGCATTACCTTCACAGAATCGCTTCGCTTTCAGGACTGCGAGATACAGCAACGGATTCTATGAATCTGCGCCAAGCGTCTCTAGGTTGGCGGTCCAGCTTTGGCTTTCGGCGTCCCAGGTCTGCGAATAGCGGCCCCAATTGCGCCCGTCGGACCAGAAGACATTGAATGGCTCCGTGGCCGACAGCAGTTCGTTAACGGGCTCAAAGGCGGCGGCGCCATTTTCGGCGCTGGTCCGCATGCCGCTTAGGGCCAGCAGCAGCGCCCAGCTCGCCATGCTGCGGGCGTAGTGATTGCCGCATTCGACTTCGTTCCAGGGGTTGCGCCGAATGCCATCGTGGCGCGCCCGCAGCGCTTCGACAATCTCAATGCCTTCATCGACCCAGCCTTCGTGGATGAGGTGAGCGGCGACCTGGTATTCGATGCCGGTCCAGACTTCATCGGCGTAGGGGAAGGGCAGGCGCGGGCGGCCGCCTTGGGGCCAGGAGCAGAGCAGCAAGCCCGCTTCATCGTTCAAGGCGTAGACGCGCTGGCAATTGTCGTGCTCGCTGAAATCACGCTTGAAGTTGTACTCGTGAATGGACTTCAGCGCTGTTTTCACATGATCGGCGGGCAGCAGGTCGCCCAGCCCCAACAGGCTGGCGTGCAGCTGCCCCAGCAACTGGTCGGAGAGGCAGCCTTCGCCGTGCTGGTACTTTTGCGCGTCCACATCGTCCAGCTTCTGAATGTAGTAGCTGCCATTCCAGAGCATCTGATCGAGATTGGCGCTGCCGGTTTCGAAGGCTTGGCGGCAGCGCGCGCTCAGATCCGCTTCGTCCATGGCGCGCGCCATTTCTTCGACCGCGCGCAGGGCGGCCAGGTAATAGATGCTGCTCAAGGGATTGGGACCGTGGAATTCGATGTCGTAGGTGTTGTGCTGCACGGCGTCGAGAACGTGATCGTTGTCGGTATCCCAGTGGGCGCTGGCGAAGCCGATGGCGCGTTTGACGCCCTCCCAAATCTCGGCGAGGAAAGCATCATCGCCGCCCAGTTGCCATTCGCGGTAGGCGCGCAGGATTGAGCCCATCTGCCCGTCGACGGCGGCGTCCGCGCGCACGGCATCGATGACATTAGCATGAAAGGTGCCGTAGCTGCGGAACTTCATGGCGCCGTCGTTAGCCGTTTCGACATTGAATTCAATCTTGCGCATCTCGCGCTCCAGCGAGGGGAAGAGATAGGCGATGGTATAGGCGTAGCTCCAGACGTGGGTGCAGGTGCCAGCGCAGCAGCCCGAGTCGTCGAAGCAGCCTTCCCAACCGTAGAAGCGGCCATCCTCCAGCCAGAAGCAGGTGGTGCTGCGGGCGGGCACGATATTGGCCGAGACGGCGTCGAGTACGATTGGGGGCAGCGTGCTTTCGAACAAGGCGTCGTGGAATTGGCGCGTGCCCGTTTCCAGGCGCGGCAGATTATCCATCGTGTAGCGTGCCGCGCCCCAGGCGTCATCGAAGCGCGTGGCGTAATGGTTGCGGATGATGCCGACATCGCTTTCGTCGACGCCCAAGCTGGGAAGCGCCCGCAGGTCCCAAGCGGCAGGCCGGTTGGGGAAGTGCCAGGTTAGCAGAAAACGGAAGGCGGCGCTTTCGCCCGCTTCGAGGCGGCCGACCAGGCCGAGAGAAGCGGCGGCGATGCGCGTGCCCGGCGCGTCATCGGCCGTGTCCTCCAACAAGCCGTCGTCCTTGAGATCGTCCCAGAAATCATGCAGATAATCCCACCATTCGCCGCGCAGCCAACTGCGCTTGTAAGTTACGCTGTCGTGATCGGTGACGAGCGCGAGACTGCCGTAATGCAGGTCGTCAGCGGCAAGCTCGGGGTTGCTGAGCAGCATGCCGCGCAGGTCATCGTCTTCGCGGAAGCGGTTGACGGGACTGCCGAATTCGACGCGGGCTTCGTTCCTGAACTTGTCCGGCTGCAGGTTGCCGACCGGGTTGGTCAAGGAGCCGACGATGGTGAGATCGACCGGGTCATCGGACGGGTTGCTGATGGTGTAGGTCAGGATAGCGCAGGGAATGCCGGAATCTTCCGGATTGAGCGGCAGCAAGGGCGTGTAGGCTTCCAGCGACACCGAGACCGGCATGTTGGCATCGTGAAACTCGATGCTGGCAAAGGGGTATTGCCCGCGGAACGTACTGCCCTTGAAGCGCGGCAAGCCACCCAGGCTCAACATCGGATGGTAACCATGCGACGGCGTATGCGGCGCTTGTAGCGGTCCTTCGAGCACACGCATCTTGGCCTCGCGCCCAGCCTGCTGGCAGCGCAGCGCGAAGAAGGTCAACGGCAGCGCATTGCCTTTCGCTGGCTGGTTGAAGATTTCCCAATCGCGCAATTCGCCGCGCGCCCCCAGGGAGACGTTGCCGGTGCCAATCCCGCCCAGGGGAAAGGCCAGCGCAGCGGCTGTGTGATCATAGCTTCGAATGCCTTCGTGATGTTTCATTTTTTCACCCTTTTAGCGTCGCCATTTAAGAACAGTCCAATGGCGGATGTCAGAAGCCACAATGACTTAGGCGCCTTTTAGCCCGCTCAAGGTCACGCCTTCCACCAGCCGCCGTTGGAATATCATAAAGAAGATCAGCACAGGAACAAGATTCAGCACAATCGCCGCCATGAGCACGCCGGAGTTCGTCACCCCGTCCTGACCGCGCAAGTATATCATGCCCAGCGGCAATGTCATCTTTTCGGCCGAATTGATGAAGATCAGCGGCCAAAAGAAGTTATTCCAGGAGCTGTTGAAGGTGAGGATGGCCAAGGTCGCCAGCGGCGGGCCGGCGAGCGGCAGCATAACGCGCCAGTAAATCTGCAGGAAGCCAGCCCCGTCAATTTTCGCCGCGTCTTCGAGTTCATCGGGAATCGTTTCGAAGAATTGCTTCAGCAGAAATGTGCCGAAGACGCTGGTGGCATAAGGCACAATGAGCGCGCCCAGGTTATTGTACAGGCCCAGCCCGCGGATGATGATGAAGACCGGGATTAAAGTGACGTGCTGCGGCACCATCATGGATGCCAGAAAGAGGATAAAGATGATGCGCCTGCCGGGGAAACGCAGGCGGGCAAAGCCATAGCCGCCCATGCTGCAGGTGATCAGCTGCGCCGCCGTCACGCAGCCGGTCACGAAGACGCTGTTGAGGAAGAACCGTAGAAAGTCGACGCGCTCGAAGACACCATGATAATTGTCAAGGCGGAATGCGCTGGGGATGACCGGCGGCGGCAGCTTGAAGAATTCATGCGGCTGGCCAAAGGAGAAGGATACCGCCCATATCAGCGGGGTGAACATGAGCAGCGAACCTAATATGAGGGGAAGCGCAAGAATGACATTGGCCAGCCAGGCGCGCCATTGATGCCGCAGCTTGTCTTGAAATGCTGGAGTGCCGTATGAGAGTGCCACGCTGGTCATTTTCGACCCTTGCGAATCATTAGCGGTAGAAGACCCAGCGATCGCCGAGCCGGACCTGCGTCACGGTCAGCGCCAGAATGATGAAAAATAGCACGACCGCCATGCTGGCGGCGTAGCCCATATTGAAGCTGCCAAAGGCTTCGCGATAAAGCAGCATGACAACAGTTCTGGTGGCGTCGCCGGGCCCGCCATTGGTCAAGACATACATCGACTCGAAGACCTGGAAAGCGCCTATCAAGGCGATGATCAACGAAAAGAAGAGCGATGGCGTCAACAGCGGGATCGTGATGCGCGTCAAGCGTACGCGGCGCCCGGCGCCATCGACCAGCGCCGCTTCATAGAGTTCGCTCGGGATCGCCTGCAAGCCGGCCAGAAAGATCAGCGTGAAGAAGCCGACATGTTTCCAGACATCAATCAAGACGATGGAACGAAAAGCCCAAGCCGAAGAGGACAGCCAGGGTATCCGGTCAATCCCGAGCCGCGACAAATAATAATTCACCACGCCAGTGCTCTCTTGCAAAAGAAAGCCGAACATCAAGGCGACGACGACGGTCGAGATGACGAAGGGGATGAAATAGGCGGTGCGCAAGAAGGCTTTAAGCCAGCGCCACTTGATGCTGTTGATGCCGATGGCGATGAACATGCCCAAGCCGACGTTCCCGGCGGTGGCGAAGAAGGCAAAGAGGGCGGTGTTTTTCAATGTCGTCAGGAAGAGTTTGTCCCGCGCAAGATCGGTGAAATTGTCGAGGCCGACGAATTCGGGATCGGAGAAAAAGTCCCAATCAAAGAGGGACATGCCCAAGCCCGAAATCGTCGGAATCAGGAAGAAAACCAGAAAGCTCAACAGCGTGGGCAGAATGAAGAAGTAGCCCGCCATGGCTTCGCGCAGGGCCAAGCGGTTGATTCGCCCTCGCGTCAAGATGGCTCCGCGCGCAGTGATGGCGGCCTCCTGCTTTTGCGGCATTAGGCAAGCTGTTGATGAACCTGACTGAGAGGCGGCGAGGCGGGCGGAAACCGAGTCCAGACCCGCCTCATGCTTGAGCCGCTAGTTTTCCGCGATGACCGCTTCCATATCAGCCTGGATGCTGGCGGCGGCGTCTTCTACGCTCATCTCGTTCGCCCAGACTTGCGACATATAGCGATCGTGGATTTCGGCCAGTTCGGCGAAATAGGGCGCGTTGATCACCGTACGGCCGTTCGCCAGCACGTCGTAAAAGCGCAGGTAATTGGCCGGGCTCGCCGCGACCAAAACTGGATCGCTGGCCAGTGATTGGCGCGCCGGGGCGCTTGCCGAAGCGAACTCGCCGGATAGCAGCTTGGACATGACCTCCGTGCTCACCAGGTGCTTGACCATCTCCCAGGCCAGGTCCGGGTGTTGGCTGTCGGCCGTGATGCCGTAGCCGTCCGTGCCCCATTGCGAGCCCGGGGCGCCATCGCCCGATTTCGTGGGGAAGAAGACGACATCGTAGTCATCGGCGGACATGCCAGCGGGGATCAGGCGTTGGCGGCCGGCCGGCGAATCAATCATCATGCCCAGCGTGCCGGCGACGAAGGCTTCGCGGAAGTTGAAGGACCCGCTGGGGCCGACGCCGTGCTCCCAGATCAAGTCACGGGCGAATTGCAGGGCTTCGATGGATTCGGGCCGGTCGTACCAGGGTTCGCTGAAGTCCTCATTGAGGAAGAAAGAACCGTTGGAGACCAGCCAGGGGCCCAGATGCCAGAGCCAGGCGTTGTGATGGAAGCCCCAGATATCGTTGATGCCGTCGCCATCGGTATCTTGCGTGATGGCGCTGGCGTATTCCAGAAAGTCATCCCAGGTCCAGTCCGGCGGCGGCTCGGGCAAGCCGGCCGCTTCCAGGACCGCTTTGTTGTAATAGATCAGTGTGGTGTTCCAGGCGAATGGAAGCAGATATTGCTGGTCATTCCAGCGCAGCCCCTCAAGCAGCTTGGGGTTCGCATCGTCCAGGAATTCCTGTATATCGGGGTCGCTATCCAGGAAGGAATCCAGCTCGCGCAGGACGCCGCGTTCGGCCATCAAGGGAACGGCTTCGATCGCGTTCCAGATGACATCGACTTGCTCGCCGCCCAGCATGGTGGTGACGATTTTCTGGGTGTAATCGCCCCAGCTGTCCAAAGGCACCGGAATGTAATTGATGGTGACATTGGGGTGCGCTTCGAGGAAACCTTCAAAGTAGGCTTCCCATTTCTCCTGCGGCGCGAAGGAACCGTAAACGAAGCCCAGGGTCACTTCATCCTGGGCCGGGGTAATCGCCGCTGTGGTACAGAGGAGTACTAGAACGAAAACCAATATGGATCGTTTCAGTATGCTTTTCATTATTGCCCTCGCTTATTGGTTAAGAAATTGGTGATCTGGGTGGCAGCCTAGTCAAATCGATAGGGACCTCCTTCAAGCTGTCTCCTTACTCAAGTTTCGCAACGGAATCCGTCGACGGGCGCGCGATTCGGTCGGCCTCATGTCCGCCCACGCTTGAACAGAATGTTAGCGAACTTGCCCGCCTGGGGCAAGTAATGTCGGGTTGGCGCCGCAAACTGGAAGCGGGGCTTGGCATCAACCGGGGCCCCGGCTTATGACGGCAGACGCCCCTCAACGGCGCTTTTGTTGACGGCGGCTAGCTGACGCGTTACTATCGCCTACGAGCAGGGATCGTGCATAGGCTGTGCAGGATTCCCACAGGCAACAGGGAGACCGTCAGTGAAGGCAAGGTCATTCGCATTGATTACGACCGCGATCCTTCTCTGCGCTGCGGCGCTGGCGGGGAGCGCGAGCGATATCGACAATTGCTGTTTTGCCGGCTGGCAGTGCGGTAGCAATCAGGACTGGATAAACGGCTGGCACGCTTATCGGGCCGGTCAATGTAGCGCGCCGGCCCAATCGGGGGCGTCCGGCGGCGCCGCAGCACAAATTGACAACTGTTGTTTCGCTGGCTGGCAATGCCATACTGACCAGGACTGGACAAACGGCTGGCACGCTTATCGGAACAATCAATGCGGCGCGCCAGCGCGATCGCCGGTCCCAGCGTCATCCCAGCCGGCCGGCGGCGCGCCCGCTCACGTTGACAATTGCTGCTTTGTCAACCGCCAATGCCACAGCGACCAGGACTGGATCAACGGCTGGCAGGCTTATCGGAACGGTCAATGCGGCGCGCCCGGGCAAGCGCAGACGGCAGCGTCTTACCAGACCGGCGGCGGGAATATCTTGCGGTCGGCCAGCGGGATTGTCATCGGGCATAGCGGCGGAGGCGGCATCCTGCCCACCACCGAGCCCTACAACTGGCCCGCTCTCGGGGAAGTCTGGTCTACGAGCAGTTGCTGTGATTTCACGTGGCAATGCAACAACGCCCAGGACCGGGCGGAAGGCTTGCGGGTGTATCAGACCAATCTTCCCAATGTTTATTGCCCGCTTCCGGGCCTGATTAGCATCGTGGGCGATCCGGACTTCATCTCATTTTACGAGCAAAGGGTAGCCCTGCTGAGGAACAGGGCGCCGCAGCGCTATAATTACGTGCTCGAGGGCCTGAACAAGATTGAACAGAACAGGAGTCCCTATCGCGGGACTCACGTAAGTATTGTCGATCGGATATATTTTGTAACGTGGGGCGGAACTGCGTCCAATGAGTGGATCACGCTTGATTCCGCGGTCCTTGTGAGGGAGGCCTGCCGCGTCCATGCATACGATGCCAAGGTCCGTTTCCATAATTTTAATCAGGATGTCTACAACAGAGAAGACGTCGTCTGTCGGGAGATGGAGTTGGCAACCCTGAATGAACTTGGCGCCCCGCCCCATGTGATTGAACGGTCACGGCGCGAGCTCGCTAGCGCCCGCGCCCGCGTATAGGCGCCGGTTCCGGAAGATGGTTGCCAGGCATATCAGCGAGGCGGAGGCTTGGGTCGCCCGCTCCGAGCGCATTCACCTTCACGAGTAGAAAGGCAGCGGCTATAGAAACTTGAAGAGAATATCGTATCGGATGTCCAATTAGATTGGTCTTTAAGGAGCAATTGAAATGAGAAACTACAAAGCTGTTTTGATCGTGCTAGCCCTGGCTTCGCTCTTCCTGCCGCTGGCGTCAGCGCAAGACTCGATCCCGCTGACCGACCCGGAGACGGGCGCGCGCCCCTGGGAAGGCAAGGAGCTGCGCATCCTCAACACCGAGGTGGTGCCGATCCTGGCTTATCAGCACGAGATACTGGACCCGCTGTATGAAGAGGCGTCGGGCGTCACCCTGATTTACGAAAACGCGGCTCATAGCGATGTGTTGCCGCGCATTCAGACGACCTGCGCAGCCGGCGGCGATGACTTCGACATCATGTTTGTCGAGGATGGCTGGGCGGGGGCGCTGGCGGCGCTGGGCTGCCTGGAAGAGCTGGACCGCTTCTATCTGGCGGCGCCGGGCGATTCCTATCCGGAAGATTTCACCACCCGCGCATTCGGCACCGTGGCGATGGCGAAAGAAAAATGGGTCGGCATTCCGACGTTGGTCGCGGTTGGCATGTTCGCATATCGTACCGACCTCTTTGAAGACGCGGACGAGCAGGCGGCTTTCATGGAGCAATACGGGCGCGAGCTCACCGTGCCGGCCACCTGGGATGAACTGGCGGAAGTCGGCGAATTCTTCACCCGGCCGGACGATGAGTTGTACGGCTTCAATTATCGCTACGGCACGCCCAACAACATCCTCTTCGATTACATGATTCACTTCGGTTTCTCGCGCGGGGTGGATTTCTTCGACGCTGAGTTCAATCCGCTGTTCGATACCGAAGCAGCCATCGATACAGCCAGTTTCTTCGCCGGCCAGGATTTCCTTGGCTTGCAGCCGCCGGGGCGCGAGTCCTTCCAATTCGGCGAGGTGATGCAGAACTTCGCCCAAGGCAAGGTGGCGATGTATGGCACCGAGAGCTGGGCGATCCCGCTGCTGCTGGATCCGGACGCGTCCATCGTCGCGGGGGAGACCGGTTTCGCGCCGGTGCCGGGCTGGCTAAATCCGGAGACGGGCGAGGTCCAGTCGGCGCTGCTGTCAGCCGGGCCCGCCTATATGATCAACGCCCATATCTCCGAAGAGCAGAAGCAGATCGCCTGGGATTACCTGCAGTTGGCCCATGGCAAAGCCTTTTCGCGCATTCTGGCTGATCAGACCGGCGCCGGCCATCGCATCTCGGTGTTGACCGACCCCGAGCTGGTCGCGAAGTGGCCGCATCTGACAGCGAATTATGAAGCGGCCAAGGTCGGCATCGGGCGCCCGGCGGAGCCTTGGTGGCCGGAAGCGGAGAACGCCATAGGCCGCGCTCTGCAGGAAGTGGCTGCCGGCGGCGATGCGGCGTCGCTGATGGTGGACGCCAACAATGACATTCGCGAAATCGTTGAAGACGCGGGTTATTACGACGAGGGTCTCAGCTACGTCTCGGTGGAGCAGCGCGAGGAATTCGTCTGCGCCAAATTCGCCGAGCTCGGCCTCGACCACGACGAGTGCATGTAAACCAAGACCCCCACCCCCAAACC
>WTGN01000021.1 GCA_011523545.1 Chloroflexota bacterium | reverse complement strand
CGCGTAGACACAGGCGGTCGGGGGTGGGGTAGGCTTTAGCGATATTTCGCCATTTCGCTTTCGATGCGCTGGACCGCCAGATTCAAGGATTCTTCGACATCGGCGCCATTGCGAATGTCCTGGAAGATATTCTGCAAGATCTGCTCATATTCCAGGAAACCAACCGTCACGGCGCGCGGACGTGGATTGACGCCCGCTTCGTCTGCGGCCGTGCGCATGTAGGACATGGGCAATTCATCGAATTCGGCTTCGGTGGCGAAGAGCGCGAGCACCGATTGCTGGGCGGGGAAATCGCCGCTGCCTTCGCGCCACCAGAGTTCCGCGCCTTCACCGGTGGAGATGAAGTGGACGAACTTGGTCGCCGCTTCGATATTTTCGCTGTTGGCGTTCACGCCTATATGCCAGCTGCCAGTCGGCGTGGCCGGTTCGCCGTCAGCGAAATAAGGATGCCGGGAGACGCCCCATTCGATGTCGAGGTCGGCATTGTTGGCGAAACGCGGGATATTCCAGGGACCGCCGACGAACATGCAGATATTGCCAGTCTCGAAGATATCGGGGGGCCAGAATTCCTCACCTTGCGGCGCCGCGTTCCAGACGTTGAACATGTTGTAGTAGTAGGTGAAGGCTTCGATCCACTCGGGCGAATTGATCACGCCGTCAACGGACAAGCCGTCTTCGCCAATCGCATCGCCGCCAAGCGATTCCGGCAGCGCCTGCAATTGATAGATGCGCACCATCTGCTCCCAGATGAAGCCCCAGACATCGGGTGTACCATCGCCGTCATCATCAAAGGTCATCTCTTGGGCGATTTCGGCGATTTCTTCCCAGGTCAGGCGGTCATCGGCGCCTGGCGGCTCCATGCCGATCCGGTCAAAGCAGCCCTTGTTGTAGAAGAGCAACTGCGTCGAGGTGCTTACCGGCGCGGCGTAGAGCGTGCCTTCGTAGGAGCCGGCATTCACTGCGGCCGGCAGCCAGTCTTCCACTTCGTCGCCGGTGAAGACGGGATCAAGCGGCAGCAGCCAGTTGCGCAGGGCATAACCCGAGACCAGCGGCACATCAACCGCGATGACATCGGGCACAGCCGAGCCAGCGCCCAAGCGCACCTGGATTTGCGCGAAGAGATCGTTGAAGCCGATCTGTTCCGCCTCAACCTTGATATCCGGATTGCGCGCTTCAAACTCTTCGATGAGGGCTTCGGAGGGCCAACCCAAGGTCAGCCAGGTCAGCGTGGTGACATCTTGCGCGCCGACGGGCGCAAGGGCCAGGACAAGTACTGCAATCGCAAAAATAAGTTTGACGCCTTTCATGTTTCCCCCTCTGTATGAATCGAAAACGTTTCGGTCACAAAATCGTGTTCCTGCAACAGCCCTTCCTCCATTGCGCCTGTTGACGCGGGCGCGCTGGAATGGGACTGTCTGCAAATGATAACGCATGGGAAACCGATTGCGCAAATTTTTGCATTTGGGCGAGCCCGCCGCAACCGTGTTACAATTGGAGCATTGCGACGCGCGAATGAACTTGGCATCGGCGGCGAAGGGCTTTTGAATCTGCCCGGCGCCAGCAGAAAGGTAAAGTACGATGTGGCGATTGATTCCCTTAGCGAAGATGGCCCTGCGAATGACCGTCTTTGGGCTGCTGTTGGGCGCGCTGGAATTCATGCTGAAAACACAGTTGCCCTGGTTCGGTTATCCGGCGGAGAGCTTTTTCTTCGTCGACGGATTGCCCGCTCTGAAAGATAGCCTTACGCTGGGCCTGGCGTTGGGAATCCCGTTCGTGGTCTACGCCGGCGTATTGCACCGTACGGTCGTCAAGCAGGCCATGTTCCGCTTCGCGCTCGTCATCCTCGGCACGGTGGAATCTCTGCTGCTGGTCCAACCGCCTTTCCATCTTTCCTTCTTGCTGGACGAATTGGGCGCCTTCAGCGGGTTGATTCGTTTTGCCAGCTATGAGCCCTGGATGGCGCTGCTGCTGCTGTTGAGTGTCGCCAAGCATGTGGCGATCGGCTTGATGAGCCTCTACGCCGCCGGCCGCTACCTTCGCGACGCTTCGGCGAGCTACCAAAAATCACGCGAGCAAACCCTGGCATAGCGAGCTTGAGCACAGGCTTAATCAGCCGTTGCTCGCCAGCAACCGCTCCTTCGCCTCGCGCGCCGGGCTGAAATTGGGGTTGAAGGTCAGCGCCACGTCGTAATTATCCAGCGCCTTCTGAATTTCGCCCCGTCCCTCGCGCGCCATGCCGAGGTAGTAATAAGTCTCTTCGACATAGTGGCCGCCGCCGTCGTTCTGGTTCTGCCGCGCGATGCGGATCATGTCATCGTAGCGCCCGGTGTGATAATAAGCTTCCCAAGCGCCGAACTGATACCAGAACATGCGCCAGGGCAAGCCGAGCGAAATCGCCTTGTCATAAGCCTGCGCCGCCGCGTCGTGCATGCCGAGCTCGACGAAGCTGCTGCCCATGTTGAACCAGGCGTGCGGGTCTTCCTGGTCGGCGATGGCTTCGGCGCGCGCCATCTCCAGCGCATTGATCTGGTTCTGCCATTCGTCGGCGTCCTCGCCCAGCAGCGCCATCAGTTCTTCCTGGCGGTTGACCGTGTAGAGCACGATGTAGCGGTAGTTGAAGTGCTGCCAGTAATGTTCGATTTTGTCATAACTGTAGCGCGTGTTGGGCCCGTTGAAGCTGTCCATCGTGTTGAATTCGCTCAGCGCCTCATCGTAGCCCGCCATCAGCAGATAATGCCCCATCCAGGTGTAGCCGGGCGGCTCGTAGCCGAATTCGATCAGGACGGGGAAGCCGTTGACCATCAGAGTTCGCAAGCGCTCCAGCGTTCCGCCGTCGCGCACAATGGCGTACACGGGCAGCTCAGGGACTTGCGTATTGACGAATTCCGCCATCTGCCAGGCGCTGACGTTCTTGTCTTCGTGGTTGGGCTTCAACCATTTGGCGGCCCGGTATTGATCGTCGATATAACCGAAGTGGACGAGGGCATTGGTCAGCGTGGCCGGCGCGCAATTGTTCCAGCCTTGATATTCCGTGCCCAGCTTCTGCATGTGGAAGCTGCTCGGCAGCTCGACGCCCTCTTCATTCGTCTGCGCCAGCGCGCCCGCCGCGAGACTGAGAATGATCGCCAAGATCAGGATCTGACGTCTTGTCATGGTCAATGCCTGCAATGAAGTCAGTTAATCAACCCGATTATACACGGATTGAACGCGGCAAAACTTACGACTGGCATACGATATGGGCGAATTCAACCCCTCCCCCCAACCCCCTCCCCGACGCATCAGGGAGGGGGAGCAGCGCGTGGCAAGGGCAATTTATAGGTCGCTATTGCACCGAGTCGCTGCTAATGCCAGCCATCTTCGACAGCGACGCGAAGCTGTTCGCCGCCGGGGACCATGGGCGCCGGCTCGATAACCGGCTCATCTTCGTTCGCTTCAATCATGCGCCGTATCAAGCGGGCGCGCAGCACATCGCTGACGGCGCGATGAGACTCCAGCCCGGCGCGGTTGTGAAGCTCCTCAGGATCGGCGAGCAAGTCATAGAGCGCTGACTCAACATAGGTATCGCTGGCGGAATCGTCCCAGCCATGCTTGTTGGGCGCGGTCACGGCGTATTTCCAGCGTTTGCTGCGGATCGCCCGCCCCAAGTGAGACTCGCTCATTTGAATGAAAACTTCGTCTGGCCAGTCGGTCGGTTCTCCGCGGACCAGCGGCAAGATCGAGCGCCCGCTCATGCAATCGGGCACGGGGATGCCGGCGGCGTCCAGCAGCGTCGGCGGCAGGTCAATCAAGCTGACCAACTGCGAGACGCGTCCGCCACCGGTGAAGGGACCGCCATAGAGCATGGTCGGTACGCGCACTGAGGCGTCATGGCAGGAGCGTTTGTATTCGTCGTTGCGCGTCTTGAAGTGGTTGCCATGGTCGGAGGTGAAGAGGATGATGCTGTCCTCCAGCATATCAAGGCTGATCAGGGCGTCGACCAGTCGACCAAGCGCCTCGTCCAGCCGCTTGATCATGCCCAGGTAACCGGCCAGCTGCTGATGGCTCGAACCGCCGAGCGCCGCCAGATCGGGCGGCAGCCAGCGACCGCGGTAGCGTTCGGCGTAACCGGGCGGCGCCGGATAATCATCGCGGTGGTTTTGATGGTGTGGCTCTATGTAGGACAGGAAGAGGAAAAAGGGCGCTTCCTGATGCGCGTCGATGTAGCGAATGGCGGCGTCGGTCTGGGCGTCGACGCGGTAGCCCGGCAGCTTCACCGGCGCGCCGTCTTCGTCATACATCACCATATCGTAAGCGTCAGAGGTGAATTCCAGCAGGTTGGATGCCAGCCAGGCGTCGTAGCCGCCGCGCTGCGCCTTTGACACGGGTCCCGCGCCCTCATCCGACAGATGCCACTTGCCGATATAGGCGGTGTCGTAGCCGGCTTCGCCAAAATAGTGCGCCAGCGTGCGGCTGTCGCCCGGCAGCGGGATGCCGTTGCGGAAGCAGCCGGTCTCGGTGGCGTATAGTCCCGTTTGCAGGCAGGCGCGGGCCGGACCGCAGACCGGCTGGCAGGTGATTGACGTATGGACGTCCGCCCCGGCGCGGGCGAGCCGGTCGAAGTTAGGTGTCAGGTCGAGCGGGTTGCCGTGCACGCCGGTGGTATCCCAGCGCTGCTGGTCGGTGAAGAAGACGATGACGTTCGGACGCTGTCGAGGCATAGTCGGGAATCTCCTCTTCGTTCGTTCAGACCCTATTCTGATCTATAGCGCGCGATTTCACAATCTCAGGCATGACAGGATGGTTTCTTTCCACGAGGATTCGGTATACTTTCGCCTGATCCGACAACTAGCGAGCGACGAAGGCAGCATATGCAAAAGCTACGAGACTTTCTGAAAACGAATGGCCTCCCGCCCGGCGAACTCTACGACCTGCCCACATCACAGAAGCGCTTCCCCGATGGCGCGCAGTACCGCATCGAAATCCCCAGCACCGAGGGACCGCGCGCCTTGGCGGCGGTGCTGGAAGCGGCGGACCGCTACGGGGTGACCATCCACCGCGTTTCGCAGGGCAGTGGCATTTGGATGCTGACCGACGAGGAGATCCGCGAGATGTGCCGCCTGGGCGCCGACGCCGGCATCGAGGTCAGCCTGTTTGTGGGACCGCGGGCGGCTTGGGGCACGAGCGCGCAAGTGCGCTCAAGCGGGGGTAAAAATCTCGGCGCGCGCCTGCGCGGCATGGACGAGGTCGTTTACGCCACCGAAGACATCCTCCGCGGCTGCGAGCTGGGCTTGCGCTCGGTGCTGGTCGCCGATGAAGGGCAGCTTTGGCTGATCAATGAGATGAAAAAGGCGGGCGAATTGCCGGCCGATCTGGTGGTCAAAATCTCGGTGCAGATGGGCGCGGCCAACCCGATTTCGATCAAGCTGCTGGAGCGCATGGGCGCGGGCACCTACAATACGCCGACCGATATGACGCTGCCGCAGATGGCGGCGATCCGCGCGGCCATCGATATTCCGCTGGATGTCTATGTTGAGGCGCCGGACGATTTCGGCGGCTTCCTGCGCCATTATGAGACGCCCGAGCTGATACGGGTGGCGGCGCCGATCTATGTCAAACTGGGCTTGCGCAATGCCGCTAATATCTATCCCAGCGGGATACACATCGAAGACCTTGCGGTCAAGCAATCGCAGGAGCGCGTGCATCGGACGGCGCTGGTGATGAACATCATCGAGCGCTATGCCCCCGACGCGGTCATGGGCGAAGTCGGCGCGGCCGATCTGGGGATACCTGTGCTGTAAATGGCCCACAGCCCATTCGCCGAGCGAGCAGGAAGCAACCCCCCTCAGTCCCCCCATCGGGATGGGGGGAAGCCAGTTGAGTGCCTGCGGTGAAGGCAATGTCCGAAAATAAGAAATGGGCTCCCACGCATACGGACAGCGCCATATACGGCGACATCAAGTCAAAGGCTCTTGCCATGCGCAAGCGGCCCACCCGCGCCGAGAAGACCTTATGGCAATACCTGCGAGGCAAGCGAATGCGAGGCTTTAGATTTCGTCGCCAGCAGCCAATAGACCGCTACATCGTCGATTTCTACTGCCGGCAAGCGCAGTTGGTTGTGGAAGTTGACGGCTCTAGCCACGACTCGGCTGAAGCGGCCGAATACGATGAACAGCGAACGCGATTTCTTGCCGAACTCGGATTATCAGTGTTGCGCTTCGGCAATGAACAAGTCATCTACGAAATCGACGCAGTTTTGAATACAATCGCGGAGCATTTGCCCAGAGAAAGTCCGTAAGGCTCTAGCCTCCCCCCATCCCGATGGGGGGACCGAGGGGGGTTAATGAAGATGAAAATCAGCAATGTTAGCACGATGGTAATGGGCACGCCCTGGCGCAATCTGCTCTTTGTCAAGGTGGAGACGGACGACGGCTTGGTCGGCTGGGCGGAGGCGCGGCCCGTGGGCGGCGTCGGTCCGGTGGTCGGCTATCTCAACGAGAGCGTGCCGGATTTCGTCCTGGGGCAAGACCCCTTCAACACCGAGTTGATGGCCTACCGCATGCTGCGCGAGACCTACGGGCGTGCCGGCGAGATCGCCATGACTGGCATCGCCCTGATTGAGATCGCTTGCTGGGATATCATCGGCAAAGCCCTCGATCAACCGGTCTATCGGCTGCTCGGCGGCGCCATGCGCGAGCAGATCAAAGCCTACGCCAACGGCTGGTACCGTGTGGAGCGGACGCCGGAAGCCTGGCACGCGGCGGCGAAAGCAGTCGTCGAAATCGGCTACCGCGCGCTGAAGTTCGACCCCTTCGGCAGCGGCTTCTATGAATTCACGCGCGAAGAAAAACTGCTTTCGATCGCGCTGGTGGAGGCGGTCTACGATGCTGTCGGGCCCGATGTCGAGCTTCTGATCGAGATGCACGGTCGCTTTAACCCGGTCACCGCGGTCGAGATCATCCGCGACCTGGCGGAATTTCGGCCCGGCTGGGTGGAAGAGCCGGTGCCGCCCGAGAATATGAAGGCGCTGCGCGATGTGCGCGAGGTGGCGCTGGGGCTGGGCATCCCGGTGGCGACTGGCGAGCGCATCCACACGCCTTACGAATATCGCGAGCTGTTCGAACTTGGCGCGGCCGATATCATCCAGACCGATATAACGCATTTCGGCGGCATTATGAATATGAAGAAGCTGGCCGGCACGGCGGAGATGTATTACGTGCTGGTGGCGCCGCACAATGTCGGCGGGCCCTGCTCAACGATGGCATCGCTGGCGGTGGCGGCGACCACGCCGAACTTCAAGATTCAGGAATACTTCAACGACTTTGCCGACCCGCCGGTGAAGGCGGTTGGCGTCGGCATGCCGCAGGTGGTCGACGGATATTTTCCGTTGCCGGAGAAGCCGGGGCTGGGCGTCGATATCGACGAGGACATCATCGCCGAATACCCGCAGCGCGAGGTCGATTTCAATCTGTTCAGCGATGACTGGCACCGGCGAGATTTGAAGTAAAGCGGAATTCAGCGCGAATCAGGACGCTGCCAATTCAATGCCGCGATAAACCTGCGCCAGCGGCAGCTCGCAATCCAGCATGGGCAGCGGAATCACATCCGCAGCCTGATTGAACACGCGAAGATGCCAGCCCTCTTCGGCGCGCGTGTACAAGTCGGCGCGCGGGCGGTCCTGCTCGACGATCAGGTAGGCTTCAATCGAAGGCACGGCGAAATACAAGTCAAGCTTGTCGACGCGGTCACGCATAAGGCTTGTCGGCGATGTCACTTCAACCACGATAATCGGATTGAGAAGCGTGACTTCCTTGTCGTCTTCCAGCCGCGCCTCGCCACGTACGACGCTAAAGTCCGGATAAACATACCTTGTCGGACTGACTCGCACACGCATATCGCTGTTACAAAGAATGAAGGAGGCGTTGTCTAGCAGCGTAAAAAGCAAACCCCCAATATTTGTTTTGATACGAGTATGTGTTAGCGTCCCACCAGTCATCTCGATGATCTCTCCATCAATGTATTCATGCCTGAGTTCCTGCCGCGCTTCCCACTCGAGATATTCGGCGACGGTCATCGTACGCTCGGTCTGTATAGCCATGTCAAACCTCGGCCACTCTATGCTTGAAGGCAGTATAACACGCTTGGGGGATGGTCTAAACTCAGGTCCCGGCTTCGCTGTCATCCAGCGCCGCGAGCATGGCGGTGACTGCCGCTTTCAGGGCAGGTAATTCTTCTTCGGCGGACCGCCAGACCAGTTCCAGCCGAGTTCTTCGATACTGGTGAATGAGAATATCGCGAAATCCGGCTACGCCCTTCCAATTGATGTGCGGATGCAGTCTAGTCAACGCCGGATCCAGATTCTTGGTTGCTTCGCCAATCACAATGAAGCTGAGGATGATTGAATCCTGAATCTCGTAAGATCGGGCAAAAGCGTCTTTCCCTTTTGCTATGGAATTCTCGATTCGCGTGATACGCGCCAGGATATCCTGGCAATGTAAACGCTGGTCTGCATTCAAAGCGCTTGCGCTTCCCGCAACACGGATTCCCGCAACTCTTCGCGCAGGCCCCGGCGATCAATCACATCCACTTTGCAGCCAAGCAAGTCCTCTAATCCATTCCACAGGCCGGCGATATCAAGCAGTGTGTAATTGTCCTCAAAGTCAACCAGGAAATCGATATCGCTATCCTCGCGCATCTCCCCGCGCAGGCAGGAGCCAAAGACCGACACCTTGTGCGCCCGGTATTGGCGGGCCAGCTCCATAATCGCCGGGCGCAGGCGGCGGATGTCTTCCAGGGTGTGGAAAAGGGTTGCTTCTTCCATGCGTTAGCCCTCATCTAGGTCTCGCAGCAGGGCGGTCACACCCGCTTTCAAGGCGGGCAGATCTTCTTGCGAATATTGCCACACCCATTCCATCACCACCCTATCATATTGGTTTGGTGAATCAGCATATCGCGGAAACCCGCAAACCCTCTCCACGATACTTGCGTCTGTTGCTCAAGCAGAGCGTTATCCAAACGCTTTATCGCTTCGCCTATCACTTCAAAGCAGCGGATGACCGCGTCCTGCTGCCAATCAGTGTCCAAAAATGCCTGGCGCCCGTGCGCTGTGTAACGTTCAATGCGTTCGATACGATCCAGGATATCGTGGAGATTCGGTCGAGGGTCCTGGCTCATAGTTCATGGACTTCCGCCAGGACTTTATCACGGAATTCCTTACGCAGCACCCGCCGATCTACCAGGTCGATTTCGCAGGCCAGCAATTCCCTCAAGTCTTGCAGAAGAAGAATATGATCCGTCAATCTAGCGCCTTCTTCAAACTCGACTAAGAAATCTATATCGCTGTCCTCGCGCATGTCCCCGCGCGCGCAGGAGCCAAAGACCGACACCTTGCGCGCCCGGTATTGGCGGGCCAGCTCCATAATCGCCGGGCGCAGGCGGCGGATGTCTTCCAGGCTGCGTATTGTCACTGATTCAGCCATGCGTGATTCGACACCTTCATTACTGCATTCGTCCTGCAGTGTATCACGGCGCCAGCGCTAACCATCCGCCAGAATGCGATCGACGGCGTCGGCGAGCTGGCGCAGGCTATTGACCAGGAAGACCCGGTCGGCGTACATGTTGTATTCCCACATGTCGCTGTCGCCGCTGCCCCATTGACGGCGCGGCTCGGGGCAAAACCAGATCAGCCGCCGGCCCTTGCGCTGCATCTCCTGCGTGATGTCCAGGCGCGGGTCATTGTAATTGTTGCGCCCGTCGCCGAAGAAGATGACGGTGCTGCGGCTGTCGATCAGGTGCATGTGTTCCTTGTGAAAGCTGCCCAGGCTGTTGCCGAGATCGGTACTGTAATAACCGGGCGGGTTCTCGGCCATGATGCGGGCGACCGCCTCGCGCGGCGGCAACTCCGCCAGCGTCGTGCTGACATCTACCAGGTCGTGGATGAAGATGAAGCTGTGCGTGCGCCGCACCTGGTCAGACAATTCATAAACCAGCGTCAACAAGAACTCGACGGCGTAGCGCATCGATGTGCTCAAGTCGCAGATGAGGACGAGGCTGGGTTTCTTGTGACGCACGCGAAATTGCGCCTCCATCGGCACGCCGCCGTAGCGCATGTTTTTACGGATGGTTTTGCGCGGGTCGAATTGACCCGACTTCGCCCGTTTCTGCCGCAATGCCGCCCGCGTCCGCAAGCGCGCCGCCAGCCGCCGCACCTCATCGCGCACATCTTCAATATCGCCACTGCTGAGCCGCTGCAAAGGCACATCAAGCAGGTCAGGGCGCTCGCGCGGCTCCCGCTCCGCCATCTGTTCGGCCAGCGTGGCGCCGACATGCTGCGAGATTTGCTCAGACAAGCCCTGCAAGTTTTCCCGCAGCATTTCCTCCAATTCCGCCAGCGCCTCCTCGGTCATGCCCAGCGCCGCCAACTCCTCTAACATGTCATCCAGCAATCGCTCCAGTTGACTGATGCCCGCCTGCCGGTTCATGCGCCGCTCAAACCAGGAACGCATGTACATCTCATCGCCCTGCGGCAATCCCGAGGCGTCGCCCAGTTGCTGCAGCTCTTCATCGCTGAATTCACGCCCTTGCAGCAACCGCCCCAAAAGCTCGCGCAGCGCGTCAAGATCGCCCATGAGGGACTCCATTGCGTCGCGCAAAAGCGCCTGCTCATCCTCCGCCATTTGCTCAAGGATGTTCTGCAGCGGCGGTCTGTTGTTCTTGAAGAAGAGCGGGAAGAAGGTGTCGAAGATGGGCTGGTCGCGCTGATTCTTGACCAGAGTCGCTTTCATCGTGCTTTTGAATGTGTCGGCATTGCGCACGCCGGTCTCGTCCACGCCGAACATGGCGTCCTGGCTCTCCGCCAGCGAGATGCGGACGCCGGCAGCGCGCAGAGCGCGGATGAAGTCGATCATTCTTTTCTGCATGGGCGGACCTTGCTGCCAGGCTGCCGAGGGGATCGGTAACGCTAATGGTAGAACATTTTGACGGGCGAGGCAAACAAACAGCAGCGGCCATTGTATCCATTTCGGTTGAAATTCAAATGAGCCGATATGGAATGAGGACAAGCGCAACTGTGGCGATCAGGCCTGATCTTGAATGAAATGCGCCTTTGGGACGGAACAGCCGTCTCAACATTCGATTGACCCGTTCCAAGAGACTGGTCGCTCGAAAAGCCGAGCGCGGCCACGTTTGGTATCGCTGCAGTACGTGGAAAATGGCAATGGTCTCCTGCCAATCTCGTTGCAGAGTGGTTGGGCATGCCCGCGGAAAATATCGACCTGAATGCCGTCCCACGCGACCCTGAGAGCGCCAGCTCCAATAGCTTCCACGGCGGCGATGAGAAGGTCCTGCAGTTCCGGAGCCCCTTCAGTCTTGAGGGGACCGAATAACCGAGACCCGCCGCCCGCGCGGCATTGCGCAGCCTCATCAACCGCTCCAGCGACAATAGCGAGCCCAAGGCTTGCATTGCGCTCTAGCGCCAAGACAGCCATCCGGAATGGAAGGCTGTTGCCAGACCTGCTCGGATGAATAAGATGGATATTGGACGGCGGTAGATATCGATGCCGCTGTGATGCTTGCCATGGCAGGCCGGGTAAGCCTCGTCATAGAGAGTCTCAGCGTAACCGAGCGGGATGCGCCAGTCAATTGCGGGCGGAATACCCGCACTGGCGCACCCAGTTGTCGCCCGCCATGCTCAGCGTGAGGACGCCTTCTTCAAAGTCGCTGTAAGTGGTCAAGTCGGCCAGCTGCGTCGTTTCGCCCAGTTTGCTGCGGTCGGGGTCGCCCAGGACCCAGGAGTCGCTCAGCGCCGGCGGGAAGATGACCTCTTGTACGAGCGCGTCGATGATCTGGTCGCTGCGCTGGTTCTCCTGCAGCTCGATCTTGGTCTGCGTCGAAGAGAGAAATTGCAGCGCGCCAGTACACAATATCTTGACCAGCCGCTCGCCGTATTTGTTCACTGCCGGATGCACCGACTCGACCCAGCCCGACCAGTGCGTGCGCGTCGTCGTCCCGTCATTCAATTCGAGCTTCACCGGGCGCAGCGGCACCAGTTTTCCCGTTAGAGGACTGCTGCTGTTCTCCGGCGAGAAGCGGCGGTCGCGGTTGTCCAGGACCAATCCTAGCACGGCGTTCTGGGCGATGTCCTTGTAGGGCTCGCGGAAGCCCAGGAACCAGTTGACCCAGACGGCGCGCTCGGTGACGATGTCGTCGCCGCTGAACTCTTCGTCTCGATCCCAGTCAATTGCGATTGTCCATGTCGTTGCCATTTGGGTTCTCCTCCTTTAGGTTCAGTTTAGGCAAATGATGCGCTATGGCCTTTTCCTTCTCAAAATTCAAGACCGTTGGTGACTGCATTTATCCTTCCCAAACTTTGCTGAATCTCAGCCCTGTCTCCTTGCCATCTGCCGACTGGTACAATATGATGCATCTGCTGATCAGAATCCGCTTCTTTCAACCGCCACGCAAAACTATCGTCAACTCTCGCCGCCTTCTCCATTTGCGTATTCAAGAGTCCTGCATTTCGAGAATTATAGTTACTCACGGTTCGGTCTACATAATTATCGACCGCCATGAAATAATCACTGCCCGCCCTTTGGAGCCCCCTGGTGACCTTCAGTTCGCTGATACTCGAAATCTGGTTTTGGGGAATATGCCGCACACCTGCCTGGACAAATTCGTCACCTGCTCCAAACACACTTCCTGCCAAGTTGTCAGCTTTGCCGGAGACAAAGGGCAAGGCAGCCAGTACGCCGTTGACAAGGAACAATCCCCAATCCCCGCGCCTGGCGGCGTCAGCCATTTCGATGCCTGTCACGAGCCAATCAACTGGTTCGATAAATATGGAAGCTACAAAGAGAAACAGGTCAGCGGCGGGTCCCCAGCCTTCTTCGTCTTGTCTTCCTTCCAGTCGGTCAATCACGTATTGTTCTGAGCGGCTAACGACATTACCGCTCGAAAGGGGCACTTGATGTTCAAACCCATCGATAAAGGCCAACGCTTTCCTGTAATCTTCACTGCCTCCGTCGCTGTGTATACCGCGGTCGCTGGCTGTTTCAACGCCGCCGGGTTATCGCCAATCACACCGAGCCGATGACATTGCCTGCATTTGATTTGGTCACATAATGACGCGACTGGTTCCTCTGATAATTCCGGAACTCATCGCTTTTGGGGATTTCCAAGAAAGTGCGGGGCAACGTCGAATTGCCAAGGAGCTGCGCGCATTCCCACTTCGCGCGATAAACGGGCCCGTGGGAACTGTCGATGATGGTATTTTGGAGAGCGCGCCGCGTCTCTAGACCACGGTCAGCGGTGCTGCCTGCCGCGGGCCGAATGCAACGCTAGCGGACTTGGAAAACGCCTGCGCGGCTCAAATCGCTATTGAGACCGTTTTGCAGGGTAAATCCGAAAGAATACTAGAAATCCGAAGTCAGACATAGAGAACAAGGAATTCTTCTTCGACCTGAACCGGGTATGTCTCAACCGACGGGTCGTCCTCCACCATCTGTTCCACCGCAACATCGTAGGTCTTTACCAGCATCCGATGCGGATTGTAGACCGAACGACCGGTGGTGATATCGAATTCCCAGCCATGCCAGGGACAGCGCAGGACTTCACCATTTCGTGTCATCTGCATTTGCAGCGGTTCGTCGCTGACCACCAGGCCGGTGATGATGCCGCGACACAGAGGCGCGCCTTTATGCGGGCAGGTATTGCGCAAGGCGTAGAAATCCCCGCGGATATTGAAGATGCCGATGCTGCGCTTCTCCGCTTCGACGATCCTGACTTCGCCAGGCTGCAATTCCCCCGCGCGACAGATAACGTGACGTCCCATACGCTCACTCCGGCGGTCGCAATTTGGGAAATGTCTCCAGGGCGCTTTCACCGAAAATGCGCCGGCGCAGCTTGTCTGGCAAGCGGGTCAAGGTCTTGCGCGGATCATCAAAATCGAAATGAGGATAATCGCTGCCGAAAAGCAGAATCCTGTCACCGTGCACACGTGTACGCGTTGCGACAATGACCGGAATGTTGCCCACCCAGACGTAGGGCGCGTCTTCAAGTTGAATTGCGACCAGATCCGCCCAAGCTTGCGCGCGCTCGGCTTGATCCAGCGTCGTGCGTGAATCCTCGATGCGGCCCCAGGCGACTTCATTATTGTAGTCGGCGAAGTTGACAATGCCGCCTGGCTGGAAGAACATCGCTTTGCCGTCAGGGTCGCCCGGCGAGACACCGTTGACCACAGGGTATACAACAGAATTAGCCTATTATCAGAAAAACAACGTTCCGTGAAAATCACTGCGCTGACGTCGGCAATCCCGGAAGCCGACCCAAGGAAACCGATGAAACTATCAGCCTTGAAGGGCGAAATCCCCAACCCGGTTAATCCG
>WTGN01000013.1:216108-226826 GCA_011523545.1 Chloroflexota bacterium | reverse complement strand
CTGTAGACGCGCGCGCTTGCTCCCCCTCCCTGATGCCTCGGATGCCCGCCATCTCTATGGCGGGCATCCGAGGCATCAGGGAGGGGGAGCAAGCGCGCGCGTCTACAGTTTGCGCTTTGGCGGGCGAGACGAGTCTTGCCCCTACGGTTTGTGCTTTGGCGGTCATTCTGTTTTTTGGTTGGAGCGTCGGCCGCCGCGACGCCTGCCCCGCCGCCGCCTGGATCGGGGCGCGCCGTCATCGGTCTTGCCTCGCGGCTTGCGCGAGCGGCGTCTGCGCGGTTTCTTTTCCTCGTCCGGCTTATTCGGCTCCGGCGCTGGCGGCTCGGCGGTGGGCGCGGCTTGCAGGCGATCTGCCTGACGCTGGCCCGGCGGCATGCCGCATTCACAGCTACCGTCGCCGTGCTTGTCACAGGGCGCGCCCGCTTTCTCCGCCAGTTTGCGAAATTCTTCCAGCGGGATGATGTCTTCGCGCTCGACGACTTTGCGCTGGCCCTCGCCCACTTCGACGAGCACGGCGTCGCGCAGGGGAAGCTGGTCGAGCACGCGCCCTTCGCCATGGGGCGTGCCGACGCGCTTGTTGCGCCGTGGCAGCTGGCGGCGCGCCTCGACATACTGCTCGTATTCATATACCAGGCAGCAGCGCAGGCGGCCGCACATCCCGGTGATCTCGGAGGGGTTCAGCGAGACGCCCTGAGCCTTGGCCATCTTGATGGAGATGGGACTGAAATCGGTCAAGAAGGTGCTGCAGCAGCGGGTGATGCCGCAGGCGCCAAAGCCGCCCAGCAGCTTGGCCACATCGCGCGGCCCGATCTGACGCATTTCGATGCGCGCTTCGAACTTGCGCTGCAGCCGCTTTTGCAGCGCTGTGGTATCGATCTTTTGTTCAGCGCTGAACAAGAAGGTGACCACGCTGCCGTCGTAGTTGTATTGGGCGGCGACGAATTTCACATCAGACAGACGGCGCAGATTGGAGGCCGCCTCGCGACAAGTCTCGAGCGCGTCTTCTTGTTGCGCTTCCCAATGCTGGCGCAGCAGGAGATCGCGCGGCGTGGCCGGGCGCAGAATCTGGCGCGCTTCGCGGCCATCATCAGGCGCGGTGAAGCCCATGATTTGCCCCATTTGCCGCCCGCGCCGCGTGTCGACAATGACGTAATCGCCCTGCTTCAGCCCGGGGTGAGCGGCGAAATCGAAATGATACAGCTTGCCTATCTTTTGAAAGCGAACGCCCGCGACCAGTTCGCTCTTTTCTATTTTGGCAATCGCCATGGTAATTCAACCTTTTGCCGCGCGCGCGAACGGGGTATGCCGTCGTCGGTTCTTCGGCGCTGCGGCTTGTTCAAACGCTACTCACTGTACTAGAAAACGGATTCAAACGCAACAGGCCAGCGCACCGAGGACGGCGGGCGACATGGTATGTCGCCCCTACGGATTGTGATATGGCGCGTGCCGGCCGCCTTGTCAAGTTAGCGCTGGGCTTGCTAAAATGAGAATTGGCGGAAGCGGTTCCACAGATGTCGAATCAAGACAATCCCAAAGGCTTGGGAGGCATGTTCGGGCGCCGATGACTACCCTGGTTATGAAGTTTGGCGGCGCGTCGCTGGGCACATCGGCCGGGCTGGCTCAGGTCTTGGGCATCATCGCCAGCGAATCCCAATACTGGGCGCAACTCGTGATTGTGGTCTCGGCATTGGACGGGGTCACCGATATGCTGCTTGAGGCGGCGCAGCTGGCGCGCATTGACAACCGGCGCGGTTATCGCCGCATCGCCGCCAACTTGCGCAGTCGTCACCTCGCCTTGATTGATCAACTGCCGCTTGACCGCCCGGACCGCAATACGCTGCAGGCCGATATTGACCGGCTCCTCTCCAGCTTGCTCGACGATTGCCAAACGATCGCCAACAATCTGCATGAAGAACTCTCGGCCATGCACATTGATGCTGTTGTCGCGGTCGGCGAGCGGCTTTCGGCGCGCATTATCGCGGCGCTGCTGCGGCAGAACGGCATCCGCGGCGTGGCGGTTGACGGCGCCGAAGTGCTGGTGACTGACGATGTGCATGGCAATGCCAATCCCTTTTTCGCGCCCACCAGTCAGAAGGTGAATGACGCGTTGGCGCCAATGCTCCAGCGGGATATGATACCGGTGGTCACCGGATATATCGGCGCGACGGCGGCCGGCGCGACCACAACGCTGGGCCGTGGCGGGACCGATTACACCGCCTCGGTCATCAGCAGCGTACTGGGCGCGGACGAGCTTTGGATCTGGACCGATGTCGATGGCATGATGACGGCTGATCCCCGGGTTGAGCGGGACGCGCGCGTCATTCCCAGGCTGAGTTATGTTGAGGCGGCTGACCTCGCTTATTTCGGCGCCAGAATCTTGCATGCGCGCATGATCGCGCCGCTGACGGAAGCGAAGTTGCCCCTGCGCGTCAAGAACGTCTTTTCTCCGGAACAGGCGGGCACGCTGGTCTCGGCCGATCCGGGCGGGCGCCAGGCGGCCATCAAGGCGGTGACGGCGATTCAGGCTCTGGCCCTGCGGCGCCCGGCGAGCGGCTCGATGGCCGGCGTCACGCGGCTTGTCGGCAATACTTTGTTCCGTACGCTGGGCATGCGCAGTGAAGTGCTGATCGCGTCTCAATCGTCAAGCAGCAGCTTCCTCTGTTTCGTCATACCGACCAGCCACGGCATGGAAGGGCTTGAGCATTTGCAGCGCGCGTTGGGCGAGAAGATGGCGGAATACCCGGAGAAGATGCCCTGGACGATCGACAGCGTCGCGCTGGTGACCGCGATCGGCGCGAACCTGCAGCGGGCGCCGCAACTTTTGTCGCGCGTTCTGGCAGGGCTGGGCGATATTGAGATATATGGCATGGCGCTCGGCGCTTCAAATTGCAGCGTCAGCGTGGCCATGGCGCGGAAGGACGCCGCCAAGGCGGTGGCGGGCATTCACGATTTGATCCTCAGAAGCGGCTCAGATAGCGCTTGACTTCCCACTCGGTGACCTGCCGATTGTACTCATCACATTCCTGGCGCTTGGCGGCGATGTAGCGGTCGCTGACGTAGGGGCCGAGGGCGGACAGGATGACGTCATCATTGCTGAGCGCGTCGAGGGCTTCATCCAGCGAATGGGGCAGGACTTCGATTTGGCGCATGCGCTCGGGCATGCCGCCCATGAGTGTTTCTTCCATGGGGTCAACCAGGGGCATCTTATGCCGGATGCCATCCAGCCCGGCTTGCAGCATAACCGCCATCGCGAGATAGGGATTCGCGGTCGGGTCGGGGCAGCGCAATTCCAGGCGCGTATGATAATTTTTGCCCGGCGCTGTGCTGGGGACGCGTATCAATGCGCTGCGGTTGACATGAGCCCAGGTGACATTGACGGGCGCTTCGAAGCTGGTGCCCAGGCGCTTGTAGGAGTTGACCAGGGGCGCCAGCACCGCGCACATCGCCCGGGCGTGCTCCAGCTGGCCGGCCAGAAAGTACTGCGCCGTTTCTGATAAACCGTATTCGGCATCGTTGTCGGCAAAGACATTGATCCCGCTATCGGCATCGTGCATGCTCTGGTGCGTGTGCATGCCCGACCCGGGGAGATCGACATGGGGGCGGGGCATGAAACTGCAAAAATAATCATACTTGCCGGCGATTGTTTTAAGGGCGATGCGCGCGGTCAAGATATTGTCCGCGGAGCGCAGCGCGTCATCATATTGAAAATCGATCTCATGTTGACCGCTGCCAGTTTCCGAGTGCGTCGAATCAACGCGGATGCCCATCGCGTTCAGCGCGGTGAGCATGCGCCGGCGCATCGACCGGATCGGATCGTCGGGAATATCAAAATAGCCGGCGATATCATTTTGCGCGCTGACCAGCGGCTGGCCGGATTGATCGAGCGGAAACAAGAAGAACTCAAGCTCCATGCCGGTCTTGAATCGCAGATTCAGCGCCTTTGCCGCGTCGAGGGCTTTCATCAGCAGGCTGCGCGGATCGCCTATGAACGGGTCGCCATGCTGGGTGCAGATGGAGCAGATGAGGCGGGCCGTCTTGTCTTCGTTATCGGTCCAGGGCAGCAAGACATAGCTTGATTCATCGGGCACGAGCACCATATCGCTTTCGGCGACGCGGGCGAAGCCTTCGATGGCCGAGCCGTCAAAATGCGAGCCGTTGGCAAAGACGTTTTCCAGCTCGCTGGCCGGTATCATGACGCTTTTCACCAAGCCGGTGATGTCGGTGAACCAGAGCGCCACGAAACGCACCTGCTGCTCTTCTACCGCCTGGAGGATCTTTGCTGCTGTGTTCATTGCGTGTCCTGTTACGGTCCGGCGGGCGACCCGATGGCTCGCCCCTACAAATTTCGATGGTGCGGTGGGCGACCTGATAGGTATCCCCTACGGTTTGCGCTACGGTGGGCGTCTCAGCGAGACGCCCCTACAGATGCGGCGAGTATAGCAATTTTGAGTGGAGTATAGTGGCAAAGGGCGCGCGGCAAAATCGGCGAGATGACCAAGTAACTGCCTTGAGAATTCATGCGTTCTGACCAGCTAATCGCGCGGCAGCTGCCAGCGCCGAAGGAGGGCGTCCAGGGCCAGGATGTAGCTGTCCGGGCCGAAGCCGGCGATTTGGCCGAGGCAGACGCCGGCCAGCAGCGACTTGTGCCGAAAGGGCTCGCGCCCATGTATGTTGGAGAGGTGCACCTCGATGACGGGCAGGTCGATGGCGACGATGGCGTCGCGCAATGCCACGGAGGTATGGGTGAAGGCGCCGGGATTGAAGACGACGCCATCGGCCCAGTCGCGCGCCTCATGCAGCCGATCGATCAATTCGCCTTCATGATTCGATTGCGCGCATCGAAGCTCGACATCGTAGGGCGTCAGGCGCCGTTCTGCCGCGGCGTTGATGTCCGCCAGCGTCGCGCTGCCGTAGATCTCCGGCTGCCGCGTCCCCAGCAGGTTCAAATTGGGTCCGTGCAAAAGCAGAATGCGTTTGGTCATTTGGCAGTTGTTCCTGGCTAAATTCGGGGGCATTCGCTGGGGCGACGCCACCACACTGAAATTTAACCACAGAGGACATGGAGGGCACAGAGGGATTTTGTCAGCGAGGCGCGGAAATATACGCAGGCAAGTAATAGAGAATCTACCACCGAGTACACCGAGTTTTTTTGAGGTCACAGAGGGGAATTTTAAATTATTGGAAATCACGCCAATCCGGCAGCATTTAGGGGGTGTTGGATGGAGAGGCACGGGTGGCCCATAGGGATTGGGCGGGGCGGTGGGCGGGCGACCCAATGGGTCGCCCCTACAGTATTCGATATGGGCGAAATGTACGAAATGATTGAAGACGGGATTTTGCAGGTTTGAGAGAATAGAAGCGTTAAAGGACGGCGCAGATTTCTTCTTTTGACAGGCCTTCGACGACGGCGGCTTCGCCCAGCTTCTTGAGCACGACGAGGCGGGAGCGGCCGGCTTTCCACTTTTTGTCGGTGGACATGGCGGCATACCAGCGCTCTGGATCCAGGGCGATATCGGTCGGCAGTCCGATTTGCCACATGATTTTCAGGATGTGCTCGACCAGGCTGTCGTTGATGAAGCCCAGGTTGCGCGACAGCCGCGCCGCCTTGACGATGCCGATTGCGACGGCCTCGCCGTGCGGTATGGCGTATTCGGTCACTTTTTCGATGGCGTGGCCAAAGGTATGGCCCAGGTTCAAATGGGCGCGAATGCCGCGCTCGTAGGGGTCGACCTCGACCACATCAATTTTGACCTGCACCGCCCCCCTGACCAGGCGCTCGGCGTTCTCCAGGTTCCACAAGTCGGGGTCGAGCAGCGACGGCCGCGCGATCAAGCCATGCTTGACCACCTCGGCCATGCCGCAGCGCCATTGCGAGGGCGGCAGCGTATGCAGCACATCGGTATCGATGATGACGCTGCGCGGCTGCTTGAATGCGCCGATGAGATTTTTGCCTTGCGGCAGATCGACGCCGACCTTGCCGCCGACGCTGGAATCGACCATGGAGAGCAAGGTGGTCGGAATCTGAACCAGCGAGATGCCGCGCATGTAGCTGGCGGCGACGAAGCCGGCCATATCGCCGATAACGCCGCCGCCCAGGGCGACCAGCGTCGTGCCGCGATCGGCGCCCAGCTTGAGCAGCTCATCGTAGATGCCGCGGACTGTATCGAGATTCTTGTGCGCTTCGCCATCGCGCGTGATTATCAGGTTGGCATTGGGCAGGGTTCGGACCAGCGATTCAGCGTAGAGTGGCGCAACTGTTTCGTTGCTGACGACAACCACGTGGCCCGCCAAACCCAGCGAATCCGCTTCCGCCGCCAGCCGATCCAGCAGGCCACGCCCGACGATTATCGGATATCCGCCGCCATCGGGCGTATGCGCGTAGAGCGCGCCCCGGTCGAGGGCTGCGATCTCGCCGGCGATCTCCTCAGGCGTTTTGCCGGTCGTCTGAATCTGATAGGGCATTTTGGCGTAGGCGCTGGCCCGCGCTTCGAGCAGGCGCTCCCAGCCGGCCGCCAGGGGACGGTGAGCGTTTTCCGCCAGGCGCGCGCGGATATCGGCCTTGCTGGCGTTCAGGCAGAGGACCATGCCGCTCTGCACCATCGTTTCGCGCATGTCGTCGTCGATCAAGGCGCCGCCGCCGGTCGCGATCACCAGGCCATTGCGCAGCGCCAATTCATAGACCAGGCGCCGCTCGAGGGCGCGGAATTCATCTTCGCCGCGGCGCTCGAAAATCTGCGGTATCGTCATGCCGGCCCGAGATTCGATTAGCGCGTCCATATCGACGAATTCGCGGTTCAGCTTGCGCGCCAGGATCTGGCCGACCGTTGTCTTGCCCGTCCCCATGAAGCCGGTGAGCACGATGTTAGTCGCGAAGTTCATACATCGAACCCGAAGCGCCACTCGCGGTTATCCATGGGCAAGTCTTCCAGCCGGTTTCGGCGCAGCGCATCAAAACGCGGCTTCATCTCGCTGATGCTGTCGCCGCCGAGCTTTTCCATCAGAGCATCGGCCAGCACGATCGCCATCATGGCTTCGCCCACGGGGACCGCTCGCGGCAGGGCGCAGAAGTCGCTGCGTTCATAAACGGTCGGATTGGCCTCGCCCGTCGCCAGATCGACCGATTCGGCGCCGCGCAGCATAGTGGAGATCGGCTTCTTGGCGACGCGCACGATAATGGGCTCGCCGGTTGTGATGCCGCCTTCGAGGCCAGCGGCGCGGTTCGTCCGGCGGGACAGCTGGCCGGCGTCGTCGACGATGATGTCATCATGCACCTGGGAGCCGCGCTTGCCGGCGTTTTCGAACGCGGCGCCGATTTCCGCGCCTTTCATCGCTTGAATGCTGACCATGGCGGCGACCAGCCGGCCGTCGAGTTTGCGGTCAAAATGCACGTGGGAGCCGAGGCCGGGCGGCAGGCCGCGCGCCACCACCTCAAAGACGCCGCCCAGCGTATCTTTGTCGATCTTGACCTGGCGGATGGCTGCGTGCATCTTTTCCGCCGCGACCGGATCGGGGCAGCGCACATCGTTGTCTTCATTGCGAGCGATGCGCTCGTCCAGCGGCATGTTGTCCAGATCCGCCACCACATCGCCCAGCTGCGAGACATAGCCGTCCACGCGAATGTCAAAGGCAGCGAGGAATTTCTTGCAGATGGCGCCGATGGCGACGCGCATGGTCGTTTCGCGCGCGCTGGCCCGCTCCAGCGAGAGGCGCAGCTCGCGGTAACCATACTTGACCGCGCCGGTCAAATCGGCGTGACCTGGCCGCGGCGTCGTGATCGGCGTGATATCGCGATCTTTCCAGCTTTTGAAGTCGCGATTCTGCACGTGCAGTGCGATGGGCGCGCCGGTGGTCATGCCATTCATCGCGCCCGAGGTGATGGCGATGCCGTCTTTCTCGATTTGCATGCGGCCGCCGGAGCCATAGCCCTTTTGCCGCCGACGAAGGTCGTGGTTGATGTCTTCCGCCGTCAAAGGCAAGCCGGCCGGCATGCCCTCGAGAATGGCGGTTAATCCGGGTCCGTGGCTTTCGCCGGCGGTGAAGAATCGTATTGGCATTTTTGTTTCCCCCTCACCCCCGGCCCCCTCTCCCACAAGGGGAGAGGGGGAGCTTGGAGCGGCGGAGTCTTCGCATATCGGGCAGTTCTTGCAGTCCTTCGTCCCGCAACTTTAGCATAGCAGCGTTCGGCAATAGCATTACGACTGAGACATCATTTAATTGACTGCTTTATGAGCGCCTCTTGCAGGACGCGCTGCATCAGGTCTATCGGCGGCGCGACGCCGGTCCAGAGTTCAAAGGCGATAGCGCCTTGCCGCGCCAGCATGCCCAGCCCGCCGATAGCGCGGCCGCCATGGGCGACGCATTGCCGCATCAGCGCGGTGTTCGCCGGTCGATAGACCATATCATATACGGTAATGCCGGCGGGAAAAGGTAGGTTTTGCGCCCAAGGCGACTGATCGACATGCGGGTGCAAGCCGACTGAGGTGCAATTGACGATGAGCGACATGCCCCAATCGGCCGCCTCAGCCAGCGTCTTGATTTGCAGGCCATCGATGCCGGCGGAGGCGCGCAAATGGCGGACGAGCGCTTCCGCCCGCGATTTGCTTCGGTTGACGATGGCCAGCTCGGCGCCGGCGCCAGCCAATCCATAAACGGCCGCCCGGGCCGCCCCGCCCGCGCCGAGCACCAAAACGCGCTCGCCGGCGACGGGCAGATCGTGGGCGCTCAAGTCGTTGATGAAGCCGTCGGCGTCGGTATTGGTGCCGAGGTTGCTGCGAAAATCGACCGTGTTGACGGCGCCGATGGCGCGCGCTTTTTCGTCGGGCCGGACGAATTGCATGATCGCTTCTTTGTGCGGCACGGTGACGTTGATGCCGATGTAGCCGTGATCGCGCGGCTCACGCAGGCCCAGCCGCAGAATATCGGGCGGGATCGACATGGCGTCGTAATGCCAGTCGCGCATGTTCAGCGCCTCGAAGGCGGCGTTGTGCATGATCGGGCTGAGGCTGTGCTCGACCGGGAAGCCGATGACGCCGACTCGTTTGCTTGGCACGTCTTTCCCCGTTTCTCGCGCTGCGGTGGGCGACCCAATGGCTCGCCCCTACAATTATCGCTGTTGCGGAGGGCGAGTCACCGCCTCGCCCCTACGGTTTTCGCTGTTGCGGAGGGCGAGTCACCGCCTCGCCCCTACGGTTTTCGTTGTTGGCGGGCGAGTCACCGCCTCGCCCCTACGGTTTTCGCTGTTGCGCGGGCGAGTCACCGCCTCGCCCCTACGGTTTTCGCTGTTGCGGGGGCGAGTCACCGCCTCGCCCCTACAGTTTTCGTTGTTGCGAAAGGCGATTCACGGTGTCGCCCCTACGATGTGATTATGTTTGCGCCGCAGCGCATGAGCGTCTCGGCGAAGCCGGGAAAGCTATCGCCGGCGCAGGCAGCGTCGGTCACGATTGCGCCTTCGGCAGCGTTTAGACCGGCCACGGTCAAGCTCATGGCGATGCGGTGATCGTCATGCCCGTCGACCTGGCCGCCGGTCAGATGCTGCGGTCCGATGATGCGAAAGCCATCGTCGCGCTCCTCAATTTCGGCGCCCAGTTTGCGCAACTCCGCCGCCATCACCGCGATGCGATCGGTCTCTTTGACGCGCAGCTCACGAGCGTCGCGCACGAGGGTTTCGCCCTCCGCCTGCAGCGCCGCCACCATCAAGATGGGGAATTCGTCGATCATGCGCACGACCATTTCGCCGCCGATCTCAATGCCCCTGAGCGCGCTTGTCTTCACGCGGATGTCGCCGATTGGCTCGCCCGCTTGTTCAGCCAGGTTGCTGACTTCGATGTTCGCGCCCATTTCGTCGAGGACATCCAGCAGGCCGGCGCGCGTCGGGTTCAGATTGACGCCGCTGATCAAGAGATCGCTGTTCGGCGTGAGCAGCGCGGCCACCAGCAGAAAAGCGGCTGAGGACGCGTCGCCGGGCACGGTTATATCGAGCGGCGACAGGTTGGCGTTCGGATGCACAGTTATGGTGTTTCCATCGACGCCGTCTTCGCGGATTTCGGCGCCGAGGGCCCGCAGCATGCGCTCGGTGTGATCGCGCGCGGGCCCCGGCTGTATCACCGTCGTCGGCGCATCGCCGTACAAGCCGGCGAGCAGGATGGCGCTTTTGACCTGGGCGCTGGCTATGGGCATTTCGTAGGTGATGCCCCGTAGTTTAGCGGGCCGAATATGCAGGGGGCAGCGGCCGCCGTTGGACTCGATATCGGCGCCCATCAACCCGAGCGGATCGGTGATGCGTTTCATCGGCCGCCGTCGGAGCTGGGCGCTGCCGTCCAATACGCTGGGAAAATCTTGCCCGGCCATGATGCCGGCCAGCAAGCGCAGGCCGGTGCCCGCGTTCATCAGATTCAGCGGCGAGGCGGATTGGCGCAGTCCGCCGCCCTCTATCGACAGGGTGGTCGCGTCATGCCGCTCAATGTTCGCGCCCAGATCGCGCATGGCGCCCAAGGTCGCTTCGGTATCGCCGGCCGCCAGCCAATTGCGTATCTCCGACTGGCCGCGAGCGAAGGCGGCCAGCATGACCGCCCGGTGTGAGATCGACTTGTCACCCGGCACGGTCAGCTCACCGCGCAGGGCGCCGCCGGGACGAAGCCTGAATTGATTCGGTTTAGATTTCACCCCATCCCCCCAGCGTCGCCATGTCCGAAACTTATTATTGGCGGCGGGCGAGTCAC
>WTGN01000013.1:208358-216008 GCA_011523545.1 Chloroflexota bacterium | reverse complement strand
CGCCTCGCCCCTACGAATGCTGGATTCTGTGGGCGAGTCACCGCCTCGCCCCTACGAATGCTGGATTCTGTGGGCGAGTCACCGCCTCGCCCCTACAAATGTCGATTGTCATAATGCCGCGCCCATTCCTTACGCGCCTGCCGTATCGGCTCCAACGATTGGCCCAGGCGATGGTCATCGCCGGCGATCAACATCGTCTCCAGCATCGCCAGCTGCATGCGAAACTGGGCCAGCAAGGTGGCGACCGCTTGCGTGTTGGTGCTGAGGATATCGCCCATCATCGTTACATCACTGGCGGCCAGGCGGCTGGTATCGCGGAAGCCGCCCGCAGCCAGCTCCCAGAAAGCCAGATCGCGCTCGGCCTGGTTGGCGATGGTCGCCACGAGGGTCGCGCTCAGCAAATAAGGCAGGTGGCTGATGCCGGCGACGATTTGGTCATGGCGTTCGGCTTCCATTTCGATGGGCGCTGCGCCGAGGGTCTCGACGAAAGCCAGCGCATGGAGCCGCGTCGCCGGCGTCGTCCGCCTGGACGGGCAGAGCACGAAGGGCCGGTCGCGATAGAGCGCTTCGTCCGATTCTTCGATGCCGCCGTTTTCCTTGCCCGTCATGGGATGCCCGCCGACCGCGTTAACGCCGATGGGCAAGCTGGCCATCGCGTCGACGATATCTTGTTTTGTGCTGCCGATATCGATAACCAGGGTATTGGAGCGCAGGTAGGAGCCGATGCGCATTTGCAGCATTTCGATGATGACGCGGACGGGCGCCGCGAGTATGACCACATCGGCGCGGTTGACGCCGGCGTACAAGTCGTCGGTCGCGCAATCGACCATACCGCGCTCGAGGGCATAAGCGCGGGCCCGCTCGTCATGATCGATGCCGCTGATATGCTCGGCGTGAGCGCGCATCGCCAGCGCCAGCGAGCCGCCCATCAAACCCAGGCCGACGATGGCCAAATGGCGGGCGCGGAATCCGTTCGACATCAGGCGCCCTCCGCGCCATCGCTGGCTGATAGATCAGGCCGCAACTTTACCGCTTCGCGCAAGAAGACGTGCTGAATGTCGTCCATCGGCTTGTCGGTGTTCCAGTGGATCAAGACGCGGACGCATTGCTGCAGACCATCAACGACATGGGCCTCTTGAAAGCCCATCAGAGCTGTGCGCGTCCAGCCCATCTCGCGGGCGGCCGCCGCCGGATAGGCAGCGTCGAGGCCGGGCGTGGCGGTGAAGAGGATGCTGGCGACGTCCTCTTCGGCGATGCCGTTGGCGTCGATCATGGCGGCTAGCAACTCCTCGGTCGCCGACATGATCGCCGTCCTCGAATTCTGTTCCACAGTTGTCGCGCCGCGTACGCCTCGTATCATATTCTGCCTTCTCCCCTTCAAAACAAAAAAGACGCTGAGTGTTTCACTCTGCGCCCTTGCTCTTGTTCATGTCAGCGTCGGAAATCAGTTGACAGCGCGAATCACCCCAGACCGGTCTATGCAGTTTGGGTAGCAATAATAGCGGAAATCGAAAATGTGCAAAATATGCATTTTGGCGCTCAGACCCTCGATAGCTCTATGAGTGTACTTTACCCAAGCATCATTGACCTGTCAATAGATTGCCTGCAACTGATCTCTGTGTTCGTGAATCGTGGGCGACTCACAGAGTCGCCCCTAAGGGAGTCGGCATTGGCGGGCGACGCAACAGATAGCCCGTATATGGGATTCGACCTTGGCGGGCGACGCAACAGGCAGTCCGTACAGGATTCGGCGGTGGCGGGCGACGCAATGGGTAGCCCCTACAGATTCGTGTTGTGGCGGCGGGCGACCCAATGGGTAGCCCCTACAGATTCGACTAAGGCGGGCGACCCAATGGGTAGCCCCTACAGATTCGTGTTGTGGCGGCGGGCGAGCCAAGGCTCGCCCCTACAGATTCGACTAAGGCGGGCGACCCAATGGGTAGCCCCTACAAGACGTTGGTGGTAAATCACTCCCGGCTCGCGGCGAAGATTTCTCCGGCCAGGGCGCGCATGTCGTCAAAGCCGCGCTCCCAGGCTCGTATCAGGGCTGAGGCGACGATGAAGCCGTCGGTCAAGCCGCGCAGCTGCCGGGCGTGCTCTGGCGTGCTGATGCCGAAGCCCAGCACGAGGGGCATATCGGTCTTGGCTCTTAAGCGGGCGAAGTATTTCGTCAGGTAAGCGGGCAGTTCTTTTCGCGCGCCTGTGATGCCTGTCAGCGAGACGACATAGATGAAACCGGTTGCGTTGGCGGTCGCCATTTCGATGCGCGCGTCATTGCTGGTCGGCGCCAGGAAGAAGACCAGCGCCAGGCCCTCGCGGGCGCAGCTTTCGGCGAACATGGACGCTTCCTCCGGCGGCAAATCGGGCACGATAAGCCCGTCGGCGCCGGCCGCGCGCGCGTCGCGCAGGAAGCGATCGGTCCCGTAGGCCACCAGGGGATTGGCATAGCCCATCATCAGCATCGGCTGCGTGACGCCTTTTTGGCGCAGGGTCTTCACGGCGGCGAGGCATTTGCGCACCGTGATACCGTTTTCCAGCGCGATTTGGGTAGTCGCCTGGATGGTTGGGCCGTCGGCGATTGGGTCGCTGAAGGGGATGCCGATCTCGAAGCCGTCGACGCCGGCTGCGGCGACCGATTCGATGGCGCGCAGCGATTCAGCGTAATTGGGATAGCCGATGCAGAAATAGGGCAGGAACGCGGCGCGTTTTTCGGATTTGGCGCGGGCGAACATGGCGTCAATGGCGGCTGTGCCGTGTTTTGGTCGAGTCAATTTGTCGTCTCCTAGGTGGCGTTTGCGGGCGATTCACAGAATCGCCCCTACAGTTTGTGATGCGGCGGCGGGCGGCATGATTTGTCGCCCCTACAGTTCATAATCATAATAGTCCGATGACGGTATCGAGGTCTTTGTCGCCGCGGCCGGACAGGTTGACCAGCAGGACGCTGTCTTGCGGCATGGTCGGCGCTCGTTTGATGGCTTCGGCGATGGCGTGCGCGCTCTCCAAAGCCGGGATGATGCCTTCGAGCTTGCTCAAGACTTGAAAGGCTTCCAGCGCTTCATCGTCGGTGGCCATGGTGTAATAGGCGCGCTCCAATTGACGCAGGTGGGCGTGTTCGGGCCCGACGGATGGATAATCCAGGCCGGCGGAGACGCTGTGGGTTTCCATGATTTGCCCGTCCTCGTTTTGCATGACGTAGGAGCGCGTGCCGTGCAAAATGCCGGGACGGCTGATATCGAGATCGGCGAAGCGGGCCGCGTGCTGCTTGCTGTCGATGCCATGCCCGCCGGCCTCGACGCCGATGAGTTCGGTATTTTCGTCGGCGCGAAAAGCGTGGAAGAGGCCGATGGCATTGCTGCCGCCGCCGACGCAAGCGATGCAGGCATCCGGCAGTTGGCCGGTCAGCGTTTGAATTTGCTCGCGCGCCTCCGCCCCAATCACACTTTGAAAGTCGCGCACCATCTTCGGATAGGGGTGCGGACCCAGGGCCGAGCCGAGCAGGTAGAAGGTCGTCTCGACATTGGTCACCCAGTCGCGCATGGCTTCGTTGATTGCGTCTTTCAGGGTGCGGCTGCCGCTTTCGACCGGGATCACTTCAGCGCCCAGCAGCCTCATGCGGAAGACGTTGGGCTGCTGGCGGCGGATGTCAACCGTGCCCATGTAAACGTGGCATTCCAGGCCGAGCAGGGCCATTGCCGTTGCGGTTCCGACACCATGCTGGCCGGCGCCGGTTTCGGCGATGATGCGGCGCTTGCCCATGCGTTTGGCCAGCAAGCCCTGCCCCAGCGCGTTGTTGATTTTGTGCGCGCCGGTATGCGCCAGGTCTTCCCGCTTGAGGTAAATGCGCGCGCCGCCAAGCGCCTCGCTCAAGCGGCGGGCGTAACTGACCGGCGTCGGCCGGCCGGTGTAGGTGCGCTGCAGGTGGCTCAATTCATGGTGAAAAACGGGATCGGCCATCGCGTCATTGTAGGCCGCTTCCAGCTCGTCCAGCGCCGGGATGATCGTCTCCGGCACAAAACGGCCGCCGAATTCACCGAAGTAGCCGCGGGCGTCGGGCAGGTCATTGAGGTCGGTTTGGATGTATAGGTCAGACATGGCGATGCGTCCTCTTGTTAAGCGGCGGGCGAGGCAAGTCTCGCCCCTACAGTTTTCGCCGGTGCGGGCGACTCAATGGCTCGCCCCTACAGTTTTCGCCGGTGCGGGCGGGCCACGTGCGCGCCCCTACAGTTATCGCCGGTGCGGGCGACCCAATGGCTCGCCCATAGAGATTCGTGATGCGGCGGTGGGCGACCCGATGGCTCGCCCCTACAGATTGCGCCGAATATGACGATTGGGATTGTTGCCTTGCTGTTCTTAAATCCATAGTTCGGTCTCGCCGGCGAAGAAGCGTTGGACGAGGATTAGAATCTTCATCACATAATTGTCAATACTTGGGATGTAGTCGGCGCGCGTCACGGGAACTTTGGCGGCGCCCAAACCCTCGGCGGCCGCATCAACGCAATCGACCTCTTCAGAGAACAGGCGCAGGGCATCGGCCAGCCGCAGCTTGAGCAAACCGGCGATCTCGGCGCGCGAATATGAATAATCCGCCAATGCTTGATCGGTCTCGTAGAAAAACACGTGGCAAATTTGGCAATCGACAAAGTCGCCGAGCCGGCTGACGCCGAGGCGGCGCCCGAGCGGAATCAGGTCTTCAAAGTTCACGCGCAGGCCCAGCTCTTCTTCAATCTCGCGTGGACCGTCGCGTACGGTCTCGCCCGCCGCGAGATGTCCGGCAGCGCTGATGTCGATCTTGCCCGGATAATCCAAGTGTTCTCGGCGCTTTTGCAAGACCAGAAAGGGTCCGCCATCGGCCTCGCGCCCGATGACCCAGCAATGAAAGACCTGATGCCAATCGCCATCGCGATGCACCTCGTCTCGCTCTTTGACGCCGATGTGATTGAGGGCTTCATCATAGATATCGAAAAGCTCGCTCATGAGGCCGCCCGCGCCGCGCTGATGAAGGCGCGCACTGCTCGTTCGTCTTTGATGCCGGGCATCCCCGCTTCCACGCCGCTGGCGACATCCAGGCCCCAGGGTTTGACCGCGCGCGCCCGCTCGGCAACATTGTCGGGGTTCAGCCCGCCGGCCAGCATCAGGCGCGGAACCGACGCCTTCAAGGCCGCCGCGATGTCCAGGCTCGCCGTCTCGCCGGTGCCGCCGTAGAGCTTGGGATTGAAGGCATCCAGCAGAATCGAAGGCGCATCGCTGCTGTTCGGAAATGCAGGCGCCAGCCGTTTAGCAGCGGCCAGCGCGGCCTTTACGTCATGCGGGCGAATCGACTTGAAGGCGATGCCCGGCAGGGCCTCCACCGTCTCGGGCGGTTCGTCGCCGCTGAGCTGGGCGAAATCGAGGCCGACCCGCTCGACGATGGCGCGGACTTCAGCGGCCGACGCGTTGACAAAGATGCCGACCAGCTTGGGGCATGAGGCGCCCAAGCCCTCCCGCAGGCAGGCCACAATCTCCGCGGCGAGCGCGGGCTCAACATAGCGAGGCGATTCGGGATAAAAGTTCAAGCCGATAAAATCAGCGCCGGCGCGCGCGACCATCAGGGCGTTTTCAGGCGTTCGCAATCCGCAGATTTTGATTTTAGTCACGGTTCCAGGCCTTCGTTGTTTTTTGGGCGAGTCAGCGCCTCGCCCCTACGGTTTGCGTTTTGGCGGGCGAGTCACCGCCTCGCCCCTACTCAATTCGCGAACGAGGGAGGCTGTGTCGGGCGCCTTCATCAGCGCTTCGCCGACGAGTATCGCCCGCGCGCCCAGGCGCCCCATTTCGCGCACATCGGCGGCGGAGAAGATGCCGCTCTCGGCGACCAATAATACGTCCTCGTCAACCATGCCGGCCAGCCGGGCGGTCGTACCGAGGTCGACATCGAATGTTCGCAAGTCGCGGTTGTTGATGCCGATCAACTTTGCGCCGAGGCGGAGCGCGCGTTCCAGCTCGCTTTCGTTATGCACTTCAATCAGCGCGCTCATGCCCAGCTCGATCGTCAGCGCCTGCAAGTCCGCCAGTTGGGCATCCGACAGGGCGGCCACGATCAGCAGCATGGCGTCGGCGCCGGCCGCCCGCCCCTCGTAGACCTGATAGGAATCAATGATGAAGTCCTTGCGCAGGAGCGGCGGCTCGACCGCTTCACGTATCGCGGTCAGATAGGCCAGGCTGCCTTGAAAGAAATTCTCGTCCGTCAAAACCGATATCGCCGAAGCGCCGTTGTGGGCATAGGTGGCCGCCAGCATCACCGGCGCGAAGTCTTTCGTCAGCGGCCCTCTGCTCGGCGACGCCCGTTTCACCTCGGCGATCAAACTGACATGCGCGCCCCCAAGGGCCCGCGTCATATCTCGCGCTGGATAGGGCGACCGTTCGGCGCGACGCCTGGCTTCCGCATCGTCCGTCATGGCGCGCTGTTCAGCCAGCTCCGCCACCTTGCGGTCCAGGATTCGGTCCAGCACCGTATCGGTCGTGACAAACGGCCCGCTCATGCGGCGAAGCTCCGGCTGAACTCGATCATGGCGTCCAGCTTTTGCAGCGCTGCGCCACTATCGATGCTGTCGCGCGCGATGACGATGCCGTCGGGGATTGAGCTGGCCATTCCGCCGGTCATGATGGCGGCGCCCGCGTTCAGCAGCACGATGTCGCGTTTGGGGCCCTTGTCGGCGCCATTCAGAATTTGCCGCACAATCTCGGCGTTCTCGTTGGGGTCCCCGCCTTTTAGGTCATCAATGCTTGCCATGTGGAAACCCAGTTCGGTGGGGTCAACATCCAAGTGAGAGATGTCGCCGTTTTCTTCCAGATAGCTGATGCGATTGGGTCCCGTCACCGTCAGCTCATCCAGGCCGCCATAGCCGTTGACCACCATGGCCGATTTGACGCCCAGGTCTTTCAATACCTTCGCCAGGAGATCGGTCAGGCTGTGCGCGAAGACGCCCATCAATTGACGCTGGGCGCCGGCCGGGTTGGTCAGCGGTCCTAGAATGTTGAATATTGTGCGGATGCCGAGCTCTCGGCGCGGCCCGATGGCGTGACGCATGGCCGGATGCAGCATGACGGCGAAGAGGAAAGCGATGCCGATCTCATCAATGCAGCGGCCTACCTGCGCGGGCGTGAGGTCGAAGTTGACGCCGAGCGCGGCCAGGACATCGGCGCTGCCGCTCTTGCTGGTCGCGGCTCGATTGCCATGTTTCGCCACCGGTATGCCGGCGCCGGCCGCGACAAAGGCGACGGTGGTGCTGATATTGAAAGTGCCGGAGCGGTCGCCGCCGGTGCCGCAGGTGTCCAGCATGTCAGCATCGATCGTGGTTGGCACCTTGGTCGCCGCGTCCCGCATGGCGCGCGCGCTGCCGGTGATTTCGTCGGTCGTCTCGCCTTTCATGCTCAGCGCCATCAGATAAGCGCCGATCTGCGCTTCGCTGGCGCCGCCGGTCATGATCTGCCGCATGACTGATTCTGCTTGCTCGGCACTGAGGTGACCGTAGCGGCTCAGTGCGTCGATTGCCTTTTGTATATCCATTTGACGATCCTTTGGTTATCGGCGTGTTGTCGAAAACGCGTTCGGGTGGGCGAGCCACCGGCTCGCCCGTACACACATTCGCGTTGGTCATTTGGCGGGCGACCTAA
>WTGN01000013.1:0-208258 GCA_011523545.1 Chloroflexota bacterium | reverse complement strand
TAGGTCGCCCCTACGAGTCGTTGGTTGGGCGGGTTGGCGAATCACAGGGTCGCCCGTACACACATTCGCGTTGGTCATTTGGCGGGCGATCTAATAGGTCGCCCCTACGAGTCGTTGGTTGGGCGGGTTGGCGAATCACAGGGTCGCCCCCACGTTAAGTGATAGTGGCTCATAGTTAAGAAAATTGCCCAGAATTTGCAGACCGTAGCCGGTCAAGATGCTTTCCGGATGAAATTGCAATCCGATGACCGGATGCTCTCTGTGCCGCAAGCCCATGATTTCTCCGGTGGCCGTGCGCGCGGTGATTTGCAGGCAGTCGGGCAATGCGGCTTCATCGACAATCAGGCTGTGGTAGCGGGTGGCTTCAAAGGGGTTGGGGATGTCGCCCAGGATGGTATCGCCCTCATGATAGATCATGCTCGTTTTGCCGTGCATCAGCTCGGGCGCATGCACAACCAGGCCGCCGTAGGCTTCGCCGATCGCTTGATGACCCAGGCAGACGCCCAGCAGCGGTATCTCTGAGCCGAGCTCGCGAATCAGGTCGAGCGAGACGCCGGCGTCGATCGGGAAGCCGGGCCCGGGCGAAATCACAATGCGTTCCGGCGCCAGCGCGCGTATCTCGTCGACGGTGATTTTGTCGTTGCGATAGACTGTCAGCCTGGCGCCCAGCTCGCCCAATTCTTGCACGATGTTATAGGTGAAGCTATCGTAGTTGTCGATTACCAGAATCATGTTTTTCAGGCGCCCCCAATTTTGATCCTTCGGGCGAGTCACCGCCTCGCCCCTACAGTTTGCGTTTTGACGGGCGACCTGATAGGTCGCCCCTACAGATCGTTGGTTGGCGGGCGACGTGTTTGGTCGTCCGTAGAGTTTGCGTTTTGGCGGACAATCCCCAACAGATTTCGTTCACGCGAGTCCTTTCTCGGCGAATTTGACCGCTTCGAAGACCGCTTTCGCTTTGTTGATGGTCTCGTAGTATTCCTCGGTCGGGTCGCTGTCGGCGACGATGCCGCCGCCGGCTTGAACGCTTAGGGCGCCGTTTTGCATCAAGAGCGTGCGGATGGTGATGCACATATCCATCGAGCCGTCGAAGCTGAAATACCCGACCGCCCCGCCGTAGGGGCCGCGGCGCGTGCCTTCCAGCTCTTCGATGATTTCCATCGCGCGCACTTTGGGGGCGCCGCTGAGCGTCCCGGCCGGGAAGGTGGCGCGGACCAGGTCAAAGGCGTCCATGCCCTGGCGCAGCAGCCCTTCCACCTGGCTGGTGATGTGCATGACATGCGAATAGCGCTCGACATACATCATCTTGGTGACGCGCACCGTGCCATAATCGCAGACGCGGCCCAGATCGTTGCGCCCAAGGTCGACCAGCATGACATGTTCGGCGCGCTCTTTGGGGTCGTTGATGAGTTCTTCTTCCAGCTCAAGGTCTTCCTTCTCGGTCACGCCCCTGCGGCGCGTCCCCGCCAGCGGCCGATTGTAGGCGATGCCATCTTCCAGGCGCACCAGCATCTCCGGCGACGCGCCGACCAGCGTGAGGTCTTCGCTGAATTCCAGCAGGAACATGTACGGCGACGGATTGGTCGCGCGCAAGGCGCGGTATATCTGCAGCGGGCTGGCTTCGGTGGCGCGGCTGAAGCGTTGGGCGAGCACGATCTGAAAGGCATCGCCATCGCGGATGTATTCTTTGGCAATGCGCACCTTGTCTTCATAGACATGCTTTTCGACATTCGCCTTTGGATCGGCCCGTTCGCCGTTCAGTGGCAGATCGTAGGCTTGATGGACAAGGGGCGCCGACAATGCCTCGACGATCTTGTCTATGCTGGCGATGGCCCGCTCATAAGCCGCGTCCGGATCATTGCCGGTGTTATGCGCATTGGCAAGGACAATCAGCTGGTGCATGGCATGATCAAAGATCACCAATGTATCGGGCAGCATGAAGGCGACCGTCGGCACGCGCAGGTCGTCGCTGGCGCTGGCCGGCAGGTCTTCAAAATAGCGTACGATATCGTAAGACATATAACCGACCGCGCCCCCGACCAGCCGCGGCAAGCCCTCCAGCGCGACCGGATTAACCGTCTGAAAGTGGCGCTTGATGACGTGCAGCGGGTCTTGCCCTTCGGGGATGGCGAATTGGGTCGTCTCACCATCGCGCTTAAAGCTGACGATATTATCCTTGACGCTGAGCAGGCCCTTGGGATTGACACCGATGAATGAGTAGCGCCCGACCTGCTCGCCGCCCTCGACGCTCTCCAGCAGGAAGGCTGGTTTGCCGGCCTGCTTGAGCTTCATGTAGACCGAGACTGGCGTTTCCAGGTCGGCCAAGAGGCTGCGATAGACCGGCACATGATCGCCGCGCCGGAAGTGTTCATGCATCTCTTGGCGCGAGGGTTTGATATCGGTTCGCTCTATTTGCATCGTCTCGAACATCGGCCACGCCCCCAAATCAAAAGAACCCGAATCATCCATTCAAGGACGAGAAGGGTTCCCGCGGTGCCACCTTGATTGCCTGCTTTCGCAAGCCGCTTTGTGGATACAGACCTGAAGCCGATATCCCGCGCTGCTAACGGTGCGCTCTCCGGCGCAAGCTAATTGGCATGCCTTTCACCTGCGCGACTCCCCAGTCCATTCGGCGTCTCTGCGTGTCTCGCATTCACAGCGGCTAGCGAGTCTCTGAACTGCACGATGACGCGTACTACTCTGGATCAACGTCTTTCATGATATTCTGTTGCTGAGATGGTAGCGCGGCTCTGCGCGCATGTCAAGCGCGGATTGGGGGGCAACCCCCCTCGGTCCCCCCATAGCAATGGGGGGAGGCCAACCCCCCTCGGTCCCCCCATAGCAATGGGGGGAGGCCAACCCTGCGCCTGCACGGGGCCCGCGAATAGGGCGAGTTGTAAGAGAAAACGGGCGATCAAAGGGCGAGACAAGGGTCGTCCGTACACACAGCAAATCTGGATCCGGATGTTCTGGCGATTGAATACGCAAGAGGGCGTCTCAGCGAGACGCCCCTACAGGTTTCGACGACGGCGGAAATGGCGTCAGAAAATGTTTGCCTGCAAATTTTATCGTGCCGGTCAAGCCGTCTTTATCCACAGGCGGATTTCTGGTATACTGCGAATATGTGTTCTAAGGATGCTGTCAGGGAGGTTGCATTGAGCCTCAGCAACCGTGAAATCGCCGATATTTTTGAACGCTGCGCCGACATGCTGCAGATTCGCGGCGACAATATTCATCGTGTGCTTTCTTATCGCCGCGCCTCGGAGACCATTCGCGGGGTCCCGCGTGACCTGCGCGCAATCGCCAGTGAAGGCGGGCTGACCGGTCTCAGCTATATTGGCAAGACGATCGCGGCGAAGATCGACGAGATGCTGGAGACGGGCGAGCTCGAATTCTACGAGCGGCTCAGAGCCGAGATCCCCGAGGGCCTGGTCGATATCATGCACATCAACGGCGTGGGCCCCAAGAAGGCGAAACTCTTCTGGGAGCAGCTTGATATCACATCGGTCGATGAACTCAAGATCGCCGCCGATGCCGGCAAGCTGGCGGGATTGGCCGGCATGGGTAAGAAGAGCCAGCAGAAGATCCTGGATGGCATCGAAGCCTTGTCGCGTCAAACTGGCCGAGCAAGCATCGGCGACGCCTTGCCCGCCGCGCAGGCGATTCTTGACCTGCTGCTGGGGCTGGCCGGGGCGCAGGAGGGCGCGCTGGCCGGCAGCATCCGGCGCGGGCGCGAAACCATCGGCGATGTCGATATGCTGATCGCTGCCGACGACTCGGGCCCGATCATGGATCGTTTCGTGACTATGGAAAATGTCGCCCGCGTGCTCGGGCATGGGCCGACCAAGAGTTCGGTGGAGCTGCTCTCCGGCTTGCAGGTGGATGTGCGCGTTTTGGAGAAGGCGCGCTGGGGCACGGCGCTCAATTATTTCACCGGCAGCCAGGCGCACAATGTCAAGATGCGGCAGATCGCGCTTGAGCATGGCTTCAGCCTCAACGAGCATGCCCTCAGCCCGGTTGATGAGAACAAGACGATCATTGAATCGGCGGAAAAAGTCCTCTGCGATAGCGAAGACAAAGTCTATCAGACGCTTGGTCTTCAATATGTGCCGCCGGAATTGCGCGAGGACAGCGGCGAAATCGAAGCGGCGCGCGCCGGGCGGCTGCCCAACCTGATTCGGCGGGAGGATATCGTTGCCGATTTGCACATGCACAGCACCTGGAGCGACGGCAAAAATACGATCGCCGAGATGGCGGCGGCCTGCGTCAAGCGCGGGCACAAATACATCGTCATCACCGATCACTCGCGCAGCCTGGGCATTGCCAACGGGCTCTCCATCGAGCGTCTGCTGGCGCAAGCGGAAGAAGTGCGGCGCCTAAATGAAGAATTGGGCGATGCGATACAAGTCTTGGCCGGCGTTGAAATGGACATCAAAGCCGACGCCAGCCTCGATTACCCGGATGACGTGCTGGCGCAATTGGACTTCGTCATCGCTTCGCTGCACTCCGGCCTGGGGCAAGGCCGCGAACAGGTGACCAAGCGCCTGCTCAACGCCATTGGCAACCCGTATGTCAAGATGATCGGGCATCCTTCAGCGCGGCAGTTCCCCAATCGGGAGGAAGTGGATGCCGATTGGGACGCGGTGTTGGCGGCCGCCAAAGCGCAGAATACCATTCTGGAAATCAACGCCAATCCGCTGCGGCTGGATCTCAAGCCGGAGCTGGCGCGCATGGCGATGGACATGGGCGTGCTGCTGGCGATCAACACCGACGCCCACCGCGTAGCGCATCTCGACCTGATGGAGTTCGGCATCAGTAACGCGCGCCGCGGCTGGGTGGAAGCGCGTCAAGTGGTCAACACCTGGCCATTTGAGCGTTTCAGCCAGTGGAATTCGTCTCGCGGTTAAGCCCTGGAAGCGCATCCGTGGCCGACAGCTCGACAGCACTCAGCGACAGTCAAGACGGCAAGGCGGGGCCGACTGCAATTCTGGAAGACGGCGACGCTTACCGGGCCGCGCGCGCCCAATTCAGCGCCCGGCGCGCCTACAAACGCGCCCTTCGCCGCGCCCGCAATCCGCTTTATTTTTCGCCGCGCTTGCTGACGCTGGCGCTGGTCCTGGTTCTGCTGGCTGCCTCGGCGGCGCTGGCTCTGATTTTTGCGCTGCGCGGGGCGCCGGCGGCCGCGCCCCTGGCGCCGGTCATAGAAATCGTCGAAGTCGCCAAGAGTGACGGCGCTGAAAGTGATGGCGCGCCGCTCGCATCGACAGCGACCCCAAGCCCGCCGGCGGTGCAGGTCATCCTGGCGGCGGAAACGCCGGAGCGCCTGATTCTGGAGGGGCCGCCGATCCCGACGGTGATCATCACGAACACGCCGATCCCGCTCGCCGTCGGCCTGCGGGCGGCTGTCTACGGCGTCGGGGTTGACAAGCTCAACATTCGCAACAGCCCTACCCTGGGCGGCAGCCAGGTCCTCTTCCGGGAGAGCGAGGGCAAATTATTTGATATCATCGGCGGGCCGCAGGAGGCGGACGGCTTCACCTGGTGGCAGGTGCGCGACCCGCAATTTCAAGTGGAGGGCTGGGCGGTGGCCAATTATCTGCGCACTGTTTCAGAGGCGGCGGCAAATTAGATTTGCGGTGGCAACTGAATATCAATCGTATGCGTGGGCGAACCACCGGCTCGCCCGTACAACAATCTGATTATTTTGGCAATTTCATTGCAATGTCAGTCGTCATCATTAGATAATTGGAATCACTTAACATACAGGACAGTGGAGATGAGCCGGGAGATTCAAGAGCGCATCGCCGAGCTGAGCGGCGAATTGCATCAGCATATTTATCGTTATCATGTACTGAACGAGCCGGTCATCACCGATGCCGAGTATGATCGGCTGTTCGCCGACTTGCAGGATTTGGAAACGCGGCATCCCGAGTACGCGCTGCCGGATTCGCCGACGCAGCGTGTGGGCTCGGACCTCTCGGGCGACTTCCCGAAGCTGCGGCACGCGGCGCCGATCTTGAGCTTGTCCAACGCTTTCGACGCCGATGATCTCGCCAATTGGCAAGAGCGCAATCTACGGCTGCTGCCGGCGGGGACGCAACTGCGGTACGTCTTGCAGCCCAAGCTTGACGGCCTGGCGATCGTCATCACTTATGAAGACGGCGTATTGACAAGAGCAGCGACCCGCGGCAACGGCGAATTCGGCGACGATGTGACGGCAAATGTGAAGACGATCCGCTCCGTGCCATTGCGCATCCCCGTGAACCGCGATCAAGGCGGGGCGCCGGCGCGCCTGGTCGTCCGCGGCGAGATCCTCTTCCACAAAAACAGCTTCGTCGAACTCAATCGAGAGCAGCAGGCTCTTGGCTTGCCCGCCTATGTCAACGCGCGCAACACCGCCTCGGGCTCGCTGAAGCAGAAGGACAGCCGCGCAACCGCCAAGCGCAAGTTGACCGCCTATATTTACGCTATCGTGGAGGGCGACGGCGTCGTGCTGAGCAGCGAATGGGAGACGCTTCAATTCTTGCGCGATATGGGCTTCAACGTCATCAGGGACGCGGCGCTCTGCAAGGACCTGGCTGATGTGACGAAGCGCTTGCCCGGCTGGGAAGCGAAACGGGACGACCTGCCCTTTGAGATCGATGGCCTGGTCTTGAAGGTCGATAATCTCGCTTATGCCGATGAGCTCGGCGTGGTCGGCAAAGATCCGCGCGGGGCGATCGCTTACAAGTTCCCGGCCGAAGAAGCCAGCACCAAGCTGCTCGGCGTCACCATCGGCGTCGGGCGCACGGGCAAGGTGACACCGACAGCCCAACTTGAACCCGTCTTCATCGGCGGCGTGACGGTTTCCAATGCCAGCTTGCACAATTATGAACAGGTGGCCGCCCTCGATATCCGCCAGGGCGACCGCGTGGTCGTCAAGCGCTCCGGCGATGTCATCCCCTATGTGATCGGGCCTGTGCCCGGCGCGCGAGACGGGAGCGAGACGGCCATCCTCCCGCCTGAGGCCTGCCCCTTCTGCGATACCCGGCTGATCCAGCCGGCCGGCGCCGTCGACTGGTTCTGCGCCAATCCGCAATGCCCGGAGCGGGTCATGCGCACACTCGAGTTTTTTGTGTCGCGAGGCGCGCTGGATATCGAAGGCATGGGACCGCAAACCATCGCCACATTAATTGAAAAAAAGCTCATCAAGGACGAGGCCGATATCTTCTATCTGGAGGCGGCGCCGCTGCTGGCGCTGGAAGGCTTCGCTGAGAAAAAAGTGGAGAACCTGCTGGCGTCAATCGAAGCGGCAAAAGCGCGCCCCTTTGAACAGGTGCTGACGTCTTTGGGCATCGATGGCGTCGGCGCCACGGTGGCTGGCTTGCTGACCGACAGCTTCGCGTCCATGCAAGATTTGCTCGATACATCAAAGCAAATCCGCGTGGCAAGAGAATCTTTCGCGCATACGGTGGCGCCGCTGCTGCGTGAAGCGGGAGCCGACGATGATGAAAGCGCAAGGGTGATCTTTCGCCTGCGCCATCCATTGACGGAGCTGGCGCCGCGTTATCAGGACGCGGCGGACCTCCGCGATCGGCTCGCGCGTTTGCTCAAGCCGCTGCCCGTTTCCGCTGAGCAGCTTCCGGCGCTGGCGCAGTCCCTGGCCGATCTCATCGCGGCGTCGCGCCCGCTGCATTCGATTGAAGGCTTGGGGCCAGTGCTGGTGGCGAACATTGTCGACTGGTTTAGCGACGAGCATCACCAGAATATCCTCGCCAAGATGCAGGCGGCGGGCGTAAACATGCGCGCCGCGGAAAGGGTCGTTTCCGGCGACGGCCTCAGCGGGCAGACCTTCGTCTTGACCGGCGCGATGAGCGTGCCGCGCGGCGAGGTCAAGGCCCTGGTCGAAGCGCATGGCGGCAAGGTCACCGGCAGCGTCAGCAAGAAAACGAGTTATGTCGTCGCCGGCGACGCGCCGGGCAGCAAGGTCGACAAAGCCATCAAGAGCAATGTGCCCGTCATCAGCGAAGCCGAGCTGCGCGCGCTCATCGCTGGTGAACAAGTGGATGCGGCCGGAACAGCCAACTTGTTATGACCGACGGGCTGGTTCAAATCAGGCGCGGGCGCGAGAAGCCGATCCGCAATCGTCATCCCTGGATTTACTCCGGCGCAATCGCTCATGCCGAGAATGCCATTGACGGCGAGCTGGTTGATGTCGTCGACCACCGGAATCGCTGGCTGGCGCGCGGCTGCTGGAATTCAAAATCGCAGATCCAGGTGCGGATACTGACCTGGCAGGACGAGCCGATCGACGACGCCTGGTGGCGGCGCATGCTCCTGCGCGCCATCAAGCTGCGCGACAATACTGCCGCGGGCGAGTGTTCCGGGCGCCGCCTGGTTAATGCCGAGAACGACTTCATGCCCGGCTTGATCGTCGATCGCTACGCCGACTGGCATGTGCTGGTTGCGCAGACCTTATTCATAGACAAGCGGAAGGAGCGGATAGTTGAGGCGCTGGCGGCGGTCACTGGCGCCGACAAGGTCTACGAGCGCAGCGATATCGCAGCGAGAGCCAAAGAAGGCTTGCGGCCGGCGGTCGGTCCCATGCGCGGTGGAGCGCCGCCCGCTCTCATTGAGATTGAAGAAGGCGGTGTCCGCTTCGGCGTTGACATCCAGGGCGGCCACAAAACCGGCTTCTATCTCGATCAACGGGAGAATCGGCGGGCGCTGGCGGAGCTTGTCAATCACATGCGCGAGCGCGCTCAGGACAAATTGAGGCTGCTCAATCTTTTCAGTTACAGCGGTGGTTTCGCCATTTCGGCCGGCCACTTTGACGCCATACACTCGATTAATGTCGACTCTTCTTATGCGGCGCTGGAATTGGCCGAGGCGAATTTCAAGCGCAACGGCTGTGACCCTGATCGGCGCGGCGCGAGCGTCGAATTCATTCAAGCGGACGCCTTTGACTATCTGCGCCACTGCCTCGATGAAGGACTGAATTTTGACATCATTGTGCTCGATCCGCCGAAGTTCGCGGCTGGCAAGGCAGATGTTCAACGCGCCGTCCGCGGATACAAGAATCTGAATCTGAACGCCTTTAAGCTGCTTGAGAACGGCGGATACCTGATGACCTTCTCCTGTTCGGGCGCCATTAGTCGTGACCTGTTTCAAAAGATCGTCTTTGGCGCGCTGGTTGATGCGGGCTGCGAGGCGCAGGTCATCGCGCAACTGGGGGCGGCCGCCGATCACCCGGTCGCCTTGACCTTCCCTGAAGGCGAATACTTGACGGGTCTGCTTTTGCGTGTGGATTGAGCGCGAAGGCGGTGGCTGGGAAGGACGAGGGCGACTCAGCGTGTCGCCCCTACAAGGCTTGGTTCGGCGGGCGACTCAATGGCTCGCCCCTACGGGTTAGCGCTTGAAAGTCCAGTCGGGATTGCCGAACCGTTCGCCGATCAATTCTTCAGCACGCGCCGCTTCGGCCGCGGATAAGCCCCCGGGCGCCAGGTCCAGATCAAAGGCGCGCGCGAAACCACCCACGATGGCCGCCTCAACATCCGACCACGAAGGCGTCTTGCCCAGGACCTGCGCCAAGGTTACGGCCCGGTCACGAACTCTGGATTTTTGCATCATGCGCGTCTCGCGGTCAGCGTATTTCAGCACATCACATATACGCGCCAGGTCGCCAGCCAGCGGGAGCGTGCCGTGCTGCAGCAGGCCGCCTCTGCGCCGCAGCTGCGCGCTGCCGATCAATTTGCGCCCGCCCGCGCTTATCTCATAATGCGACGGCATCTCGAAACAGACGGGACCGGCTTCCGCGCCGGGCGCGCGAACCGTTTGTCGCTCGGCCGCCGCCGCCACACCGAGCCGCTCAAGCGCGGCCAGGAAACCGACGCTTAGCCGACGATAACTTTCGACGATATCGCCTCCCGCTAGCGGATGCTCGAGGGGCAGACTGAGGCTGTAGGTCAACTCATCGCCATGCAGGATGGCTTTGCCGCCAGTCGGCCGGCGCACCAGCCCCCAGCCGCGCATGGCCAGGGCCGCTTCATCGGCGTCGCGCGCGCGCTGGCCATAACCGAGCGAAAGACAAAATGGGGCCCAGCCATAGAGACGCAGCGTCGGCGGCTGGGCGCCTTGGGCGACCGCCTCCAGGATCGCGCAGTCGATCGCCATATTGCTGGCGCCGTCGCGAAAATCAGTTTCTCGCAATATGCGGATTTGCCGCATTTTATGACCCGCCCTATACTGGCACTTACACTTTGATTACCCGAATTTGGAAACCCTTCAGAATGTCCCATCAGGTTGACGGGAACAGCAGACCGGCCTCGGCTGACAGACCGCAAAAGGCAGGCGGCCCGGCTGCCAGGAAGCCGCCGACTGCGGATAACGCGGCGCCCGTATACAGCACGGCCGAATTCACCCGCCGCGCTTATAATCCCCCCCGGCCGCCGGCAAGCGGACCGTTGACCGGCGGACGCGCGCGCCTGCAGAGCAGACATCAACGGCGCCGGCGCAACGAATGGGCTTGGGTCATCTTAGCAGGCGGCATGATTTCTGTCTTTGCTTTCCTCGTGCTGGCGATGATCGTGCTCATCCGCGTGCCCCAATCGCTCCAGGAAGTGATACCGACAGCGCAGTTGACGCCGGCCCTGCCCACGCCGGTGAACGCGCGCAGCGAATTCATTGCCGATGGCCGCCGCGTGGGCATTGATGTCTTGAAGCTGGACGACGGCAGCCTGATTGAAATGGTCCCCTGGGATGGTCAATCGCGCTACACCATCATTGTCGGCGGGCTCGATCGGCGCCCGGATCAAGCCGGGGAACCGGTCCGAACCGACAGTTTGATGCTCGTCAGCATTGATCCGCAAACAGGCCGCATTGGCGTCCTGAGCATCCCGCGCGACTTGTGGGTGCGCATACCGGATCAAGAAGCGCGCGACCGGATCAACCGCGCCTATTTCATAGGCGAGAGCCGGGCCACGGGTTATGGCGCGCGCCTGCTTCAGCAGACGGTCAGTTGGAATTTAGGCATGCGCGTTCACAATTATGTCCTGGTGGATTTCCAGGCGGTGATCGATGTAGTCAATCATCTTGGCGGGATCGAAGTCAGCATCGACTACACGATCGACGACGAGCGTTTTCCCGATATGAATTATGGATATGATCCCTTTTATCTGCCGGCGGGGACGCATGTTTTGGACGGGCGAGACGCGCTTCGCTTCGCGCGCACCCGCCACGGGAATAACGATGTGCGGCGGGCGGAGCGGCAGCAGATGGTGCTTTACGCCATCCGCGAGCGCGTGCTCAGCCTCAACTTTGTGCGTTTAATCGCGCAATTGCCGGCCCTGCTGGGCACGTTGGAGGCGCATGTAGAAACCGGGCTCGACCTGGAACAGATCGTGCAACTAGCATTTCTCCTGCGGGACATCGACTTCGACAAGATCTCAATGCGCGTGATGGACTTCAGTTATTTGGAAGAATACGTTACTGAAGAACATCAGCAGCAAGTGCTGGTGCCGCGCGTCGAGCGCCTTCCGATATTGTTGACGCAGACCTTTGGGGACGACTACGCCCGCTAGGGAAATGGAAAGACAGTGTACCAGGTACACTGCCTATTAGAACGAACCCACTGTACCGTGTAGCCATAGTGTCTCGAACCTGCAAATTACAGGTCGGGAATCGCTTGACGACCGCTGTTTTGGCTCAGGCCTATTACATTGGCCGCCAAAGATAGACTCCCCTATGGAGAATGTTGGCTCGGCACATATAGTTCTATCACGTATACAGCAGGCCGCGCAGTTTATACCAGATTCCGCCATAGCTGTCAAATGGGACGAGCGGCGGATGAAGGGCATAAGCCGATTGCGAACAGCGCGCAGGGCTTCTTCACCACAGAGGGCGCCGAGTCTTTTTGAATGCTTGGCGAAGTTACGATATAGTCAGAATTTACCGGGTCAGAATCAACAAGTTTGTCCGCCGCGCGAGATTCGTCCGAGCACATATAATAAACTTGTCGCAACGCAAAAAGGAAAATAAGAATAGGGAGGATTATTGTGGACGACAAGCTTCAGCGAGAATTGTTGGCAGAGTTGATCGGCACATTTGTATTGGTATTTGTGGGCTCGGCGGCGGTACTGGTTGCGCCTGTATTTGGCGTGCTCGTGCCCGCCTTCGCTCACGGTTTGATTCTCTGCGCCTTGATCTACACTTACGGGCATATTTCCGGGGCGCAGGTCAATCCAGCGGTTACTTTGGGCCTGGCGGTCGGCGGCCAGCAGGAGTGGGCCAAATCCGCCTATTACATCGCCGCGCAAGCCATCGGCGGCATCATCGCGGCGGCGGTTTTGGTCTCGGTCTTCCCGCAGAATGACGCCGGCGTGGCCGCATTCCTGGGCGAAAATGCCTACAACTTCGGCCAAACGACGGGTTTCCTGACGCAGGATTCAGTATGGACAGCGGCGATCTACGAAGCGATTCTGACCTTCTTCCTGGTGAGCGCCGTGATTCAGGCGGCGGCTTACGGGCGCGCCGGTAAGCTGGCGGGCGTCGCCATCGGCTTCACGCTGGCGGCCAGCATCCTCGCCGGCGGACCCGCGACCGGCGCCTCGCTCAATCCGGCCCGCACCTTGGGCCCCGCGCTGATAGCTGGCGACAGCTCGTATCTGATTCCGTATTTGATTGGCATCTTCGGCGGTGGCGTCATCGCCGGCCTGCTCCATGGGAATATTCTAGGTCCGGAGGAAGAGAGCTGAGGCGCAATGCGGGCGACCTGATATGTCGCCACGACAAGGCGTGTAAGGAAACTCTGTCGCGACGACTCAATTGACGCTTTAACAGGGGCCTGTAGGGGCGAGCCACCGGCTCGCCCGTACGCACACCAAAAATGAGCAAATGCCTGCAAGAATCAGGCAGCATAGGCAGGCGTCGGGGCGAGATTGCCCCACAATTGGCGCGGGGCAGGCGCTATTCTTCGTCGGGCAGATCCAGCTTGATGAAGAGCTCGCCGAGTTGTTCGGCTTCGGCTATGGATGGCGCGTTGGCCATGATGTCGGTGCCATTCTGCGTTTTGGGGAAGGCGATGACCTCGCGGATATTGGGCGCGCCGGCGAGCAGCATCACCAGCCGGTCGATGCCCCAGGCCATGCCACCGTGAGGCGGCGCCCCGTACTCGAAAGCCTCGAGCATGTGCCCAAATTCGCGCATGGCGTGCTCCATGCTCTGGCCGATTAGCGGGAAGATCTTCTCCTGGATCGCCCGGTCATGAATGCGGATGCTGCCGCCGCCCACCTCGTAGCCATTGCAGATCAGGTCGTACTGGGAGCCGCGGGCCGCGCCCGGATCGCTGTCAAGCAGGGGCAAATCTTCCGGCAATGGCATGGTGAACATGTGCTGCGATGGATCCCAGCGTTCGTTGTCCGCGTCCCAAATGAACTCGGGAAAATCAATCACCCAGCAGAACGCCAGCAAATCGTCATCCAGACTTAGCTCGGCCTTGAAGTGATTGCGCAGCGCGTCGGTCACCGCGTATATGACCTCGGGCGCATCCGACATAAACAGCAGCAGATCGCCGGGGCCCGCGCCCATCGCCTCAATCAGCTCCAGCTTTAGATCGACGCTGAAGAACTTGCCGATGGGCCCGCGCAATTCACCTTCGGGATCGGTGGGAATCGTGATATAAGCCAGGCCTTTGGCGCCATGCCGCCGCGCCATATTTTCCAGATCTTTTGCCACCTTGCGCAGTTGCGTTCCGCTGAGCGCGCCCGCCACTTCGGGCACACGCATGCATTTGACTTTTACCCCCGCTTTGACGTTGTCCACGAAGACCGGGAAGGCGCAGCGCCCGGCGATGTCGCTGATGTCAATCGCGCGCAGATCGAAGCGGATGTCCGGCCGATCGGTGCCGTATTGTTCGAGCGCGTCGCGGTAGCGTATCCGCGGGAAAGGCTCGGCGATCAGGCGCTTCTCCGGCGTGACGGTTTTGACGATGGCCGCCGCCAGTTTTTCCATCAGCCGCATCACATCTTCGCGCTCGACGAAGCTCATCTCCAGGTCCAGTTGGGTGAATTCCGGCTGGCGATCCCCGCGCAGGTCTTCATCGCGAAAACAGCGGGCGATCTGAAAGTAGCGCTCGAAGCCGCCGACCATCAGCAATTGCTTGAGCTGCTGAGGAGATTGTGGCAAGGCGTAGAACATGCCCGGCTGCAAGCGGCTGGGCACCAAAAAATCGCGCGCGCCCTCGGGCGTCGTCTTGAAGAGAATCGGCGTTTCGATCTCGATAAAGTCTTCGGCTTCGAGAAAGTCGCGGATGAACTTGACGGTTTTGTGCCGCAGCAGGATGCTTCGCTGCATGACTTCGCGGCGCAGATCCAGATAGCGATGGCGCATGCGCAGCGCCTCGTCCAGCGCGCCCTCATCCCGGTTGATATAGAAAGGCGGCGTCCGCGCAGCGTTGAGAATGACAATTTCGGCGGCTACGATGTCGATATCACCGGTGGCCAAGTCGGGATTGGCGGTGCCTTCCGGGCGAATCCGCACCTGGCCCTTGACGGCCAGGACATACTCGTTGCGGGCGCTGTCGGCGATGGCGTGGGCGCCGGGCGCCAATTCGAGATCGACGACCACTTGCGTGATGCCCCAGCGGTCGCGCAAATCGATGAAGATCAAGCCACCCTGGTCACGCCGCCGATTGACCCAGCCAGCCAATTGGACCGGCGTCCCGGCGTCTTTCTCGCGCAATTCGCCGCAAGTATGCGTCTTCATCATTTGCGGTCTCTCCTCAATCAAGCGATGGGTTTGGATATGCGGGGCCTGCCCGACAAGTCAGCCACGTAGCTTATCATGGACAGGAAGGCAAATGTATGGTGATTCGGAAAATGGGAAGCTGTAGGGGCGAGATTTGTCTCGCCCGCTTGCGCCTTAGTAGCGGGCAAACCTTGTAGGGGCGACATATCATGTCGCCCGCGCCCAATACCTTATGCAATCGACGGGCGACCGGGGGCCTACAGATTTCGCTCGGACAGCAAATGGAATCTGGCAGGTTCATGAAAAGCAAGCAGCATGGAATAGCTTGTGCTTTAGGGCGAGTCACCGCCTCGCCCCTACAGTTGACATTGTGATTGAAGGTTTTCGTCGTGATTGAAGGCGCGGAAGACATCGCTGCGTCCGCGCTGCGGCACTTTACAGCACGACGCCTCTCCAATAAACTCTGGGTCATGGACGGCGAGGAAACAACGGTCAGCAAACGCCAACTGGGCATCGCACTATTGTTTGTCGGGCTCTTGGGCTTCAGCGCAATATTGGCGATTGACATCCTTGATGTCGGCCGGCAAGGCGGCATCGGACCGGCGCAAACGGTCGCCCTCCTTGTGATGGCCGCCACCGCCGTCGTTGGCTTAACGCTGATTCCGCTGGGCGACGCGCCGGCATGAAGCGCGCCTCCAGCCGAGCGCACGTCGCCGCGATGACAGCCGCCGGCGCCGCGCTGTTATTCTCCTTCCTCGTTTACGTGCTTTACGCCGCCAACCTGATTGGCTTCCCTTATGATTATGACCAGGGCGAGGGCTTCGAGGTGCATGACAGCGTGCTCTTCAGCCAGGGTCAGTTGCCCTACCGCGACACCGAAATCTACCCCTTTTACGCCAGCAATTATCCGCCGCTCTTTCACGTGATGGCGGCGCCTTTTGTCTGGTTCTTCGGGCCGGCGTATTGGTATGGCAGGCTGCTGGGCTTCTTGGGCTCGCTGGTTAGCGCGGCCGCGATCGCTTACGCAGTCTACCGCGATGGCGGGCGCAATCGCTGGATCGCCGTTGTGTCCGGCCTGGCATTCCTCAGCTCGAATTTTGTTTATCATATCGGCCCGCTCTTTCGGCAGCATACCATGATGGTGACCTTTGAGACGCTGGCCATTGTGATGCTGGCTGGCGCCTATCCGCGGCGGGACAAGCGCGGCATCGCCGGCGGGCTGTTTCTGCTGCTATGCGCAGGTTACACCAAACAGCTTGCCGCGATCAGCGCCATCGCCGCCGTCGCCTGGATGTTCATTCGCCAGCCAGGGCGCGCCCTGCGCTGGACGCTGGCTTTCGCTTGTGCTGGGGCGGCGGTGTTCCTCTGGCTGAATATCGCTTCCGGCGGTGAATGGTGGCGGCAGGCGATAGTCGCCAACGTCAACGTCTTCATCGCCGAGCAGGCAATCGGTCTCTTCATTCTCTGGTTCAAGCTGCACGGCCTTTTGCTGATCCCGGCCGCCCTGCTCTTTGTTTATGAGCTTTATGTGGATCGCCTCTCGCTCTACGGGATCTGGTTCGTCGCCGCGTCGCTTTTGGGCGGGATCGCATCGGGCGCCTGGGGCGCGGGCGACAGCTACTTCGTCACCTCCATCGCCGCCATCTGCATCCTCAGCGGCATCTTCTTCGCGCGCATACTTGCAGGCGTCCAGGTTATGCCCCGCCGCCTGCATGACATCTCAGCCGCCAAGCTATCAGCTGTCGCGATGCTGGCGGTTCCGCTGCTCTATCTGGGATACGCCCGCGCCACGCTCAAGATGCCGACTGACGGCGCCTTCAGTCATATCGCTTCCGCGCTCAATATCGAAGGCAATGTGCGGCAGAGCTTTTATGATTCCGCCAGCTTCATGGTGGGCGGTTACGCGCGCATCGGCTACCCGCTCACGGCGGAGGATTGGGCGGCTGGCGCGGAAATCGCGCGCTTGATCAAAGAGAGCGATGGCGCCGCTTTGAGCGAAGAAGCCGGCTTCAGCATGGCGGCCGGCCGCGATGTCATCACCAATCCCACGCAGCTGCGCAACCTGGACCGCGCCGGCCTGTTCAAAGGCGAAGAATTGCTGGGAATGATTGAGCGGCGCGAATTCGGCATCGTCATCCTGCGCGCGCTCTTTTATCCGCCGACCGTGCTGCAGGCGCTCGACGGCCATTATGAATTATCGCACAGGGTTCACATGAATGGCTTCGATTATAATATCCTCTATCCCAGGGCGCAGGACAGCCGATAAGGGGGCCGCGTGACCACTGCCTATTTGACGCATGTGAGCTTCACCGAGCACGATTTTCCCGGTCACCCGGAACACGCCGGGCGCATCCAAGCGGTCTGGCAGCAGATCAGCGCCGCCGGCCTGGGCGATCAGCTTCTCCATGTCGCGCCGGCCCCGGTGAGCGAGGAGCAGATCTTCGCCGTACACAGCCGCGCGCACCTTGAGCGCCTGGTCGCGGTCGCGCAAGGGGAGCGGCTGACGCGGCTGGACAACGAAACTTATGCGTTGCCCGCTTCATTGGAAGTGGCGCGGCTGGCGGCTGGCGCGGCCATTGGCGCTGTCGATGCTGTGCTTTCGGGGCGCGCGGACAATGCGCTGGCGGTCGTCCGCCCTCCCGGGCACCATGCGACGCCTGACCGGCAGATGGGCTTCTGCCTGCTCAACAACATCGCCATCGCCGCCCGTCACGCGCAGTCAGCGCATGGCATCAAGAAAGTCTTGATCCTGGATTATGATGTGCACCATGGCAACGGCACGCAGGACATCTTTTATGCCGACCCCAGCGTCCTGTTCATCTCCATCCATCAGAGCCCCCACTACCCCGGCACGGGCGCCCTGCGGGAAACGGGCGCGGGCGCGGGACGCGGCTGCACGATCAATGCGCCCTTGCCGGCCGGTCATGGCGATGCGTCGTATCGACAGATTTTCGCCGAGGTCGTCCAGCCGGCGGTCGAGCGTTTTGAACCCGACTTGATGCTGATTTCGGTCGGCCTAGACGCCCATTGGATGGACCCGCTTGGTGGCATGCAACTGACGCTTGAGGGATACGATCACTTGGCGCGCGCGTGTTTGGACATGGCGGAGCGCTGCTGTGGCGGGCGCATCGTCTTCGCGATGGAGGGCGGCTATGATTTGCCGGCGCTGGCGCATGGCTGGCGCAACATCGCGCATGCCTTGCTAGGTCAAGATGAAATCAGCGACCCTTACGGCGAGCCGCCTTCGCTCGCCAGAGCGGATGTTCAGTCGCTGATCCAGCAGATCCACCGCATCCACCGGCTTTAAGTTAAGCCAATTTGGTCGTGGGTTCGATAGGCGTGCCGATGGGCGACTCACCGAGTCGCCCCTACCTGGCTTGGGATATATTGCTCAGGTCAACATCAGATCGCCTTCGAGTCCGTGTTCCTCGACCAGGGCGCCGCGCAGGTCGAAGATTTGATCGCGCAGGGCGGCCGCCTTTTCGAATTCCAGGGCTTGGGCCGCCTTCTGCATTTCCTCTTCCAACTCGGCGATCATGCCCTGCAGTTCTTCCGCCGGCAAGCCCGCCAGCCCGATGTCAATCGTCGCCGCGTCATCCTCGCCGCCGCCGTCGATCGCGCGCAGGCGGTCGGTGATATCCTGAATGTCCTTGACGATCTGCTGCGGCTCAATGCCATTATCGAGATTGTAGCGCTCCTGCTTGGCGCGGCGCCGATCGGTCTCGCTGATGGCGCCTTCCATCGCCGGCGTCATCGCGTCGGCGTACATAATTACCCGGCCTTCGATGTGGCGCGCCGCCCGCCCTATCGTCTGAATCAGGGCCGGCTCCGAGCGCAGGAAACCTGATTTGTCGGCATCGAGAATGGCGACCAGGGACACTTCCGGCAGGTCCAGGCCTTCACGCAGCAGGTTGATGCCGACCACGACATCGTAGACGCCGGTGCGTAAATCGCGCAGAATCTCCACCCGCTCCAGCGTATCGACCTCGGCGTGCAGATACTGCCCCTTGATGCCGAGCTCGTTTATGTAGCCAGCCAACTCTTCCGACATGCGCTGGGTCAGCGTCGTCACCAGCACGCGCTGCCCCCGGCGGATGCGCAGGGCGATCTCTTGCAGCAGGTCGTCGATCTGCCCTTCAATCGGGCGCACATCGACTTGCGGGTCGACAATGCCGGTGGGGCGAATGATCTGCTCGACGACCTGCTCGGCTTGTACCCCTTCGTATGGGCCTGGCGTCGCGCTGGTGTAAATCGTCTGCCCCACCCGCCCCCAGAACTCGTGGAACTGCAGGGGCCGATTGTCCAGGGCGCTGGGCAGGCGGAAGCCGAAATCGACCAGGACCTGCTTGCGCTGCCGGTCGCCATTGTACATGCCCCGTATCTGCGGCACGGTCATGTGGCTCTCGTCGATGACCAGCAAGTGGTCTTCCGGCAGGTAATCGATCAAAGTGAAGGGCGCGCTGCCGGGCGGACGCCGGTCGAAATGGCGCGAGTAATTCTCGATGCCGGTGGTGAAGCCGACCTCGCGCAGCATCTCAATGTCGTATCGCGTGCGCTGCTCAATGCGCTGCGCCTCGATTAATTTGTCCTCGCGTTTGAAGTATTTGATCTGCTCTTCCAGCTCAAGCTCGATATCATGCAGGGCTTCGCGGATATGCTCCTCGTCGGTGATATATTCCCGCGCCGGGAAGATGGTCACCAGCTCATGCACATGAACCACTTCGCCAGTCAGCGGATGGAACTCGACGATCTTCTCAATTTCGTCGCCCCAGAGGTAGATGCGGAAGGCGGTCTCGGAATAACCGGGCACGATCTCCAGCGTATCGCCCCGCGCGCGAAAAGTGCCGCGGCGCAACTCCAGATCGTTGCGATGATATTGAATCCGCACTAAATCGCGCAGCACCCGTTCCCGCCGCACTTCTTCGCCGACTTTGAGCTCGACCGACATCTTGCGCCAGTTGACCGGATCGCCGATGCCGTAAATGCAGGACACCGACGCGACAATCAGCACGTCGCGCCGCGAGAAGAGCGAGGCGGTCGCCGAAAGCCGCAGGCGCTCAATCTGCTCGTTGATGTCGGTGGACTTTTCGATGTAGAGGTCGTGCCGGGGCACATAGGCTTCCGGCTGATAATAGTCGTAATAGCTGACGAAGTATTCGATGGCATTGTTGGGGAAGAGCCGCTTGAATTCGGCGTAGAGCTGGGCGGCCAGGGTCTTGTTATGCGCCATGACCAGGGTGGGCCGCTTTGTCGCCTGCACGATATTGGCGATGGTGAAGGTCTTGCCGGTGCCGGTGGCGCCCAGCAAAGTCTGATGCTTATTTCCCTGATGCAAGCCGGCCAGCAAGCCCTCGATGGCGGTCGGTTGATCGCCGGTTGGCGCGAAGGGGGATTCCAACTCGAATTCGGGCACGGTCCAACCTCAATATTCAGAACGCGTGTTCGCGGTGAAGGCCAAGTATAATCGCTGGTCACAGCCAGAGGCAAGCCCCGAATCGCAGCGTGAAAAAGAAAAACTTGCCATTTTCCGGCTTGCCATTGACAAGCGCCAGCCTAGCTGATAAGCTCTGTAATCGCAACGTCAATCGTTGCCATGATGCGGGGTGGAGCAGTGGTAGCTCGTCGGGCTCATAACCCGAAGGTCGTTGGTTCGAATCCAGCCCCCGCTATTGAGCTGATGTAGCTCAGCTGGTTAGAGCGCGCGACTCATAATCGCGAGGTCGGAAGTTCAAATCTTCCCATCAGCACTGATTGGGACCCGTGAGCGGGTCTTTTTGTATTGACAAGGACATTGATTGACAGTCTAAAACAGATGTGCTAGCCTAATTTAAAGTGTGGCGGCTTCTGCGCGTGTTGCGCGCATCCAGCGAAAGGAGCTCCAGCATGAAAGCAAAACGCGCCGATATATTGTTGAAGATAATCGCGGCTGCCGAAGGCGAGCCGCTTACGCCGGCTCAATTGCAGAAGGTAGCGTTCCGTGTTGGAATGGAATGCAGTGAATACATGCCTGACGATTACTATAGTTTTCGCAAGTATGACTATGGGCCATTTTCGGCTGAAATTTACCGAGACGCGGAGCAACTTGAACGCGAAGGCAAGATTACGATTTCTATGAACGCGCGAGGCGGTTGGAAAGAATATGCGGCAACCGTGCGCGGATATATGACGGCGCTTGAAGATATGCCCGAAGAAGTGTCGTCTTACATCTTGGACAAAGTAAATTGGGCGCGAGGGCTTTCTTTTCAGGAACTGGTTCGCGAGGTTTACAAAATGTATCCCGCGTACCGGGAAAACAGCGTATTCCAGGGCTGGTGAGGCAGTGACACTGATTGTAGGTGTGATATGTCGCGACGGCGTTGTCATCGGCGCAGACAGCGTAGCTACTACTGTAACCTCCGTAGAACAGCAGGTAAGCGATAAAATCACGATCGATGAAGACAATGTCATTATCGCCTGCTCCGGTTCGGCTGGATTGAGCCAATTGATTAAGGAAGAGCTTACGGGACGTTGGCATGAATTCATACAGTTCCGCTACGTGAGAGATGCGCGGAATGCTATCTCCGATGCGATGTTTTCGCAGATACAGCCAGCCACCGAGCGCGCCAAGAGCGTGGGCCAATCTTTCGGTGGCTGCGAAACCATTGTGGCCTTGCCCATAAATCGTAGCCCCACGTTAATCCAGTTCAACGCCCGTGCAGACTCTTTTGAGATAACTTCAGAATTACCGTTTGTGTCGATTGGAAGCGGCAGTGACAAAGCCGACCCGTTTCTGGCCTTTGTCAAACGAGTCCTTTGGAGCAACGAGGCGCCGAACTCCACTCGTTTAGGTATATTTGGCGTACTGTGGACTCTCCAGCATGTAAGCACGGTGAGCCCCGGATTAGGAGTCGGCGAGCCTCACTGGATTGTAGTCTTGGAACGACAAGGAGCGTCCTGGGTAGCCAATAGATTTGACGACGGTGAACTTTGGGAACACAAACAAGCGATAGTAGAAGCGGAAGATGCCCTGCGCCGCTTCGCCGAAGGTTCAAACTCAGAATTACCTGGCTTCACCTAATTGAGGTTTCCGCCATTAACAAATCCGCCCAAGTCTCCCGCCGGCGGCTGACGCGCCAGCTCAGGCCATCTTCAGCCACAACCAACTCCGCCGGCCGCGGACGCGCATTGTAATTGCTGGCCATCGTCATGCCATAAGCGCCGGCGGTCATCAGCGCCACTTTGTCGCCCGGGTGCAGCGGCGGCAGTTGACGGTCGCGCGCCAGGACATCAGCCGATTCACAGACCGGGCCAACTATCTGCATCGTGACGGTATCTGCTTCCGCCTTGCGCAGCGGGACGACCTCGTGATGCGCGTCATATAAGGCCGGCCGCATCAACTCCGCCATGCTCGCGTCAATGATCGCGAACACCTGGTCCGCTTGTCGCTTCACATAGAGCACTTCGGCGACCAGCAAGCCAGCGTCGGCAACGATAGAACGGCCCGGCTCCAGCAGCAGCGAGTAGCCTTTCAACCGCGGCGCCAACTCATCAGCGAGGGTAGCCAGCGAGGGACTCGGCTCATCAAAGCGGTAGGCCACCGGCAGCCCGCCGCCCAGGTTGATCGTAGTGATCTGCGGCCAGGGCTTCACGAGTGCAATCAGCTTGTCCAGCGCGGCCAGGGTCGCCTTCGTATCGCCCAACTGACTGCCGATGTGCATGTGGATGCCGCTGAACTTAATGCGTGGATAGCGTTCTTGGCTGCTGAGAAGCTCCTGAATGACATTCGCGGTGAGGCCGAATTTGGCGGCGCCGTGCCCGGTCGCCATGTAGGGATGGGTGGTCGCTGTCACTTCCGGGTTCAGCCGCAGCGCCACCCGCGCGTTATTGCTGTCAAATTCAGCGGCGATCGAATTGATGTACGCCAGTTCGCCGATGTTCTCAACATTGATCCAGCCGATGCCGTTTTGAATTGCGTATCGAATCTCGTCCCGCGTTTTGCCGACGCCGGCGAAGACGATGTCCCGCCCGCGCGCGCCCGCTTTGAGCGCGCGGAAGATCTCGCCGGCGCTGACGCAATCAAAGCCGGCGCCGGCGCGCCTCAGCACGCGCAAGACATCTAAATTGCCATTCGCTTTGACGCTGAAATGGAGCCGCGCGTTCAAGGGCGAAAAGGCATCCCGCACGCGCTGATAGTTGGCAGTCAGCCGCTTGAGACTATAAATGTATAGCGGCGTGCCGATTTCATTGACGAGCGATTCGATGTCGACGTCATCAATCTTGAGGCGCCCGGCCTTGTATTGAATCGAGGGATTGAAGACCATAGCCAATTCATGCGAAGCGCTGAAACAAAATGGAGACACCCACATTGGCGGTGTCTCCATTCGACGGGAGCGACGGGATTTGAACCCGCGATCTCCGGCTTGACAGGCCGGCATGTTAACCGCTACACCACGCCCCCGGGCATCCACCATAACCTAGCATTTGAATGAGCGGCTGTCAAGTGCGAAGCGATGCAAGTACAAATTGTGATTGTGGATAGCGGGCGTCTCAGCGAGACGCCCCTACAAAGTTCCTTGTGTTTGAATTTGTCATTCCCGCAAGTGGGCGTTGCTGACCGCCGCTTGTATCAATTGACGCCCGCATTGGATAAAATAGCCGACGTTGTCCACATCGAAATTCGACAAGCCGTGACCGATCGCAAGGTCTTCTTTTTCTGGCTGCCGCTGGCTTTCTCCTGGCTCTTGATGAGTTTTGAGGGGCTTTGGATACAGGGCGTCATCGGCCGCAAGCCGGATTCGGAAACGCAGTTGGCCGCCTTCGGCCTGATGTTCTCTTTATCGGTTCTTATCGAGACGCCGATCATCATGCTGCTGGCGACCAGCAACGCCCTCTCGCGCGATCGTCAGTCCTTTCGCGTGCTCTGGCGCTTCATGATGGCGGCCAATTTCTTCGTCTTTGCGCTCGCCGTCCTGGCAGGCTTCACGCCCCTGCTTGATGTTTATCTTGGCGGCTTGCTTGATGTGCCGGGGCATATCATCGAAGCGACCCGGCCGGGCATGCAGGTCATGATATTCTGGGGCGCCTTCATCGGCTATCGCCGTTTTCATCAAGGCATCATGATTCGCTCTGGCAAGACGCGCTATGTCGGCCTCGGCACTGTCCTGCGCGCGCTGGTCTCGGCCACCGTTGCGACCGGGCTGGGGGCGATCACCAACCTGGCCGGCGCTGTCGTCGGCGCCTGCGCCCTCATGCTGGCGATGGCGGCGGAGACGCTCTACACCTATGCCGTCTCTCGTCCGGATGTCAAGCGCCTGCTGCAGACACCGATGCCCGCCGGCAAGCCTAGGCTGACCAAGGGCGATGCCTTGCGTTTCCATCTGCCGCTGGCGGCGACCAGCCTCGTGACGCTACTAAGCAGCCCGGTCATTGAACGCGGGCTGGCAAGCATGCCCGACGCGGCGCGGAGCCTGGCCGCCTGGCCCGTGATCTTCACCATCATGCTGATCGCGCGCTCCGGCGGCATGGCTTATCAGGAGGTGGTGATCTCGCTTAATGACAGCGAAGCGCGCCACCGCCTCCTGCGCAAGTTCACCATACGCCTCGGCCTGGCGCTCAGCCTGCTGATGGCGCTGTTCGCTTTCAGCCCGGCGATCGCATTCTACCAGGCGGCTATCATTCAGGCGCCGCCGCATCTGCGCGAGCTCGTGCTGCTCGGCGCGCAGGCTGGCATCATGCTCCCGCTGCTGACAACCCTGCAAAGCTACCTGCGCGCCTTGCTCATGCTCAGCCACAAGACGGGGGCGATTTACCAGGCAATCATCATCGGCTTCGTCTTGACCGCGGCGGCAGTTTGGGGCGGGATCGCCCTCGGCTTCCATGGCATCCTGGCCGCCTCGCTCGGGCTCAGTTTCGGGCTGACGGTCGAGCTGGGTTACCTGTATCTTGCTTACCGGCGCGGGCAGGCGGCGCTGCGCTCGCACTGGCAGTCGAGCGTCGCGCCGTCGTTGGGCGGTTAGCGGTTCGGGCAAGCGGGTGGGCGAGTCACCGCCTCGCCCCTACAGATGCTGGATGATTGGAGGTGGGCGAGACAGCGCGCCGCCCGTATAGATGCTGGGTTTTGGCGTGGGCGAGTCACCGCCTCGCCCCTACGCACATTGGTGTTAGGAGGGATTGAAATCAATGAATTTTGTCAACGAGATTCTCCCGCTGCGGGACCAGGCGGCAATCCGTGACCGCTGGCTGAAGACGCGCCTCGAGACCATTCTGCCGGATCTGCTCAAGCGCGAAGAGATGGACATGTGGCTGGTGATCTGCCGCGAATATAATGAAGACCCGGTGATCATGTCGCTACTGCCGGCGGAATCCATGTCGGCCAGGCGCCGCACCATTCTCGCATTCGCGCGGAGGAATGACGATGTCGAGCGCCTGACCCTGTCCCGCTATGGCTACGAAGGCTTCTACGAGGGGGTTTGGAATCCCGATGACGAAGATCAGTTTGAATGCCTGGCGCGGATTGTGCGCGAGCGCGATCCCAAGCGCATCGGCATCAACAGGTCCTCAGTCTTTGCTTTTGGCGATGGCCTTTCTCATAACGAGTATCAGCTGCTGCGCGCCGCCCTGGGCGAGCCGTACTCAGCGCGCCTGGTCAGCGCCGAGAGCCTATGCGTCGGCTGGCTGGAGCGGCGCAGCGCGGCAGAACTCACCGCCTATCCGCGCCTGGTGGCGATTGGCCATCAGATCATCGCGCGCGCCTTCTCCAACGCTGTCATCCACCCCGGCGTCAGCAGCGCCGACGATGTCGTCTGGTGGATGCGCGCGACCATGCAAGCGGCCGGCCTCAGCGCCTGGTTTCAGCCAACGATTGATATCCAGGCCGCCGGGCAGACTTACGAGGACAGCGACAACCCGCGCCGAATCATCATGCCCGGCGACCTGCTCCATTGCGACATGGGCTTCCACTATCTAGGGCTGGCCACCGATCAGCAGCAGCACGCTTATGTACTGCGCCCGGGAGAATCCGCGCCGCCTGCCGGCCTCGCAGCCGCCCTGCGCGACGCCAACCGGCTGCAAGATATTCACCTGGAGGAAATGCGCCTGGGCCGCAGCGGCAACGACGTTTTGCGCGCTGCCCTTAAACGCGCGACCAATGAGGGCATACGCGCCCAAATTTACAGCCATCCTCTGGGCGTGCACGGCCATGCCGCCGGACCGCTGGTCGGCTTGTGGGATCGGCAAGATGGCGTGCCGGGCGTCGGCGATTATCCGCTCAACGATGACACGGTGTACTCCATCGAGCTGAACGCTACGAAGAGCGTGCCCGAGTGGGATGGACAGGACGTTCGCATCATGCTCGAAGAAGACGCTGCGCTGACCGGCGGCGGCATGCGCTGGCTGGATGGTCGGCAGGAAACTTTTCACCTCATCGGCTAAGCCCGGGCGCCGCCTTTACAGCGATTTTGCCTCTGGCTGAAAATCTCTTTACATCTCATTGCTACCTTAGTGTGGACGCTTAATGCAGAACCGAACACACTGAGAGGAATGAGCAATGAGAACAATTGGACGGGCGATCATCATGCCTGCGCTGGCGGGCATCTTAATCGTCATCGCGGTTTTTGGCGCGCTGCCCCTGGCGGGCATCCAGGCAAATGTGGCAGTCAGCCATCCCAACGACATCTTCGCCGACATCTATCGCGACGCCAGCCAATCGGTCGTCGCCATCAGCGTCGTCACCGCCGACGGCGCTGGAAATGGCTCCGGTTTCCTCATCGATTATGACGGTCATATTGTGACCAACGCCCATGTCGTTGAGGGGGCGGAGCAAATCGCGGTAGAGTTCCTGACCGGCGGCATCTACCGCGCCCGGCTGGTTGGCCTGGACCCGGCTTCTGATATCGCCGTCATCAAGGTCAATGCGCCCGCCCGCCAACTGAATCCGATTCCCTTTGCCGATTCGGACGAACTCGTCGTCGGGCAGACCGTGCTGGCCATCGGCAGCCCGTTCAGGCAAGGCTGGACGCTGACCTCGGGCATCATCAGCGCGCTGGATCGCACCATTCAAGGCTTGACCCAGTTTCAGATTGGCGGCGTCATCCAGACGGACGCGTCGATCAACCCGGGCAACAGCGGCGGCCCGCTGATCAACCTTGACGGCGCTGTCATCGGCGTTAATTCGCAGATAATCAGCGGTTCCCGCAGCAGCAGCGGCGTCGGCTTTGCGATTCCCGCGAATCTGACCCGGCGCGTCGCCGCGGCGCTGATCGCCAGCGGCAAAATGACCTACAGTTATCTCGGCATCAGCGGCGAAGATGTAGGCTTGAGCGTTATCGAAACGCTGGGCCTGCCGAATGACTTCGGCGGGGTCGTCGTCAGCGAGGTGCTGGCTGATGGGCCGGCTGTAAATTCCGGCCTGCGTGAAATTGCCGAGATGCGTACACGGGGCGCTGGCGCGCTGGTCGGCATGCGAGCCGACATCATCACCGCGATTGACAGTCAAAGCATCAGGGGCATGGACGATTTGGTCACCTATCTGGCCCGCCGCACAGCGCCCGGGCAAGTCGTGACGCTGACGGTTCACCGAGATGGCGGGCGCGAAGTGAGGATTCCGATCAGGCTGGGAAGCCGCTAGTACCAAGTCACGATCAACCCGCGGACGCAACAACATGGCGCTGTAGGGGCGAGCCGCCGGCTCGCCCGTACGCACACCAGATATGTGACTAACTTCAGGCATATTGGGCAGCGCAAGCGGGCGATTCACAGAGCCGCCCAGGCGGATCGTGATTTGGGCGGGCGACATGGTATGTCGCCCCTACGGATTGCGTCTGGGCGGACGAAACAGGTATAGTGTTAGATATACTTTTGCGGCGGAAACAGGGTCGACTTCATGTCCGATTTTCATTATCAGCAAGACCGGCGGCGCCTCGGCGATGGTCAGTTCGCAACCGTTCACCGGGTCGCCATTCCGGCGCGCAGCCTCCGCTTTGAAGACCTGCACCCGATGAGCAGCTACGTCCGCCAGCAGGATATCGCCCGCATGCATTACGCTCGGGCGCGCGCCCGTGGCGAAGACAACCCGCGCATCCTGACCTGGACCTCCATGCAGACCGACCGCCGCGCCAGCGACTTGTTCCCCGGCCTCAGCACCGACACCGACGACGGCGAGCGACTCATCAGCGCCAATTCTTTCATCACTTATGTGCTGCGCAAGCTTCTTGCGGCGGGCTGGCTGCAGCTGCACGAGTACATCGGCGATACGTACGAATGGAAAGTTGATATGCCGGAAGCGGACCGCGCATGGCAGGCGCGCGCGAAGGCGGTGCTCGGCTGGCTGGAAGAATCGATCCAGCTTGACCTGTACCCCAACATCGAAAGAGGCAGCTACCAGCCGCGCATTTTCCGCCCTTTTGACGCGCGCCGCAACTTCATCCGCATTGGCCGCTGCGATTTCATCCGCCATTTCGCCCAGCATCATGAGCGCAAGGCCGTCTTCAACACCTCGCATTTTCTGCACGAACATGACGACCTAGTCAGCCATCATTCCGGCTATGGCGACGCGATTGGCCTCATGGTCGCGGAAGGGGCTATCCTAAGACCGCCGATTTATCGCCGGGGCGCGCTTCTCTTTGATGGATCGTCCTGGCGCATCGAACCCTACAGCATGGACGATATCCGGCTCCTACTGCCGGGTGATATCGCTCTGGGGGCCGGGGGCGGGCGTCGCTTTCACCTGAATCCGGCTGAAGCGCAGCCCATCGCCTTGTACACGCGGGCCGGCGGCATGAAGCGCAATGGCCGGCCGCTCGAACGCAGCCCGGCGGCCGCGGATCGCATTGAGTTCGTCCTGGTCAATCGGCAGGCGCTGGCCTGGAAGCGTGGCGGCGAGCTGCAGATTCCGCAGAACGGCTTCATCCTGTCGTTGCAGGAAGGCGCCCTGCCGGCCAGCGTCACCGACGGCCTCATCGAAGATGGTTGGGTGGAATACGCCTTCGCCGATGAGAGCAACCGCCCGCAGTCGGCCATTCAGGCCGGGCCGATTCTGCTGCGCCGCGGGCAATGCGCGCTTGACCAGGCGGACAGCCAGGAAGAATTCCGCGCCAGCGGGGACGGCGTCGTCGGGGTCTCGCCGGTGCACATGGATTGGCAGGGCGCGGGCCAACGCAAGGCGCGCACCGCCATCGGCATCAAGGAGGACGGCGACCTGATACTGCTAGTGGTGGACGGCTGCAATCCCAGCTTCCGCACCGACATGGACAGCGCCGGCGCCACGCTGGAAGAAGTCATCGCGTTCTTGCTAGAGGAAGGGGCGGTCGACGCGCTGAACCTGAGCGGCGAAGGCTCCAGCCATTTGTTTGTCGCCGGGGGTTTGGCCAGCGCGCCTTCCGACCGGCGCGGGCAGCGGGGTGTGCTCTACGAGCGTATGCTGCCCTCAATCGGCATCGTCAATTGAAGCGCCGACGGCTTGCAAGTCTCGCCAGATCTGTTCATCCAATTCGATTTCGCCGGCAGCCAAGGCGCTATTGTAGAAGCGGTCGCCACGTTCGCCGGGCACGAGAATCTCTTCGACGCCGGGCAAACGTTTGAGTTTCTTGAGGCGCGCCAGCAGATCGCCGACGCCGGCCCGGAACGTCGCCAGATCGTCCGACAGCAATTCGGGATCGATGGCGAAGACGAGATTGCCCCAATCCAGCTTTGTGCCATCTTCCTTTCGCAGCGCGCCAACCAGCGGGCGCGTCAGCACTTCCACGATCAAGGCCAGGGCCGCGCCTTTGTAGCCGCCGAAGGCTTTGATCGCCCCGGCCAGGGCCGCCGCCGGATCGGTAGTCATCCGTCCGTCGCTGTCATAAGCGACGCCTTCGGGGATCGGCTCGCCCTCGGCATTGGCCAGATGAATGCCATACCAGGCGATGGCCGCCGTCGCCATGTCAAAGACAAGCGGCGCCCCCGCCGTCGGGATGCCGATGGCCAGCGGATTAGTGCCGAGGAAGGCTTCGTATGAACCGTGCATCGCCATCAATTCGGGCGAGCCGGAGCAGACAAAACCGATCAGCCCTTCGTCCGCCATCCAGCGCGCGAAGTAACCGATCGCGCCCGTCGGCGAGTTGCTGCCTCGCGTGCCGACGATGCCGAATCCATGCGCCTTCGCCTTATTAATGGCGAGCTCGGTCGCCCGCGAGACGACCACCATGCCCTGGTTCCAGCCACCGTCGATCAGCGCCGACAAGGTCCCGTCCTTGACCCGGCGAATATCGCCCGCTCGTGGATCGGCCGGCATGCCCGCGCCCAGCAGCTTGATGACATTCTGATTGTTGCCGCGCAACTGCGCATACATGATGATGTCGAGGATGATGTCGCTGTCGCCGTCGTCATAGCCTTGCGCGACAATGGCGCGACGCGTCGCCGCACGCAAGGCTTCAATAGATACTCTCATGCGATTTGTTCCGCGCTTTCCCGCCGGCCCGCTTTATTTCTTGCCGCGCGCCAGCCCATTTGACGTCAGATAGGTATAACTGTCCTGCACCGCATTCAGCCGGTGGTCATTGCTGCGGTCTTGCTCGACGATGTACCAGTCCGCCGTCGCCGCGCTCGCGTCAACGATGGCGGGCACGTTCATTTTTCCGTGGCCGACCGCCGCCATATCGCCGTCTACATCCAGCGAGCCGTCTTTCAGGTGGATCAGCGGCGCGCGGGCGCCAGCGCATTTGACCACCTCGACCGCGTCTTCGCCGCCGGCCTGCGCCCAGTAGGTGTCGATCTGCAGGCAGAGGCCTTCATCCAACTCCGCCAGCATTACATCGAGAGTGGCCGTCCCGTTGATGCGCTTAAACTCCCACCAGTGATTGTGATAATGCAATTGCAGATTGTTGGCGCGCGCCAGCTCGCCCACCCGGTTGAGCCGCTCGCAGGTTCGCTTGATCGCGTCTATGGTCTCGAATTCGGCCGGCGGCAGATAGGCGATGGCCACATCCGTCAGATCAAATGCTTCGGCGATTTCGAGCACGGCGTCCTTATTGGCGTCATCGGGAAAGGGGATGTGGCTGTTGAAAGTTTGCAAATCGAGCTCGCGGAACAGGGCGGCGGCTTCCGCCAACTCGCAGGGCATGCCGCCGTATGGCTCGACGCCGACATATCCCATATCCGCCACGCGCCGCACCGTGCCTTCGAAGTCTTCATCGAGCAGCTCGCGGACGGTGTACAACTGAAGCGCTATCGGTTTTGGTTCAGACATCGCATTTACCTTTAGGCAATCGTATTTGCTTCTTAAGGTATTGTCGCCATTCTGCGCGGGAATGCCAGAGTCGAAATGGCCCAGGCGAATCAGGGCTATGGGTGAGTCACCGCCTCGCCCCTACGGCTATCGACGGGATTGACGACGAAATCTGTAGGGGCGATTCTGTGAATCGCCCGACATCATAACGGTGAGATTTCGGGCGACCGGGGCCAACAATTTCGATTGTGTTTCAGACGAATTCTGTAGCGGTGGTTCTGTGAATCGCCCGCCGTCACAATGGCGAGTTTTCGGGCGAGCGGGGCCTACAGATTGCGCTTGGGTTGCAGACGCAATTCCGCCATTTGCGCGTGGAAAACTGGCCCGCCCTGCTGTACACTGAGTGTTTGTGCGCTTTCACAATTGTTGCGACCGCGCAGACGCATGAACCGACTCATCGCAGCGCGCTTTCGGGAGACCGTGAATGGCAACCGCCTCATCCAGGTCGGAAATCGATGTAGCCTCAATACCGCTGAATGGCTCCGCTTTGCATACTTGGAAGCGGCTGATGCGTTATCTCGGCAAATACCGGCTTTGGGTGTCGATTGCCGCGGTCGGGATCATCGGCACCAATATCCTGCTGATTGTCGTGCCCTATATCTTGCGCGATGTGGTGGATATCGGCATAGAACAAGGCGACAGCGCTTATATGCTGAGCGCGGGCCTGCTGGTGGTTGGCCTGGGAATCTTGCGCGGCCTGGCCGCATTTCTGGGCCGTTTCTTCGGTGAGCGCCTCTCGCACTATGTCTCCTACGACATTCGCAATGAAATCTACGACAAAGTTCAGCGCCAATCCTTCTCCTACCACGACAGCGCCCAGGTCGGCACAATCATCACGCGCGCGATCAGCGATGTCAATGAGATTCAGCGCTACTTCAATTATGGACTGATGGACGGCCTGAATGTCATTCTGCTGCTGATCGGCGTTGTCAGCATCATGATGGCCACCAGTCCGCTGCTGGCGATAATCGCATTCATTCCGCTGGCGCCGCTGGCGCTCTATTCCAACCGCTTCGTCATGCGCGTTCATCCGCGCTGGAAAAAAGTGATGGACCGCATGCAAGCGCTCAGCAACCATATTCAGGAGAATGCCCTGGGCGCGGAAGTCGTGCGTGGTTTCGCCCGCGAGCCCTACGAGATTGAGCGCTTCCACAAGGAAAACCAAAACCTTTACATCGAGCAACTGGACTTCATCACCCAGTGGATCACATTTCTACCTATCAGCGCCGCGCTGGCGGCCATGTCGACGGCGCTGGTCCTGCTCTTCGGCGGTTTGATGGAAGCGGCGGGCATGGGCAATATCAGCGTCGGACTCATTGTGACCTTCAACGCCTACGTGCTGCTGCTGACACAGCCGCTGCGTTTTATCGGCTTCATCATCCTCTTGACGACGCAGGCCGCCGCCAGTGGCGAGCGCATCTTCGAAGTCATTGACGAAGCGGAGGAGGTTGTGAACTCGCGCGCCGCCCGCAAAACCGCCGTCAAAGGGCATGTGCGCTTTGAGGATGTCAGCAGTCATTACAACAGTTCCAATCATGCCGTGTTGAATCAGATCAACCTGGAGGCGCAGCCGGGCGAAGTCGTCGCTATTATCGGGCTGACCGGCTCCGGCAAGACGACCATCGCCAACTTGATCCCCCGCTTCTATGACGTCACTGACGGCCGCGTCATGATTGACGGCATTGATGTGCGTGACTTCGATCTCGACAGCTTGCGCAGTCAGATTGGCATCGTCATGCAGCAGTCCTTGCTCTTCAATGCCACCATCGAAGAGAACATCGCCTATGGCAACCCGGCGGCCAGCCGCGAGCAGATCATCGAAGCGGCGACATCGGCGAACGCGCACGGTTTCATTTCCGAGTTTCCCAATGGTTATCAGACCGAGGTGGGCGAGCGCGGCGTCACCCTGTCCGGCGGGCAGAAACAGCGCATCGCCATCGCCCGCGCCTTGTTGATTGATCCGCGCATTCTCATTCTGGACGACGCCACCAGCAGCGTCGATACGCGCACCGAGCATCTGATTCAGCAGGCGCTGGAACGGATTATGGAAGGCCGCACCACTTTCGTTATCGCCCAGCGCATGAGCACGATCTTGCAAGCCGACCAGATCATCGTGCTGCGCGATGGCGAGATCATCCAGCAAGGCAGCCACGAAACTCTGCTGCAAGACGGCGGGCTCTACGAAGAAATCTACAAGCTGCAACTTGAAGAGCAGGAACGCGCCCGGCGGGAAGCGATCATCGCCGGCATCATCAAAGTTCCGCTTGAAGAAAGGCGCTCGACCCAGCAATTCCGCGCCTTGATCGACCGCCTCGCCGGCAAGTATTCACCGTAGACGACTTAAGACGTTAGGAAAGTATGGCTGTCCTCAATCGAAGCAAGCAAGACCGGGCCTCCAGCAAAGACAAGAGCGAAAGCACGGAACAGACGATTCTCGAAATCGAGGACGACCACAAGCCGGGCTTCGATCGCGATGTCACGAACCGTCTGTTTTCCTACTTGAAGCCGCACCGGCGCGGGCTTTCGATCGCGGTAGTGATGATGATGCTGAGCGTCATCGCCAATGTCGCCAGCCCGCCGCTCATCGGATGGGCGATTGATGAAGGCATCAGCAAGCGGGACATGTCGGTTCTATTCACCGGCGTCATCGCCTTCATCGTCCTGCAAGCGCTCGGTTTCATTGGCTTTCGCATCCAATTGCGCAACATGGCCATCATCGGCCAGACCATAATCAAGACCCTGCGCGATCAACTCTTCGACCACATCCAGTATTTGTCGATCGGTTTCTTTGCCGAGTATGAAGTGGGCCGGCTGCTCGCCCGCATCATCAACGATGTGAACGTCGTGCGCGAAGCGGTGACCTTCGCCGCCGTCGGCACAATCCGCGAGGTCCTGATGCTGTTCGGCATCATCATCTCCATGCTGCTCATCAACGTGCCGCTAACGGCTGTCGCTTTCACGGTCCTGATCGTGCTAATGCTGATCGCCAACTTCTGGCGTATACACGCGCGCGCCGCGTACCTGCGGGTTTCGGACAGCAACGCCAAAGTATACGCCGAGCTTTCCGAGGCTTTTAACGGCGTCCGCGTCACGCAGGCCTTTGCCCGTCAGCAGCACAATTATCGGCGCTTCAGCGGCGAGATCAATATGGCCAGCCGCAACGCCACCGAGCGGGCCGCCTTGATCGCCAGCCTGTTTTACCCGACCGTGGAAATGATCGGCGGCGTCGCCACTGGCACGCTGATCTTTGTCGGCGGCAGCCTCGTGCTTGACCAGCGCATATCCGTCGGCGTCCTGCTCGCCTTCATCCTCTACATTCAGCAGTTTTTCTTCCCGATCCGACTGCTGGCCCAGCGCTATAACCTGCTGCAAAATGTGATCGCCTCCGCTTATCGCATCTTCAAGCTGATGGATTTCCCGGCGGACATCCGCGACGACTTCTACGCTGAAGACTTGCCCGATATCGAAGGGCATATCCGCTTTGAGGACCTGTCATTTCGATATGCCCGCGATGGCGACCTGGTGCTGAAGCACATCAATCTCGATGTGGCGCCCGGCTCGCGCGTCGCCTTCGTCGGCCATACCGGCGCCGGCAAGACGACCATGGTCAAGCTCATCATGCGCTTTTACGACGCGACATCGGGCCGTCTGACAATCGATGGGCAGGACATCAGGAGCGTCACCCAGAACAGCCTGCGGCGGCAGATCGGCGTCGTCCCGCAGGACACGCATCTCTTCTCGGGCACGGTAATGGACAATATCCGCTATGGCCGGCTCAATGCGACGGATGAAGAAGTGGTGGCGGCGGCCAAAGCGGTGGGCGCGCATCAATTCATCACAAACATGCCCGATGGTTATCTCAACGAGATTCAGGAAGGCGGCGCCATCCTCTCCACCGGTCAGCGGCAGCTGCTGGCGTTTGCCCGCGCCCTGCTGGCCGACCCGCGCGTGCTGATCCTGGATGAGGCGACCAGCAATATCGATACGCAGACCGAAGTCCAGATCCAGCAGGCGCTCGAACATCTCCTGGAAGGGCGCACAAGTTTCGTCATCGCCCATCGCCTCAGCACCATCACATCGGCGGATTTGATCGTGGTGATGGATCATGGCGAGATCATCGAAATGGGCAGCCACCAGGAATTGCTCGACCTCGAAGGCGTTTACCACCAGCTGTTCACGCTTGTTTAAGCGCGCAGGCGTTCAAAGAAAGGGGTCGTAGGGGCGAGCCATTGGGTCGCCCGTGCTTGCGACAGTGCGTGCTTTAGGGCGAGACAAGTCTCGCCCCTACATTTTCGCCATTATTGCAGTTGGAATTTAGCAGCTTCATCATAAAAGAGAAATCGACGATCAGCGTTTATTGTCCTCATTAGGGCGATAATTGAGGTCGCTGGCGCGGGTGATCATCGTCTCGCCGAAGCGATCGCGCAATCGGTCAAGCGCGCTCTGCAATTCTTCCGCCTGCTCTTCGCCATCGCGGTCTTCCCAGAGGCCCATCTGTTTATTGGGCTGGCTGAAACCGCCCAAGCCGACCCCGATTAAGCGAACGGGCCGGCCCTCGACCCAAACTTGATCGAAGAGCCGCGCCGCCAAGGCATAGATCTCGCTGTCCATGTCGGTGGGCTGATCCAGCGTCACCTGGCGATTCAAGGTGGTGAAGTCGGTCCAGCGCAGCTTGATCTTGACGGTCGTCCCGGCTAAGCCGGCTTTGCGCGCCTGCCGGCCAACGCCATCTGACAGGCGGCGCAGCGTCAATTTCAGGGCCGCCTCATCGGCGACATCGCGGGCGAAGGTCATCTCTTTGCTGATGGACTTGGCTTCGTGTTCCGTCATGACGGGCCTGAAGTCGATGCCCTGCGCCCGCCGCCAAATATCAGCGCCCAGCTTGCCAAGCCGCGCGGTCAAAGCCGCCTCCGACCAGTTGGCCACATCGCCGACGGTGGTCAAGCCGAGCTGGCTCAAGGTCTCGGCGTTTTTCGGCCCCACACCCCAGAGCCGCCGAATCGGAAGGGGCGCCAGAAAACTCGCTTCGGCGCCCGGCGGCACGATGGTGATGGCGTTCGGCGGTTTGTCGGTCGGCCCCTGCGCCTTGCCCACCGTGTTGGCCGTTTTCGCCAGCATCTTGTTGGTGGCCCCGCCCAGCGAACAGGGCAGCTCCAACTCGTCATTGATGCGTTTCTGCAGCGCCCGGGCGATGGTCTCGATCGGTTGCGGCAATATCGTCACATCAAGAAAGGCTTCGTCGATCGAGAGCGGCTCGACATCGGGCGCCGTATCGCGCAAGATCGCCATCACCGCTCGAGACCGCTCGCTGTAGGCGCCGCGGGTGGACCCGACGACGATCAAGTGCGGGCACAAGCGGATCGCCTGCCCCATCGGCATGGCCGATCGAACACCGTATGCCCGCGCCGGATAAGAGGCGGAGGCGACGACGCCGCGCTCATCCGGCTGGCCGCCGACGGCAATCGCCTTGCCGCGCAGCTCGGGATTTAGCTGCTCTTCAACCGCGCAGAAAAAGGCGTCCAAATCAAGGTGGAGGATTTTGCGTGTTTTCGCCATTATTCGCGGCTGGCCGCCAAATGCGGGACGTTGATCTTCATGCGCACAGGTCTACAAAATAGAATATATTTTCTAGTGTAGCACAATTTGACGCGCTTCTCAACTGGCTAAGACGATTGGGGGTAGTGTATCCTTTTCGGTTGAAACAAACGAAACTTTACCACCGAGTACACCGAGTACACCGAGAAATGTATGCGGAGTTTGCCTTTTCATTCCGTCTCTTCTTTAACGAACCTGCCAATTATCAACTGCAACAATAGCGAAATTTGTAGGGGCGAGACTTGTCTCGCCCTACGAGCGCGCACTATTGCAGGCACGGGCGTTTCAGCGAAACGCCCCTACAGACCCCATTTGTGGCGGGTTCGTTACACTGTTTGAGCTGAGTCGTCATTCGCGCCAAGCAAATCAGCACACCTACGATTTCAGTGGGAAGCGGCTATAATGCGCGCGTGACTTACGACGGGCATATCAGGGAAGCCGCATGACAGTTTCGATCCACCCGGACGCGATTCACGCGCTCCTCAGCGGCGAGATGGGCGCGCCGTCATCGCTGCTCGGCCGGCATCAGCGCGGCGGCGAAGTCTCGATCCGCAGTTTTCGCCCCTGGGCCAAGCGTGTTGACCTGCTGAACAATCAAACCGGCGAACGCGCCCCCATGCGAAAGCATCAGGCCGACGGCCTCTTTGTCGCCGAAGTAGACGCCTCCTGGGCGGACGCGCCCTATCATTTTGAAGCGGAAACGCTTGACGGCGGACGCGAGACTTATGCCGATCCTTATATCTTTCCGCCGCTCTTGTCGGAATACGACATTTATCTCTTCGGCCAGGGCCAGCACAAAGATATCTATCGAAAGCTGGGCGCGCACCGACGCGAGGTCAAGGGCGTCGCCGGCGTCAACTTTGCCGTTTGGGCGCCCAATTGCTACAAGGTCGCGCTGGTTGGCGATTTCAACCGTTGGGACGCGCGCGTTCACATTATGGAGAATAACGGCGAGTCTGGCATCTGGGAGATTTTCCTACCCGGCCTGGAGGCTGGCGCTCGCTACAAATACGAAGTGCGCTCGCACAACCGAGGCTATCGCGCGCAAAAGAGCGATCCCTATGGATTCTACGCCGAGCTGCGGCCGCAAACGGCGTCCATCGTTTATGACATTGATCAGTACGGATGGCAGGACAGCGTCTGGATGGCCGCCCGCGCGAGCCTGAATCCGCTGTCGGCGCCGATGAACATCTATGAGCTGCATCTCGGATCATGGAAACGCAAAGACGGCGGCGAATTCCTCAGTTATCGCGAGCTGGCGGACGAGCTCCTGCCCTATCTGGTCGACATGGGTTATACGCATCTTGAATTGCTGCCGGTCTCCGAGCATCCGCTGGACGCCTCCTGGGGTTATCAGGTGACCGGCTATTTCGCGCCCACCAGCCGCTATGGCGCGCCGGCCGATTTTATGCATTTCGTCGACCGCTGCCACCAGAACGGTATCGCCGTCATCCTCGATTGGGTGCCGGCGCATTTCCCCAAAGACGGGCACGGGCTCAATTATTTCGATGGCACCCACCTTTACAGCCACGAGGACCCGCTGCAAGGCGAACACCCGGATTGGGGCACGATGGTCTTCAATTACGCCCGCAGCGAAGTGCGCAATTTCCTGCTCGCCAACGCCTTGTTCTGGCTGAAGGAATACCACATAGACGGCCTGCGCGTCGACGCCGTCTCCTCGATGATCTATCTCAATTTTTCACGCGAAGAGGGAGACTGGATTCCCAACAAATATGGCAGCCACGAGAACCTCGGCGCGCTCGCCTTCTTGCGCGAATTCAACGAAATCGTGCATGCCGAAGCGCCCGGCGCCATCACCATCGCGGAAGAATCCACCGCCTGGGCCATGGTTTCTAGACCGACTTATATCGGCGGGCTTGGCTTCACCTTCAAGTGGAATATGGGCTGGATGCACGACACGCTGGCTTATATGGCGCGCGACCCGGTGCATCGGCGTCACCATCATCATCAGATCAGTTTCGCCCTGCTCTACGCCTTCAGCGAGAATTTCGTCCTGCCGCTATCCCACGATGAAGTTGTGCACATGAAGGGCTCGCTAATCGGCAAAATGCCCGGCGATTATTGGCAGAAATTCGCCGGCCTGCGGCTGCTATTGGGCTACCAATTCACGCAGGTCGGCAAGGTGCTGAATTTCATGGGCAACGAAATCGGCCAGTTCGCCGAATGGAGCGAGGAGCGCGGCCTGGATTGGCCCCTGCTTGATCACGAGAAACACCGACAGATGCAGAACTGGGCGCGCGATCTCAATCATCTGTATCGAGAGCAGCCTGCCCTCTGGCAACTGGATTGCGAGCCGGATGGCTTCCATTGGATCGACGCCAACGACGCCGACTTCAGCGTTTACAGCTACATCCGATACGCTGAAGACAGGAGCGATTTTCTGGTTGTCGTCCTAAATTGCACGCCGGTGGTGCGGGAGAATTATCGCATCGGCGTGCCCAGCGCCGGTTATTATCGCGAGCTGCTAAACAGCGACGCGGGCTACTACGGCGGCGGCGATGTCGGCAATGCCGGTGGCGTCCACAGCGACGACTTCGGCAGCCACGGCCAGCCCTTCAGCCTCAACCTGCGCCTTCCGCCGCTGGCGATTCTGATCCTGAAAGTGGGAAATCCAGTTGCTTCCACTTCGTGAATAAGACGGCCGAAAACTGAACTGCCGAAAAAATGTAAACGATGTTCCTTGTATGCTGCATTATTCCATTTACGTTACGGCGGCCGGCGTGTCGTCATTACGCCGCGGCGGAGGCGTGAAAAGCGCCGCCAGCAGCAGGGCCAGGCTCAAAGCCGCGCCCAGCCACAGTGCCGGCGCATAGCCGCCGCTATTATCGAAGCTTAAGCCGAAAAGCGCCGGGCCGATCGCGCTGCCGATTACACTGGATGTGTATACGAAGCCGCGGATTTCTCCCTGAAATTGGCGCCCGAAGAGATTGGGCCAGACCGCGCCATCGAAGACATAGCCAATGCCCATGCCCAAACCAAAAGCCAAGCCATAGACGACCAGCTGCCAGGTCTCCCGCATCATTATCGCCAAGGCGCAGGCGCAAAGCAGGGCCAGCATCTGCAGCACAACGACGAAACTGGGCTGGAATCGATCGATCAGATAACCGGCCAGCAGGGCGGACGCGGCGGCAAAGAGCGAAATCAGCGCGAAGGTTTCGGTGGCGACTTGGGCGCTGTGGCCGAGAACGGCAAAAATCGAGACCTGGTGCAAAATGAGGCCGGTGCCCCAGGCGGATGGCAGCATGCGCGCGAGGATGAAGATCCACAATATGGGTGTGCGCATGGCCTCTCGCAGCGTCCAATTGTCTTCAGCGTCGGCTCGTTGGTCTTCCAGGAGGTCATCACGGGCCGTCTCATTGTCGGGCAGCAGGCCATATTGTTCCGGCCGATTCCGCATTAGCAGCGCGAAGGAGGGCAGCGCCAGCACGGCGACGCCGACGCCCAAAATGACCATGACTTGCCGCCAATCCAGCGCCTCCAGCAGCAGGCGCAGCAGATTGATGTAGATGCCCTGAAAGAGAGCGAATGCCAAGGCCAGCAGCGACATCATGCGGCCGCGCCGATGTCGAAACCAGTTCGCCAGCGCCGTCGAGCTCACCAGCGTCAAGCCGCCTTGCCCCAAGCCGCGCATTCCGGCAAAAGCGAAGAACAGCATGATCGGGCCATTGATCAAGGAGGCCGACACCAGCACGACGGAAAAGAGCAAGCCAATCGCCACGCCGACCCGGCGGTTGCCCCGCGCATCAATCTGTCGACCGATCCAGGTCAAGCTCAAAGAGGCGGCAAATGTGCCGGCGCCGTACAACCCGCTGACCGTCGTACGGTCGAGGCCAAAGTCTTCAATGAAGGCGTCCATGAATAGCGAGACCGAAAAGCTCTGCCCGGGCGAGCTGCAAATCGCGCCGATCAAAGCGACCAGCCAGATGATCCAGCCAAAATAGACCGGGCTCGCCGAGACCAACCTGCTGCGCCCCGGCGCGCTCGCCGTCAAGAGCCGCACGCCTTAGACCTCTCGCATTGCTGTCCAGATCGTCAGATTATAAGGGTCAATTGGGGAATTGACAGTCAATCTGCTTGCCCCATGCTAGAATCAAGCTTGAGTGTGTTAAAGTACATATAGAAACGACTCGCTGCGATTCATGCAACTGTTGATCCATTGAGCCGTCATTGCAGACCTGCGTCAAACATTCGAAGGCGGACCGACAATGAACATGCCATCCGACCTGGCAATCGCACAGCAGGCAAAGCTCATCCATATCAACGAGATCGCCGAAGAAATGGGGCTGGACCCGGAGGCTGATCTCGAACTTTATGGCAAGCACGTCGCCAAGATCAAGCTCGACGCCCTCGACCGCCTCAAATCAAGGCCGGACGCCAAATATGTCGATGTGACGGCCATCACGCCGACGCCTCTGGGCGAGGGCAAATCCACCACCACAGTCGGCATCGGCCAGGCGATGCGGCATATCGGCAAGCGGGCTGTCATCACAGTGCGCCAGCCCTCGCAAGGCCCGACCTTCGGCATCAAAGGGGGCGCGGCCGGCGGCGGTTACAGCCAGATCGTGCCGATGGAGAATTTCAACCTGCACCTGACCGGCGATAATCACGCGATCAGCGCCGCCCACAATCTCATCGCCGCCATGCTGGACGCCCATATTTATCATGGCAACGCGCTCAATATCGATATCCACAACATCCCCTGGCGTCGTGTCGTCGATCTCAACGACCGGGCGCTGCGCAATATCATCGTCGGTTTGGGGGCGCGCTTTGACGGCGTGCCGCGTCAATCCGGCTACGATATCAGCGTCGCCTCGGAGATCATGGCTGTCCTGGCGCTGACGACCTCGCTGCAGGACATGCGTCAGCGCATCGGGAAAATGGTGGTCGCCTATGACCGCGACAAGAATCCGGTGACCGCCGAAGACATTCGAGCCGCCGGCGCCGCCACCGTGCTGATGAAGGACGCCATCAAGCCCAATTTGATGCAGACGCTGGAGAATAGTCCCGCCCTGGTGCATGCCGGCCCTTTCGCCAATATCGCCCATGGCAACTCGTCTATCATCGCCGATATGATCGCGATGAAATGCGGCGACTATGTTGTCACCGAGTCCGGTTTCGGGGCGGATATCGGCGCGGAGAAGTTCTTCAACATCAAATCGCGCATTAGCGGGTTGAAGCCCAATGCCGTTGTGCTGGTTGCCACGATTCGCGCGCTGAAGGCGCACACGGGCAAGTACAGCATCGTCCCCGGCAAACCAATTGACCCGGCGCTCAAGGCGGAAAACATCGCCGATGTCGAAGCGGGCGCGGTCAATATGGTGCGCCATCTGGAAAACCTCAAGAAGTTCGGTGTCAACCCGGTAGTTGCCATCAACGTCTTTGCCGATGACAGTGCGGCGGAAATCGACGCCGCGCGCGAGATTGCTCTGGCCGCGGGCGCAACGGGCGTCGCCGTGGCCCGGCATTGGGCTGAAGGGGGCGCCGGCGCTGTCGAACTGGCGGAAATGATCGTGTCCGCCTGTGAGCTGCCGAATGAATTCCGCCTGCTCTATCCCGATGATATGGCGATCAAAGACAAGATTGAGACGATCGCGACCGAAATCTACCGCGCCGACGGCGTTGATTACGCGCCGGCCGCCAGCCGAAAAATCCGCCAGTACGAGGAGCAAGGGCTGCGCAGTCTGCCGATCTGCATGGCGAAGACGCATCTCAGCTTGAGCGACAATCCCAAACTCAAGGGCGCGCCGGATGGCTTTCGCATCACCATCACCGACATTCGCGCGTCGGCGGGCGCCGGATTCATCTACCCGCTCTGCGGCGATGTGCGCACGATGCCCGGCTTGGGAAGGCGACCGGCGGCGATGAATGTCGATATCGACGAAGATGGCAAAGTGGTGGGCTTGTTCTAGATCAGCAAAACAATGTCGCGCGTCTAGAACGTGTAGGGGCGAGCCATTGGGTCGCCCACCGAAATATGGTGCTGTAGGGGCGAGCCGCTGGGTCGCCCATTTTAGCGAAAAGATACATTTTCGCGCGACTTGATAAGTCGCCCCTACACGGCTGGTTCGCTAGTGGAAATCTAGGACAGGGGGTCTCATTGGCAAGCGCAAGCGAGAGCGAATCTTCCATCAGCAAGCACGCATTCAATTATCAGCCACTTCCCATTCACGGCGACTTTCTGGGCAAGCACATCATCTCCGTCGACCAATTCCAGCGGCGCGACCTCGATATCCTATTCAATGCGGCGACATCAATCCGCAAGCGCATCCGCAGCCAGGACCGCGGGCTGACCGAACTTTGCGCCGGCAAGGTGATGGCGTCGCTCTTCTTCGAAGCCAGCACGCGCACCGATATGTCCTTCCAGGCGGCCATGCGGCGCCTCGGCGGTGATGTGATCGCCGTCAGCAACGGCGTCCGTTTCTCCTCCATGTACAAGGGCGAGAACTTGTCCGACACCATTCGCGCCACCGGCTGTTACGCTGATGTGATTGTGCTGCGGCACCCGGAGATCGGCTCCTCATACGAAGCCGGCTTTTACCTCGACCTGCTGAACCAGCGCATTGACAACCCGACGGTGGCCATCAGCGGCGGCGATGGCATCGGCGAGCATCCAACGCAGGCATTGCTCGATATCTTCACTATCTATGACCAGAAGAAATCGCTTGACGGCCTGACGATAACCCTCGTGGGCGACCTCAAACATGGCCGCACGGTGCACTCACTGGCCAAGCTGATCGCTTATTATGATGCCGCCGATGTACGCCTGTGCCTGGTCGCGCCTGAGAGCCTGGCCATGCCTGCGGACATTAGCAATCTCATTGAAGCGCAGGCCGTCAGCGTCTACCAAACCGACGATCTGATGGATGTTATCGCCGATTCCGATGTCATCTATTGGACGCGGATTCAGGAAGAGCGTTTTGGCGACATGCATGAATACGAGACCATCAAAGACCGCTTCATCATGACGCCGGATGTGCTGTCATGGGCGCCGGCGGATGCTATCCTGATGCATCCATTGCCGCGCAAGCACGAAATGGGCAGTCGCGACGATCACGATATTTTGGACAGCGACCGGCGCGCCATCTATTTCGAGCAGATGGAGAACGGCATGTTCGTGCGTATGGCGCTGCTGGTCAAGGTCTTGCGCGGGGTGTATGTCTGATGCCGCCGATCAAGATTCACGGCATGATCGACCCGCATACCCACCTGCGCGATCTGGACTGGTCGCACAAAGGCAGCTTCGCCTCGGAGACAAAAGCCGCCATCGCCGGCGGTTATTGGGCGGTCTTTGATATGCCCAATACAGCGCCTTCAACGATTGATGACGCGCTCTTGAGCGACAAGCTGGCGCGCATCGACAAGAGCGCGTATTGTGATTGGGGCCTGTATTTTGGCGCCTCGCAAGCGGACAACAGCGCCGAGTACGAGAGCATCGCCTCGCGCGTTTGCGGCTTGAAGATGTACAACAACTCGACCACCGGCGATCTGCTTATTGCATCCAGCGCCATGCGCGAGCGGCATTACCGCGCCTGGACGCCCAACCGCATCATCGCCGTGCACGCCGAAGAGGAGACGGTCGCCAATATCTTGGACCTGGTTCGCAAATACCGCCAGCCGACGCATTTCCTGCACATCAGCAGCGAATACGAAATCAAGCTCCTGACGCAGGCGAAACAGGATGGCCTGCCGATTACGGTGGGCGTCTGCCCGCATCACCTGTTTTTGTCCGAGGACGACTTGCCGACGTTGGGCGCTTTCGGCCTGATGAAGCCGGAGCTCAAGCGCAAATCCGACCAGCGTGCGCTTTGGCGCGCCATTCGCTTGGGCGTGGTTGACATCATCGAATCCGACCACGCGCCCCATACCATCGCCGAGAAGGAAGCGGATGAGCCTGCCTACGGCGTGCCCGGCCTCGAGACCACGCTGCCCTTGCTGCTGCAGGCGGTCAAAGACGGCCGCCTCGACCTGCAGCAGGCATGCGACATGGTCTCGCTGAATGTGCAGCGCATCTGGCGCATCACGCCGCTGCCCAAGACATATACGCTTGTCGACGCCGACTATCACTATCTGGTAGCGCGCGATCAGCTGCGGACAAAATGCGGCTGGTCGCCTTTTGAAGGCATGCGCGTCTGCGGCAAAGTCCTTGAAGTGTGGATCCGCGGGCACAAGGTTTACGATGGCGATCAAGTTTTGAGCCCGCCGGGCTTTGGCCGGAATCTCTTCGGGTTTGTGGCATGAGCGCGCTGTTTAGAATCTGGCTGCTGCGCGGCTTGGCGGCCGCCTTTGAGACTCTCGCGCCTTTCGTACTGTTTCAGCGAACGGCGCAAGCGGCGCATGAGAGGCTGCTTCGTTGGCTGCGCTTCCTGGATAACGCGCCATTGTGCGTCCCGATTGCCGACGCGCTGCACCGCCTCACGACGTACGAATACGCTACCGACCTGGGCGGCGCGCGCCTATCGCAGCGATTGATGCTGGCAGCTGGATTGGTCAAGGGGGATGGATTCGCCAACGAAGACGAGGCCTTGCATGCGGTCAGCGCAGGAGACAATATCATGCCCGGCTGGCGCATCGTACCGGCGCTTGCGGGCCCGGTCGAATTTGGCTCTTTCACGCGTCATCCGCGCATCGGCAACACCGGCACGGTCGTCTGGCGGCATGAAAGCACGCGCTCGACGCAAAACCGCGTCGGCTTGCGCAGTCCGGGCGCGCGCGCGGCCGCCCGCTTCCTCGGCCTGAACCGAAGCAAGCTGCCGAAGGAATTCGGCATCAACATCGCCGCGTCCCCCGGCGTCGCGAATATCGACGAGCAGACCCGCGATGTTGTCGAATCGCTTGAGTTCTTCCTCGACGCCGGCGTCCGCCCAACCTGGTTCACGCTCAATATCAGCTGCCCCAACACCGAGGATGATCCGCAGGGCTATCAGCTGGAAGCGGAGACGAGGCAGCTTTGCAGCGCATTCATCCAGAGCCTGCGCGCGCGCGAAGTCGAGATTCCGCTCTGGGTCAAAATTAGTCCGGGGCTAGCGCCAGAGCAATACCATACGCTGATGCAAGTGTTTTCTGATGTGGGCGTGCGGGCTGTCGTGGCGACCAATACGCTGCCAAAACCCAGCCCGGACGACGACAATGTCCACGCGGGCCTTGGCGGTGGCGAGCTGCACCCTGAGGCGCTGAATTCTGTTAGGCTGTTGCTTGCAGAAAAGAATCGAAAGCGTTATGCTATCGACGTAATTGCCTGCGGCGGCATCGTCGATGGCGCTAGCCTTCGTGAATACAAGCGACTCGGCGTCAAGGCTGGGCAATATTGGACAGCGCTTGTGTTTCGCGGTCCGTTCGCCGCCGCCATAATCGAAAGCGAGCTCGCGCGGCATGAACGTAGGCTTAGAGCATTCCATCGCGAGAGTCTTGCTTGACGTCGGCGCGGTTACATTTTCTCCGGAATCCCCCTACATCTTCACATCAGGTTTGCGGTCGCCAGTTTATGTTGATAATCGCGTTTTGGTTTATCATCCTGACGCGTGGCGATTAATCGTGGACGGATTTCAATCCACAATTGATGAACGAAACTTGCACTTCGATGTGATTGCTGGGGTAGCTGTAGGTGGCGTACCACATAGTTCAGCCCTGGCATATACAACGCGTACGCCATCGGTGTTCATTCGTACGGCGAGCAAGGCACACGGCAAGCGGCAGCTGATAGAAGGCGGGGACGTAGCAAACAAGCGTGTCTTGCTGGTGGAAGACCACGTGTCAACCGGTGGCAGCGCGCTTGAAGCGGTGGAAGCGTTACGTGCAAAAGGCGCAATTGTTGAGTGCGCCCTGGCCATAATAAGCTACGGATTTCCAGAGGCACATGTTGCATTCGAAATGGCTGGTCTCCGGCTGGAAACCTTGACGAACTTTGACATATTGCTTGAGCAGACATTGGAACGAGGCAAATTGAACGAGGCACAGCTTCACCTAATACGCCAATGGTTTGCCGATCCCCAAGCTTGGGGCGAACAATTCACTTGAAAGCGCTAGACAAATACAACGCTCGCGTCGATGCCGCGGGTTCCCTGCTCTGCGTCGGTCTCGACAGCGATATCGGCATGATCCCCGCCGCCTTCAGCGCCGACGAGTGGCCACAACTCGCGTTCAACCGCGCAATTATCGACGCCAGCGCGCCATACGCCTCTGCCTACAAGTTCAATATGGCCTTTTATGAAGCGAATGGCGCCAGCGGCTGGCGGCAACTGGCCGCTTCGCTGGAGTATCTGCGCCAAAGCCAGCCCGATATCTTGACGATTTGCGATGCCAAGCGCGGCGATATCGGCAACACCAGCGCCGCTTACGCCCGCTCGATCTTTGATGAACTCGGCTTCGACGCCGTCACGCTCAATCCTTACCTCGGCCGCGATGCCTTGCAGCCCTTCCTCGAATACGAGGGCAAAGCCTGCATCATCCTCTGCCGCACTTCAAACCCTGGCTCAGCCGAGATACAGAATCTCCGCCTGCCCCAAGGGCCGCTGTGGCAGGTCGTCGCCGAAATGGTGGTTGAGGAATGGAATGAAAATGGCAACTGCATGCTGGTTGCGGCGGCGACCAATCCGGAAGACATGACGCGCATCCGCGCCATCGCCGGCGATATGACCCTGCTCGTCCCCGGCATTGGCGCCCAGGGCGGTGATGTCGACGCCGTCATTCGCGCGGGACTGAATAGCGCCGGGCGCGGCTTAATCATCAATTCTTCGCGCGGCATCATCTTCGCCGATGATCCAGCGACCGCGGCCGCCTCCCTGCGCGACGCCATCAATGCCTGCCGCGATGATTTGACGTTGCCGAGCGCATGAATCGTGCCCTCGCCGCGCATTTGTTTTGTCCTAAAATGGCTAGCTGCAGCCGCTCGCGAGTCACATTTGGGCTCACACAAAAGAGTTGAACTCGGGCAAATGAAGTTCTGTAGGGGCGAGCCATTGGGTCGCCCGTGCTTGTAATGGTGCGCGCTTTAGGGCGACTCACCGAGTCGCCCCTACGGATTTCGCTATGATTGAAGACGGAAATTAGCAGGTCAATTAAAGAAGAGAACGGAGGCAAGGAGCCACCAGCGCCATGAACGAGTTGCCCGCCAAAACGCGCCGCTTCCAAAAGACGAGCTTCATCAAGACCACGCTCGACGATATGAGGCGCTTTCACGAAGATCCGCGCGCCCTGGCCGCCTTGACGCCGCCGCCCGTCCGCATGCAGCTGCACAGAGATGAACGCCGCTCGCTGACGGAGGGCGAAGTCGAGTTTACGCTCTGGTTCGGCCCCTTGCCCATCCGCTGGACCGCCCGCCACGAGAGCGGGCCCAGTCCCGAATCTTTCGCCGATTTGCAGATCAATGGCCCGATGGCTTACTGGCGGCACGAGCACGTCTTTCGCGAGACCGCCGGCGGCGTCCAGTTGACCGACCGCATCACCCTGGCGCATCGGCGCGGCTACCGCGGCCTGCTCACCCGGCTCGCCTTTGACGGCCTGCCGCTGCGCCTGTTGTTTGCCTATCGTCATTGGCGGACGCGGCGGGCTCTACAAGCAGCCTAAGCGCCTGTCAGGCAATTTGCCAAGCTCAAGCGCTTGCTGTATCTTAATTTCACCTGCCATTTGACATTCAAGAGAACTGCGTTGATGTCCGCATGTTATTTGACAGCTTGGCAATGCAAACGTCGATTGCCGAGCGCGGCAAAATGCGAAAGACTGCGCCATGCCTGAGTCCATCATCATCATAGGGGCCGGCGTCGGCGGCTTGGCGGCGGCAGTTCGCCTGGCGCAGGCCGGCTATGACGTCACGGTATTGGAGAAAAACCGGCAGCCGGGCGGCATGCTCTTTGCGTACCAGGCCGGCGGTTTCCGCTGGGACATCGCGCCCGCGCCCTTCTATTCGCGCGCGCCGCTCGAAGCGTTGTTTGACGATGTCGGGCGGGAAATGGCTGATTATCTGCGCCTTGTGCCGGTTGACCCGCAGACGCGTTACTTCTTCCCTGATGGCGGCCGGCTTGACCTCAGCCGGGATTGGGCGCGTACTGCAGCGCAGATTGCGCCGCTCCATCCGGACGCCGTCGCTGACGCCCTGCGCTTCCTCGCCTATGCCGCCGACCTGCACCGAATGCGCGGATATGGCTTCACGAACGGGTCCTTGTTGCGAAGTTGGCTGCGCGCCGGTCCGCTGCGCAGCGCCTTCGGCATCAGCGGGCGTTTTGTCCGCGCCCAAAAACTGCGGCATGCGCTCGCCAGTTGCGCCGCCCACAGCGGTGGCAGTCCCTTTGACGTCCCGGCTGCTTTCAGCGAGTTGGCGCATGCCATGCTCAATGATGGCCTGTGGGTTCCGCGCGGCGGTCTCTCTGCCATCCCGGCGGCGCTGCAAAAGCTGGCGGAGGAATTTGATGTCACGGTCCGCCTGGATTGCCCGGTCAAACAGATTGTGGTGGAGGGAGGGCGAGCGACCGGCGTCAGGCTCGCGGCCGATGGCGACTTCTTGCCCGCCGATGCGGTGCTGTCAAACCTGGACGCCATTGCGACGGCGCGCCACCTGCTGCCGGAGCATGCAATCCCTGCGCCCGCGCTGCGCAGCCTGCTCCGGACGCCTATGTCCAGCTCGGCCTTCGTCATGCTGCTTGGCGTCCGCGGGACTTTTCCGCAGCTTGCGCCGCACAACATCTTCTTCTCGGAGGATTATCGGGCCGAGTTTGAGCATGTTCATCGGCGCGCGCTGATGCCTGACGACCCGACAATCACGCTGAATATCAGCTGCAAAATAGAGACGGCAGACGCGCCATTCAATCAAGAGAATTGGCTGATTCAGGTAGTTGCGCCGCCATTGTCGGAGAAAATTGACTGGACGACGCAGCGTGCCGCGGCGCGCGATCGCATTCTGTCCATTCTCGAACGGCGATACGGGCTGGACCTGCGCGACAGCATTCGCATTGAGAAGCATTTGACGCCGGTCGACTTGCAGCGGATGACGGGCGCCTGGCGCGGCGCATTGCACGGAGAATTGCCGCATGGACGACAGGCGGCGCTCGCTCGACCGCAGATTCGCAGCCGGCATATCAAGGGGCTGTATCACGTGGGTGGGTCTGTATTGCCTGGCGGCGGCAGCCCGCAGGCTTTGTTGTCCGCCAAAGCGGCGGTGGCGCTCCTGCGGCGAGACCTGCGCTAAAGTCAAAGGCAGCGCCTTCAGGGCTTGGACATCATCAGCAGGGACAGGCTGCCCTTCTGCACGACCGTCCCGTCCTGCTTGACGATGCGCGTGTCGAGGACGACCGTGCCGCCGCCCAGCCGGCGCGCCGCTTTGGTCTCGGCCACTTTCAGCTCCACGTGGATGGTATCGCCGATATAGACCGGGCTGCTGAACTTCATCTCCAGGCCGCGGAAGCCCAGCACAGTGCGTTCCAGGATGCCCAATTGATAGGCTTGGCCGAAAGCGTAACTCAGGGTCAACATGCCATGGGCCACGCGCTGACCCATGAAGGAATCCTTGGCGTAATCGGCATCGGTGTGCATCGGGTTGTAATCGCCGGTCAAGGCGGCGAAACCAACCAGGTCGGCTTCAGTGATGGTGCGGCCGCGACTGCGCATCGTCGCGCCAATTTCGAATTCTTCAAAATAGAGACCGCGCGGTCCGTCTTGTTCCATTTTCATAAGCAGTCCTTATTTCGGGTGACATGGTATATCGCCCTTACACAGAGCTTAGGTTGGAGCGGGCGACTCACCGAGTCGCCCCTACACAGCGTGTTGGTTGGAGCGGGCGACTCACCGAGTCGCCCCTACAACTTCTAAATGGGCGGGCGACCTGGTAGGTCGCCCCTACACCTGCATTTGAATTCGTGTCGTTGGCGCTTGCTACAGCGGCGGGAAGGCGCCGCCGATCAAGGGTGCGATCACCAGCGACACAATCGCCAGCAGCTTCAGCAGGATATTCAGCGACGGGCCCGAGGTGTCTTTGAAGGGATCGCCGACGGTATCCCCGACGACGGCCGCTTTGTGAGCATCCGATCCTTTGCCGCCCAGGTTGCCGGCTTCGATGTGCTTCTTGGCGTTGTCCCAGGCGCCGCCCGCATTCGCCATCATCACCGCCAGCATAAAGGCGGAAACCAGCGAGCCGAGCAAGACGCCCACCAGCGAAATCGGCGCGATGAATTTGCCCAGGATATTGCCATTGCCCAATACCGCCAGCAGCGCCATGCCGACCGGCACGCCGACGGCGATGACGCCCGGCAGCAGCATCTGCTTGATCGCGCTATCGGTGCTGATGGCGACACAGCGCTCATAATCCGGATCGGCCTCGCCTTCCATGATGCCCTTGATTTCGCGGAATTGGCGCCGCACTTCTTCAACAATCTGCTGCGCCGCATCGCCGACCGCCACCATCGTCAGGGCGCTGAAGACATAGGGCAGCAGACCGCCAATGAAGAGCCCGGTCACAAATTGCGGATTCAGCAGCAACTCCGCCGGATTCACGGCCGCGCCCAGTGCCGTGCTGCCGCCGGCGGTAAGCGCTGTAATGAAGGCGGCCGTCAGGGCCAGGGCTGTCATCGCCGCCGAGCCGATGGCGAAGCCTTTGCCGGTCGCCGCGGTTGTATTGCCCAGGCTGTCGAGTGCGTCGGTGCGGTCCCGCACTTCTTCCGGCAGGTCGGACATTTCGGCGATGCCGCCGGCGTTATCCGCCACCGGACCGTAGGCGTCGGTCGCCAGCGTGATGCCCAAAGTTGAGAGCATGCCGACGGCCGCCACCGCCACGCCATACAGACCCGCCTGCGATGTCGCCAGCAGCGTCACGATGACGACAATGATGACCGGCGCCAGCGTGCTCATCATGCCCAAGGCCAGGCCGCGGATCACCACGATGCCGGCCCCGCCCTCGGCCGATGCCGACAGCGCTTTCGTTGGGCCATAGGTGTCGGCGGTGAAATACTCGGTGAAGTACCCGATGAGCACGCCGCCAACGAGGCCGCTCAGCGTGGCGACGATGACGCCGACGCTCTTGTCGCCAAAGGGCAGGCTCAAACCGAGGAGGATGATGACCACCGCGATCAAACCTGAGGCGCTGTAAATGCCGGTGCGGATGCTGCCCAGCAGGCGTTCCTGATCGGCGCCTTCTTCGGTTTTCACCAGGAAGCTGGCGATGATGCTGATGATCAAGCCCGCGGTGGCGACCAGAATGGGAAAGACTTGCGCCGCGAGCAGGCCATCGTCGACAAAGACGCCGGCCGTTGTCGCCAGCGAAAGCGCCGCGATGATGGAACTGGCGTAACTCTCAAAGAGGTCGGAGCCCATGCCGGCCACATCGCCGACATTGTCGCCCACGTTATCGGCGATCGTCGCCGGATTGCGCGGGTCATCTTCGGGGATGCCCGCTTCAGTTTTGCCCACCAAATCCGCGCCGACATCAGCCGCTTTGGTGTAAATGCCGCCGCCGACGCGGGCGAAGATGGCGATCGACGTGCCGCCGAAGCCGAAACCGGCCAGCGCCGAAGCCGCCTGCGCCGCATCCCCCAGTTGATTGACAAAGGTGATGAACAGCAGGCTGATGCCCAGCAATGCCAGCGACACCACCATCGTGCTCATCACGGTCCCGCTGGCGAAGGCCACGCGCAAGCCCTGGTTCAAGCTCTGCGAAGCCGCCTGCGCCGTGCGAACATTGGCGCGCACCGCGATGTACATGCCGATATAACCGGACAAGCCCGAAGCCAGCGCGCCGCAGACGAAGGCCACCGCCGTCAATATCGACATGCCGGACCCAGGCGTCTGGCTCAAGAGGACAAGGGCGACAGTAACGATCAGCACAAGAATCGCCACCGCGCGGTATTCGCGGCTTAGAAAGGCCTGCGCTCCCTTTTGAATCGCCGCCGCGATCTGCTGCATGCGCGCCGAGCCTTCGTCCTGCGCCAGCACGTAACTGCGCTGATATAGCGCGAACACCAAGCCGATCACACCGGCCGCAACCGCGATGATGACCGCTGTATTCATATCCATAGTCGCTTCCAACTCCCTCTTGCCCTATTTGGGCTCCACTGCCCGTGTGATTTTTCAAGCAAACGATACTAGCGCAGAACGCCACAATTGCAACAGTCTTGTGGCTGGAGTAAATGCAAGCAAGCAATTGAGATTTCACCACCGAGAACACCGAGTTTTTATGAGGGCACGTAGTAGAAGTTTGCGCGATTGCTTTTCACGAGTTCCTGGAAGAATTGTAGGGGCGAGCCATTGGGTCGCGTAGACACAGACCGCCGGTCGCCCGTGCTAGCGATAATGCGTGCATTAGGGCGACTCGCTGAGTCGCCCCTACAGATTTCGATATGATTGCAAGGGGAATGCGCCAATTCTGCGGCTGAAAGTAACTTATAATGTAGGCGACTGTTGGGAGCAGACAAGCAAAATATGGCACAGAGGCTGCAAACAGGCGCGGCCGGCGAAGCGATCGCCCGCAGATACCTGCGTCGCAAAGGCTACCGCATCATCGACAGCAACTGGTCGACCAGGCTCGGCGAGCTTGACATCATCGCAAAGCAAGCGGACATGCTCGTATTCGTCGAGGTGAAGACGCGCCGCGGCGCCAGCACCGACTCCGCTCTGGAATCGATCACCGCGGCCAAGCACGAGCGCATGCTGAAGGCGGTCTATCAGTTCCTTCATGACCATGATATGGATTCGCAGACGCAATGGCGCATCGACGTCATCGCCGTCGCCCTGCCCGCCCAGGGAGCGCCGCGCATTGATCACGTGGAGGACGCTTTTGACTGGTGAGGCCTGGCCGCTCGTGATCGTGCTCGGCCCCACCGGGGTCGGCAAGACCGGGCTGGCGATTGAGCTGGCGGAAAGCCTGGGCGGGGAAATCGTCGGCGCCGACAGCCGGCAAATCTACCGTTACATGGACATCGGCACCGCCAAGCCCAGGCCCGCGCAGCAGGCGCGAGTCCCCCATCACCTGATTGACATCGTCAATCCCGATTACAACCTCAGCCTGGCGGAATATCAGGACGCCGCATACCGCGCCATAAACGAAATCCATGGGCGCGGCGCCATACCGTTTCTGGTCGGCGGCAGCGGGCAATACATCAGCGCGGTGGAAGAAGGCTGGTCGATCCCGCGCGTCCCGCCCGACCGGGAATTGCGCGCCGAGCTGGAGAATTATGCCGTCGAAAAGTCGCCCGGGGCATTGCATGATCGGCTGCGCCAGGTTGACCCGGTTTCCGCCGGGCGGATCCACCCCAACAATGTGCGCCGCGTCATCCGCGCCCTGGAAGTCCAGATCACCACCGGGCAAGCCATCAGCGATTTGCAGGTGAAGCGCCCGCCGCCTTATCGCATTCTGTCGCTCGGCCTGCGCCTGCCGCGCGAGATACTGTATCCAAGGGTCGACGCGCGCGTCGACGCCATGATAGCCGCCGGCCTGGTGGATGAAGTCAGGCGACTCCTGGAAATGGGCTATGACCGCGCCCTGCCCTCAATGAGCGGCCTCGGCTACCTGGAGATCGCCGGGCATATTCTGGACGGCGACCCGCTGGATGCCGCCATCGAGCGCGCCAAGTTCAGCACGCACGAGTTCATCCGCCGCCAGGACGTCTGGTTCCGCGGGCACGACAACGGCATTCTGTGGCATAATGTGAATGATGCAGACGCCAGCGTTTTGGCGCGGACGCTGCGAGACTGGCTCCAACGGGGTGATTGACCGGCTTGCTCAGACTGGACCGCAACAATCCCAATGCCTTCATCGGCCTCATTCTGCTGATTGTGCTCGTGGTTTTCGTTTTGCCTGAGCGATTGCCCGATTTTCTCGCTGAGCTGTCGCCGCGCTTCTTCGGCGGCATTCCATGCGCGCGCTTGCCGGCCGCGGCGGGCTTGGCGGCGCATCAGTCGATCCTGGGGCGTCAAACGCGGGACCCGCTGCGGCTGGCGCTCAATACCGGCGGCATCAATGACGAAGGCGCGCTCATGCTGCGCTTGTCGTTGACAAACATGTCCCTGGGCGCTGTGCCCATTGTTTTCCAGGCGGACAATATCGCCGTGGCCGATGCCGATGATGAGACCGACGGATTGGGCATCGTGATTGCGCCGGCGGTCGACTTGAACGAGCGCGCCGACCCTAATCCGGCGGGCTATGACGAGAGCGATATCCGCCTCCTCGGTCCGCGGCAGACTTGTGTCCATTCGTTGGAGCTGCTTGCCTCTCCCGACATGATCGCCGACGGTGGCCGGGCCAGCGCCTACTACCGCATGCGGGTCGCCGGCGCGCATCAGCCGGGGAGCGGCGGCGCCCGCCAGATTTATGCCGATCAAGGGCTCGACATCCTGAGCGACGGCGTCGTATTCTCGCCGGAGATTGAAATCCCACCTCAATCTTGATGCTCAGGAGCGTGAAGGCAAGTGACCCGGATCGCGGAGACCAGGAGCTAGCCTATGACAGCAAGGGACAAACTGACTCATCTGGATGAGACCGGCCGCGCCGATATGGTTGATGTGGGCGGCAAAGCGATCAGCGAACGCGTCGCGCGCGCTGCCGGGGCCGTCCTGATGCAACCGGCGACCCTGGCCCTGATTCGCGCGGGCAACATCAAGAAGGGCGACGTCCTGACCGTCGCGCGTATCGCCGGCGTCATGGCGGCCAAGCGAACCGCCGACCTGATCCCGCTATGCCATCCGCTGCCCATCAACAAGATAGGGCTTGAGCTCGCCTATAATGAAGCCGAGAGCGCCATTGAAATCCAGGCGATGGTCAAAACAAGCGGGCGAACCGGCGTCGAAATGGAGGCGCTCACGGCTGTCTCGGTCGCGGCGCTGACCATATACGACATGGCGAAAGCGGTCGACCGCGGCATGCGCATCGCCGACATCCGGCTGCTGGAAAAGCGCGGCGGCGCCAGCGGCGATTACCGGGCCGACGAATAGAGGCATCCATGCGCATAACCCTGCTCTTCTTTGCCACGCTGCGCGATCTGGTTGGCGCGCGCGAGATCGTTATTGAAGTCGACGAGGCGACCGATAGCATCGCAGCCTTGCGCGCCGAATTGCGCTCGCGCTATCCGCAAGCGGCTGACAATCTGGGCATCGCGCTGGCCGCCATCAACGAAGAATTCGCCTTCGATCATGACCGTATCAGCGATGGGGACGAAGTCGCTTTCTTCCCGCCGGTCAGCGGAGGATCGGACCGCGACTCAGGAAAGCCGGAGATATTTCGCCTGCCCCAAACCGACTTCGACCACGACGAGATTGTCGCCGCCATAAGCACGCCGCAAACGGGCGCTGTCTGCCTGTTCACCGGCGTCGTGCGCGGGCAAACAGCCAAAGCGGGCCACCTGCCGCAAACTGAATACCTGGAATACGAAGCTTACGAACCGATGGCGCTGGCGAAGATGCGCCAGGTGGCGGCGGAGATACGGGCGCGCTGGGCCAAGGTGCAAGGCATCGCCATCGTGCAGCGCCTCGGCACCTTGCATGTCGGCGACAACACGGTCCTCTGCGCTTGCTCGTCGCCCCATCGCGATGACGGCTGCTTTGAAGCGGCCCGCTACGGCATCGATCGTCTCAAGGAAATCGTGCCTGTCTGGAAGAAGGAGGTTGGCGGCGCCGGCGAAACCTGGATCGAAGGCGACTACCGCCCCGCTTCCAGCGACAAAGGCCCGTAATAGTCATTTTCTGTAGGGGCGAGCCATTGGGTCGCCCGCCTGAGCGAAAAGGAATCTGGGGACAAACCGGAAATGCGCCAACCCAAGAGCTGCCAGTCATTTGAAGATCTGCTCGGCATCAAATTTGATGATCCCGAATTGTTGACGCAGGCGCTCACCCATCGTTCCTTCGTCAATGAAACTGAGAGCGCCGCCGCCCGCGACAATGAACGGCTTGAATTTCTCGGCGATGCCGTGCTTGGTCTCATCGTCGCGGACATGTTGTATCGCAAGTACCCTCACGTCGACGAAGGCCGGCTGACGCAGCTGCGCGCCGCCCTGGTAAAAACGGAAACGCTGGCGCAGCTGGGCATAAACTGCCGCCTGGGGGAATATCTGCGCATTGGCCACGGCGAAGAACTCAGTGGCGGCCGCGGGCGATTGAGCCTGCTCTGCCGCGCATTCGAAGCCCTGATCGGCGCAATATATTTGGACAAGGGCATGGAGGCGGTCCGCGACTTCGTCCTGCCGCCGCTGCAGGAAGAGCTGGCGCGCATCCTCGAACACAAATTGCACATCGACGCCCGCAGCGAGCTTCAAGAACGGGTGCAAGCCCGCCTGCGCATCACGCCGGATTATCGCGTCACCAGCGCTGAAGGGCCGGAGCACGCCAAGGAATTCCATGTTGAAGTGGCGATCGGCGACGCGATCATCGGCAGTGGCGCCGGCGGGAGCAAACGGGCCGCGGCGCAAGAAGCCGCCCGCATCGCCCTCAAGCAACTGGAAGCGGACGGCTTGCCCGATGCATTGATTGGGGATATGTAGGGGCGAGCCATTGGGTCGCCCGTACGCACTCCAGATATGAGACAGAGCCTGACGCGCAATTGTAGTTTCTCGTATCCTCTACGTTGATGAACCTACTGAATTCCGTCTCCAAACATAGCGAAATCTGTAGGGGCAACTCGGTGAGTCGCCCGTATTCGCTTGACGGTGATTGATCTCCGTGAATCAGAAGCGCCTGGAATGGAAGCATTTTTCGCAGATGCGATAGCGGTGGCGGGAGGGCATCAGCCGGCCACAGCTCCGGCAGCGCCGCGCCACATTCAGATTCCGCAGCAGCGCCTCATCAATCGAAAGCGACCACTCGCGACGCTCCTCGCGCACCTGTTGATGCGCTTCGCAATGGACGGCGAATTCGGCCCGCCGCGATAGCCAGAGATAAATATCGGCGCAGGCGATCGCATGTTCCGTCGCTTCCAAATCGCCGCCATCATGTATCGGCGCCGGCGCGTCGGGCGGCAAGGGAATCTGATAGCCTTCGAGGATCATGGCGGCGCAGTCCAGCCAGTAGGGACGGGTCGCCTTGCGTGTTGGCGCGTTGACCAAAGTCAGCGCGCTTGCCAGGCCCAATTTTCGGATCTCCTCATCAGACAGCATCTTGGCCAGGGCGATGCGCTCGTCCATATCGGCGGTTGTGATGACGGCGCGCAGCGCTTCCGGAATCGACTTCAACTCCGCCCATTGCGCCAATTGCTCGGCCAGGCTTCCCGGGATCAGCTGTAGATCATCGGCGGTGGGCGCCACGCGGGCGAAGCTCAACTCGTCCGGTTGCCGCGCGTACAAATCGCGAATCACGCGGAGGTCATGCTTGTTGGTGGCGGCGATCAGCCCCGACTTTGACATGCCGTAACGGCCGGCGCGCCCGCCAATCTGATGGACCTCGCTGGGATAGAGCTGGCGATCGTTCTTGCCATCAAACTTCTCGACTTCGAAAAAACAGACGACATCGGCGGGCAAATTCAGGCCCATGCCGACGGCGTCGGTGGCGACGCAAATTTCGGTTTCGCCGTTGGCAAAGCGATCCGCCTGCCGCCGCCGCACCTCGGGCGGTAAACTGCCATAAACGACGGAGACGCTCCGCCCCAGCCGCTCAAGCTTCATCTTCAAATCGAGCACGCCCTGCCGCGTGAAGGCCACCAGAATGGTCGAGGCCGGCAGCGTCTCCAGCGTGAAGTGCCGCTCCGCCAGCGCGATGGGCGCCAGCCGTTCATGTTCCACCAGCTCGCAGGGGATTTCGGCCGCCGATGCCAGCACCTCGATCAGCTTGCGCGCCGTCGGGGGGCCGATGATGTGCATCTCGGGCGCTGCCGACTCCATCAGGGCGCGCGTCCAGGCCCAGCCGCGGTCGGCGTCCGCCAGCATTTGCGCCTCGTCGATGATCACGCAGGCGCCGCCTTTTGCCGCGTTGAACATTTCGATCGTCGCCGCCGTGATCTGCGCGCCTTCCACCGGGATGTATTCTTCGCCGGTCAAGAGATGGCAGGCGACGCCCTCCGCATTCAGCCGATCAAACACCTCGTAAGCCAGCAGCCGCAGCGGCGCCAGATACCAACCGGAGCCCGCCCGTTTCAAGGCGTCGAGCGCGTCATGCGTCTTGCCGCTGTTGGGCTCGCCGATATGGATATGGAGCATCTGCTGATGACGGAATTCATTGCGCCATTTGGGAAAGGCGTCGATCAGGCGGTTGCGCAATCTTGTTTCCGCCTGGCGTTTCCTCCGCCCGCGCGCTCGGCTGCCGCGCCGCTTTTTCCGTTTGCCGCGCTCGCCGGCGGATTCGGTCTCGGCCAGGCGCTGGCTGAATTCGGCATAAGTCTCTGGCAGGGCCCACAGGCCGCGCAGGTCGCGCCAGACCATTCGCTTCGGCGATAGGCCGGCGTCATAGATAGCCGCGTCCATCTTGCGCCTGTCCATGTCCAGCACGGTCTGCAACTCGTTCAGCCGCAGCCGCTCGTAGCCCGCGATCATCTCGCGCAAGTCGGGGTCGGCGACCGTTGGGATCAGCGTTTCGGCGGGGAAACGCAGCTTGCCGCGCGGATCGACGAAGCTGTCCAGCGCCAATTCTCGCGCCGCCTGCCGCAAAGCCGATGAACTGACGCTGGCCAGCTTGGCCGCCTGCTTCACACTGTAACTGCGGGCGAAGACCTGCGTCTCGATGGAGTCGTCCGGCTTGGGCTCGGGCACGTCGTCACGGATCAGATCCCCGCACAAGTCAAGCGCGCGGCGCCAGTCTTCGTCGGCGATGCTGTCCGGCGCCGTCTCTTCAGCCGCGATGTCCAGGGTAGAGTTCAATGTCATGCTCCTCACTCGTTTCATGTTTGTTTTGCTAAAGTGGGCGACTCACCGAGTCGCCCCTACAAACAGTTTGTTATGGCCTAAGCGGGAGACTCACCGAGTCGCCCCTACAGGTTTTCTGTTATTTTGGAATATCTTTCTTAGGACTGTCATTATCGTTGCTTGCTTGGATTTACTTCCATGGCGGCGGTTTATTCAGGCCAGGTGTAAGGCGCTGGCTCAAGCTGCCCGCCCTGCGTGTCATTTGGCTTCTCTGGCTCGCGCGTCTCGACGGTAAAGAGCGCGTTTTGCTTGGCCGGTTCGATGCCGTAGCGCTCAAGCACACGCCTGACCAGCGCGGTCTTGCGCCCTGTCCTGTGGTGGATTTCCGCGGCGAAGCGCGCCGGATGCTTCTGCCCCTTCTTCCGGTTGCAATCGGGGCAAGACAGGACCAGATTGCTCGCCTTGTTGGCGCCGCCGCGGCTCAAGCTCAGGATGTGATCCAGCTCGAAGGCGGCATTGACCAGGCTGCATCCACACCATTCGCAGCAGCCGCCCGATTCCAAAATCCGGTCGCGCAGGCCATCGACCGTCAAACGCCCGGGCGCCCGGGCCGCCCCGGCGCGCGCATTCATAGCCGCCGTGTAGCTTGCCAGCAGGCGCGCGTCAAGCAAGTCTTGGTAGATCACGCGGCTTATTCTTCCTGTGGATTGTCCAGCCGAAAGCCATGGCCTCGCACGGTCACAATATACTGGTGCTCGCTGTCCACCATGCCCAGCCGGTCGCGCAGGCGCCGCACCAGCGCGTCAATCGCTTGCTCGCTGACGCCCTCGCCCATCGCTTCGGGCCAGACGGCGTCTACGACATCGTTGCGGCTGCAAACGCCACCCTGGCTGGCGAAAAGGATTTCCAACAGGCGATACTGCGGCAGGCTGAGCGGCGGCTCCAGAATCTCATCTTTGATCCGAACCTCGCGCGTTTCCGGATCGAGCTTCATGCGCAGGCCGGTCATGGCGCCGGAGGGAATCACATCGGGCAAGACGCGCGTCGTCGAAGGCGCCGTCGCGCCCGAGCCGACGAAGCGCAGGATGATGTCTTTGGCGATGCGTATCTCATCGCCGTCGTTCAACTCGCGCAGGCCGGTCAAGCGGAAGCCATTGATCCAGGTGCCGTTCTTGCTGCGCAAATCCTCGACGACTGCGCCGCCGCCTTCCACAGTGATGCGCAGGTGCTGCCGCGAAATCTGCCGCACTGGAATCACAATATCGCAGGCTTCGTCCCGCCCGAGCACCATGTCGGCGCGGTCCAGCACCCAATGCGGATGCGACAATGATCCATCAAGCCAAACGATGACCGGAAATTCATCCGTCTGCTGCGACATCGCCGGGCGATCCCTTCCTTCCGCGGTCTTGGCAATCCGCCGTTCACGTATGGAATGTATTATACAGCATTATCGTAAAGGCCACGACAGCGCATTGTCCCGGCTCGGCCGAGGCGGTATAATCGCCGCTTGCCGCTCAACCTGTCAGGAGTACCCAACTTGGCTCTTTTTCGCCGCGGGCTCGCCAAAACGCGTCAGTCATTTTTCGGTCGGATCTCGCAGATGCTCGGCAATACCGAGATTGACGACGATACCTGGGACGACATGGAAACCCTGCTGATACAGGCCGATGTCGGTTTCAATACGACGGTCAAGGTCATCGACGAATTGCAGCATCGCGTCCGCGCCGACGGCTTGACCAAGACCGAACAGCTGCAAGCGGCTTTGAAGCATGCCCTTTCCGACTTGTTGGACTTCCCGCCCGCCATGAATATATCGGGCCGCGAGCTGTCGATTATCCTCGTCGTCGGCGTCAACGGCTCGGGCAAGACGACGACCATCGCCAAGCTGGCGCATCGATTGAAAAATCTCTCGCGCCGCAAGGTGATGATCGCTGCCGGCGATACCTTCCGCGCCGCCGCCATTGAGCAGCTGCAGACCTGGGGCGCGCGCATTGATGTGCCTGTCATCGCCAACCGCCCCGGCTCCGACCCCGGCGCAGTCGTCTACGACGCCACCGTCGCCGCCAAATCGCGCGGCTACGAGATCCTCATCATTGATACCGCCGGGCGCCTGCAGAACAACTACAATTTGATGCGAGAGTTGACCAAGATCAGCGAAGTCTCGGGCAAAGTCGTGCCCGACGCGCCGCATGAAACGCTGCTGGTGCTCGATGGCACGACAGGGCAAAACGCCATCGAACAAGCCAAGAGCTTCGGCGAAGCCTCGGGCGTCAGCGGCGTGGTCGTCACCAAGCTGGACAGCACAGCCAAAGGCGGCATGGTCTTCTCCATCTTCAACGATCTCAAGCTGCCAGTGCACTATCTTGGTTTGGGCGAAGGCATCGACGACCTCGTGCTGTTCACGCCGGAATTCTTTGTCGAGAGCCTCTTCGACGACGACGCAGCAGCGGATTGAGCGTCTTCGTGCAAATCACCAGCGCCCAAAATAGCAAGATCAAGCTTGTCAATCGACTGCGGAGCAAACGCGGGCGCCAAAGCGAAGGCCGCTTTGTCATTGACTATGAACGGGACCTGCGGCGCGCGCTACAGCTTGGCTATGCCATTGACTTCCTCTTGCATCAGCCCGGCTCGGCGGCGGCGCAGCGTTACCCCGCGGTCGACGCTTATGCGGTCCCGCCGGCGCTGTTGAAACGCGCAAGCTACCGCGAAAACCCCGATGACATTGTCGCCGTCATGATCAGCAAGCCGGCCAAGGGAATCACGGCGTTGAGCGCCGCGAATATTCGCCGGGCGCTTGTGCTGGTCGAGCTGGCGGTGCCGGGCAATATCGGCGCTCTGCTGCGAAGCGCCGACGCCGCCGGCATGGACGCAGTCGCACTGGTCGACACGGCGCTCGATCTCTATAATCCCAATGTCATCCGCAGCAGCGCGGGCGCTTGCTTTCGCGGTAATATCTACAAGCTCAGCAGCGACGAGGCCCTTGCTTATTTCAAGGCGGAGGCATTCCAGATTGTCGCCGCTGATGCTGCCGGCCCGCGCGGCTTGTATGAGCTTGATTTCGCCGCCAGGAGCGCCATCGCGCTGGGCAGCGAAGACCGCGGCTTGAAGGCGGACTGGCTCAATGCCGCCGACCAACTGGCAAGCATTCCCATGGCCGGCGAGGTGACCGACTCGCTTAATGTTTCCGTCAGCGGCGCATTATTCATGTACGAAATGCATCGACAGCGGCGGCGCGACTGATTCAGCGAGGGACAGAAAGGCTAAACCGGGCGAGCGCCCGCAATCTTTATGGACAGCATTATCAGCCAACTTACCGAGTTTAAGACCCAAATCGACGAATTGATGGCGCGCATTGATATCGGCGGCAAGGCGCGCTTGATCGCAAGCCTGGAAGCGCAGGCCAGCCAGGGCGACTTCTGGAATGATCCGGCGACAGCGCAGCGAACGATGCAGCAGATCGCCAAGCTCAAGACCCTGGTCGATGATTGGCGCGCGCTGGCCGATCGCATCCAGGACGCGCTCGAACTGAGCGAGATCGCCGATGCCGACATGCAAGCGGAGCTGGAAACGGAAACCGAGACCCTGGGCGAGCTGGTCGAGGCGATGTCGCTGAAGGCGATGCTCTCCGGCGATTACGATAGTGAAGACGCCATCTTCGCCATTCACGCCGGCGCCGGCGGCGTCGACGCGCAGGACTGGGCGGAGATGCTCGAACGCATGTACCTGCGCTGGATAGAGCAGAATGGCTACAAGGCGGAAGTCCTCGATCGCAGCGGCGGCGATGAAGCCGGCCTGAAGAGCGTCACGGTCAGCGTCAAGGGCGACTATGCCTTCGGTTACTTGCAGAGCGAAGAAGGCGTGCACCGGCTCGTCCGCCTCAGCCCTTTTGACAGCGCCCGCCGCCGGCACACTTCTTTCGCCAAAGTCGAGCTTTGGCCCGATATTCAGACGGCTATCGAAATCGAAGTGGCGGATAAGGACATCCGTATTGACACCTTCCGCGCTAGCGGCGCCGGCGGCCAGCATGTGCAGAAAAACGACACCGCCGTGCGCATCACGCACAGCCCGACCGGCATCGTCGTGCAATGCCAGAACCAGCGCAGCCAAGCTCAAAATCGCGACCGCGCCATGCAAATTCTCAAGGCGCGGCTATTCGAGATGGAACGTGCGAAGCAAGAAGCGGAAATGGCGGAACTAAAGGGTGAAAATGTCGACGCCGGCTGGGGCAATCAGATTCGCTCTTACGTGCTGCATCCCTACCAAATGGTCAAAGACCACCGCACCAGCGTCGAAATCGGCAATACAACCGCTGTTCTGGACGGCAACCTGAATGACTTCATCGACGCCTACTTGCGGCACAAAATCAGCGGCTGAGGCGCTCCGCCGCGCAATGGTTTGTAGGGGCGATTCTGTGAATCGCCCATCGTACCGATAGGATGTGATTTCGGGCGACTCACCGAGTCGCCCCTACAGACGACTTCTCGGGAGAGGTTTGTCAAAAGAGCGCGCAATGCGGGCGACATAATATGTCGCCCCTACAGATTTGCGCTGCGGCGGGCGACATTTGGCGCAGAATATGCTAATCTAGTCTCAAAGTTTTCTTCAGGTGAACGATTGATGTTGCCCGCAACCAAGGTCTACTCGCGCGACCTCGAATCCCTGCTGAACTCCCTGCCCGACATCAAGCCGAACGAAAGCGACCTCATCACGGCCGCCTATCAGCGGGCGGAAAGCGCGCACAGCGGCCAAAAGCGCAAGTCCGGGGAGCCCTATTTCACGCACTGCGTCGCTGTCGCCAGCATCCTGGCGGAGATGAAGATGGACGCGGAAACCATCGCCGCCGGCCTGCTGCATGATGTCGCCGAAGACAGCGATGTCACCGTTGAAGCGCTGCGGGCGGAGTTCGGCGGGGCAATCGCCAAACTTGTCGACGGCGTCACCAAGCTGAAGAACCTGCCGATCAAGAATATCTCGCCCGCCGCCGATACGCGCCGCTCCAGCGCCGTCAACCGCGAGATGGAATATATCCGCAAAATCATGCTGACCATGGGCGATGACGTGCGCGTCGTGCTCGTCAAGCTGGCCGACCGCCTGCACAACATGCGCACGCTCGGTTATATGCCGCGGCACAAGCAACAGGCGGTGGCGCAGGAAACGATGGACATCTTCGCGCCGCTCGCCAACCGCCTTGGCATCTGGCAGATGAAATGGGAATTGGAAGATCTGAGCTTCCGCTACCTGAATCCGGAATCGTATCGCTCAATCGCCAAAGCGCTCGATGAACGGCGCGACGAACGCGAAACCTACGTCGCCCGCATCAAAGAACGCCTGACCAAAGAACTGAACGCCAGCCGCATTTCCAAGGTCACCATCACCGCTCGGCCCAAGCATATCTACAGCATCTACAACAAGATGAGCAAGAAGGACCTTCCGCTGGAGCAGATCTACGATGTACGCGGCATGCGCGTGCTGGTCGAGACCCTGGCGGAATGTTATCTCGCGCTCGGCATCGTGCACAATCTCTGGCGCCCTATCCCGGGCGAGTTCGATGACTACATTGCCAACCCCAAGGATAATTTCTACCGCAGCCTGCACACCGCTGTGCACGATGACGAAGGCAAAACAGTCGAAGTGCAGATCCGCACCTGGGAAATGCACGAAGACGCCGAATATGGCATCGCCGCCCATTGGCGCTACAAGGAAGGCGGCAACGGGCGCGACCAGGCCTTTGAACAGCGCCTGGCGTTCCTGCGCCGCTTGATGGAATTCGGCCCTGACGTCAATGACGCCTCGCAATTCGTCGACACCGTGAAGTCCGAAGTTTTTCAAGATCGCGTTTATAGCGTGACGCCCAACGGGGACATCATCGATCTGCCGGTCGGCGCGACGCCTATCGACTTCGCCTATCACATCCACACCGATATTGGCAATCGCTGCCGCGGCGCCAAGGTCAACGGCCGCCTCATGCCGCTCAATTACAAACTGGAAATGGGCGATCAGGTCGAGATCCTCACCGCCAAGCGCGGCGGACCGAGCATGGATTGGCTCAACCCGGACCTTGATTATGCCGTCACCAGCCGCGCCCGCACCAAAATTCGCCACTGGCTGCGCAAACAGAACCGCGACAAGCACATCGTCATGGGTCGTGAAGTGCTCGAGCGGGAACTCAAGCGCCTGGGCGTGCTGGAGAAGGTCACCTTTGATTCGGTCGCTCGGCTGCTCAAGTATGACAGGCCGGAAGATTTTCTGGCCGCGATCGGCGCGGGCGATGTCACCGGTTCGCAGATAACCAACCGCGTTCTCGAGGATGAACGGCGCAAAGCAGCCGAGAGCGTCAGCGAAGAAGAGCTGCTGAAACCGCGCGGCAAACCGAGCAAGGCCAGCGTCGCCAAGGGCGTAAGTATCATGGGCGCCGGTGGCTTGCTGGTCAATCTGGCGCGCTGCTGCGGTCCCATGCCCGGCGATGGCATCATCGGCTATATCACGCGCGGGCGCGGCGTTACCGTGCATCGCGGCGACTGCCCCAATATGATCGCAATGCGTGAGACCGAGCGCCTGATTGATGTATCCTGGGGCAGCGAAGATGAAGAACAGCGCTACCTGGTGCCGGTCGAGATCGTCGCCTACGATCGCGAAGGGCTGCTGCGCGAGATCAGCACCATCATCGCCGAAGAAAATGTGAACATCGCCTCGGTCGAGGTGAGCACGCGCCAGCACATCGCGACCTTGAACTTGCAGCTTGCCATCGCCAATAATCAGCAGCTCACGCGCATCCTCAGCAAGATCGACCTGGTGCCCAATGTGGTTGAGGCGCGCCGCCGCAACACGACTTAAGCGCTGCCCAGAACATGCGCATCGTCCTGCTTGAATCCTACTATGGCGGCAGCCACAAAGCCTGGGCTGACGGCTACCGGGCCTTCTCCCGCCACGACATCGACTTGCTTACGCTGCCCGCCCAGTTTTGGAAGTGGCGCATGCAAGGCGCCGCCATCAGCTTCGCCCGCCTGCTGAATGGGCGGCCGGACCTCGTGCTCGCCTCCAGCATGATCGACCTCTCCATCTTCCGCGCCTTAACGCGCGAGCGCCTGGCTGATGTGCCGGTCGCGATGTATTTCCATGAGAATCAGCTGTCATATCCACAGAACCAGCGCCAGAATCACGGCTGGCGTTATGGCTTCATCAATTATGTCAGCGCCCTTTGCGCCGACGCCAACTGCTTCAACAGCCAATATCACCTGGATGATTTTCTGGCTCAACTGCCGCGCATGCTCAAGCATTTCGGCGACTACAAGGAATTGGCGACGATCGACGAGATACGCGACAAGTCAAGCGTATTGCCGCTGGGCATCGATCTGCGCCGGCTGGACGCGCATTTCAGCGATAGCGATTCGAGTGGGCCGCCGCTCATTTTGTGGAATCACCGCTGGCAATATGACAAAGACCCGGAGACCTTCATCCAGAGCATGATCGAACTGGCGCAGGCGGGTTATGACTTCGAGCTGGCGATCACCGGCGAGAGCTTTGGCGAAGCGCCCAACTGCTTCGACCGGGCGCAGCAGCATCTGGGCGACCGGATTGTGCAGCTCGGATACCTGGAATCATTCGCCGATTACGCGCGGCTGCTATGGCGGGCTGATTATGTGGTCAGCAGCGCCTGGCAGGAATTCTTCGGCGTCTCGGTCTGCGAGGCGGTCTATTGCGGCTGCACGCCGATCCTGCCTGACAGGCTCAATTATCCCGACCTGCTGACGGCGGAATTGAAACCAGCCTGCCTCTATCAGCGCGGCCGGCTGACCGCCCAACTGCGCCATCATTTGGACAGCCGCGTCAAAGTGGACACAAGCGCTTTGCGGGAAAAGATCGCGCGCTTTGATTGGCGCAGGCAGGCGCCGCGTTATGACGCGTTCATGGAGCAGTTGGCGGCTCGTCATCGCTCGCGCCGGGGCCGGAACCGTTCGCGCTAGCGCCGTTGTTCGCCCCGTCCAAGCCATCGGCTTCATCCAGCATCATCTCAATTTCTTCCAGGCTCATCTCATACTGCCGCGGCATTTGTTCGTCCGCCTGGTCCGCCTCGGCCACCGGGACGAACACCGGCTCAACCGGGGCGCCCTTGGCCTCAATGCGCTGGCGGAAGACAGCCAGGCCGACAACGCGCTCTTTTTCCCGCAGCGCGATCACGGGGCTGCCGCCCGTTCCCGTTCGTTTCATGGTCTTGGCCGTTCCCAGCCTGACGCGCTTGGCTTTGTGCTTGTTGGTCAAGACCAGGGCCTCATCATCCGGGCCCCCGACTGTCGCCGCGGCCACATCCGCCTGGCCGGCTTCGCGCCGCATTGAGATGACGCCACTGCCGCCGCGGCCCTGCGTCTTGTACTCATCCATCGGCGACGCCTTGGCGATGCCGTCGCTGCTGACGCTCCAAACGTACTCGCTGTCGCCCGGCAGAGCAGCCGCCACGACGCGGTCGCCTTTCAGCGCCAGGCGCATCCCGCGCACGCCGCCGGAGTTCATGCTTGTCGGCCGGATGTCTTCTTCGTTGAAGCGGATCGCATAGCCGCGCGCCGATGTCAAGAGCAGGTCCTGCCCGCCGCCGCTGTACAGGGCTTCGATTATCCGGTCGCCGTCCGCCAGCTTCATGACACGGAACTCGCGCGACATCACGCCGGGCAAATCGCCAAGCGACAAACGCTTCACTAGCCCGCCAGCCGTTGCAAACAAGATGAAGCCGTCGTCTAATTCCAGCGGCAGAGACAGAAAAGACATGATCTTGCGCTTGCTGCCAAGGGCGCAGAGATCGCTGAAGCGCGTGCCCAGCGACGCCTCGGCCACTGGCGGAATCTGCTGCACCGGCAATGACGCGCAGTAACCGTCATCGGCAAAGAGATAAAGCGTCTGCGATGTACTGCTGTGCTGCAGCAGGCGCGGCGGCGCCTTGGTCGTGGTGGTCACCCGCGGCGGTTCATCCAAGGCTGTCCGCCCCAGATGCCCCTTCGCGCTCAACATCACCACCGTCTTTGACTCCGGCGCCAGGAAGTCGGCTTGCGTCAGGCCGGTCGCTTCGCCGTCGGCGATGATGGTGCGGCGCGCGTCGCTATAATCCTGCTTCACCTTCCTCAGTTCTTCGGCGATTAGTTCGCGCTGTTTGAGCGGGCTGGCCAGCAGATCCTCCAGCGACTTGATGAGCTTCTTCTTTTCTTTGTATTCCTCGCGGATTTTGCGGATCTCCAGCGAGGCTAAACGCCGCAGCGGCATCTCCAGGATCGCCCCCGCTTGAATCTCGGTCACCTTGAAGTTCTTCACCAGATTGCGCCGCGCCGTGTCGCTGTTGCGCGATTTGCGTATCGTCTGGATGACCGCGTCCAGATTATCCAGCGCGATGAGCAGCCCTTCCAGCACATGAGCCCGCTCGCGCGCCCGCGCCAGATCGAAGTTGCTGCGCCGCTGAACCACCTCCAGCCGATGCTCCAGATACACGCTCAGCGCCTGCTTCAGCGTGAGGGTGCGCGGCTGGCCGTCAACTAGCGCCAGCATGATGATGCCGAAGGTCGTCTGGAGCGGCGTCAGTTTGAAAAGCTGCCCCATCACCTTGGTCACATTGGCGCCGCGCTGCAACTCAATCACCAGCCGCACCGAATTTTGCCGGTCGGATTCATCACGCAGGTCCGCCAAGCCCTCAAGTTTGCCGCTGCTGACCAGGTTGGCGATGCGCTCGATCAGGGCCGTCTTGTTCGTCTGGAAGGGCAACTCGCTGACGATAATGCGCGATTTGCCGCGGCCCATCTGCTCTACATGCACCTTGGCCCGCATCGTGATCTTGCCGCGCCCGGTCGCCAAAGCGGCGCGCAGCATGTCTTCTTCGCCGCGCATCCGGTAGATCACGCCGCCGGTGGGAAAATCAGGCCCCTTTACGAAGCGCATCAATTCATCGACGCCAACCGCGTCGAGCCGCTTCCATTGCATCAGCAGGTAGACCAGCGCATCGCAAATTTCGCCCAGGTTGTGCGGCGGGATATTTGTGGACATACCAACCGCGATGCCCGAGGCGCCGTTGACCAGCAAATTGGGCATCATGGATGGCAGGACCGACGGTTCGAGCAAGCTGCCATCGAAATTGTCGACGAAGTCAACCGTCTCCTTGTTGATGTCAACCAGCAGCTCGCCGCCGATATTCGCCATGCGCGCTTCCGTGTAACGCATGGCCGCCGCCCCATCACCATCAATGCTGCCGAAATTGCCCTGCCCGTCGATGAGCATATAGCGCATGGAGAAATCCTGCGCCATCCTAACCATCGTTTCATAGACGGCGCCATCCCCGTGCGGGTGATACTTGCCCAACACTTCGCCGACGATGCGCGCGCTCTTCTTGTGACCGCCGCTCGCGTGAACGCCCATATCGTGCATGGCGTAGAGAATGCGGCGATGCACCGGCTTCAAGCCGTCCCTCGCATCGGGCAGCGCGCGCGACACGATCACGCTCATGGCGTAACTCAGGTAGGCGTCGCGCATTTCGTTTTCAATGTTGATTTGATGAACCGACCGATCAGTCATTGAAGGGCCTCAGTCTATTCATTATGTGGTCGGATGTTCTGCATTGGCGGCGGGCTTCAGGCCGGCTTCCGGCGCCGCTCCATTGCTTGCCGCTGCCCGAGCGTTGCGCCCGGGCTCAAAGGCATCAAGACCAGGGGCAACGTAGAGCTATCGTCAGGCTCGCCGCGAAGTTTTCCATGCGGACTTCAATTTCCCATTGTAGAATGCTATTCGAGCGGGTGTCAAATGCATTGACGCCTTCTCTTTCGCCTGATGGCCGGCAGCAGCGCCAAGAAAGTCGCGCAATAATTGCAAACGATAGCCGCTCGCTGGTCACAACTTGGTTCACACAAGATAATGAACCGGCGACATGTGAAGTCAGTAGTGGCGAGCCATTGAGTCGCGTAGGTCGCGTAGGTCGCGTAGGTCGCGTAGGTCGCGTAGACACTGACCGCCGACGCTGATTGCTGGTCGCCCGTGTTTGTGGTAGCGCGCTTCAGGGCGAGACAAGGGTAGCGTAGACACTAACCTCCTCTCGCCCCTACAGTTCGATGGCCAGGGAAAGAGGCAAATGACAGCAAACTTTACATTCCGTATCGGCAAGGCATTGCTCGTCGTATGTATTGGCGGGCTGCTTGCCGCCTGCGCTGCCGAGCCCTCGGATGATATCGCGCCCATCGTTGAGCTCGAGACCATTGCCTCCGCCGTTCCGACGGTGCAGGCGCTGCGGGAGCTGCCCAAGGTAAACGGCGCCCAGCTGCCGACGCTGGACCCGGCCGCGACGACGGCGCCCCGCGGCCAGCCATCCTTTGGCGCGATTATCGGCCCGGCTTATACCCAGCCAGCCACCGAAACGCCGCGCCCGACGGAGCGCCCCACATCCACCGACCTGCCGGCGACCCAGCCCGGCAGCGCCTACACAACGGCCGTGCCCGCCAATCAAGCGCGGCTCGACCGTACGCAAATGGGCATTCAAGTCCACTACAACTATGACACGCAGGGTTGGGCGCGCATTCTGGATCGGATCGCGGCGCTGCGCGTCGACTGGATTAAGCTGCAAGCCAGCTGGAAGTGGCTGCAACCCAATCGTCCGGGCGAATTTGAGCGGAACTTCCGCTTGTTTCAGCAACACGTGCAGGCGGCTGATCAGCGTGGTTTGAAAGTCCTGCTGAGCATCGCCAAAGCGCCGGATTGGGCGCGCAATGTCGACCGCAACGAAGATGGCCCGCCCGATGACTTGAATGAGCTGCACTGGTTCATCCACAAGCTGATAGAGCAAGTCGGCCCCAATATTGACGCCATCGAACTCTGGAACGAGCCCAACCTCAGGCGGGAGTGGACCGGCCGGACCATCAACGGCGGCAGCTATATGGAGCTTTTCCGCGTCGGTTACAATGCCATCCGCGAGTTCTCGCCCAGCACCACCGTGATCACCGCCGCCCTGGCGCCGACCGGAAACAGCGCCGGCGCGACCGTCAATGATCGGACTTTTCTGCGGCAAATGTATGGGGCCGGGCTGGCGGCTTACGCTGATGTGAAGATCGGCATCCACCCCTATAGCTGGGGCAACCCGCCCGACTTTCTATGCTGCAACAATGTCGCCGGCCAAGGCTGGGACGACCGGCCACAATTCTTCTTCTTGCAGAATATACGCGACTACAGCAGCATCATCGCCGCGAACGGGCACAACACGCAGATGTGGGCGACGGAGTTCGGCTGGGCGACCTGGGAAGACTTCCCGTCCACGGCGCCCGAAGTCTGGATGGCCTACAACTCCGCCGTCGACCAGCGAGATTATACGCTGCGCGCTTTCCAAATCGCCCAAGCGCGAAATGATGTTGGATTGATGATTCTGTGGAATCTGAACTTCGCCAATGAGTTCACGATCAACCAGCGCAGTGAAATGGCCAGCTACAGCCTCGTCTTTCCAAGCTTTGACGGCAGCGCCCAGCAGCGCGAACGGCCGCTGTTCCAGGCATTGGCGGCCCGCCCCTAAGCGGCAGCATAAACGAACGCGGGACCCATCCGGTGGCCCGCGTCTGCAATTGGTCGCTCTTTGCGCTATAGCTCGTTCAGCATGTTTTCGAAGTCATCATGGTCGCCGGCCTCTTCGAGATCCAGCGCCCCTTGCGCCTCAAGCGTCACCGGCGGCGCGACCGCCTCCCGATCCTGATAAGCATGGAAGCCTGTGCCAGCCGGAATCAGCTTGCCGATGATCACGTTTTCCTTCAAGCCATGAAGCGGGTCCACCTGACCTTCGATTGCCGCGCCCGCCAGGACCTTGATCGTATGCTGGAAGCTCGCCGCCGACAGATAACTTTCCGTGCTCAGCGCCGCCTTGGTGATGCCAAGAAGCACCGGCTGCCCCGAGCAAGGCTCCCGATCTTCGGCGATCAAGCGCTCATTGATCTCCAGCAGCTTCAACTGGTCGATCAATTCACCGGGCAGCAGATCACTGTCGCCGCTGCGGGTGATCTGCACCTTGCACATCATCTTGCGAATGACCGTCTCGAAGTGCTTGTCGGCGATGTTCACGCCCTGGCTGCGATAGACATCCTGGATTTCGCCAAGCAGGTATAGCTGGGTGGCTTTGGCGCCCTGGACGCGCAATATCTGGTGCGGATTCTTGGAGCCTTCGGTGAGTTGCTCACCCGGCTCGACGGTCATGCCGTCGTGGATCGTCTTGCTCAAGCGCGCGTTGGCGGGGATTTCATCATCCCATTCTTCTCTCTCTTCATTGCGGATGTAAACGGTGTGATCCTCAATGTGCACTTTGCCGGAGATTTCCGCCTGCAGCGCATCCTCGCCGTTCTTCGCAATGATGGCGCCGGCCTTCACCTCTTTGCCATCCTCAACAGTGATAGCCCAATCTTCAGGCACGACCTGGACATCACTCTCAACATAGCTGTCGATTACGGTCGCGATGCGCGCGCCGTCTTCGCGCTCGGTCAAACGCAGCACGCCGCCAATCGGTGTGATGAGCGCTTCGCCTTTGGGCTTGCGCCGCGCTTCAAACAGCTCCTCGACGCGTGGCAAGCCGCTGGTGATATCGCGCACTTCGGCCGTACCGCCGCTGTGGAAGGTGCGCAGCGTCAACTGTGTACCGGGCTCGCCAATTGATTGCGCCGCGATAATGCCGACAGCCGCGCCGATATTGACCATTTCGCCCGTGCCCAGGTCCCGCCCGTAACACATTGCGCAGACGCCATTGATCAGATCACAGGTCAGCGGGCTGCGCGCCTCGACTTCTTCCAGCGTGGAGTTGTCGATCGTGACGGCGATCTCTTCATCGATCATCTCGTTGCGCGCCACAATCAAGTCGCCGCTAGCGGGATCGAAGATGTCTTCCGCGGCGCAGCGCCCTACAATCCGCTCTTCCATGCTTTGATCGGCGATATCATCGTCCCGCCGGACCTTGAGCCCGCGCGTTGTGTTGCAATCCCAGCGATTGACGATCATGTCCTGCGCGACATCCACCAGCCGCCTTGTGAGATAACCGGCGTCGGCCGTGCGCAGCGCGGTATCGGCCAGGCCTTTGCGCGCGCCATGGGTCGAAATGAAGTATTCGAGCGCGTTCAAGCCCTCGCGGAAGTGGCTACGAATCGGCAAATCAATGATGCGCCCGGAGGGGTCCGCCATCAAACCGCGCATCCCCGCCAGCTGCGTTATCGGCCCGAAGCCGCCCTTGGTCGAGCCCGATATCGCCATAATCGCGATGGGTCCGTAGGGGTCCAAGGTGTCCTGTATCTGCTCTTGCAGGGTGTCTTTAGCGCGGTTCCATTCGTCAATCGTGACCTGATAGCGCTCTTCCTCGGTCATCAAGCCGCGGCGGAAATCGCGCTCGGCTCGTGTGACCACATCCTCGGCCTGCTTCAGGATATCCGCCCGTTCATCGGGAATCGTCAAGTCGCTGACAGCGATTGTCGTGCCTGATATCGTCGCATAATGGAAGCCGAAATTCTTGATCGCGTCGACGACTTCGGTCGTCCTTTCGCCGCCGATGACCTGATAGCAGCGCGCCACCAATTGCTGCAAGGCTTTTTTGCCGAGGGTCTCCTGCACGAAGCGCATCTCGTCCGGCAGAATCCGATTGAATATCGCCCGCCCCACGGTGCAGATTTCCGGCTCCACCTGTGGTTCCTGCTCGTCATAGACGTTGTCGTAAACATTGCCCAGCAAAATCGGCGTATGCAGGCTTACCAGGCCGATGCGATACAGGTATTCGACCTCGTCCATATCGACCACGACACGCCGCTCATGCAAATTGGTGATCTCGAGCTTATCCTCCAGGCCATGCGCGCGCAGGTATTTGCGCATCTCATAGGCGTTGGCCAGCATGCAATCGACCTCACCAGCCAGGAGGGCGCCCACGGTTCGGTCAACCGCCGACTTGGTGACGCTTGGCCGTCCGTTTGCATCCAGCTCGGTTGCGTCCAGATAGAGCTCGCTGTTTAGCACTTGTCGGAATTGGGCGTAATAGTAACCGTTGGAGCGAAAGGCGATGCCGATCTTGAAGTCACCGCCGAGCACCGCGTCTATGGAGCGGAATTCGTCAGCGCGCTCTCGCAGAGCCACAACTTCCACCGTTGGGTCCATGGTCAGATAATAATTGCCCAGGACCATATCCTTGGCCGGCCCCACAATCGGCGCGCCATCCGATGGCTTCAGCAGATTGCGCGTGCTCAGCATCAGCTCGCGCGCTTCCTTGACCGCCTCCTCGCTCAGCGGCACATGCACCGCCATTTGATCGCCATCAAAATCCGCATTAAAGGCCGAGCAGACCAGGGGGTGAATCTGAATCGCCTTGCCTTCCACCAGCAGGGGCTCGAAAGCCTGAATGCCCAGCCGGTGCAATGTCGGCGCCCGATTCAGCAGCACAGGCCGCTCCTTAATGACCTCCTCCAGAACTTCCCACACTTCCGGGCGTTCGCGCTCGATGATGCGCTTGGCGCCTTTCACATTGCTGGCGTAGTTATAGGAGACCAGGCGGCTGATGACGAAGGGCCGGTACAATTCCAGCGCCATCGTCTTGGGCAGGCCGCATTGATGCAGCTTCAGTTTGGGGCCGATGACGATGACCGAGCGGCCGGAATAATCGACGCGCTTGCCCAGCAGGTTGCGCCGGAAACGCCCCTTCTTGCCCTTGAGCATGTCACTGAGTGATTTCAGTTCACGGCGGCCGCGCCGGCTCAGCGCTTTGCCACGCTGGCTGTTGTCTATCAAGCTGTCGACCGCCTCTTGCAGCATGCGCTTTTCGTTGCGCACGATGACATCGGGCGCGCCCAGATCCAGCAGATGCTTCAAACGATTGTTGCGATTGATGACGCGCCGGTACAAATCATTCAGGTCGCTGGTGGCGAAGCGCCCGCCATCCAGCTGCACCATCGGCCGCAGGTCCGGCGGTATCACCGGCAGCACGGTCAGAATCATCCATTCGGGACGATTGCCTTCCGGCTCGTTTTCCTGTTTGGTTTCGTCGGTGTCTATCACTGTGTTGCGGCTGCTGCGCAGGCTTTCAACGACGCGCAGACGTTTGGTCGCCTTGCGGCGGCGCTGCTTCGACTTTGAGGTGCGCACTTCCAGCCACAATTCTTCCGACAACCGGGCCAGGTTCAAGGCGCTCAGAATCTCGTAAAAGGCCTCGGCGCCCATGTTGGCCTGGAAGACGTTGCCAAACTTGCCCTTCAGCTCACGATAGCGGCTCTCCGAGAGGAACTGCAGAACCGCGAGCTCTTCCAATTCGCTGATTTGCTTTTCGGCGCTGGCGCGAAGATTCAGCATCTTTTCGTCAAGCGCCTTCAGATGCTCTTCCATCGAGCTGTCAACATCGACATTGGCGGTGTCGATTTCACCGCTAATCTTCTGAATCTCTTCCTGAACCAGCGCGTCGGTCTCGCCTTGAAGCCCGCTCAAATACTCGTTGACCTGCTCTTGAATGCGAGAGATGTGGTCATTGGCTATCGTCTCGCCTTTGGATACGATAATCGCCGAGGCCGCCGCCAAGGCAATCTCTTCAGTCGCTGTTTGACCCAGCATATTCTCGACCTGGGTCTGCGCGACTTGCGCCTCATTCATCACCTCATCGCTGAGGCGGGCCAACTCGGTATCGAAGTGGGCGCGAATGGCAGCGACCTTGTCCTCGAATTCTTCAGCGATCTGATCGCGATTGCCGCGGATCTCGCTCATTTGCTCTTCGATATCGCCGGCGAGTTCCTGCTCTTTGGCCTCAAGTTCTTTCTCAATCCGCGCGACTGCCTTGCCGCGCGCGTCTTCATCCACGGTCGTCACCACATATTGCGCGAAATAGAGCACGCGATCCAGGTTGCGCCGGCTCACATCCAGCAGCAGACCCAAATAACTCGGGACGCGCCGCGTATACCAAACATGGGCGACGGGCGCCGCCAGCTCGATATGGCCCATGCGCTCGCGCCGGACCGAAGAGCGCGTCACCTCGACGCCGCATTTGTCACAGATGATGCCGCGATAACGTATATTTTTGTACTTGCCGCAATAACACTGCCAATCCCGCGTGGGGCCGAAGGTGCGCTCGCAAAACAGCCCGTCCATTTCCGGACGCAGGCGCCGATAGTTGATCGTCTCGGGTTTCGTCACTTCGCCATAAGACCAGGAACGCACCTGCTCCGGCGAAGCCAGACTAATACGCAATGCACTGAAGTCTTTCGCCTCCAAGACGGAACCTCCTCCGCGCTATTGATTAAGTTGATCGAATGAAAATGACTTTAAGAAACGGCCGCATCATCACCTTTGTACAGCAAAAACGCAACAGAAGGCACTGCCCCTGAGCCTCGCCCAAACTGTGATATATTCGCGTTGTTTCATTGCGAGCGATTGTAGCGCGTCTCCGTCAGCTTTGTCAAGGCACGACCAACGAAGTCGCCCTCTCACAATCGAAACTGGGCAGAGGCGACTCTGTGAATCGCCCGCCGGCGACGAGAGGGCGAGCCACCGGCTCGCCCGTACACACGATCTTGGCGCAATTCACAAGCACGTACCCATTGTTGGTGATTTCGCCGAGTCGCAGCGACCATCCCCCCATTGCAATGGGGGGACCGAGGGGGGTTGGCGAAGGGGACGTAACGGCCCCTTTACCCCTTCACCGCGCCAATCGTCAATCCCGAAATAAAATAACGCTGCAGCAATAGAAAAAGCGCGATGACCGGCACCGACACCAGCGTCGCCGCCGCCATCATTTCGCCGTACGGAATCTGCGACGCCGTTGCCTGGCTGCGCATGGTCGCGATGCCAACCGGCAGCGTGATGACTTCGTTGCCGCGCAGCACCATCAACGGCCAGATGAAGCTGTTCCATGAGCCGAGGAAGGTCAAAATCGCCAGCGTCGTCAAACCGGGCCGCACCAGGGGCACGATGACCTGGGCGTAAATCCGAAATTCAGAGGCGCCGTCGATGCGCGCCGATTCCATCAGTTCCGACGGCACCGCCTGGATATATTGCCGCATCAGGAAGATGCCAAATGCCGGCGCCATCCAGGGGATGATCATCGACGCCGGATGATTGACCCAGTCAATTCGGCTCATCAATATGAACAGCGGAATCAGTATCAGTTGAAAAGGAATCATCGTCGAGCCGATGAGAATGATGAAGAGCAGATTTTTTCCGCGGAAGTTGTACTTGGCGAAGGCGAAGCCGGCTAGCGAACAAAAGAAGAGCACGAATACCGTCACCACGCCAGCGTATATGATGCTGTTGGCATACCAATAGGGAAAGTGCCACGTTGTCAACAGGGTTTCGTAATTCTTGAATGACCATTCGGCCGGCGGCAGCCAGGGCGGCAACGTGAAAATCTCGGTAGTCGTCTTGAAGGACGAGTAGATCATGAAGGCGATCGGCGCAACCGTCAACAGCGCCCCGCTGATAACCACGACATGCAGCGCAACGACGCCCAGACGCTGACCGAATCGCTCGCCCATCAGTCCTCCTTCCGGAAGACGCCGTACCATTGCAGCTGCAGCAGCGACAAAATGAATACCGTCGCGAAGAGCACCGTTCCCACCGCCGATGCGAAGCCAAGGCGCAGACGCGTATAGCCGCGCTCATACAAATACTGCACAACGCTCATGGTGGAATTCGCCGGTCCCCCCTGTGTCAGAATCTGCGGCTCGTCGAAAATCTGGATTGAGCTGAGCAAGACGATGATGCTGACGAACAAGATGATTGGACGCAACATGGGGATGGTGATGCGAAAGAACTTCTGCATCATGCTCGCGCCATCGATAGAGGCCGCTTCGTATAGTTCTTCGGGAATGCTTTGCAGCCCGGCCAGGAAATAGATGGTGAGTAAGCCGGTTGAGCGCCAGGCGATCAGAATGATGATCGCCACCTTGGCCCAAGATCGATCGCCCAGCCAGTAAATCGGCTCCAGCCCCAAATAAATCAGCGGCGCGTTCAGCAAGCCAGTGTCGCGACTGTAGAGAATCTGAAAAACCAGGGTGATCGCCACCGTCGAGGTGACAACCGGCGTGAAGTACATCGCCCGCCAGACGTTGCTGAAGCGCAGAGATTTGGCGTTCAGCAGCACCGCCAGCACCAGCGCCAGGGGAAGGACGATCAGCAGGCTGGCAATGGCGTAGATGGCGGTATTGGTCGCCACCTGCGCGAAGACTTTGTCACTTAGCAGGCGCCCGTAATTGCGCGCCAGGACGAAGCGCGGATCGTTGATGCCGTCCCAACGGAACAAGCTCAGCACCAGCGCAATCAGGCTGGGCGCCATGAAGAAGATTGCGAACAGGATGTAGAAGGGAGAGATAAAGGCATAAGGCGCCAGCTTGTGCTGCTGGAAGCCGCCGCTCTCCCGCGCCTCACGCCCACGACTTATTGCCGCTTGAACCATGCGTTACCCTTGTTTATTCGCCATAATGACGCCGCCTGTAGGGGCGTCTGACGGTCAGTGTCTACGCGACCCGCTTAGACGCCCTCGTAGCAGGCGTCCGAGTTGCTCATGTGGGCGAGTCACCGCCTCGCCCCTACAACGCGATTAAAAGTGCGTACTGGCGAGACAAATCTCGCCCCTACAACGCGACTAAAAGTGCGTACTGGCGAGACAAATCTCGCCCCTATAACGCGATTACGAGTGCGTACGGGCGAGCCGGCGGCTCGCCCCTACAAAACATGTAAATTTACTCGGCGAAGGCGATTTCGTCTTCCATGTACTGAACGATGTTGTCTATCGCTTCATCAGCCGTGACCGAGCCGTCAAAGAAAACGGCAAGCTCAGCCGCCATTTGCGACTCAAAGGTCGCGCGGAACAAGCTCTGATACCAAATCGGCACATCGTCCACGATCTCGGCGAAAACCTCGCCCGTTCTTTGACCGGCGTAAAACGGATCGGACAGGCCGACGATTCGATCATCGTGGAATGCGGCCGCCATCGTCGGATAGTAGGCGATCTCCTCGTAACGCTTGATCTGATTCTCCAGCGTCACATAGGTGTATTGCAGCAGCTCCCAGGCATATTGCGCGTTCTCGCTTTCTTTGGCGACAGCGAAACCGGTACCGCCCCAGACGCTGGTCTTATGGCCAGCGCCGTCATCCCAAGTCGGCATGCGGCCAATACGGAATTGCTCGGCCATATCTTCCGCTTGCGGTTTCAGGATGAAGTCGGAGTACCAATCGGGCATGATCGCGCCGACCAAATTGCCTTCGCGATAGGCATTGATGATCGCTGGCCCCCACACTTCGGCGCTGGGAACATAGCGTATCGCGCCGCTGTCCAGGCCCTCGCGCAGCAAGTTCAGCACCTCAACCGCGATCGCCCGATTCTCCTCCTCCGGCAATACAAATTCGCCGTGTTCGTCGAAAATCGCGCCGCCGCGCTGCAGCAAATACATCATGAACATGCCGCCGTGATCCGTGATGTAGGACATGGCAATGCCTTCTTCGGCAAGCGCCGCGCCCGTCTCCAGATACTCATCCCAGGTCGTCGGCACGGACAGTCCCCGCTCTTCGAAAACTGACGGCTGATAGTAGTAGACAACGGCGCAAAGCGAGCTGTCCACGCCATAGACACGGCCCTGATACTTGTAAGGCGTGTGCCGCCCTTCCACGATCAAGTCATAATCGTCAGCCAGCAGATCGGTCAAATCGAGGAACTTACTCTCGATGATGCCGCCCTGCATGAAGCGCGGGAAGGAACCTTGTTCGATGCCCAGCAGATCGGGAATCTCTTCGCCGGCCGCCAAATTGCCCAGCACTTTGTCGAAGACGCTGGGCACCACCTCGAATTCGAATGTGAAGTCGATGTCCGGGTAGCGATCTTGCCACTCTTCGGCGCGGGCGCTGAAGAATTGCACGTACAAGCCGTCGTGCGTCCACATTGTCAGCGTTACTTCGGATGCGTCTTGCGCCGCCGCCGGCAACGCCGCCAGGAGCAGCGCGCCCGCCAATAAAAGCGCCACGATTAATAGAAGCCTTTTCATAGCTACCTCCTCTTATAGAATGAACAATGCAAAGTTTAAGCCTGCCACTCGGCGAGTGTATCGCACTCGATAGCGCTGGTCAAAAAGCGGGCTGATTCGCGGCGCCTTGCTTTCATTCACCTGTGCTATAATGCGCGGCTGACAAGATGCCATGAAGGAGCGCCGTGAACCCGCTGCTAAACGTCGACGAAGCCCTCGACAAGATCCTCGCCGACATGAAACCGCTGGAAGGCGAGACTGTCTCCCTGCCCGAATCCTACAATCGCGTTCTCGCCCAAGATATCGTATCGCCGATTGACCTGCCGCCGTTCGACAACTCGGCCATGGACGGTTACGCTATCCGCCATGAAGACGGCGCCGGCGCCAGCCCATCCCACCCGATTTCACTCTCGGTTGCGATGGACATCATGGCCGGCAGCGCGCCAGACAGAGCGCTCGAAGACGGCAGCGCCGCTCGCATCATGACTGGCGCGCCCATTCCCCAAGGCGCGACCGCCGTCATCCCGGTCGAGGACACTGACGATGACTGGAGTAAAGGCGAAGATAGTCCCCCGCCAGGCGAGGTGAGCCTGTTTCGCAGTCTGGAATGCGGCGAGAACATCCGCCTCGCGGGCGAGAACATCAAGGCAGGCGAAACGATCATGAAGGCGGGCGCAGTCATCGGGCCGGCCGAAATCGGCATGATCGCGGGCATCGGCCTGCCACGCGTCGAGGTCATTCGCCAGCCCAAAGTCGCCATCCTCAGCAGCGGCGACGAATTGGTTGACGTCTACGACGAGTTGACGCCGGGCAAGATCCGCGACAGCAACGGCTATACCCTGGCCGGGCTCATCCGCGGAGCGGGCGGCGTGCCCATTCGCCTGCCCATCGCGAAAGACAGGCTGGAGTCCATCCGCGCCCTTTATCGCCGCGCGCTCGAGATCAACCCCGATATGCTTATCAGCACCGCCGGCGTTTCTGTTGGCGCCGCCGACCTGGTGAGAGTCGTAATGGAGGAACTCGGCGAGATCGACTTCTGGCGCATCAACATGCGGCCCGGCAAGCCGCTCGCTTATGGCACGATTCAGGGCCTGCCGTTTTTTGGTTTGCCCGGCAACCCGGTCTCGACCATGGTTACATTTGAAGTGCTCGTCCGCCCCGCCCTAGCCAAGGTCGCGGGCCGCGCATTCCAGCGCCGGCGCATCGTGGCGACCCTTGGCGATGACATGCGCTCGGACGGCCGCCGCACCTACGCCCGCGTGACGCTGAAACGCGATGGCGAGCGCGTCATCGCCCGCTCCACCGGCATCCAAAGCTCGGGCGCCCTCATGTCGATGGTGCTGGCGGATGGCTTGGCTGTTGTGCCGGAGGACAGGACATTTGTGCCAGCCGGGGCGGAGCTGGAAGTCATCCCGCTGCGTCGGTTCAGCCAAAATCCGCATTGAAGTCGGGCAACAAAACTCGCTACAGAGAAGGCGGAGCGCAGAGAGAGGGTCAAGGAAATTGAATTTTGAAGGAGAATCCAGGCCGCAAGACAGGCGCGAGACGCTGGTACGCCGCGCCCAAATGCTGTTCGTCCTCGTCGGGCTGATAGTCGCCGGTTACCTGAGCTATCTCAAAATCGCCGATGCGCCCGCCGTGTGCGTCGAATCCGGGCCTTTCAATTGCAATGTCGTGCTCAACAGCCAATATTCGGAGTTGGCCGGCCTGCCAATCGCCTGGCTCGGCTTCGCCGCCTACGTTTTCATCGGTTTGGCGCTATGGATGGAGACCCGCAACGCCTTCATGCAGCAATACGGCCGCTTGATCGTATTCGGCATCGGCTTGTTCGCCTGGCTGTTTTCCATGTGGCTGGTTTACGTGCAAGTGGCGCTGTTGGAAGCGCTCTGCCCCTGGTGCCTGACGCACGAGACCAACTTCACGATTCTTTTCGCTCTAATCTGCTATCGCGTCTACCGCGAGACCTTCAGCGCCGCGTCATAAAGGTCAAGAATTCGCCTCTGATTTCGCTAGACCCTTAGAAAATCTCAAACAGTCGCCCCAGCGTGAATATCTGACCTAGTACAAGCAGTCCCAGAATCCACTTATGGTAATCAAGCACCGTCTCAATCCGAGACAAGGTCGCTGATATATCGCTTTTCTTGACGAATTCCTCTGAGCGCGTTTCCATATTCGTCGCGTGGCGGTCGAATGTCGAATCTGCCATGATTAAGCGCTTTCCTTGTCGAAGCCACGCGCCACAATTGTCGGCGCGTACAGCAAAACTGTCAGGCCGCCTGAGTTTGTCTGTCCATACAGTTTATGAAACGGAAAAAGCGCGTACGGCCAATTGCTACTGACAGAGGGTTTTTATGAGCGCTTCAAGCCCCGGCGTTGCGCAGCGTCCGCGCGAGGATTTCTTCCTGCTTCTGCCGGTGATTCGCTGGCGCGGCTTCTTGCGGCGCGCTTGCGGCATCTTCAATGGCGGCGCCCTGCATCGCCCGGCGGAAAGCCTGCGCCATCGACGTGGGCATGGCCTCCTCGTCTTCTTCCTCGTCGCTGACCATGTGCTCTTCCGGCGCCGATTTCATCGTGAGGTCAATCTGACGCGAGCGGCCGTTCTTCTTGATGACGCGGACTTCCACCTGCTGGCCGACTTCCGCGACATCGCTTGGCGTGCGCACGTAGTTGTCAGACATCTCGGAGACATGCACCATGCCGGGTCGCTCGGCGCCGAAATCCACGAATACGCCGAAGTCTTCCACCCGGATGACTTGGCCGGAATACACCTTGCCTTGCCGAATCGTGCCCCAGGGAACCTGCGGCGGCCGCTCCAAGGACAGGGCGACATAACCATCCGGACGCGTCTTGTACACGTAGGCGACGATCTCGCCCCCCGGCTGCGCGGCTTCTTCCGAAGGGCCGGTTTCCTTTTGGGCAAGCTGGGATATATGCAGCAGGGCGTCCTGCCCGGTGCCGATATCAACCAAGGCGCCATAAATGCCGATGTGCCTAACCGTACCTTTAACTTCCGCCCCTACTGTGAGCGCCTGTGCTTCTACTGCCATCTTGCCCCTGCTCCTTCAAAAATGAAAACGCGCTGCTGCCGCGCTCCGCCTAATTCGTCGGACAGATTGTCTCATCGCCAACGCCGCTGCCGACAAAATCGAATTCTTCCGTATCCGTATAGGTCGAGATCGATTGGAAGCCCTTCCAGGTATTCATCTGCGTGCAGGTCAGCGCCTGCTCGACGGCGCTCTCAGACAGATAGAGCGCGCCGATAATCTTGTTGCTAACCGACACCTCTCCCTGACCGCCGCCTTCGACGTAAGAATAAAGGACCAGCGGCACATCGGTGTAGACAAGGACGACATAACTCTGCTCTTCGCTGACCATCTGCCCGGTGACATAATCCGGCTCGCCATATTTGTCAAACAGCGGACCAAAAGTCATTGACGGCGCCAGCTGCAGCATGAATGACCCGACTGTTTCACCATCGCTGCTTATCACCTGACAACATGGATTGTTCTCGCCCTCGGCGAAGGAAAATGCGCGTCCCGGCACATCGCCCTCGGCCTCTGACTCTTCGGTTATCTTGAAACGTCCATCGCTCTCAAGTATCAGCTTGGCATCGCGGTAGCTGGTTTCCCCCGGCGTGATGCCATTCCAGCAGGGCGCCTCGCAAGGTTCGCCGGTCAGCAGGCTGGTATCCTGAAGCTTGGTTTCGTCAAGCAAATTGATGTTCTGGGCGCAAGCGGCGAGCGCCAAGACTGCAAACAGAATTAGCGCAATTGGCAGGCTGCGTCTCATTCGCTTTCTCTTTCGCAAAGACCAGGGCGGTATTCGTGGCGCATCATATCAGAGGCGGCCGGCTTTGTACAGTACTGTTGACGAGCGTCATGCATTCGCTCAATTCTTGTTCAGCGTCAGGGAATAGACGCCGATAGTGCCGCCATACTGATTGGCGTATCGCGTTGCGATGATTGTATAGGGTCCGTTTTCCGTCAAGGTGAAATCGCTGATCAGCGAATCCGTTGTGCGCCCGGCCGCGCCCAGCGTACCCGGGGCGGCGTCATCGTTCGCCGCAATCTGCCGATCGCCCGGGCTAATCAAATACAGGTTCGTATCCAGCATTTGCGTCGCGGCTGCCATGCTGATCGTGACCGTCTCCCCGGCAACGCCATTAAAGCGATAGACGTCAAAATCGTTCTCCGCGCTGATGATGCCGGTGACCGTCGCGCCGCTTTCAATCATCGGCGCGTTGAAGGCCTCGGCTTGATAAGCCAGCGTGCTGCTGCCGCCGTCGATGAAGCCAGCCTCGCCCGCGCTCGCCTCGCCCGAGGGCTGTACGGTGAAATTGGTCACATAGCGCTGCCCGAGCAGTGGAAATTGGCGCGCATCGGCGACCACCTGACCGTTGACGGCGATCAGCAGCGTGAAATCGACCGCCGGCGGCAACTCGCTGCAAGTATTCTGATACCAGACCTCAACTTCATAAGTGCCGGGGCGCATCGTGCCCGCCGGCCAATAGATATAAGACACCGGCGAACCCGTCGCCGCCGGAATGCAATTGACATTGCCCGCTTCCTGGAGGATGCCGCCGCTCGCCACCTGCGGCACATCATCGAACACCGATTGGCCGGCCGGGTCGCGAACCAGCAGCTGCAAATCCGCGCTCGTGCTCCAATAGAGGCTGACTTCAATATCGCCCGGCGGCAAATCCAAATCCGTCAATTGCGCCGCGACATCATTGCTGGGGCCCGACAGCGTGATTTGGAACTGGCCTTCGGTGCCGCCGAACTCTTTGGCATAGCGCGTCGCGATGATCGTATAGCGGCCGCTGCTCAGCAGGCGCGCATTGTTGATCTGCGAATTGGTCGTGCCGGCGAAGGCATCATCGTTGACATTCACCACCTGGCCGGAAGGATCGAGTATTTGCAGCATGCTGTCCAGGTTGGGCCCGATCGCCTGCATATCCACTGACACCAACTCATCAGCCGCGCCGATGAAAGTGTAGGTCAGGTAGGGCTGCTCATTGCTGATTTCACCCAGGACCGGGACATCGCGCACGATCGCCGATGGCGAGGCCGCCGCCAGATCAAAGCCGTCCGGCAGCAGCGTCAAGCTTGAAGCGGGATACGCGCCACCCTGGCTGAGCGCCGCGCTGCCATCCGCTCCTATCTCAAAGCGCGTCACATAGACGCTCGTCTGCCCGGCGGCGCTCGGCGACAGCAAGGCGTCCAGGCGCCCGGCCGAGTTGCCATCGACGGTCGCTTCAAGCTGGAAGGGCACGGTCCCGGTCAATGCATCGCAGGCCTGCTCGTAATAGACGATAACTTCATAACTGCCGGTCGAGAGGAAGCCGGGCTGCCAGATGGCGCTTTCTTCGGGCGCGCCGCTGAGCACCTGGCAAAGCCCGTTGGCGTCGAAGCCAAAGACGCCGCCATTATCCGTCGCCCGCGAGTTCCAGTGCAAAGCCTGCCCGGTCGGGTCCCGCACTTCCAGGTTCAAATCAGCCGCGCCGCTCCAAGCCAGCCGCACTTCGATGCCCGCGCCCAGCAGGATCAACTCCGGCGCCGCCGCTTGAGCCGCGTCTTGCCCGGCGGCATCGCCCGCATCGCCCGCGCCCAGGCTGAAGGTCAGATCGAAGGTGCTGTCCGGCGCTTCACTTCCCGGCGCGAAATACACAAAAACGCTGTAACGGCCGCCATTGCTCAAGGATACATCGCTGAGCAGGACTGAACCGGCGCCCGTTGTATCCGCCGCTTGCGCAATCGTGTTGCCGTTGATGTCGCTTAGCAGCAGAGCGAGCGACCCGCCCGTGACATTGTCAAGCGAGATGCTGGCGGTCGTATTCGCTCCCGCGTCAAACACGTAAGTTGTGGCAGTGCTGGCCGGGCCAAGCACGCCGGTAATCGTCGAGCCCGACGCCAACAAGCTGTTCGCGTCTTGCGCCTGGGCCGGGGCTAGGGCCAAAACCAGGATCGCGATCACTAGAATGAAGGGCGTTCCTAACCGTTTCAGCCCAGTAAACTCAGATTTGGACATGCCGCCGGTCCCCCATACACTTGGCGCGAAATGACGCTGTGAAGCGAAGTTTAACGGATTCCTTATACGCTTGCCAGACTAACACCCTTCGCCAACCCAGCGGCTTCTTCAATGCTGTTGCCTTCTCGCGGCCCATTGGTTTGACTATAGGCAATGAGCCCGTCTCAGGCAGCCAATGGAGAGTGTCATGTCACATACAAGTTTAGCATATCCCGATGTAAAGCCACCCGCTTCATTAGGCAATAGCCCGCTTCCCTCGCGATATCGCGGGCGGAAACAGGCGCAACCGGCAGAAATGGCGCATTCGGGCGGCTCTGGCCGATGGCTGGCTCTTCGGCTGCTGGCCACGGCCATGATACTGCTGCTGACAATCTCGGCCCAGGCGCAGCGCGGGGCGGCCGAAACGCATCTTGTGCGACCTGGCGAGACGCTCGGCCTGATCGCGCGACTGTACGGGCTGGATATCCCGACGCTGGCGTCGGCAAACGGGATCAGCAACGCTCACCGCATCGGCGCCTGGCAAGAGCTGATCATTCCCGTCGATGGCAATGCCCGTTCGACGGAAGCGACTATCCGCGGGACTCACATCGTGCGCCGCGGCGAAACCCTGGGCAGCATCGCCGAAGCCTACGGGCTGACCCTGTACGAGCTGCAAGCGGCCAACAATATTTGGACCTGGTTCATTTATGCCGGGCAAGAGTTGGCGATACCGGGCGATGGCATTCCAGTCACGAAGCCGGAAACACCGGCGGACGGGCCGACATCGGTCGATGCCCCAGCGCCGCAAGACGAGCAGCCGGCCATCGAATCCAGCGGCATCAGCCACAAAGTCCAATTTGGCGAAACCTTGGGCAAGATCGCCGAGGCCTACGGCGTGACGCTGGAAGACTTGCAGGCGCTCAACAATATCTGGTCCTGGCTTATCTATGTCGGGCAAGAGCTGGATATCCCGGCCGGCGGCAAGGCCCCGGAGGCTCCGCCCGAGCCGGAGTCTTCGGCGCCGGAATCGACCGAGCCATCAACGCCCGCACAAGATCCCGGGTCAGCGCAAACGCCCGATACCCATACGGTGCAGCGCGGCGAGACCCTGTTTAGAATCGCCAAGCTTTACGGCGTCGATCTGGATGCCCTGATCCGCGCCAATGGCATCGCCGACGCGACGAAGATTCATGCCGGCCTTGTATTGCGCGTGCGCGACCTTGACAACTTCCTGCCGCCGCCGACCGCAACGAGCACGACGACCGTGGCGAGCAGCCCGGCGCAAGCGCCCGCGCCACCGGCCGCTGGCGGACGCCAAAAGTATGTGGTGCGGCCGGGCGACTTCCTGTCACAGATCGGCGCCAAGCTCGGCATGAGCTGGCTGGCCATCGCCGAAGTCAACCGCCTGAGCAATCCCGACGCCCTGAAAGTGGGGACGGTCCTCTTAGTTCCGACAGCCGAGGAAGCGGCCAAATACGGGCCCGTCCTGCCTACCTACAGCGACCCCGGCGCGCGCGTCGGCGTCGGCCGGGAATTCGTCGTTGTGCTCGGCACACAGATGGCCTACGCCTATGAAGACGGCGTCCTGAAACACAGCGCGCGGATCTCGTCGGGTTTGCCCGATACGCCGACGGTCAAAGGCGACTTCAGGATCCGCCGCAAAGTGCGCTCACAGCGCATGACCGGCGAGGATTACGACCTGGACAACGTGGAATGGGTCATGTATTTCTACGCCGGCTACGCCTTCCACGGCACCTGGTGGCACAACAACTTCGGCAGGCCCATGAGCCGCGGCTGCGTGAATATGACCAATGCCGACGCCAAATGGTTTTATGATTTCGGCTCAATCGGAACGCCGGTGTACGTCCGCGACTAGCGCCCCGCCCCCACGCCGTCGAGCCCGAGTTCGGCGGCGTGGTCTTGCATCGCCTTCAAGACCAGCGGTATATGGAAGTCCCAGACATCCACGCCCAATGTTTCACAGCCATCGATCACATCCTGGCGGTTGACGCCGGCGGCAAAGGCTTTGTCCTTCCATTTCTTGCGGATGCTGCGCGCCTTTACATCGCGTATGTCCTTGCTCGGCCGCACCAGCGCCACCGCCGTGATCAAGCCGGTTAATTCATCGACTGCGTAGAGCGCCTTGTCGCGCAGGGTCACGCGGTCATCGGCCGCCAGCGGGCCGTGGCTCAATATCGTGCGGATGTCCTCTTCGCCCAGGCCGCGCTCGCGCAAGATCGGCGCCCCGTCCATCGGGTGCTGCTCCAGAGACGGATGTACTTCCCAATCAAAATCATGCAGCAAGCCGACCAGCCCCCAGGCCTCGGGGTCTTCGCCGTAGTGCTCGGCGTAAGCGCGCATGGCGAATTCCACCGCCAGCATGTGCTTGCGCAGCGACTCGGAACCCACGAATTCGCAGACGATGTCGTAAGCTGTTTCTCTATCCAAGATAGCTCTCCTTGCTGGCGGCCAATCAAGCGCGCCAATCTTGATGAACAGACGACAATTATAATCCTCGATGACGAAATTCGATATGGCGCAGGCGACAATGGTCCGGGCGCTGCGAATGCCGGTGCGCCGCTGCAAGTCTCAGGTAGCGCGCCGCGTTGCGATGTGTAATAATCCTGTCCCCCGCGAAGTAAAGGAGCGAAGCATGGCAAAAGAAGCGCGCGAGCTTGAGCAAGCCTTTATCAAATCGCTTGTAGATGTGACTGGCGCAGATCTCGCAGAATGGATGCAAACGCTGGAAGCGGCCCGATTGGAAAAGAACAACGAGATCGTAAAGTGGCTGAAGAGCGAGAAAGAATTCAATCACATGCAAGCCTCAATGCTTGCGGGCATATTCCTTAACGATGGCGAACCAGTCTTTCATTATCCAACGCTCTTTCAGAAGCTGTTCGCAGGTAAAGAGCAGCAGCGACCGCTATATGACGCGATTGCCGCCAACCTGCACGAAGAGTTGCCCAGTATTCTTTTCATACCAACTAAGACTTACGTTTCGCTCGAGGACGAGCGCGTTTTCGGCTGCGCGAAAATCAACAAGACCAATATCCGTATTGGCCTGGACCTGGACGATGAGCCCTTCGGCGACACTGTAAGGAAAGGCGTCGGCTTGGGCGCCATGCCAAACATTACGCACATGATTGAACTAAAAGACACAGGGCAAATCGACGAGCGCCTCGGCGCTTATGCGCGGCAGGCTTACGAGCGGGCGCACGGCGCTTGATTGGTTTCAGCCGTCCGCCGCGGCCAGCAGATCGCGCTCAACCGGGCGGAAGGCGATAGCATCCGGTCACGGTGGGCAGTTACCGGCCAGCGCTATCCCTTAACCGCGCCAAAGGTGATGCCGCGAATCAGATACTTCTGCGCGAACAAAGCGAAGATGATCATCGGCAGTATCATCACCACGCTCATCGCCGCCATCGGTCCCCATTGAATGCCTTTGTCGCTGACGAAGCCCGCGACCGCTATCGACAGCACGCTGGCCTTGCGCCGCGCCACGCTCGAAGCGATCAGGAATTCATTCCAGGACAGGAATGCGGTCAATATGGCGGCGGCCGATACGCTGGGCATCACAATCGGCAAGACCACGCGCCAAAATCGCTGCCATACACTGGCGCCGTCCACAATCGCGGCCTCTTCGATCTCAGGCGGGAGATCCTGGTAGACCACCAGCATCAACCAGGTGACGAAGGGGATGGTGATGCCCAGCTGGCCGATAATGATCGCCCAGACCGTGTCCAACAGGTCAAGCTCGCGCATCACCAGGAAGAAGGGAATGACGGTCGTCACGCGCGGATAAAAGCGGATGAAAAGAAATATGAAGGTCACCGCGGCCAATACCCTGGCGGCGAGCCGCATGCGCGCCAGCCCGTAAGCGGCCAGGGCGCCGCTGACGATGGTGATCCCCGTCGTCCACAAGGTGACGGTCAAGCTGTTCCTGAAGTAACGGGATGTCTTGCTGTCTTCGATCAGGTCCCGATAATGCTCAAGCGTGACCTCAGTCGGCAAGATCGTTGGCGGCACGGTCAAGAATTCGCGCGGCAATTTCAGGCTGTTGATGACCAGATAGGCCAACGGCACAATCACCACGAGGCAAGCGAGCAAGAGCACAAATCCATGCGCGAAGGCGAGCAGATTCTGTCTCGGAGACCTAGACCGCTTCATGGAGTTCATGTCCATTATCGAGCAGAAGCCGCCGCGTATTCGCCAGCGCCTCGCCCAGATGATCGCGATAGCGCGCTTTGATCTCCAGAACGATATCGCCCTCATAGTCGTTCAAGCGCTCAAAGGCGTCCGCGAACGGGATTGAAGCCCAGCCTGGCGGCAGGTGCAAGTCCGCTTCGCCGTAAATCAAGCGGTCAGATTCAGCATCGTAACCGCTATCAAGCAGCCCGAAATTGTCGTTGATATGCAGATGCCGGACCCAGGGCGCCGCGGTCGACACCGCCTCCAAATAATCTTCGCCCAGCGCATGGGTCGCCAGATGCAAATGACCCAAATCCAGCGTGATGCCGACGTTGGGGTGATTGACCGCCTCCGCCTGCGCCACGATGGCGGCCGTCCGCATCCGCGCATGGTAGCTGGCAAGCGCTTCCCGGCCCTTGCCCGCCCGCATCAATACCGCGTATTCCCACAGATGCGGGTCGCCGTTTTCCATGCCAATGGTCACACCCAAGTCGGCTGCCAGGGGCGCCAGCTTGCGCAGCGCCGCCACTTCGCGCTCAGCCCCGCGCGCCAGCTCATCCGCATTCGGCAAGGGCGCCGTCCCGCTGCGAGCGGCATCCAGCGCTTGCAAACCACTGTGATATACCAGTACCCGCGCGCCAACCGCCCCCGTCAGCCGCAAGCAGGCTTCCATTACGCGATACTCCAGCCCGGGATCGCGGCCGAATGCCAGATTGGTCCGCCCCGGCGCGTGCACCGAATATCGCAGGTCAAAGCCTGAGGTTATTGCCACGATTGCTTCCAGGCGCTGAGGCCGGAGCTCGCCGTTCATGATGACGTTCAGGCTGGGAATCGACAGCTCCGCCAGCGAAAAGCCGGTCGCCCGCGCTTGCGTCAGCGTGTCAATCAAAACCTGGCGGCGCCCATCAACCTGCTTGTCTGGTATGTCAATGCCAAGACCCTGAATTTTCATCACCATTCCCGCCGCTGAAACCAGAAGACCACGCCGATTGAGACACTGGCAAAGATCATAAAGAGCCAGGATGACGCGGCCGCCGCGCCAAAGTTAAAGCTGCGCAGACCCAGCGTGTAAATGTAATAGGTTAAGGTGTATGTGCTGTATCCGGGCCCGCCGAAGGTCAGCGAATAAATGGAATCCAGGGACAGCAGCGATTCCAGCATGCGGAAAACCAGGGTCAGCAGCAAGAGTGGCATCAGCAGCGGCAACTCAACATATAGAAAGGTCTTCCAGCGAGAAGCGCCGTCAATGGCCGCCACCTCCAGCAAATCGCTGGGCACGCTTGCGATGGCCGCGCTGACGACCAGAAGCACGAAGGGCGTCCATTGCCAGGTATCCAGCAGCACAACCGATACAATCGCCCAATCTGGAGACGCCAGCCATTCCGGCCCCTTGACGCCGATCAAACTCAGCAGGTGGTTGACCAGCCCAGCGCGGGAATTGAGCAGGATGCGCCAGAGCGTGCCGGCGGCCACCGGCGCGATCACCATCGGCAATATGAGCAGCGTGCGGATCGCGCGCATGCGCCAACTGGAGCCCATGGTCAAATAAGCCAGGCAGATTCCCAACGTCATTTGCAGCGCCAGCGCGCCGCCCGTGATGTAGACGCTGTTGCGAACCGAGCGCCTGAAAGTATCGTCGGCCAGCTCGGCGGCAAAATTTTGCAAGCCGACGAATCCTTTCGGCGTCTGCGATTCGGTCAGGACCCAATCCTGAACGGACAGATAGGCCGAATAGGCGAGCGGGTAGAATTGCACCGCCACCACAATCAAGAAAGCCGGAATCACAAAGGCGACCAGCCAGGGCAGATCATGCCGGCGATGCCAATTGGACGTCGAACTGCTTGATTTGGTCGCGACAGACGAAGCCATCAATCCGCAATCCGGATGTCGTTCAACCCCACCCCCCGGCCCCCTCCCCGACGAGTCAGGGAGGGGGAGCTTAACATAGCGGGTTACAAGTTATTCTGCGTGAGCCGTTGCTGTGCAGCGCGTGTGTCTACAGTTTGCGCTAATGAGAGCCGCCCCTGCAAGACGCGCCGGGCGCTAGCCCTCTTGCATCTGCCCTTGAGCGGCGGCCGATTGCAGCAGGCCTTCCGGCACTTCCAATTCCGACCAGTCAGCCAGCGTATTCTCCAGCATGGTTTCGACATCCACCGCACCGATGACGAATTCGCCCATGTGGCGGAAGAAGATCTCGAAGGCGGCGAAGATCCAGGGCACCGATTCCGCGCGGTTCAAGTTGGCAACCATGTTCGGGAAGTCGTGGCTGTACTTTTCGATCAGCTCGGCATCTTCATAGGTGCTCAAAAATGGCGAGCCGACGCCAAGCTCGACGAAGCGGCGCTTCGCTTCTTCCTCGGTGATGTAATACTTTATCCATTCCCAAGCCGCGTCCGGGTTCTCGCTGAAGCCGGATATGAAGAGATTCCAGGCCGAGAGGAAGGGGAAGCCGGGGCCCGGGAAGGGCGCTGTCGCCCAATTATCGACCACCAGCGACGCATCCGGATCCTGCGCGGCCGCCCGCACAAAGCTGACCCAGCAAATCATCGTCGCCGCTTTGCCGGTGAGGAAGACCGAATTGGCTTCATCAATGCTCAAGCTGGTCGCGCCCTCGGGATTGTAATCCAGCAGGCTCTTCATCTGATTCAACGCGGCGACCGCCTTGTCGTGGTCCAGGGCGTAATTGCCCTCGGCATCCACCAGATAGCCATCATACATGCCCAGGAAAATCGCCGGCGTTTGTTCGTAGGCGCCAAAGGCGAAGACGTTTGGCGCGATATCGCTGCCTTCCAGGTGCATTTCCAGCGCGTCCAAAGCTTCGAAGAACTCGTCCCAAGTCTCCCAATCGGCTGATATGCCGGCTTCCTCGAAGATATCGGTGCGATAGATCAGCCCATAGGCATCGGCGCTGTAGGGGATGCCAATCCGCTTGCCATCAAAGAAGGCGGAGGGTCCCTGCTTCATCAAGCCCTCGATGAATGAGCCGCCCCACATATCGCGCTCGATCAAGTCGTCCAGCGGCTGCATGTGGTTCCAAACGCTGCCGATCCAGAAGTCGCCTGAGATGACGTCAAACTCGCCCGTGCCCGTGCTCAGGTCGGTGATGTTATTCTGCACCAAGACGACAAAGGGCGAAGCCACGATCTCGAGCTCAATGCCGGTCGCTTCCTCGAAGCCCGGTTCCAGCTGCTCAGCGCCGATGTCGTAGGTGCCCGACTGCATGAAGTTGGTCACAACTTCGGCGCCGGCATGGGGCATGTCCTGCGCCAGCGCGCCGGCAGGCAGGAGCAATATTACGATCAATACCAACAGTAGTGCTTTCTTCATGAGAGTCTCCCTCGTTTTTTGTCTCAAATTGACATAAATCTGGAACCGCCAATGCACTAGAATCGCGACTGTTCGTCACCTCCCGTCGCTGTGTGGACCACAAACCTGAGGACAGCGAGCATCCTCAGCGGCATGGATTCCCTGATTCTAGCGCGTATTGCAGGAGACGGCGAATTGCGATGACGGCGAGTTTACGGCTGCCTCGAATCTTACTGCGATTGGCATGCATTCACATTAGCAATGGCCAAGCCGATTAATACCTGTATGGACAAGAAAATGGAGCAACGCTTGTGGACGCGATGAATATGTCAAGTGTGGCTTGGGTGATGGCCTCCACCGCTTTGGTGATGGTCATGCTGCCTGGCCTCAGCCTCTTTTATAGCGGATTGGTGCGCGGCAAAAATGCCCTGGCGACCGCCATGCACAGTTTCACCTGTCTCGGCATCGTGCTCGTCGTCTGGGTACTCTGGGGTTATTCCCTCGCCTTCGGGCCCAGCGTCGGCGGCATCATCGGCAACCTTGACCACATCGCCCTCAACGGCGTCGGGCTGGAGCCGCGCGAAGGCCAGGATATTCCCGAGTTGCTATTCATGCTCTTTCAGGGCATGTTCGCCGTGATCACGCCGGCGCTGCTGGCCGGCGCCATCGCCGAGCGGGTGAAATTCCGCGCGTTCGGCGCTTTTGTCGTGCTCTGGGTCACCTTCGTCTATTGCCCAATTGCGCATTGGGTCTGGGGCGGCGGCTGGCTGCATACGGAGCTGGGCGCGAGTGATTTCGCGGGCGGTTTCGCCGTGCACATGGCCTCTGGCGTGGCGGCGCTGGCGGCGGCGCGCATTCTCGGCCGGCGGCAGATGCAGGATGGCGAGACGGCCCTGCAGCCGCACAGCCTCATGATCGTGCTGCTGGGCACGGGCTTTCTCTGGTTCGGCTGGTTCGGCTTCAATGGCGGCAGCGCTCTGGCAGCCGACGGCGTCGCCGTGATCGCCCTGGTCAACACCAACGTGGCCGCGGCCGCCGGCGCTTTGACCTGGCTGCTGCTGACCTGGTATCTGCACAAGAAACCGAGCGTGCTGGGCGCGGCATCGGGCGCGATCGCGGGCCTGGTCGGCGTGACGCCAGCCGCGGGCTATGTCGAGCCCATGCCGGCCCTGATCATCGGCATCGGCTCATCGGTCGTGTCTTACCTGGCCGCTGAGAGCCGAATCAAAGGCATGGTTGATGACGCGCTGGATGTCTGGGCAATCCATGGCATGGCCGGCACTTGGGGCAGCGTCGCCCTTGGTATCTTCGCTTCAACTACGCTTTTGGGTGGAGGGCTCCTCAGCGGCAACAGCGAGTTCTTCCTGGCGCAGGTCGTCAGCACGGTCATCGTCTGGATCTTCGCCTTTGTGGCTACCTGGGTGATCTTCCGCGTGATTGAAGTTGCGATTGGCCTGCGTCCCACGCCGGAGGAGGAGGCCTTGGGATTGGATGCGGCGGAGCATGGGGAGACGGCGTATATGTTTGGCAGTTGAATTGTGGGTAGGGGGCGCTACACATAACTGGTCGTCAATTCTGGCCGGTTTCGGTAGCGCCCCAATTAAGTCGTCACCGTAACTGCTGGCAGCGCCCTGCTTCGCCGCTCCGGGCCAGGCGGCCCGTATAGCGCTTAAATTCGACGTCCGGTTAGCTTCGCGCAAGTTAATCTCAGCGAGCGCTATTCGGCGTGCTCGGTGTACTTGGTGGTCATTTATCCGCGACCATCCACTCACCCCATCCAGCCCAATCCAAACCCACTACCCGCGCAAGCCCCCCTCCGTCATCGCGTGAGCATCCAGCGCCGCATCCAGCTCCGCCGCTTCCATCAAGCCCAGCTCCAGCACGACCTCGCGCACGCTCTTGCCTTCCGCCAGCGCCTGCTTCGCCACTTTCGCGCCGTTGTTGTAGCCGATGATGGGATTCAGCGCCGTTACCAAAATCGGATTCCGCGCCAGCCAGCTCGCCGTCCGCTCGCGATTGACCGCCAGCCCCGCCATCAGCTTCTCCGTGAAGGCGCCGACCGCCCCGATCATCACCGTCATCATCTCGTTCAGGTTATGGGCGATGGCGGGCATCATCACATTCAGTTCGAATTGCCCGGCCGCGCCGCAGAGGTTCACCGTCGTGTCATTGCCGATCACATGGTACATCGCCATGTTCAGCATCTCGGCCAGCACCGGATTCACCTTGCCCGGCATGATTGACGAGCCCGGCTGCACCGTGGGACAGGTCAACTCGGCGATGCCGGTGGTTGGCCCCGCCGAGAGCAAGCGCAGGTCGTTGGCGATCCGCGTGAAATCCATCGCCAGGTTGCGCAGCGCCGCCGAGAAGAAGACCGCGTCGCCCATCGATTGCATCGACTCGAAGAGGTCATCGCTTTGGTGCAGGGTGATGCCCGTCAGCGCCGACAGCTTGGCCACCATGCGCCCGTGATAGTCGGGATGCGCGTTCAAGCCGGTGCCGGCCGCCGTGCCGCCGATGCCCAGCCGCCGCAGCCCCTCGGCCGCGTAGCTAACCTTGGCGCCGCCCCGCTCAATCGCCGTCGCCCAGGCGCCCACCTCCTGCCCCAGCCGGATCGGCACTGCGTCCTGCAAGTGCGTCCGCCCCGTCTTGACCACATCGTCCCATTCGGCCGCCTTGCCCCGCGTGACCTCGACGAAGCGCGCCAGCGTCGCCAGCAGCTCATCCAGCCGCCACAAGACGCCCAGCCGAATCGCGGTGGGAATGGTGTCATTGGTCGATTGCGCCATGTTCACATGATCATTGGGATGGACCGGCTTGTCGCCCGCCTCGATATCAAAGCCGAGGATCTGATTGGCCCGATTCGCCATCACCTCATTGGCGTTCATGTTATGGCTGGTGCCTGCGCCCGCCTGAAAGGGATCGACGACGAAGTGCTCATGATGCCGCCCCGCCAGGATTTCGTCGCCGGCTTCGATGATGGCAGCGGCCAGCCGCTCATCGAGCAGCCCGAGCTCCATGTTGACTTCAGCTGCGGCTCGCTTGATCAGCGCGATGCTCCAGATGAAGGCCGGCAGCGGCTTCATGCCCGTTATTGGGAAGTTCTCCCGCGCGCGCTGCGTCTGAGCCGCATAGAGCGCCCCTTTGGGCACCCGCACCTCGCCCAGCGAATCCGTCTCGATGCGATAATCCGTCATGTGGCAAATCTCCTGTCATATCGCGCCACATTTCGCGGCGCGCCTGAACGCAAAAAGAGCGCCACCATTGTAGCGCCCTTTGAAATGCTTGCGAACGATAAGCCGCCAATAGAAATTGTAAGGGCGAGATACGGTTGGTGTCTACGCAACCCTTGTCTCGCCCACCGCCGATTCACAGGTTAACAACGGGCGACTCAGCGAGTCGCCCCTACAACGGTTGTCCGAATCAGGCTCCCGCGTACAACTCGCCGACTCGCTGCCAGTTGATCACATTGAAGAAGGCAGCGATGTAATCGGCGCGCCGGTTCTGATAATGGAGGTAGTAGGCGTGCTCCCAGACATCAATGCCCAGGATCGGCGTCCTCCCGTTCATCAGCGGTGTATCCTGATTCGGCGTCTTGCTGATGCTGAGCGCGCCATCGTCCGCCGCCAGCCAAGCCCAGCCGGAGCCGAACACGCTCCCCGCCGCCGCGGAAAACGCCGTCTTGAAATCAGCGAAACCGCCGAAATCGCGTTCAATGGCATCCGCCAGATCACCCTCGGGTTCGCCGCCGCCGTCTGGGCTCATAATCTGCCAGAACAGGCTGTGGTTGGCGTAGCCGCCGCCGTTGTTGCGGACGGTCACGCGGATGTCTTCCGGCGCCAAGTCGAGATTGCCGAGGATGTCTTCAATCGACATGCCGGCCAGGTCGGTTCCTTCAATGGCCGCGTTCAGCTTGTTGGTGTAACCGGCGTGGTGCTTTCCGTGATGGATGCCCATTGTGCGCGCGTCAATGTAGGGTTCCAGAGCGTCTTCGGCATAAGGCAGCTCGGGCAGCTTGAATTGCCATTCGTCAGCGAGCGATACGCCGGGGATGGCCGCGCCGAGCACTGCGCTGCCCGCCAACTTCAAAACATCGCGCCGGCTCAATCCGGTTTGCTCGTTCATGGGCTCGCTCTCTCTCGAACTAATGGACGGCCTATGATTGAGAACCCGGCGCGCTTGGCGCCCGCCGGGTCGGCAAGTGTAAGCGGGTTAACCAGCGGCAGCGTACAGTTCAGCGACCTTGTCCCAGTTGATGACGTTGAAGAAGGCGGCGATGTAATCCGGGCGCCGGTTCTGGTAATTCAGATAATAGGCGTGTTCCCAGACATCAATGCCCAGGATGGGGACTCCGCCATCCATCAGCGGCGTATCCTGATTCGGCGTCGATGTCACGCTGACCGCGCCGCCATCGGTCACCAGCCAGGCCCAGCCAGAGCCGAAACGGGTAGCGGCCGCCGCAGAAAACGCCGACTGGAAATCGCCAAAGCTGCCGAAGGCGCTGTTGATCGCGTCAGCCAGGGCGCCGCTCGGTTCGCCGCCGCCATTCGGGCCGATGATCTGCCAGAACAGGTTGTGATTGGCGTAGCCGCCGCCATTGTTGCGCACAGCCGTACGGATGTCCTCAGGCACGGCGTTGAGGTCTGCCAAGATCGCCTCGATGCTCATGCCATCCAGCGCTGTGCCTTCGATTGCCGCATTGAGATTGCTCGTATAGGCGGCATGATGCTTGCCGTGGTGGATGCCCATCGTGCGCGCGTCAATATGCGGTTCGAGCGCATCCTCTGCATAGGGAAGTGACGGTAATTCAAAAGCCATGATCAAACTCGCTCCTTAAAAACTTGGACACTGCGGACAGTCTCCCGCCATTATAACACGCCGCAAGGCGCGACGACCCAACTCGTCGGATCCGCGAAACGGGAGTTCACATTGAATTGTACTCAGGCCAGGCAGAATTTCATAGACTATTTGCGGCCGGATGCGCGCGGCGGCCAATCGTCGCTGTGTCAGTTCTGGCTTGCAATTTACGCGATTCCCGTGAATAGTGGCGTTCGCAAACCGGAGATCATTTCTTGCCATCAGACGCAAGGTCCCAGGCCAATTCTACACCGATCAGGGCATACGCGGTCATCGTCGTTGCGATCGTGGCCACCTCGTCGGCCGCTATCCTCATACGCCTGGCGCTGGATGAAAATATGCCGCCGCTGCTGATCGCCGGCGCGCGACTGTTGATTGCCACCGCCGCCCTCACGCCGATTGTCTTGCGCCGATACCGAGCGCGGGTCCGCAGGCTTTCGCGGGCAGAGTTGGCGCTGGTCGCCCTGGCCGGCCTGTGCCTGGCGATTCATTTCACCGCCTGGGTGACATCCTTGCAATATACGACGGTGCTGGTCAGCGTTGTCATTGTGTCAACCGGGCCGATTTGGGTCGCCATTATGGAGGTCATCTTCTTGCGCATTCGCCTGTCCCGCCTGGTGGTGCTGGGCCTGCTGGTCGCCTTGTCGGGCGGCGTCATCATCGGCATCCCGCTTGATGGGCCGCTTGGCGCGGCGCCGGCGATTGAAAGCGTCAGCGACACGCTCACCGGCGGAAGCCTGGCTTTGATCGGCGCGCTCTCGGTCTCGGTTTACATGCTGATCGGGCGTAGGCTGCGGACGACGCTGCCGGTGATACCTTATGTTTGGCTGGTCTACGGGATCGCGTCAATCTGCGCCTTAGTCGTCATGGCTGTCACTTCGACGCCCCTGGCCGGCTTCCGCGCGCAGGGTTATCTGGTCTTGCTGGCGATGGGCCTGGTGCCTCAGCTTCTGGGTCATTCTTCGCTGAATTATCTGCTCGAGTATTTCCACGCCGCGCTAGTCAGCATGTTCACGCAGTTGGAACCGATCGGCAGCGCCATCCTGGCCGTCCTGGTATTTGGCGAATTGCCGCCGGCCAAGCAGATCGCCGGCAGCATCGTCATTCTAATCGGCGTCCTCTTGGCCAGCCGCGGTGAAATCCGCACCGCAGACACGGGAGCCAGCAATGCGGATTAACCTGTCAGCGCCCTCCACAACCCACTTATGGCTGCTGGTGGCGGTCTCGGCTTTTGCCTGGTCATTCGGCCCCATCTGCATTCGCTACGCCTTTGAATACGATATGCCGCCGGCCCTGGTCTCCTTCGGGCGAATGATCACCGGCGCCGTCATGTTCGCGCCTTATATTTGGGTCAAAGGCGCGCGCGAGATCGCCGTCATGCCCGCCCGAAGCCGCTGGCTGGCACTGGTGGCGGGGGCCATGTCCGGCGTCAATATTGTGCTGATGGTGGCGTCGCTGGAGCATATCAGCGTGCTCATCAACCAGGCCTTCATCGCGACCATCCCGATCTGGGTCGCGTTTTTTGAAGTCACGCTGCTCAAGCAATCCCTCGGCAAGGCGATATGGCTTGGGATTTCCGCGGCGCTGCTTGGCGGCCTCTTAATCGCCTTCTCGACCGTGGGTGCGCCGGCGGTGATCCCCGGCGGCAATCCCGGGCTGGGCATCTTGATGGCGGTAATCAGCGCCTGTTCGGCCGCCCTTTACATCATCATCGGTCGAAAAGTACGCGGCCATACATCATTCGTGCCGTACATTTGGCTGGTCAATTCCGCCGCCGCGGCGGTGACGCTGCTCATCATCGCATTCAACGGCATATCGCTGATCGGATACGATATTCGCGGCTATCTGTGGGTATTGCTGCTGGCGATCCTGGCGCAAATCATCGGTCATGGCGCGCTGAATTTTGTGCTGCGGTTCATGTCGCCCACGACGTTGACGATGACGGCGCAGTCGGTGCCCGTTCTGAGCGCAATATGGGCCTTCTTGATATTCAGCGAGATTCCGACAGTCGCCCAATTAATCGGCAGCGTCATTCTGGTGCTGGGGGTCACGGTTGTGTTGCGCAGCCAGCGGGCGCCTAAGAGCGGGCCAAATTGAATCCAGCATAAGCCGCGATGCCGGGAATGATCAGGAAATCCGGCGGCTCGTCCGAGAGGATGAACGGCGCGGACAAATCCCAAAGCGTGCCGTCGCGCGCCATCTCTTGTAAGGTGTAATCCACCAAAAGACGAAAATCCAGGTCATTGTAAGGCAAGCCGAGACTGCGGTAAGACCGGCTGTACCAGCGCTCTGTCAGTCGCAGGGCGCTTGGGCTGGCTTGCAGATGCGGGATTAGCTGCAAACTGTCGGCGTAGATGGCATGCGCATTGTTGAATTCGAGCAGGTTCAGGGCGGCGCCGTCTGCGCGCGTCTGAAAGAAACGAACGCCCGCATTGATACTGTCAGCCCAGGCTTGCGCGCGATCCCGCGCCCCGGCGTCGGCGATGATCACGCCGATGATTCGCCCGCGCAGATCGTTAAATCCGCCAATTTGAGAGCGTGCCGGGACCATCAATCTGTCGCCATGCAGAAGATAGGGGACGGAGAAATCCAGCGCGGTCGCCAGTCGCCAATCAGGCTTCACGCCGGCGATGATGTCGACGTCGCCAGCCGCCAGCAATTCCTTGGCTTCATCGACGCCGCTGCTGACGAATTCTACGGTCAGCGACCATCGGCGCCCCAACTCGTTAACGATAGCGCGATTGAGCGCCGTCAGCTGGGCCTGGCTTGATGTCAGACCAGATTGGTCGTCGGCGAGCCCGCCAACGCGCAAAACGCCGCTGCGCTGAATTTGTGCCACGATGTATCGATCGGGATACCTTAGCGCGCCAGCATATTGCGCCGGGTTTAGCGACTCGCTTATGCCATCCCAAAGCGGAAACGCAGCTTCCGGATACTCGGCATCCGGGAAATGCTCGCGGTGCAGCTTTTGCAGGCTATTGTCTTTGGCCAGCGACTGAATGCTCTGGTTGAGCAGCTGGCGCATGGCGATATCACCCCGGCGGACAGCGACTGCGCGCGGCTCCCGCGTTACTGCTTCGGCGAGGATTTTGACGTGGTCGGCGTAGTCGCGCGAAACATTCAGCAGCTTCTGCTCTTCGGCGACGAGGCCTTCAATCTCGCCGCGCGTCAAAGCGGAGAAGGCCCGGTCCAAGGTCAGATAGTATTTTAGATTCAAGCTCGCGCCGAGCTGCGCGCTCCACAAGCTCAGCGCTTTTTCCGTTCGCGTCCCGATGACATAGCCGACTGCTTGGCTGCTCAGGTCGTTCAAAGATTGGTAAGCGCTGTCAGCCCGGACCATCATTGCTTGACGGCCAAGAAAATAGGACTGGCTGAATTCGAGCTGCACATCAAGATCGCGATAATGCGGGAAGGCGGCGACGGCGGCGTGGATTTGGCCCTGATTCAGTTGGTCAAGCGCGTTCTCGCGGGTAACCTGCAGGAACTCGATTTCTTCGCCCCATTTCTCGGCGATCAGGCGCATCAGGTCAATGTCGAGGCCGCGCAATTCCCCTTGCAGCGTGTACTCGCTGTAGGGCGCTTCGTTGTAAAGCACGCCCACTTTGAACAGGCCGGTGGCGATGATATCGTCGACAGCGGACGCGCTTGGCAGGGCATCAACCGGGTCGTCGTCATCACTGATAACGGGGACGAGAGTTGGCGCCGCGAGCGTGGGGATCGGCGTGGGCGCTTGGGCGCCGGCCAAGGTCGAGACGGCGAAAAACAGAACGATCACGCACGCTTGGCAAATCGACGTCTTCATCGCGCTTCAGCGATACAGCTTGTGGGCGGCAATGTATTCCAGCACCTTGTCCGGCACCAGATAGCGTACACTCAGGTTTTTCCGCAGGCGGCTGACCACAAAGGTGGAGGACAGCCAAACGCTGAGCATGGGCACATCGACGATATCGACGTATTTTGACAGGTTGGGTAATACATCATCGTGCATATCGGCGCTGATGTCTGCGTCTGCCCGTTTCATGACCGCAAGCCTACAGCAATCGTAGAGTTGCTGCGCCCGCTCCCAGGTTGGCAGCGATCGCAGATTGTCGCCGCCCATGACGAAAAACAGCTCGGCCTGCGGATATTGGGCGCGGATGATTTTTACGGTATCGGCGGAGTAATGCGGACCGCCGCGGTCGACATCGACGCGCGAGATGCTGAAGCATGGATTGTCTTCGATGGCGAGCTCCAGCATTGCCAGCCGATGATGAAAGGGCAGCCGTAATTCGCCCTTCTTCACCGGATGGTCGGCCACTGGCACGAAGAGAATGTGGTCCATGGACAGGCTCTCGCGGCTGTATTCCGCCAGGATCAAATGTCCCATCTGGGGCGGGTCAAAGCTGCCGCCCAAGATTCCGATTCGCTGCTTGCTCAATCGGCCCACTCCAACTCAAAGTCGCCAACGAATACCGTATCGCCCGGCTGGACGCCTGCTTCAGCCAGCGCAGCCACGACGCCAAGCGTTTCCAAAGTCTTGTGGAAGCGCAGCACCGCTTCGTCATAATCCCAATAGGTCATGGCAGCTGCGCGCTCGATGCGGTCGCCACTCACATAATAGACGCCGTCATTCACCTCAAGCTCAAATTGCAGTTCGTCGTCGTCCAGCTCATAAATTGGCGTCGCCTCTTCGGTTGCGGCTTCGCGCTGCGGAAGATTGTCTGCTTGTTCAAATACGCGCTGGATCAATCGCTTCACATTTTCGCGTGTTAATGCCGATATCGCTATCGGATTTGAGATATCTCGCTCGATCAAACTTTCTTTCAGCAATTCCCAATATTCGCGGGCTTCGGGCAGGTCGATTTTGTTGACGGCCACGATCTCCGGCCGCTGGGCCAGGTTGGCGTCGTAGAGCGCCAACTCAGTCCGGATCTGATTGTAATCGGCCAGCGGGTCGGCCGCCGAGCCGTCCAGAATATGCACGATGATGTCGGTGCGCTGCACATGGCGCAGGAAAGCATGGCCGAGCCCGATGCCGAGATGCGCGCCTTCAATCAATCCGGGCACATCGGCGAAGACCAGGTCTTTATTGTCGTATACGACTGTGCCCAGATTCGGCTCAAGGGTCGTGAATGGATAATCGGCGATCTTGGGTTTTGCGTTGCTCAGGACCGAAAGCAGTGTCGATTTCCCCGCGTTGGGCAGGCCGACGAGCGCCACATCGGCGATCATTTTCAACTCGAGCGCAAGCCAGCGTTCAACGCCGGGCTCGCCTTTTTCGGCCATTCGCGGCGCTTGATTGGCGGCAGTCTTGAAGTGGACGTTGCCCCGGCCGCCGCGGCCGCCCCGCGCCACAATCACCTCGTCATCTGCGATCACCAGGTCGGCGATGAGCCCGCCGGTTTCGGCGTCGCGCACGACCGTGCCGGGCGGCACGAATACGATCAGCCGGTCGGCGTCGGCGCCAGTTTTATTGCTTGAGCCGCCTTTGCCGCCCGCCTTGGCTTTGAAGTGAACGCGCTTGCGGAAGAAGAAGAGCGTATTGAGGTTGGCGTCCGCCTTGAGCATGACATCGCCGCCGCGGCCGCCGCTCCCGCCTGAAGGGCCGCCGCGCGGCACGTATTTTTCGCGGCGAAAAGACACCATGCCGTCGCCGCCCTTGCCGCTCGCCACGAAGATCTTGGCTTCATCAACCAGCATGTCTTGGCGCACCACTCATTTGCAAGCCCCTGACGGCAGCCAAGAATACATGAGATTGCCCGACGCGTGTAGGCACAATGGAAGGGGGACTGTCGACAAAGTCTTATGAGGAAACCGGACATAAATATTGTAATATTGTAGCGTATGTAGTCCAACACGAGACAAATTGCGTTTGCGCGTATCGGTGTGTTGCAGATCGAGAAGGACAGCATCGTTGAAAGACAGGATACGCTGGCAAGGCCATAGCAGTTTTGCGATAGAAGGCGACCCGTTCATTCAGATCGCGCCCTGGCGCGTGGTCAAGCATGAGTCGCCGCCCGATGTCATCCTGATAGGGCACGACCATTATGACCACTGCTCGCCGGCCGATGTCGCAAAGATCCGCGCTGAGCATACCGTGATCATCGGCAACGAGGGCGTCGCACGCGCTGTAAATGGCGCGGTCGTGTTGCGAGCGTGGCAGAGCATCAGCGTTGACCGCGCGCATATAAAAGCAATCCCGGCCTATTCCCCGAGCGACCGGCGGCACCCGTCCGCGGCCGGCGGTCTTGGATTCCTGATATCGCTGAATTACTTCGACATTTATTATGTGGGTGATTCGGAACTCATCCCGGAAATGGCGCATCTGCGGCCGGATATGCTACTGCTGCCGATAGACGGCTATGGCCGCCTGTCTGTCGATCAAGCCTTGCGCCTGGTGGACATGCTGCAGCCGCGTTGGGCGATACCCTACAATTGGGGCGGCGCCGGCGAGGAAGCGACGAAACTGGACGCACAGAGCTTTCAAAGCGGAGTCACGGGCCCCACTGAGGCGCTTCTGCTGCCGATATCGCCTTGAGAATCTAAGCAGGCGCGTTCAGGCGGCGGAGTCAATCTTTTCCGACAAGGTAAGCACGCGGCCATCACGGGTGAAAATCCGCGGCTTTTCCTCACCGCGAATGACCGACTCGCTGATTACCACTTTGGTGATTTCTTCGCGGCTGGGCGCCTCGAACATGACATCAAGCAAGCAGGATTCGATGATTGATCGCAGGCCGCGCGCGCCGGTCTCGCGTTCGATTGCCATGCCAGCAGCGGCTTGGAGAGCCTCGGATTCGAATACCAATTCCACATCATCAAGCGAGAGCAGATGCTCGTATTGTCTGATGAGCGCGTTCTTCGGCTCGACCATGATGCGGACCAGGTCCTCCAGTTCGAGCGGCTGCAGCGCGACGATGACAGGCAGGCGGCCGACCATTTCCGGAATCATGCCGTGCTGGATCAGATCCTCAGGCGCGACCTCGCTCAAGAGATGGGCGCCTTCGCGCTCGGCGGTCTCTTGTTGAGCGCCGAAACCGATCTTGCTCTTCATGCCGATGCGACGGCGGATCACCTCATCCAGGCCGGCGAAAGTACCGCCGACGATGAAGAGAATATTTCGCGTATCGATCTGCAGAAATTCTTGATGCGGGTGCTTGCGCCCGCCCTGCGGCGGCACGTTGGCCAATGTGCCTTCGAGGATTTTGAGCAGTGCCTGCTGTACGCCTTCGCCTGAAACATCACGAGTGATCGATGGATTGGAGTTTGATTTGCGCGAGATCTTGTCAATTTCATCAATGTAGATGATGCCGCGTTCCGCCCGCGCGATATTGCCGTCGGCCGCCTGAATCAAGCGCAGCAGGATATTCTCAACATCTTCGCCAACGTAACCGGCTTCGGTCAAGGCGGTCGCGTCGGTGATGACAATCGGCACATCAAGGATGCGCGCCAAGGTCTGCGCCAGCAGCGTCTTGCCGCAGCCGGTTGGGCCCGCCAGCAGGATATTGCTTTTGTCGAGCTCAATGTCTTGAGGCTCGTCGGCCGCTTGAATGCGCTTGTAGTGATTGTAAACGGCGACGCTGAGGACGCGTTTGGCTTCGTGCTGGCCAATTACATAGTCATCCAGGCGCAGTGTTATGTCGCGAGGTGAAAGCGTCAGCTCGAAATCAAAACTGTCTTCCGGCTCAAGCGCGTCGCCGTTTTCTTCCTGAAGAAGGTTGTGGCAGAGCTCGACGCAGAAGTTGCAAATGTAGATGTGTTCAGGGCCGGCGATCAAACGCTCAACCTCGTCGTGGGACCGATTGCAGAAGTTGCAGCGATGCTTGATCGGCGAAAAACTCACTTCAGGCCCCTTCCACTTCGCGCTCTTCGGATAGCAGGACCGAATCGATCAGACCAAAATCGGCCGCTTCCTGCGCTGTCATGTAGACATCTCGGTCGGTCACGCGTTCCACTTCTTCTTCGGTCTTGCCGGTGTGCTTAACAAATATGTCAATGATGCGCTTCTTGAGGCGCACGATCTCTTCGGCCTGGATGACGATGTCGGACGCTTGACCCTGCGCGCCGCCCAAGGGCTGATGCATGTGGATGGTCGCATTCGGCAAGGCGAGCCGCATATCGGGTTCGCCGGACGCCAGCAGCACGGTGCCGAAGCTGGCGGTGATGCCGACCGCCACCGTGCTCACCGGCGATGTAATTTGCTGCATGCAATCGTAGATGGCCAAGCCTGAGTAGACGATCCCGCCCGGCGAGTTGATATACATCTGCATCCTGCGGTCGGGTCCTTCGCGCTCAAGGAAGAGCAGCTGCGCGACAATCAAATTGGCGATCTGGTCGTTAATGCCAGAACCGACGAATACGATTCGTTCCTTCAGCAGCAGCGAATAAATGTCATAAGCGCGCTCGCCACGACTTCCCTGCTCTATCACCATGGGAATTACATTGTGGAAGTTATTCATTCGCCCTCCGGCGCCTCACATACGAATTGGCCATGCGGCAAATCGTAGCTTTTGATTTACGAATTGCCAGTGTGCGTTTCGACTGGTTCGGTCTCGGCTATTGAGGGCGGGCCGGCTTCGCTGCGTGCGTCGCCTGCATCGTCCTCGTCGTTTTCGGCGTGGTCGCTGGCCTCCGCTTCGGCGTCTTCCGCGCGATACTGCCGCAAACGTTGGGTTCGTTCACGCGCGCGCTTGGCGTCGGCTGCCGCCCTGGTTTGCAATTCTTCTATCGCGGCCGCCGGATCTTGACCCGTTCCAATAGCGAGAAGATGAGTATTGAGATGACTCATGAGAAGCTCATTGCCGATATTGCCGCGCATCTGCGGCGTATCAAAGAGCTTGCGTATTTCAGGGCTGCTGCCATAGGCGGCGATGACGCTTTCGATTCTGGCTTCGATCTGGGCGTCGTCGATGTCGATCTCCCGCGCGCTGACCAACTCCCGCAGGACCAAGGACTGGCGCAATGATTGCTCCGCGCTCTCGCGATATTGTTCGCGAAGGTCATCGCGGCTGCTGTTGGTCAAGCGCAGATATTCATCCAAACTGAGCCGCTGCTGCTTTAGATTCGCTTCGAACTCGCTGATCATGCCGTCGATCTGTTCAGTAAGCATGAGTTCGGGATATTCAATCTGGGCGCCCTCAACGATCTCACGCAAGACGCTTGCGCTATATTCCGAATGGGCGTTTTCCAACTCCGTTCTGATCAAGTCGTCGCGGAGGGATTGGCGCAGCCCGGCCAGATCCTGTTCTTCGTCGCCCCGTTCCCGGCTGACGGTTCGCGCGAAATCGTCATCCAACTCCGGGATGGCGATCGCCTCAATATCTTTGATCGTGACGATGAAGCTCACCCGGCGACCGATGATGGTTTCTTCGGCATCATCATCCGGGATCGTCAATTCGAATTCGACATCACTGCCGCGCTCGACCCCGATCAGATTGCCGACGAAGCCGTGGATAAAAGGATCTTCATTGGGATCCAAGATGATCTGGGTATTGTCGTCTTTAACAAAGGTGTCGCCCTTCTTGGGCACGTAGGGCGCCGACGCTTCATCGACCGCCTCGTCCGATTCATCGACATCTGCAGTAAGGGCGTCTTCAGTCACGATCGCTTCGGCTTCTTCCGGCGGATCGCCATCGACAAACTCGCTGTCCACTGCAATCGTGACGCGATGGCCAAACCCGGCCACCTCGACATCTTGATCGACGACTTCAACGCGCTGCATTTGCATCTGCTTCAAGGCGGCTTCGATATCGCCCGCGGTGACTTCGGGTTCAGTGTAATCGAGCCGGACATCCAGATAATTCTTTAGGTCAACTTCAGGCTGCAAGGGCACCGAGAAAACAAAGGTCGGGGCGGGCTCCAGCTTGAAGTCTTCAAAGGCGCCGGGGCCGTAGGGCAAGACTTCGCTCTCTTCCAGCGCCTGCTTGTAAAGCTTGTCCCCCAGCGCGTCGCACGCTTCTTCGAGCACGGCGCTTTCGCCGACATATTGCAGGACAAGCCGATAAGGCGCCTTGCCCTTGCGGAAGCCCTTGATGCGCACCTGTCGCGAGATTTTGCGGGCCGCCTGGCGCTTGGCGTCTTCCAGTTGATCTGGCTCAATCTCAATGGTGAACTGGGCTCTGTGATTTTCGATACGTTCTGTCTGCAGATTCAAGATGCAATCCTTGAGCTATGGGCGCGCCAAATCCGGCGAGCGCCCACTATATGGCTTCAATTAGAAAGCGTAAAGGCGCGAGGCGCGCCCTTCAAGCCGAAATGCGATGAGGAAGGAGGGACTCGAACCCTCACCTCAAAGAGACATGATCCTAAGTCATGCGCGTCTGCCAATTCCGCCACTTCCTCAAGCAGAAGTATGTAGCGGCATTATAGTCCCCCAGGGCAAGCGCTACAAGGGGCGACGCCTATTGCAACTCCACGCCCGAGACATCGGAGACATCACTGCCGCTGACCTGACCAAGCACGCTGTTGATGATCAGTTGGGCAAAGCGGAACAGAGCCTGCATTTGCGCGATGCGGTCGAGATAGAGGCGGGCGAGTATCTGCTGATCGGGCGGGAGCTCGGCGATGGCGTTGGAAATGGTTTGGCGGTTTTCTTCCATGACCGCCAGGGCGCGCTCGACATCGCGCAATTCGCGCCCGCTCAAGAAGTTGGAGAAGATCTGCCAGAAATCGGTCTCGGCTTGATAGTATTTGCGCCGCCCGCTGCCGCCGCGCACCCAGACCTGCCGCACCATGCCCATGTGCTCTAGCGAGCGCATATTGGTGCTGACGCTCGCTTTCGAGATGCCCAGGCGCCCCATCATATCGTCGAGAGAGAGCGGCTCCGCGCTGAGCAGAAGGCTGCCGTAGAGTTGGCCCATGACTTTGTTGAAGCCAAAATAGTCCGCCAATTGGCCCAGACCATCCAACATGCTGTCGTGGACGATCTGAAGATCATTGGCCAGCTGTCTGCTATTGGCGCTTTTGTCGGCTGTCTCGCTGGACATAGCACTTGACCCGGTCGATTCGCGCCGTCATTGTATCATTGCCCCGCCCTGCTTTCAAGCGAGCCGGGCTCCAGGCAACAGGATTGCGCGCCAGTGCTATAGCGCCGTTATCGGTCGAGTGGTAAGATTGCAATTGTATAAAGTTTCACAAGCGCACACATGAGGTTCATAGCTAGGATGTCGGCCAATTCGCCGTCCACCATTCCGGATATCGTTATCGGAAGGTTGCCGCTTTATTTGCGCGCGCTCAAGCGCTTGCAGCAAGAGGGCAAGACGGTCACCTCTTCGCATGAACTGGGTAAGCGGCTGGAAATCAGCTCGGCCCAGATTCGAAAAGACTTGTCGCATTTCGGCGGTTTCGGCAAGCAGGGCACCGGTTATCAAATCGAGTTTCTGGTTGACAGGCTGCAAGAAGTGCTGCATGTCAATAAAGAGTGGATGGTCGTTGTTGTCGGGGCGGGCAATCTGGGCATCGCCATTTCGCATTACCGCGGCTTCCAGGATCGCGGCTTTCGCATCGCCCATCTCTTCGACATCAGTCCGCAAAAGATCGGCGAACAAATCGGCGAATTTGTGGTGCAGCCGGTGCGCTCGATGCGCGAAATAATCCGGCGGGAAGGCATCAAGATTGCGATGTTGGCCGTCCCGGCGGAGGATGCGCAGGGCGTTGCCGATCAATTGGTGGAAGCGGGCGTGCAGGGCATTTTGAATTACGCGCCAATCAACATCAACGTGCCGGCCAACGTGCAAATTCAGTACATTGACCCGGTTACGCACCTGCAGCACATGACCTATTATCTGGCTGAATAGGGCGAGGCGGCTGCGATTTCTCGCATCGCATTCATGAGTTCAATTAGAAGTAATTCGTCTGCGCCAGGCGCCGCATTATCGCCGGGTCTTCCAGCGCGCGGCCGCAACCCACGACAACATTAATCAGCGGATTATCGGCTTGATAAACAGGCACGCCGGTTTCGCGCGTGAGATAGCTGTCGATGCCACGGAGCAAGGCGCCGCCGCCGGTCAGCACGATGCCACGATCAATGATATCCGATGACAGTTCAGGCGGGGTTGTCGACAGCACCGCCTTGACGACGCTGGCGATTTGACCCAGTGGCTCGGCCAGGGCTTCAACCACCTCCCCGGTCGTAACGCGGACGGTGCGCGGCAGGCCGGAGACGTTATCGCGGCCCTGGATTTCCATCGTCATTTCTTGCGGCTGGTCGACGGCGGCGCCGATCTGAATCTTGATGGACTCGGCGGTGGGCTGCCCCACGGTCAGATTGTACTTGCGGCGCACATAACTGATGATGCCGTCGTCCAGGCGCAAACCGCCGACTCGGCCGCTTTCGGCGCGAACAATGTTGTTCATGGTCAGAACGGCCGCTTCGGTGATGCCGCCGCCGATATTGACCACCATCCCGCCAGCGGGTGTGCCCACCGGCAGCCCGGCGCCCAGGGCCGACGCCAGCGGTTCCCACATCAACTGGACCTCGCGCGCGCCAGCCGCCAGTATCGCTTCGCGCACGGCCCGCCTTTCGACGCTGGTTGCGCCGTAGGGCACCGACACCATGACCGAGGGACGAAACAGGCGGATGCGCCCGGCGATCCGGCCAAAGAAGTACTCGAGCATCGCTTCCGTCACTTCATAATCGGCGATGACGCCATTCTGAAGCGGACGCATCACCTGGATGTCTTCATCGTCTACGCGCCCGAGCATCTCGCGCGCCGGGTTGCCGAAGTCGACAATGCGCTCTTCTTCCGCCAGCAAAGCGACGAGGGACGGCTCCTGCAGGACGATACGACCGCTGTCGTAAATCAGAACATTCACCGTTCCCAAATCGACGCCGAGTCGCTTTCCAAAGCGAGCCATCAGCCTTTCCCGTCTCTATTCGGGCAGCCAACCCCACCCTCCGGCCCCCTCCCCAGCGAGCTAGGGTCGCGTAGACACTGACCGCCGGAGGGGGAGCTTAAACCGGCGGGACGCCATTTATTTGCGGGGGCGGCTTCCGTGCGGGCCGTTTGTCTACAGATATATTTAAGCGCCTCCCCTATTTTACAGCAAAACAAAAAACCCGGTCTGCCTTGGCAGTACCGGGTGCTGTTCTCATTCCTGTGATGAAGTTCAACCTGATGCGATCAGAGCTCGTCGCTATCCTCGTCGAGAATGCGCAGCCCGGGGCCGCGACTGCGGATCTTCTGGCTGATGCGCACCGCCAGGTTTGCCCGCCGCAGCGCCATGAGCGCCTCGCGGTTCTCGGCTTCGCCAGGCGCCTCATCGAGGGCTTGCCGCGCCTGTTCGCGGGCTTCCTGCGCTCTTTCCAGGTCGAGGGCGAATGAGGACTCGGCCAAGTCCGCAAGGACAACGACCTTATCCGGCCGCACGTCAACAACGCCACCATAAACGGCGAAGCGTTCTTCGGCAGCGCCCTTGCGCACGATCAACTCGCCGAAGCTGAGCGTTGTCAGGACAGGCGCATGATTAGGCAAAACGCCCATCTCGCCTTCGAGCGCCGGCACCAAAACAATATCGGCTTCCGGTTCTTCGAATACTTTCTCTTCTTGCGTCACCAACTCGAGATGAATCGGCATGAGCGTCTCCTAAGCGGCGTCGCGGCTTTCGTAGCGTTCGAGCACATCGTCGATGCCGCCGCACATATAAAAGTCTTGCTCGGGAATATGGTCGACTTCGCCGTCCAATATCATGCGGAAGCCGTGCACCGTGTCTTTGATGGGCACATAGCGACCGGCTTGCCCGGTGAACTGCTCGGCAACAACCATGGGCTGGCTCAGGAAGTTCTCCATTTTGCGCGCGCGCGCCACCAGCACCTTGTCGTCATCTGAGAGCTCTTCCACGCCGAGGATGGCGATGATGTCCTGCAAATCCTTGTAGCGTTGCAGGACTTGCTGCACTTCGCGCGCCGTGTTGTAGTGGTCCTCGCCGACGACTTCCGGCTGCAGGATGTTGCTGGTGCTCGCCAGGGGGTCGACAGCCGGGAAGAGGCCGCGGGCGGCGATTGAGCGTTCCAGCGCGATGGTGCTGTCCAAATGGGTGAAGACGGCGACCGGCGCCGGATCGGAGTAATCATCCGCCGGCACATAAACCGCCTGCATCGAGGTGATCGAGCCGCTGCGGGTCGAGGTGATGCGTTCTTGCAGCATACCCATCTCTTCGCTCAGGTTGGGCTGGTAGCCGACGGCCGAGGGCATGCGCCCCAAGAGCGCCGACACTTCTGCCCCGGCGAGCGAGTAGCGGAAGATGTTGTCGATGAAGATGAGCACATCGCGGCCTTGATCGCGGAAATGCTCGGCCATCGTCAAGCCGGACAGGCCGACGCGCAGGCGGACGCCGGGCGGCTCGTTCATTTGGCCGAAGACCATCGCCAATTTGTCGAGCACATTGGCTTCCTTCATCTCGTGATAAAGGTCGGTGCCTTCGCGCGTTCGCTCGCCAACGCCAGCGAAGACGGACAAGCCGTCGTGCTGCGTAGCGATTGAGTTGATCAGCTCCTGAATGGTGACCGTCTTGCCGACGCCGGCGCCGCCGAAGATGCCGGTCTTGCCGCCTTTGGTCATCGGCGCAACGAGGTCAATCACTTTCATGCCGGTCTCGAAGACTTCGATCGTCGGCGACTGATCTTCGAATGAGGGCGCGTCGGCATGAATCGGGCGGCGCTCGGAATCGTCGGGCACGGCGTCGCCCATGTCGATGGGGCGGCCCAGCACGTTGAAAATGCGCCCGAGCGTCGGTTCGCCGACTGGCACTGCGATAGGCTGGCCGGTCGCGTAGGCGGCGGCACCGCGCGCGAGGCCATCGGTGGAATCCATCGCCACAGTGCGCACGGCGCTGTCGCCGAGGTGCAGCTCCACCTCGAGGATCAGGTTGTCTTCGTCCTCGCGCGGGACTTCGACCGCGTCAAAAATATCGGGCAGTTGGCCCGCTGGAAATTCAACGTCCACCACATTGCCCAGTACCTGCGTCACTGTTCCCTGGAATTCCGCCATGTAGATATCCCCCTAATTTCGACTTGCGCGGGCGACTCATCGGGTCGCCCTTACGTCAATCTCGTTTTGCGCGGGCGACCCACCGAGTCGCCCCTACATTAACTTTGGTTTGCGCGGGCGACTCACCGAGTCGCCCCTACATTCACTTTGGGTTGCGATTCGCTCAGATCCAGGATGTCGGCCGCGGTATTTTCAATTGCCTGCTGCAGGGCATTTGCGCCGCCGACAATATCGAGAATCTCGGCCGTGATCTCCGCCTGGCGCGCCTTGTTGTATTGCAGCGTCAGGTCGGTGGTCAGCTGGGTGGCGTTATCGGTGGCGTTCTTCATAGCGGCCATGCGCGCCGCATGCTCGCTCGCCTGCGCCTCGAGCAGCGCCTGATAGAGCTGCAGCTCGGTAAAGCGCGGCACAATCTCGTCGACTACGGCGGTCGCGCTGGGCTCGTATTCATAATTCTGCGTACCGCCGCTGACGGTCGCGACATCTTTTACGTATTCGGCCGCCACTTGCTGGGCGACAGTGTGGGTGGTCAGGGGCAGCCAGCCCAAGACAGCCGGACGCTGCGTCAGCATATTGATGAAGTCGGTATAAGCGATCAAGACCTCGTCAACCTCGCCGTTCAAGTAGGCGTCCATGGCGATGTGGGCGATTGGCGTGATGTCCGAGACTTTGGGTTCGGCTGAAATATCGGTGAAGGAGGCGATGACATTGGCGCCCTGGCGGGCCAGGGAATCACGCCCTTTGCGGCCGACGGTTACATAATCAACCGGCTTGCCCAGCCGCGTGGCAAAGCGCTGAGCCACGCGCAGGATATTGGTGTTATAGGCGCCCGCCAGGCCGCGATCGGAAGTGATGACGACTACCATCACTTTGTTGATGTCTTCGCGCTCGGTCAAGAGCGGGTGCAAGGGCAGGTTCTTGCTGGCCGCCTGCACGTTGACCAGGATCTCCCAAGCTTTCTCGGCGTAGATCCGGCTGGCCAGGACGCGCGCCTGCGCCCGCCGAACGCGCGATGCCGAGACCGCTTCCAGCGCGCGTGTAATCTGGGCGATATTCCTGACGCTGCGGATTCGGTTTTTGACTTCCCTGAGAGTTGGCACTTAGCGTCTCCTTTCGGCGCAGGATGGCGACACTTATGACCAAGCCTCGTTAAAGGTCTTGATGGCTGTATCCAGCTTCGCTTGAATCTCGTCTCCGGCTTTTTCGTTGCGGTTTTCGCGTATGAATTCGCCCGCATCGGAGAATTGGGTACGGAATGAACGCAGGAATTCGTCTTTCCAGGCCAGCATCCGCTCGACCGGGACCTCATCGGTGAGGCCGCTGGTGCCGGCGTAGGTCAGGGCGACTTGATCTTCAAGGGAAAGGGTCTGATACTGCACCTGCTTGAAAAGCTCGGTCAAGCGCAGACCGCGATCAAGCTGCTGCTGCGTCGCCTTGTCGAGATTGGAGCCGAATTGGGCGAAGGCGGCCAAGTCGCGGAATTGCGCCATCTGCAGCTTCAAGCCACCGGCGACATCTTTCATCGCCCGTGTTTGGGCGGTGCTGCCGACGCGGCTGACGCTGATGCCGGTGTTAAGGGCCGGGCGCAAGCCGGCGTTAAAAAGCTCGGACTCAAGGTAAATCTGGCCGTCGGTGATGGAGATGACATTGGTGGGGATGAAGGCCGATACATCGCCGAGCAGCGTTTCGATGATGGGCAGCGCGGTCAAGCTGCCATTGCCGCGTTCTTCGCTGAGCTGGGCGGCGCGCTCCAGCAGGCGGCTGTGCAAATAAAAGACATCGCCGGGGAAGGCCTCGCGTCCCGGCGGGCGCCGCATCAATAGCGACACCTGGCGGTAGGCGTTGGCATGCTTGGAGAGATCGTCATAGATGACCAGCGCGTCTTTGCCGTTCTCCATGAACCACTCGCCGATGGCGCAGCCGGAATATGGAGACAGATACTGGAGGGCGGCGGCGTCAGAGGCGGAAGCGACGACGATCGTCGTATAATCCATGGCGCCTTCACGCTCGAGCGTCTCGCGGATTCGGGCGACTTCGCCGCGGCGCTTGCCGATAGCGACGTAGATGCAATACAGATCTTCGCCCTGCTGGTTGACGATTGTGTCAAGGGCGACGGCGGTCTTGCCGGTCTGGCGGTCTCCGATGATCAATTCGCGCTGCCCCCGTCCGATCGGGATCATGGTATCAATCGCCAGGATGCCCGTCTGCACCGGGCGGTCGACGCCGCGCCGTTCCATGACGCCGGGGGCGATGCGCTCGATATTGTAATACTCATCGAATTGCACCGGGCCGCGGCCATCAATCGGCTCGCCCAAAGCGTTTACAACGCGCCCGACCAGCCCCATACCAACCGGCACCGAGGCGATGCGCCCGAGCGCGCTGACCGTATCGCCTTCCTGAATATCGTCGTAGGCGCCCATGATGATGACGCCGACGTTGTCTTTCTCCAGGTTGAAGGCGATGCCGGCGACGCCGTTATCGAATTGGACCAGCTCGTTGTAGCGCACATGCTCCAGGCCCGAGATGCGCGCGATGCCATCGCCGACTTCTTCCACGTAGCCGACTTCGACCGACTCGAGCTTGCCCAGCTCGATGTCCTTTATCTGTTCCAGAATCGATTCATAGATATTGTCTGCCATTCGCAGGCTCCTTGCGGTATTTCCTTTTCGAGCGGGTCATCAAGCTCAGGCTGCGAGCGCTTGACCGGAATCCTATACCAGCGCCCAGATTAGGCGCGTCGTCCCTTGCGCGCTCGTGGTCGGGCGAAACTTCTGGCCATTCTAGCGCAATTGAATGCGCTTGTCTATATTTTCACAAACGGATTTTGGCGGCGGTCTGCCACTGGTAAAGCTACCGGAGTAGATCTAAGCTCTGGTCTACCTCACCCCCGGCCCCTCCCGCCATCTCTATGGCGGGCATCCGAAGCATCAGGGAGGGGAGCAGCGACAGCTGGTTTTGGAACATAGATTGCACAATCCAAGTTTAAGGCAGGGTCTATTCCCAAGTATACAAGAATGGCTGGGGGAGATTGATGCCGGTAAGCTCTAACTAGCGACGAAACCAGATTTATCGGACAAGCCTTGACGCAAACTGGGGCGACCCACCGGCGCGCCCGCAAGAGTTGCCAGTATATTGTTGCATGGCGCAATTACGCGTACCGGGTACAACAATAGCTAGAAATGTGAATTGCGCGGCGCAAAGGGCCGCGATCATGAGCCCAAATCCTGCGACCGGCGGTAGGCGGCCCAGACGCCTTCTGACAGGACAGTGCGCAGGCCGCCCTTTTCCATCTCGTGCAGCGCCGCCGCCGTCGTGCCGCCGGGGCTGGTCACCTGGTTGCGCAATTCAGCCGGGTGCAAGCCCGATTGCTGCGCGTAGAGCACGGAACCGAGCAAGGTCTGTGTCACCAGTTTTTCGGCGTCGCGCCGCGCGAAACCCATGTGCACGCCAGAATCGACCAGGGCTTCCATGAACATAAATACGTAAGCCGGGCCGGAGCCACTTAGGGCCGTCGCCATATCGAGAAAGCGCTCGTCAGCGGCGTAGATATGCTCGCCCAGGGCGCCCAGCAAGGCTTCGGCTTGCGCCCGCTGCTCGGCGCGGACTTCGGGGGAAGCGGTCCAGACGGTGATGCCCCGCCCGATCTGCCCGGGCGTGTTGGGCATTGAGCGCAGGACGCGACCGTTCCGCAGGCTGTCGGCGATGGTATTCAAGGGCACGCCGGCGACGATGCTGACGATCAGCTGCACAGCGTCGACCTGCCCGCATAATTCCGCCAGCACGGCGCCCATCACTTGCGGCTTGACCGAGAGCACGAGCGCATCCACTCCGCGCGCCGCTTCCCGGTTGTCAGTTGTGATTTGGATCTTGTAGCGATCTTGCAGAGTCTGCAAATGCTCCCGCCGCGGATCAGCCGCCACGATGTTTTCGGCCGGCAACAGCTCCTGGCTCAGCAGGCCCTTGATCATGGCTTCGCCCATCACGCCGGCGCCGACAAATGCAATCTTCTCGCCATTGAATGCCATCGTCATTCCTCAGTTATTGCGGTTATCTTCATCAAAGTAGCGGCTCAGCAGATAAAAGCTGCGCGGCCTGCCTTCAAAATCGCCAGTGACAAAATCGGTGACGATATAGCCGGCGGCAAACATAGGCGGAAACACAACGCGGATATGAGCGCGCCAGGCATCCGCCAGGCTGGGGTCGGCCGTTTGGAGCGCGGGGAAATCCGGCGGAATCTCAATGAGAGCGAAAGTCGAGTGCGGCGCTTCCGTCATGCTCCGCGGCAGCAGCCACTCGCCCGAGCCGTCCGCCCGATTGACGATGGGCGCGCCGACATCGAAGTATTGCTGCAGCGTCAGCTTGCCCCCCGCCCCTTTGGCCCGCTCTTTCACGCGGCCCTGCGTCACCCACCATTCGACGACGAGCCGATCGGATTTCAGCCCGGTCGCATCCGCCAGTTCAATATAATTGACCGCGTAACGCTGGACGACGGCGCCCAATTTGCGGATGTTGAAGTGCGCGTTGGCGGCCAGCAGCGGGTCGACGGTCCAGGTTACCAATCGAATCGCCTGTTTCAAGGCAAGGTCGCGCTGGGCCATCTTCAAGCGGAAGCCGATATTCCGCCCACGATATTCGGGCCGCACCACCATGCGTTTGGACATGATCAGCAGATTGGCCATCGCCGGCCGGGCGTCAGGCGCCTCGATATCGATGTCGGTACCGATGAAACCCATCAGCAAGCCGACCAGCTTGTCGCCATCGCAGGCGCCGAGAACATGGCCGCCGTAATGCGAGATAGAGTGGAGCATGTGCCGCGGAACCAGATTCTCGGCCGCGTCGCCCCAATACAGCGTCTGCAGCTCGACCGCCCGGTCGTGCTCGCGCGCTGTCAACAAACGCCGGATGTTTATTGCGCTCATACAGTTGTCCTGCGCATCACGAGTGGCGCGGCCGCGGACGGAAGCTATCGCGCAGCAAACCCATGAAATGCGCTCGCTGCGGCAGGTAGCGAAGCAGCGTGTCTTCAAATCGTCTGGGCTGGAATCCGAAATAATCGTATGTGCCGCCCAAGGGCGCGGTGCGGTTGGCCGCCAGGATATCGAGCCACTGGGCGGTCATGAGCGAGCGCGGCAAAATACGGCTGTACACGCTCGTGATCCAACGTAGCAAATAAGGCGGGACGGCAATGACAGGGCGCCGCATCCCGGTTACGCGCATTATCGTCAGAATGAGATCCCGCAGCGACACATACTCCGGCCCGCCGATTTCAACGATTGAATCCACCAGCCGTACGCGGTCGAGACTACGATATATGGCTTCGACCAAGTCGTCAATATAGATGGGATGCAGGACGACCTCGCCGTGGCCCGGCATTAAGAAGAAGGCCGGGTTAATCCGCAGCATGCTGGCGACATGATTGATGAAGGCGTCATCGGGCGCGAAGATGATGCCGCTTCGGATGACGGTGTACGCGACGCCGCTGTTGCGCAGCAAATCTTCGACTTCGCCCTTGACGCGATGCAGGGCGAAGGCGGACGAGGGCGCCGCCCCAAGATGAGAGACGGTGATGATGCGGCCGACGCGGGCCGCCCGCGCGACAGCGGCCAGGGCGCGGGCGCCAGCCAGCTCGACCCGCTCCAGGTCCCGCCGCCGCCCCCACCATTGGGCGCTTTCCAAATGGATTACGGCGTGGCAGCCGGTGACGGCGCGGAAGAAGGCCTCTTCATCCAGGACGCTGCCAACGAGCAGCTCGGGCGCCTGCGGATCAGCCCGGTCCCAGGGCAGGCGCCGCATGCGTCTTTCGGGCAGCAGGACGCGCGTCGGCAGGGACTCTTGCATCAGGCGCCGTATCAGATGGCGCCCCACCAGCCCGGTCGCGCCGGTTATCAGGATCATCGGGCCTCCGGCTTTCCGCGCAATTCAACTGCCCCTGCCGCCTGGTCTGACTTCTGGAAGAGTGAATGCAGTATTATAGGAGGGGAGTAGACGCCTGTAAAGCAACGGACGGGCACATGCAGTGTTACAATGAGTGAAACGCGCGGCCGGGCAAGTTGGAGGCTTGATTGGAGAAGAAGCGGATTGTCATAACGGGCATGGGAATCGTCTGCCCGACCGGCAACAATGTCGCCGAGGCCTGGGCAAACACCGCTGCCGGCATGAACGGCATTGGTTTCATCACGCGTTATGACCGCCGGCTGACCCAGAATCAGTTGGCTGGCGAAGTCAGGGATTTTGACCCGGAAGCCCTTTTCGGCCGCAAAGAAGCGCGGCGTTTGGACCGGGTGGCGCAGTTTGCGCTGGAAGCCAGCCGCCAGGCAATGGAAGACAGCGGCCTGCAGGTTGCGGGCGACGACAGGTATAATGTCGGCTGCGTCATTGGCTCGGGCGTCGGCGGCATCAATTCCTTCGTCGAATCGCAGCAAGCCATAGACAAGCGGGGCCATCGCGGCATCAAACCGATGGGCATCCCCAAGATATTGAGCGACAGCTGTTCGGGCGCGGTTTCGCTGGCCTATAACTTGCGCGGGCCCAATCATTGCATCGTCACCGCTTGCGCTTCGGGCAATAATGCGATCGGCGAAGCCATGCACATCATACGCCGGGGCGATGCCATTGCCATGATCGCGGGCGCGTCGGAAGCGGCCATCGTCCCGCTTTGCGTCGCCGGCTTCAACAACATGACCGCGCTCAGCCGAAATGAAGATCCGGAAACAGCCTCGCGCCCGTTTGATTTGCATCGGGATGGCTTTGTTCCGGGAGAAGGCGCGGGCGTCCTGGTGTTGGAAGAGCTTGAGCATGCCTTGGAGCGCGATGCTTTCATTCATGCAGAGCTCGTCGGGTACGGGCATACATCGGATGCCTATCACGTGACCGCGCCGATGGAAAACGGCGAGGGCGCGGCCAAGGCGGTTGAGTTTGCGCTGCGGGACGCTAACCTGACGGCGGCCGACATCAACTACATCAACGCCCACGGCACCAGCACGCCCTTGAATGACCGGGCGGAAAGCAATGCGCTGAAACGGGCGCTGGGCGAAACCGCTTATGAGATTCCAGTCAGCTCGACAAAATCCATGACCGGGCATCTGCTGGGCGGCGGCGCGGCGATTGAGGCGGTCTTTTCGATTATGGCGATCCGCGAGAATTTCGTACCGCCGACCATCCATTTGGATGCGCCGGACCCGACTTGCGATCTCAACTATGTGCCCAACGCGGGCTGCCGGCATGAGGTCAGCTACGCCATGTCCAACGCTTTTGGATTCGGCGGTCATAATGCGGTAGTTATCTTTGGTGAATATCGGGACAATGGAAACCTCTGACAAGAGCGGCATTGCAAATGCAGACCTCACGGCGCGGCATGCGCACGTCATCGGCTGGGGCAAGGCCGTGCCGGAAACGGCGATGAGCAATGATGATCTGTCCGCCTTCGTGGACACCAGCGACGACTGGATCTACGCGCGCACCGGCATCAAGCAGCGTTTCATCGCCAATGAGGGCGAGTCGACGGCGACGCTGGCTTATCTGGCGGCGCAGCAGGCGCTGGAAGTGGCGGACATATTGCCGACGGACCTCGATCTCATTGTGGTGGCCACATCGACAGCGGAAAATATATTCCCCAGCACGGCCAGCCTGGTGCAAGACTGGTTGAACGCGCACGAGGCCGGCGCCTTTGACTTGAGCGCGGCCTGCTCCGGTTTCGTTTATGCCATGAACATGGCGGCCGATTCCATTCGGGCCGGCTCGATTGACTCGGCGCTTGTCATCGGCGCGGAAACGATGAGCCGCATCCTGGATTGGCAAGATCGCAGCACCTGCATCCTCTTCGGCGATGGCGCGGGCGCGGTGGTCTTGCAAGCCAACGAGACGCCTGGGGGCGTGCTTTCCGGCGTGCTGCGTTCGGACGGGGCCGGTGGCGACTTGCTGGCGATCCCAAGCGTCGGCAGCATAGACGCCAATCAGTCACGCGCCGGCGCCAACGGATACAAGCTGTACAAAATGTACATGGCGGGGGGCGAGGTCTTCAAGTTCGCCACCCGCGTCGTGAGCGAAAGTGTTGAACAGGCTTGCAAGCTGGCGGGCATCAAGGTTGAAGACATCAATTTGGTGATCCCTCATCAAGCGAACCTGCGCATATTGCAGGCGGCCGCGCGCAAGCTCGGCATCGACAGCGACAAATTCATGAGCAACGTCGAGCGTTATGGCAACACATCGGCGGCCTCGATCCCCATCGCCTTGTGCGAAGCCATCGAAGAGAGACGGATTCAGAACAAGGATCATATCGCCTTGGTGGGCTTCGGCGGCGGTTTGACCTGGGCGTCAATGGTCATTCGCTGGGGCATACCCAAGCCGAGCGAGCAGCAGGGATCGCTCCTCAACCGACAGCGCCGTCACGTGCAGTATCGCATCGCCAAATGGCGTTCGCGCTCACGCCGCTGGCGCCGCCGCGTCAACAGCCGGGTGCGTGATTTGCAGTCTTGAATCGGCGGGCGCCGCAAGCGGATCAGCGCCTGGGTAGATCGTGTCAAGTCGAAAGCCGATTAACCGGGACGCGATCCTCAGCGCACGGGCGTCAGTGTTGGCAGCGGATCGGAAATGTAGATGTGAACCAGGCAGGATGCCTTCAGCGTGTTGGTGATGTCGAAGACCATCAAGCGGAATTCATACTCGCCCGCCTCGTAGGCGGCTGGTACGAACTGACCGAACTCCGCCTGCTCGCGAACTTCCACATGCTGTTCGTCAATGACCTGGAAGCTGCCAAATGTGCTGGGACCGCTGATTTCTATCGAGGCATAAGAAAACTGATCGGCAAATACAGTGCCGATGACGGGTATGGGCTGGAAGACGCGCATGCCGTTGCCGGGTATCAGAAGGCGGGCTTCCGGCTTATCGCAGCCGATTGAAGGATTCGAAGGGATGATGGTGCCTACTGGCGTGGCTGTGGGCAACGGGGTGGCTTGAATCTGATTGGCGGCCCCGGCCGAGCGCGGCATCGCGACCGGGTCAATGCCCAAATCGGAAGCGGGCGGCGCCGGCGCCGGCGTACGGAAAACGCCGTCGTCCGTCCTAGCGACGGCCACAAGCGCTTCAATCTGGCGATCTTGCAGCAGCTCCGGCACGACAACGGCTTGAATGCCCAGGACGATAAGGGCCAGCTCCGCCAGGAAAATCATCGCGGTCACGGCATTTGTACGCCGGTAGCGCGACAGATCTCGCTCTAGTTCAAAGTAAGAGGATCGGTATTCTTCTCCATGAATAACATATCGCCTCAAGGCAAACAGGATGCCGGCGGCGATCAAGAAATAAACGCCGATTGCGACCTGATCAATGAGCGCGATAAGGGCTGTCATGTCGGGAAATTGCTAAGCACGCCTTTCAAGATGGTGGTCAGCCGCGGCACGATGACGGCGCCGGCTTCCAATACCTCTTCATGATTGGTCTCCAGCTCGGTGTCCACCGCATCAATGGCGCGGTTGGTAATGCCGGAACAGGCCATGACGCGCATGCCGCCATGACGGGCCACCAGCACTTCGTTCACAGTTGACATGCCGACGGCGTCTCCACCCAAGGCGCGGATCATTCTTATCTCCGCTGGCGTCTCAAAGAAGGGACCGGACAGGCCGAAATAGACGCCGCTATGCAGCGGAATGCCGTTCTCGCCGGCGACTTCGAGGGCGCGCTGCCGCAGAGGCCGATCATAAGTTTGCGACATGCCGACGAAGCGCAAGCCAAGCGCATCATCGTTCGGCCCCATAAGCGGGTTGGCGCCCGCCAGGCCGAGGAAGTTGATGTGGTCTTCGAGCAGCATGATATCGCCCACTTGATAACCCTTGTTTACGCCGCCGGCGGCGTTGGTCAAGAGCAGGGTGTGAATACCCAACTCCTTCATAACACGAACGGGAAAGGTGACCTCCTGCAGCGTGTAGCCTTCATAGAAGTGCGCGCGCCCCTGCTGGGCGGCGACGATCTGCCCAGCAAGCTCGCCGATTACCAGATTGCCGCCATGCCCGACCACCGTCGACTGGGGCCAGCCGGGGATATCGGCGTAGGGAATGACGGCTCGGTCTGCAAGCTCGTCGGCCAGTTTTCCCAAGCCGGAGCCCAATACCAGGCCGATCGATGGCGGCGCTGTGATCCGCGACTGGATGAAGCCAGCGGCGCGCTGAAAATCTTCTCTTGTATACAAGGGGTTCCTCCCCATGATGTCCTTCGAGCAATGACTCAAGCGGGCGGTAGTTGCTGCCAGGCGCGAGCGATGACGGACGATAAATCGCTGCGGCGCAATCAGAGTCTCGCTAGCGCCATAATATCACAAGAGGATGTTCTCCGATATAATGAGCGCAGCGGACGCTTAGGAGGCAGGTACAATAACCGTGAACGATGTGCGCAGGCAATTCCGCGCGGCGGCGATACTCATCTTCATTGTATTGCCGATCGGCGTCGCCGGCTTCGCCTTAATTGAGGGCCTGTCCTTCTTTGACGCGCTTTACCTGACAATCATCACGCTGACGACAATCGGTTATGGCGATGTGACGCCAAAAACGGGGTTGGGCAGGCTCTTCACGCTTGGGCTGGTCGGCGCCGGCATGAGCGCTCTGTTATTCTTCCTGTCATCCTCGTTTGCCCTGCTCTTCAGCTCGGAAGCGATGACGCGCCGCCGGTTATTCAAGACGAGGCAAACGATAAACCGGCTCGCGCGTCACTACATCATCTGCGGCTCGGGCGAGATGGTGGACAAAACAATCGGCTTTATCCTGCAAGGCGCGGAGATCCGCCGCAAGCAGCACCGGGAAAGCCTTTATCGGCCCATTGAAAGCGCTTTGGGTCGCATTCCGGGTGGGCGCTTGCCGGCTTTAGGCGGGCTTTTGCATCGCCTGTTCATCATTTATCACGACAATTTTGCCGCCCATACAACATTGCTGGACTTGCTCGTGGTTGTGACCGAGGATGCCGAATACGCAGAGCACTTGCGCAGCGCCGGCATTCTGGTCGTTGATGGCGACCCGACCGATGACGATGAACTGGTTTCCGCCGGCATCGAGCGGGCCAGAGCTATCATGGTCATGCTCAATCAGGATTCCGAGAGCCTTCTGACCGTTTTGACAGCGCGCAATCTCAATCCGCGGCTGTATATAACGGCGGCCGCCGTCGAAGAAGAACTCAAACTGAAGATGATCAAAGCGGGCGCCAATGTCGTTTTGGCCCCGTATGAAGTGGCAGCCCAATTTCTCAACAGCGCCACCTTGCGCCCGGCTGTCAACGATTTCTTTAACAGCATTCTTTTCCAGCAAGACACACAGCACCAGATCACGCAGCTGGAGCTGGAAGATGATTCGCCATGGATTGGGCAGCGCATTGCCGATTTGGAATTACGCCCGCGGCACGATGCGGGAATACTGGGCATTCGGCTCGAGACTGGGGATTATGTATATGCGCCCGGCGGCGGCCGGACACTGCAGGAAGACGAGATTCTGCTCGCCATAGCGCCCGGTCAAATGGTGCCCTTATTGCAGAACGAGTGCCGCCGGCAGGGCCGGAACGAGATGCGCTTCGCCAGCTACCAGCGACTGATTCCAACGCGCGAATCCAAGAGCCTGGAGGCGACCTACAGCCTGGCGGAGAGCGAAGCCGCGATCGAAAGCATGAGCAAGCATTTTGTAATTTGCGGCAAGGACCACATCATCCAGAGCGCCGTCCGCTTCCTTGATCCCGCGCGTCCCTTTGTATTGGTCAGCAATGACAAGGGCGTGACCAATCAATGGCTGGAGCGCGGCTTCCGAGTCATTCATGGCGACCCGGCCAAGGAATTGACGTTGAAGAAAGCCGGCGTTGAACGGGCGCAGGCGATCATGATATCGATACAGGACAAGGCGGCCGCTGTGCTTGCCGTTCTCTCCGCGCGCAGCATCAGCAAGTCGCTGCTGATCTCCGTCACCGCCTCAACCGATGATATGATTGAAAAGCTGAAGCGATCAGGCGCCGACCGCGTGGTCAGCCCGTTTAGCGTCGCCGCTCAGTTCGTGCTGCTGTCCACCACCCGTCCAGAAATCGCCGACTTCTTGCAGCATGTGCTATACAACGAGATCACCGGGCTGGAAACAGCCGAACTTTATATGGAAGACGACTCGCCCTGGATCGGCAAGACAATTACCGAGCTGTCTTTATCCATGCGCTATCGAGCCGGCGTGATTGGCATTCGCCGGGCCAACCGGCGGGAATTCCTTTACACGCCGCCGCCGGACCATCGCGTGCAAGCGCAGGAGGTGCTGATCGTCATCACGCCGATGGAGTACTTTGACGAAATGCGCGCCGACGCCACCGGGCACAAGGACAAACGACCGGCCACGCTCAGGGTGCAAGTGGATACAACAGCCAGCGGCATTTGGTCACGGGATATGATCCGCGAGTTGATACAGCAGCAGGAAGGCGGCTAGCCCTCAGGTTTCGCCATCGCGAACAGGAAAACCGCGGCGCGGCGTTCCGGGCAGGGGCAAGCGATTGATGTCGTGGAAGATGCTGTCGGTATCTACGTCATGAAAACTGATGTCATCCCGAAAGCGCTGCGCGATGGCGCGGAAATCGCTGTGGCCGGGCATCTTCAAAATCTCGCGCCAGTGACGGCCGCCGATCAGAGCGGGATAACCGCAGCGCGCCCCGTAACGCGGAATGATGAAGTCGCCTTCGCCGCGGGCATAAGCCGCCAGGATATGATATATCACTCTTGGCTGTATGCGGACTTGATCGCCGGGCACGATTAGGGCGGCCGATACATGCGCTGGCAGGGCGCGCAACCCGGCTTTGAGCGCCGAAACCGCGCCGCCGTTCTGCCGCGCGCGATCATGGACGGTCTTCAAGCCCAGATGCCGGATGGCGGCCCGCGTTTCCGCCCCCCGCCTGCCAGTAACGACGCGGATATGATCAATGCGCGAACGCAGCAGTTTCTCGGCGATATGAGCCAGGGCCGGCCGGCCGCGGGCGCCCGGTCGCAGTATTCCATCGAGGTCTTTGCAAGGCGAATAACCGGTCGCAAGTACGAGCGCGCCCACCGGACGCTGCAGCTCAAACACGGGTTCGACGCCGCGCACCGAGCCCAGGGCAACGGCGTTGATGCGCTCGCTCTGCAAGCTGAGGCGGGCGATCATGCGGGCGCGCCCGCGCATGAAGCCGCGTTCCGGCGTTTGATTCAGAAAGATGATGACGCGGGCAGCCGTCGGCACGCCGCGCAAGCCAAGCTCGTCGTCGCGCAATACCTGCGCCAGCCAGGGCGACTTCACCGGGCTGTTTTCGACGAAGCCATAGCGTTCGATCATGGCCGCTGGATTGTAGATGTGCTCTTTATCCAGCGGCAGGCCCAGCGCGCGCAGGGAAGCGACCGAAATGACGAGAGAGGTCTCGTTCGGCACCTGCGGTTCATCCGCCCGCGGCGCTTTGAAAGGTTTGCCCGCGGCGTCATCCGCTTCAACCAGCAAGATATCCGAGTCAACACTGTCGAGCAAGCTCCGGGTCCATTCGACCGGCGGACCATAGACGTGCCCGCCACGAATCTGGTCGTGCAGCAAGACGAATTGATGCTCGGTAAGCGCATCAGATATTTTGCGCGGGGCGGCCATGGCGGACATGGTGCAGGGAAACAGGTCCAACTGATCAGTCGAGAGCCTGGTGGTAGTCGTCGCCAATACGCGCCAGCCGGCTTCCGCCAGATCGTAACCCAAGCCCACCATGAGCGAGGTTTTGCCGCCCGCACCGATGAAGGCGACAACATCGCCAGGCACTACTTCAAACGCTTGCTCGAACCGCATCCGCTCTTCTCTGGTCGCGCGAATCAATGAATTGCTAGGTTAATGATAACACGAAAGCCCTTGAGCGCCCGTGCTTGCGTTAGTGTGTATGTGTTTTAGGGCGAGGCAAGGATAGCGAAGTTCGCGTAGGTCGCGTAGGTCGCGTAGACACTGACCGCCGACACTGACCGCCGACACTGAGCGCCGACACTGACCGCCGGTCGCCCCTGCTTGCGACTGTGTGTGCTCGTAGGGCGAGACAAGGGTAGCGTAGACACTAACCGTCTCTCGCCCCTACGAATTTCGGTTTAGTTGCAGTTGGAATCCAGCAGGTTCATGAAAGGTGAGAGCGGCTAGAGGGCGCCGATGCCGCTTTGGCGCAGCGCCTTGACCAGCTTTTGCGGCGTGAATGGCTGGGAATCAATCCAGACGCCGGTCGCATCATAGATCGCGGCGGCGATAGCGGGCGCCAGCGGGAGGAAGGGCATCTCGGCCATGCCGCGCGCGCCCCAGGGCCCGATTGGATCGGGGTTCTCCAGGATAACGGATTTAACCCGCGGCGGCACATCAAGCGATGTTGGAATCAGATAAGTCGAAAGCAAGGGATTGCGTATGCGGCCGTCCTCCGACACCAGATATTCCATCAGCGCATAACCCTGCGCCTGCACGATCGCGCCTTCTATCTGCCCTTGCAATTGTTGGGGATTGATGGCCTTGCCCACATCGTTGGCGCAGACGACTTCCAACAATTGCACCTGGCCGGTCTCAATGTCGACCTCCACTTCAACCGCTTCGGCCACGTAACCATAGGCGAAATTCGGCTCGGCGCGGCCGGTCTCCGGGTCAAAGGCCGTGGTCGCTGGCGGATGGTACATATAGTCGCCCCTGGCCGGGCGTTCCTCGTCCTGCCATTTGCGGAGGGCGATATCGGCGGCGCCGCGGATGGCATTGCCGGACATGAATGTCAAGCGCGAGGCTGAGGCGCTGCCCGAGGAGCCCGAAGTCGCCGTATCGGAGGCCAGGATCTCGACTTTGTCAAAGGGCACGCCGACGGCATCAGCCGCCATCTGGCTCAGGGCGGTATGGGCGCCTTGGCCGACATCGGCGGCGGCGTGATAGAGGATGACCTTCTCAATCTCGGCATAGCCCTGCAATTCGATGCCAGCCCAGCAATGCTCGGGGAAGCCGAAGCTGAAACCGACGTTCTTGAAGCCGCCCGCCAGACCGCGCCCACGCCGCTTGCTTGGATCCGCCGGTTGTTCGGGCGCGCGCAGCCGCCAGCCGGCTTCGCTATCTTCCCACCAGGATTCCAGTCCGCATGTTTCAAATACCTGCGGCATGGTGACGCCGGCGGGAAAGGGACTGTCCACCGAGCCGATGCTGCCTTCGCGGATGCTGTTCTTCAAGCGGATCTCCAAGGGATCCATGTTCAGGGCGGCCGCCAGCCGATTCATCTGGCCTTCGGCGGCGAATAGGGCCTGGGGCGCGCCGAAACCGCGGAAAGCGCCGGAGGGAATGTTATTGGTGTAGACGGTGTAGGTATCGACATGTACATTGGCTATTTCATAGGCTCCGGTCACGGTCAGTTGCGCATTGCCGAGGACCTTGTTTGAGGTGTAATTGTAGGCGCCGGCGTCGCCGATCACTTCGGCGGAGACCGCGGTCAGCAAGCCGTCATTGGTCGCGCCCCATTTGGACCGCACTTTGATGGGATGCCGCTTGTGGTGATAGAGGATCGACTCTTCGCGGCTCCATTGTATCTTGACCGGCTGGCGCAGCTTCCAGGCGGCCAGCGCCAGGACGATCTGCACCGTCATATCTTCGCGCCCGCCGAAAGCGCCGCCGATGGCCGGGTAGATGACGCGCACCTGCTCCGGCGGCAGATCCAGCGCATGATAGATCTGCTCTTGATCTTCGTGCGTCCACTGGCCGGCGACAAGCACGGTAACCCGGTCTTCATCGTCGATATAAGACAGGCCCGCCTCCGGCTGCAGGTAGGCGTGTTCCTGCCAGGTCGTCTCATATTCGCCTTCGACCAGGACATCAGCGGCCGCCCAGCCGGCTGTCATGTCGCCTTTGCGTATGCGGAAGCGCGCCACCAGATTGTCGGGCGCGTCAGGATGAAGCTGTGGCGCCGACACCGCCATCGCCGCCTCGGGATCGAATACAGCGGGCAGGTCTTCGTAATGCACGTCGATGAGCTCCAGCGCCGCCTGCGCGATTGCGTCCGTCTCGGCCACGACGGTCGCCACCATGTCCATGTAGCAGCGAACGACATCTGTGCCGGCTTTGGCGCCACCGGGGCCGCAGAGCACCGGCTGATCCTTGATCACCAGGCCATATTCGTTGACCGGCACATCGCGGCTGGTGAAGACGCGCGCCACGCCGGGCAGGGCCTGAGCGCGGCTGGCGTCAACGTTGAGGACGCGGGCATGAGCGCGATCGCTGAATTTGATGCGCATCCACAGCTGACCATCGATATTGATATCGCCGGGATACGGCGTCTCGCCCGTGACCTTGCCGCGGGCGTCGATGCGCTTGATGGACTGGCTGATGGCGGCGGCAGGCTTATTCGACATGGTCAATTCCTAGTAATAGCAAGTAAGTCACGACAAAAGCAAACTACAGAGACCGCAGAGAACACAGAGAAAGTCCAACTAGATGTTTCGGTTTCATGGGCGTTTCAGCGAAACGCCCCTACAATTCGCAATTCAATAGGGTTTCAATTGCTTGCCTGGACTTGCTCTTCATATTAACGGTTGGAAGGCGGTCCGCGTTCAAAAGGCCGGCAGCGCTTCAAAAGTGGTCTCGATCAGGTTTTCGGTTTCGTTGAAAAAGATGCGGCGCAGGATAGCAATGGCGGCGGCATAGGTGGGTTCCACGCCGCCGTAACTCAAGCTGCCGGCGCCCAGATTCTGGCCTGTTTTCATCGGCTTGTCCGATGCGTAATGCAGAAAGCCGATATCGAATTTGACCGAGTGCAAATTGACGATCTCGTTCATCGGATGGCGCTGCGGGCGGAAGGCTTCGTAGACCGCCGACAAGTAGGGCCCGCCCTCCATTTCAATATCGGTATAACCTTCTTTGTAGAAGACGCTCATGTAGTTGGGATTCTGCAAGAAGGTGCCGAGCACCGTGACCGCTTTCTGGTTATCCAACACATTGCCATGCTGCATATAACTGCGCACATGGCGCGCGGTAAAGCAATTGCGGAACAGGAATGTGTTTTTGGAATGCTCGTCATGAATCACATTGGGGATCATCACATCGCCGATGCGGCCGTTCAAGGTGGCCGCCTTGCCCATGACGTAGACGCCATCGAGCCGGCCGACGCCCTGCGATATGCGGCTCAGCAGTTCGTATGAAGCCATGCCCAGCGGGTAATCGATATTGATGATGATGGCGCTGCTATGCCGCAAGGGTTCCAGATCGTCAGCCCGCCCCAAGCGCGGATCAAACCAGCGCGCTTCGAGCTTGCCCAGTTCGATGACCTGGGTTTCCATTTCGAAGCCGTGCCGGCTGGGGATTCGGTGGATGCCCAGGCGGGTCTCTTCTTTAGCGAGGACGCTGCGCGCCTGATTGCCTTTCTCGGAGAGATATTGCCGCAAGACAAAATAAAGGAAGTTATCGGTGCTTTTGTGATAGCTGTCTTTGGTGTCTTCGTATTCGGTCAGGAGGGATTTCTCCTGGAAGCTCTCGATGTAATTGACCAGGCTATCTTCATAGCGGCGGGCGAAACCGGCCAGCAAGTTGATCAAGGCGTGCGTATTGCTCGAGACAAAATATACCGGGCGCTCGCCGGGATCTATGCCGACCTCGGCCAGCTCTTCGCAGAGCTCCTGCCACCAGGAAGCCGTTGCCCGGCGATAAGCGGCCAGGGAACCGGCGATCAAGCGCAGCGTCATGCTCTTGCGAATCTCGCTGATATGGAGCAAGTTGTCGACGAATTCCTCGGCCCAGAGCAAATGCAGCCGCTTCAGATCGCTCACGCGCATGCGTAGGCCGGCTGCCAGCGCGGCGAAATCTTCCTCCGGCAGGTCGCCAGCGGCGGCGTAGGGGCGCAGCAGATCAACCAGCTCCGAATTTTGCAGCAGTTGATGCAGCTTGTTCCATTCGATTTGAAAGGCGGTCAAGATGGGCACCAGGTCATCAATATCGGAGCGGCTCTGGGCATAAACAGCAAGGCTATCCTCGCCGTTGAAGTGCGTCCGGCGCCGGCGGCCAGTGGCGTAAACGCGCGTCCAGGCTTCGATATCGCGGTAACCGGCGGCGATGAAAGAGCGGTCCATCTGTCCTATCAGGACTTCTTCGGTATGGATGATGCAGGGCGGCAGGCGCAGGGCGCTGTACATCAGGGCGGAGGCATCGGGTTCGGCGTCGGCGGCATACTCATGCAAGGACGAGCGCATGGCCAAATGACTTTCGACCAGGGTCTCGATTTTGATGCTGTCGCTCGAACGCAGCAGCGAATAATAGGTTCGCATATAGAGTTCGATTTCTTCACTGCCGGTCTGCGGTACGGTTCGGTCCATGACTCAGTCTCGTTCGAGCTCGGCTTGGGCGCGCGCCGCCTGACGAAAGGCCTCGACAATTTTGTAGTAGCCGGTGCAGCGGCAGAGATTGCCGCTGATGCTGTGATTGATCTGCTCGTCATTGGGCGACGCGATCTCGTCGAGCAGCTTGGCGCCGGCCATCAAGAAGCCCGGTGTGCAGTAGCCGCACTGCACCGCCGCTTGATCGATGAAAGCCTGCTGGATGGGGTGCAGGGCGTCGCCGGTCTGCAAACCTTCGACCGTGACGATCTCGGCGTCATGCGCGCGCGGCGCATGGACCATGCAGGACATGACCGCCACGTCATCCAGGAAGACGGTACAGGCGCCGCATTCGCCTTCGGCGCAGCCTTCTTTCGTGCCCGGCAGCTTGACCTCATCGCGCAGCCAATGCAGCAACGATTTCTGCTGGCCGCTGGCGCAACATACATCGACCCCGTTGACGCGGCTTTTGATGGGCGTGCCGGGAAAATGCGTCAGTTGAGCCGGCAGCCCTCGCTTGACAGCGCCTTCATCAGCGCCCCAGAGCATTGGCGGTTCAGCCGGAATGCCGCTTTCAGGCCGGCCCGCCGCCAACTGGCGCAAGGCGCGGATCACGAGCGCCTTCACCATTTCATCCCGGTATTCGGCGCTGCCGCGCACATCGTCGATGGGATTGACCGATTCGGCGGCCAGCCGCCCGGCTTCGGCCAGTGTTTCCGCCGAGAGGCGCCGCCCGATTAAGGAGGCTTCCGCCGCCGCCGCGCGCACGATCGTCGGCGCCACGCTGCCCAGCGCGATCCTGGCCTCGTTGACCCGGCCCGATTCATCCAGCCGGATGACAATCGCGGCATCGACCACGGATATGGCTTGCGCGCGCCGCAGGCCCAGCTTGAGGAACAGGCCGCGCTGGTCATCAGCCAGGGGCGGGATGCGAATTGAGCGCAGCAGCTCGTTGGGCCGCAGCACGGTTTGTCGGAAACCGCTGTAGAAATCCGCCAGTTTGAGGCGGCGTTCCCCGGCGACCGAGACGAGCGAGACTTCGGCGTCCAGGGCGATCAAGGGCGTGATGGTGTCGTTGGCGGGCGAGGCGGTGATGAGATTGCCGGCCACGGTGGCGCGATTGCGGATTTGCGGCGCGCCGATTTCCCATGAGGCCTGCGCCAGCGGCAGAGCCCGTTCGCGAATCAGTTGACTCGCGACCACATGATTATGCGTCGCCAGCGGACCCAGCACGATTTTGTCGTCTTCCAACGTGATGCGATCCAGGCCGGGCACACGGGTGATATCGATTAGCCGCTTCAGCTGCGGAAACACGCCGCGCTCCATTTCGATGATGAGGTCGGTGCCGCCGGCGATGATCCGCGACGCGTTTCCATGCTCGTCCAGGAGGGCAAGGGCTTCCGCGATGCTGCTGACACTATGGTAGGCTTCCCACATGTTTCGCCGGTCTCCTCGCTTTGCGGCGGTCTGCTTCGGCTAGAGCGATTCGAGTTCAAGGACGGTGAAAGGATTGATGTTCAAGACGCAGGTGGATTGAAATTGGGTACGCACGGTCTTGCGCCGGTCCCAGGTATGCACATGGCCGTGCAGCATATAACGCGGCCGGAACCATTTCATGAAGTTGAGGAAACTGTCAAAGCCGCGATGCGCAAAGTCCTTCCCGTCATGAATTTCGCGCGCGGGCGAATGGGTGACAAAGAGATCGATGCCGCGCCCGCGGACCCAGCGATTCCACATAACGATCGGCGCCAGGCCGAGCACCTTGCCGTGCATCTGCATCTGGGTATATTGGATCTCGCCATTATTGTAGCGGATCGAGCCTTCCAGGCCGGCCATGGTGATCCCGCCGAAGCGCACAATTTGCCCGTGAAGGTTGATGCCGCCGGGCGGCTCATCGGTATAGATCTCGTCATGATTGCCGCGCACATAAAAGAGAGGGACGCCGATGATGCTCGAGATGAAATCAAGATAACTCGGCCGCATGTCGCCGCAGCTGACGATCATGTCAATATCGTTGTATTGGCGCCGCAGGTTCGCCGCATTGTGCAACTGTGGCATCTCGGTATCGCTTACACAGAGAATCTTCACCGCGCCCCGCGCCTTTGCTTACCGGACCATTTCCGCGCCCGTAACAGCGCAATTTAATTCGAATAGCCGCCGGCGAAGGTGTCGATCATCAATCGCACATCATCGCCGAGCGGATAGAGTATTGGGCAGGTCGCGCCGGCCGCGATGTACTCGCGTACTTTCGCCTTGACTTCGGCCGGTGTGCCCGAGGCGGTGATCATCTGCACCACATCGTCGGGCACCAGTTTCATCGCCTCCAGAATCTGGGCCTCCGTCGCCGGCCAGGTCAACACTTGGCCGATCTCATCAAGCAAATCCTGGCTGACGCCGCTGGCTTTCATGATATGCGGCTGCTGACCCAAATATTGCGTCACCAGCTTGCGCGCGCCATCAAGCGCCGCCGCCCGATCGTTGTCGACTGAGCAGACCACCAACTGCGGCCTGTCAATGTCGTCAATCGATTTGCCCGCTTTCTTGGCGCCGATCTCCAGCTGAGCCAAGGCCATCTCGTTGTATTTGGGCGAAACCAGATAATTGAGCACGGCGCCGTCGGCGATTTCACCAGTCAGGGCCATCATCTTGGGTCCGGTCGCGCCGATGTATATTGGCACGTTTCGCGGCTCTTTGCGCCCGTGCACGACATCCAGTTCCACATCATCCATCTGCACGAACTCGCCATCGAAGCTGACGCGCTCGCGGTTGAGCAGGCGGCGCACAACCGTCACCACCTCGCGCATGGCGAGCAGATTCCGGCGCCGCTGGATGCCGACCTTGGCCGCCAGCGGATCCCACCAGGCGCCAACCCCGCAATAGATGCGATCTTGCGCCAGGTCATCCAGGGTGAGAAAGGTGGCCGCGATCACGGCGGCGTTGCGCGTCCAGTTGTTGATGACGCCGGAACCGATCTTGATGCGCGTAGTGACCGCGGCAAAAGCCGCCATCGGCACAATGGCGTCGCGGACGAGCCGGCTTTCCGCCTGCCATACCGCTTCAAATCCACATATCTCGGCATACTTGACATACTCGATCGCATCCGCCAACGGGTGCGCGTCTTGCAAATATAGAGCTACACGATCAGCCATGAGGAATCTCCAGTTTCCACACTGCGCGGTTCATTCAATATTATCAAGCAAAATACAATTGCGGGGCAAATGCCCGCTTCGCCTTCAGCCAGCGTCGCATGCGAGCGTAAATGATGGCAAATGCCCAAAAGCTCCGCCCGCCAGGATTCGCTGATAAATCTCAAGATCCTGCGGCACATCGATATCCAGCGCCAGCCGTTCAGACTCATAGACCTGGGCCGCCATCCCAGCTGCTTCAGCCCCGCGCAGATGGCGCTCGTAGCTGCCGGGACCATATTTGTATTCAAGCGCCCCGGGCGGCTTGACGAGCAGGGCGTTGGTGCCGTCGCGCCCTTTGTCGGTTGCGATCACAATTGAATGATCGCGGGCCAACTGAATCAAACCGAGAATATCGTCGGCATTGATGAAAGGCAGGTCGGCCGGCAAGATGAGCACGGCGTCGGCGCGCCAGCTGCTGACCACCATCGTCGCGCGCAGCAGGGCCGGGTTCAAGTTGGAAATGCTGCCCTCTTGCAGGGTTTTGGCGCCCATCTCGCGCGCGATCGCCAGCGCTTTGGTGTCACGCGAAATCACCAAGACGCCGGTTATCTGCTCAGTCGAAGTCGTCACCGACAGCACATGCCGGAACATCGCCTGGGCCAGTTCAAAACGCTGATCCGGCAAGAGCACTGGCGACAGGCGGCTCTTCGCGTTCTTCAAAGGCTTGACCGGCACAATCGCCCACAGACTCATGCGGTCCAGCTCCCGATCCACTCCAGTGTCCCGCGCGCCAAGGCGATCTTGTCCGGCAGGTCGTTCATCAGCGTATCCATCTGAGTAATCCGCAGGCCTTGCCTGGCAAATGCTTCATTGCGCTTATCATCCACGAATCCGCCGATGATGTCCTGATAAAAGTCGGCGATGCTGCGGGCGCTGACCTCCAGCCCCAGCTCGCGCATGATCTTGGCCGTCGGTCCTTTGACGGCGGCGCCGCCAATGATGGGCGTGACCGCCACCACCGGCGCTGACAGCCTGGCCAGCAAATCGCGCGCGCCGGGTATGGCCAGGATCGGCGCCAGCGACAGCCAGGGATTGGAAGGCGCGATCAACACCGCGTCGGCCGCGAGAAGAGCGCTGAGGACGGCATCTGAGAGGCGGGCGCTTTCGCAATCCTGATGCTTTATGCCGCGAACGACCGGCTGCCAGCCGTATTTTACAAAATACTGCTGAAAACCGAGCAGGCCGCATTCGACCGTATCCACCAGCGTCGGCATTTCAGCATCGGTCATCGGCAGAATACGCGCGCCGCTGCCGAGCCGCTCCACCAGGCAGGCGGTTACGGCGGTCAAGCTGCATCCCTGCCGCAGCCAATGGCTTCGCAGCAAATGCGTCGCCAGGTCCTTGTCGCCCAGCCGGAACCAGGGATCGACCCGGTAGAGCCGGTCCAGGCTGCCCAGGGTGATCAGCGAATCGCCGCGCAGGCCCCAGCCCGTTTCGGGATTGACCACATCGGCCAATGTATACATCAGCGTATCGAGATCAGGGCAGATCTTCAGCCCCAGGCGCCAGAAATCGTCGCCGGTATTGACGATGAAAGACAGACGCTCGGGCGGCAGGACCTCCACCAGGCCGCGAGCCAGCTTGGCGCCGCCAACGCCGCCCGTCAAGACAACGACGTTTCCCGTCAACGCCACAAAACTTTCGCCTCCCAGGGCTCGCGGCCGCGTTCCCGCCGTTGAGCTGGAAATCCGACTGTGATCAAGCCCTGCGGCAGCCAATCCGGCGGCAGGTCGAGCACGGTCAGGACCAACTCCTGACAGAACAGGGGCGCGCACATCCAACAGGCGCCCAAGCCCAAGCTCTCGGCCATCAGCAGCATATTCTGCCCGGCCATCGCCGTGCTCTGCTGCGCCATGGCGCTTTCGTGGCTGTTGCGCTGTTCATCCGTATACTGGTCCATATCGCTCAGGCTCATGCAGACCAGAATCAAGAGCGGCGCCGAGCTGATCCGTCGGTAGGAGCGGCCGACATCAGCTTCGATGACGGCGGGCGGCGCGCCGTCGGCGGCGAGATCGCGGCGTAAAAGCGCCCCCATTTCCCGCGCCAGCCGCTCTTTGCTCGCTGATTTGTCAATGATCGCAAAGCGCCAGGGCTGGCGATTGTGCGCTGATGGCGCCCAGATGGCCGCTTCAAGCAGGCCTTCGATAGAAGCTCGCGGCACGGGCTCATCGCGATAAGCGCGCAGGGACCGCCTCGCCCGCATGAAGTCCAGCAATTTCGTCGCGTTCATCATGCCTTCAACGATACAGATCATGTTCGGCAGCGCGATTCAGATCAGCTGCGCAGCCATGAGGCGCGCTCAAATCCAGCCCGCGCAGCAATACCGCCGGCAGGCCTTCATCGGCCTCGCCGCAGAGCAGATGCGCCGCCGACGCGATGAGGTCGGCATAAGCGACCTGCGTCACTTCCAGCATGCGCCCATATAGATCCCGCTGGCCGCGCAGGTCCTTCACCGTTGGCAGGCCGGCAGCGCCAATAGCGACGCCGACATTGCCAACGCGGAAAGGCCGCCCATGCGAGTCGCTGACGATCACCGCCACCTGAATGCCCAGGCGCCGTTTTATGGCCGCGCGATATTCGCGAGCGGCGCCATCCGGATCCAGCGGCAGCAGCAGCGCCATGTCATCGCCCGCTTCGATATTGCTCTGATCAACGCCGGCATTGGCCGAGACCAAGCCCAAGCGATGTTCGGTGACCAATACGCCCGGCCGCCTTCGCGAGACCCGACTTGATTCCCGTAGAACCAACTCGACCAAACGCGGATCTTTGCTGGTTTCGGCGGCCAGGGCCAGGGCGTCGGCGGAGGGTTCAACCTCGTCCAGGGCGACCAGCCGTCCCTTCGATTTGGAGACGATTTTGGACGAGATGACCAAGGCGTCGCCGGCGCGCAGATGCAAGCCGGCTTCGGCGGCTCGGTTGATAATGATGGCGACGATGTCATCGTCGGCCTGAATCAGGGGAATGCCCGGGATCGCATGAGCGACAAGCTTCGGCGTGCCGGTCATTTTCCATCGTCCAGGCCGGTGATGCGAATGCCAGCGCCTTGCACGCCGTATGCGCGATTGATGTGCAGCAATACCGGCGTTAATGATTCGGCGGCCACCGCGTTCTTGAGCCCGCCGGCGTCCAGGCCGCGCATGCCGGCCGCCTCAGCCAATTCGACCGCCGCCGCTTTGGCTTCGTGATCATCGGCGCAGACGAGCGCGTCACAGTCGACGTCTCGCTCCAGCCGCCTGAGTTTGACCGCGCTGACATTCTGAAAGGCGGCGGCGACGCGCACAGCGGGCCCGAGCAGCGCCTGCGCCTCCAGGGCGGCCGCGCTGCCGGCGGGGAGATTCACCGCCATAATTTCCGGCGGCTGCAGGGGCACGGTCAAATCGATCAAGATCTTGCCCTGGCAGGGCTCGCGCACAGCCTGGAGCGTGGCTTTATGCGCGCTGTAGGGCACGCTCAGGACGACGATATCGGCCGCAGCCGCAGCCGCCGCGTTTTCCAGCCCGGTCAGATGGTCGGCGCCCAATTCGGCATTCATTTCAGCGGCGCGTGTCCTGGCTTTGTCTTGCGAGCGCGAGCCGATGATCACCGAGTAGCCCCGAAGGGCCCAGCGCATCGCCAGCCCGGCGCCTTCTTTGCCCGTGCCGCCCAGGATCGCCAGTGTCTTCATATTCGCCTCTGCGCAGGTCTCAATTAGCCAAGGGCATTATTGTAAAGTATCTTCGGCGTTTCGCGTATACTTTTCCCAAACCGCCGGCGCCAGCGCCATGGCCTCGGCCGCGATCGCTGATTCGTCAAGCGTGAGCAGCTGTCGATCCCGCATCAGGACCTGGCCGGCGCAAATGGTGGTCGTGATCATGGAGGCTTCGAAGCCAAAGAGCAGGTGCCAGGGCAGATTGCCGGCGGTCAGCGGCGTGAAGGGCTGATAATCGACGATGATCAGGTCGGCGGCGGCGCCGGCGCTGATTTCGCCGATCCGAATATCGGGGAAGAAGCGCTCCATCAGGCGGGCGTTGTTGTCCCAGGCCATGCGCGCGATATCCATGCCATTTGCGCGGCGCGGGTCGCGATTGACGACCTTATGCAGCAGATAAGCCGCCTTCCATTCCGCCCAGATATTGTTGCTGAAGCCGTCGTTGCCCAGGCAGAGTTTGATGCCGGCGGCGAGCAGGCCGTCGATATCGGCCGCGCCCACGCCATTGTTCATATTGGAGCGCGGCTGATGACTGACCCAGACGCCGCGATCCAGCAATATATCGCGCTCATGCGGTTCGATATGCACGCAGTGGGCGGCGATAGTACGCTCATTCATGATGCCAAATCGATCCAGCCGTTCAACCACGTTCAGTCCGCTCTTGACCAGGCAGTCCCCTTGGTCGTCTTCATGCTCGGCGACATGGACATGAAAGCCGGCGCCAGCTGGCGCGGCGCAGGCGCAGGCGCGTAAACTCTCGTTGTTCAGGGTCAAACTGGCATGCAGGCCAAAGGTCCCCCGCAGGCGCTCATGGCCGGAGGCCGCCTCCATAAATCGCAGATTCTCGGCGATCCCGGCCCGCATCGAATCCGGCCCGTCGCGATCGCTGACCTCATAACAGAGCACGGCGCGCAAGCCGGCCGCCTCCACCGCGTCGCCGATGACGCTCAGGCTGCCCTCGATGAAGTTCGGGCTGGCATGATGATCTATCAGGCTGGTGGTTCCATGCTTAATTGCATCAACCAGGCAGACCAATGCGCTGGCGCGCACGCTGTCCCGGTCGAGCGCCTTGTCCAGCGGCCACCACAGACGCTCGAGAATCTGCGGAAAATCACGCGGGGCCGGCCCCGGTATCGCCAGGCCGCGCGCGTAGGCGCCGTAAAAATGCGTGTGCGCGCAGATATTGCCCGGCATGACATATTGCCCGCGGGCGTCCAAAACCTCGGCCTCGGGGTATTGCGCCCGCAGCGCTTCCGGCGCGCCGATGGCGCCGATTTCGCCGCCGGCGATATACAGGGCCTGATCGGGCAGAATGCGCGGATCGTCCCCCAGCGTGATTAGATTGGCGTTAACGATTAGCATGTGCAGGGCTCGTTTCTCGACAGATAATGGTCAATTTCGCAGCGCGTGATAAACCCGGTCGACAAAGAAGTCGCCCTTTAGGTAAAGATCGCTGATCGTTTCCGCGCTGACGAAGCGATCCCAGGTCGTGCGAATGAAACTAATTGAGCGCGCCGGCAGATTGCGGATCGGCGGCTCCTTGGGCAGCAAGTGGCGAAATTGCACTTTGTAATAGATGTCGTCGGCTCGCCTGGCTTCATCTGGCAGCAGGTCGCGGCGCCGCGCCAGCTCCAGGCCGGTGATGCGGGCGAAGTAGGCGACGCTGCCGCTGCGCTCCTTGAAGGGTTTCCCGCTCAAGAAGAAGGCGATGTATTCGGCGTTCAAACCGCGCGGCAATTGCTTTTCGGGAATGCGGTACCAGTTATCGCGCCGGGCGATTTCGAAATCTAGCGCGCGATTGACGACGCCAACCAGCACGCGATCGTCAGCATACATGTTCTTTCCCGTTCATCTATCTGGCAGCGCGCTGCGCCAGCAAACGTCTGTCGATCTCGGCCACCTGGGCCTGATGCCGCAGCCACCAGGCCGGGTCGCGCTGGGCGTCGAGCTCGCTCACGGTCTTGCCCTGCTGCTCGACCCAGGTGTAATACTTCAGGTTGTGCCAGCGTTCGCGGGCCTGGCGGCTTCCTTCCATGATCCAATCCAGCCCGGCGCGCTGGTAGACGCCATCGACGATGGCGGCCGCCCGCGCTTCGTCGAGCGCGCCCAGGGTATCGCGCAGGTGATCCATGACTGAACCATACCTTTCGAAGGCGTCGGTCGCCACTGTAGCCACGACATCGTCCTCGCCCAAATCATAGAACTTGGCCGTCTTGATCGCGCCGATGATATTGCAAATGCCGCTGATGCCCAAACTATGCGCCAATTGCGCTACCATCGCTTCTTCCAATCCGTAACGTTTGACCAGGACCTCGCGCCCGGCCGCTTCCGCCAGAACGCGCAGGCCGTTCAGCGCGTCCATATCATCAATGGCCATCAGCGCGTCCATGTTGAATACATTGTGAATCCAGGTCACATGTTTGTCGCCAATGCCCTGGATCTCATGCGCGCCATAACCGTTGTTGAACAAGGTGGGGCATTGGATCGGCTCGAGACCGACGATCTTATGCTCGGGCCAGACCTGCTTGAGCCGGTCGCCCGCCGCTATCGTGCCGGCGCTGCCCATGGCCGAGACGAAGGCCGAGATCTTGCCACCGCCGATGCCCGCGCTCGCCAGCTCGGCCGCCAGCTCCACCAAGGTATTGCCGGTCACATGATAGTGGAAGCGATAATTGCCCATCACTTCAAACTGATTGAGAACGCGGATTTTGGGGTCGCTGCCGCGCAGGCGTTTGACCTCGTCATAGATTTCTTTGACATTGCTTTCGCCGCCGGGGGTGCGGATGATGCGGGCGCCGTAGCTGCTGATGCGGTCGAAGCGCTCCCGGCTCATCGCCTCGGGCAGCACGACAACGCTGTCATACTCCATGCGACAGCCGATGAAGGCGCCGCCGATGCCATAGTTGCCGGTCGATGGCCAAACCAGGGTATGGACGGCCGGGTCGACTTCGCCCATCAACTGCTCTTCCAGCAGGACGGAATAGGCCGCCCCCACCTTGTGGCTGCCGGAGGGGAAGCCTTTGCCGATGATCAGCACGATCGGCGCCGCCACCCCGGTCAATTCGCGCGGCAGCACGATATGGCAGATTTGATTTTGGGGATCGCGCCAAGTGATATTGTAGAGATTGAGCGGATTGAGCGGGTCGGCATCCAAAGCGGCGACCGCCTCAGCGCGGATGGCCGGGTTCATTGACTCCGGATGCAGCATTTCTTCGAAGGTGGGCCCAGTGATCATACGGCGCTCCTTAGTTGGTGCTTGGTTCGTCGCCCGTCAGATTCAAAGCTTGTTCCAACTGGCGCATATCATTCAATAGTTCGGTTCGTTTCCGCGCCAATTCGCGATACTGGCGCAGATCGGCCGCTGACATGCGCTCCGTTTTGCCGCGGGCGGCCGTCAGCAATTCGTCAATCTCGCCATCGAGCGCCTCATAGGCTTCGACCAGTTGACGGTAGCGCCGAACCAATGCCAGTTGTTCGCCATTATTCGCCTTCATGGCGCCCGTGCTCCGCTTCCGCCGCGCTGGCCAATGCCTTAGACTCGCCCTCGCTGGCATGGCGCTGCTTCGCCGCTTGCGCCTCTGGCAAGCCGGCGGTCGACGCCAGGACATAGAGCGGTCGATCGCGCGATTCATCGTAGGTGCGCGCGACATATTGGCCGATGATGAAAAGAAAGAATAGCTGAAATGAACTCAACAGGAGCAGGAGCACAATCGTGGTCGCCTGGCCGCCGAAGAATTCTTCGCCCATTGCCAGGCGCAAGACCGAAATCACCAGGCCCACCAGCAGGGAAAGCGCCGCCAGAATCAAGCTGATGGCGATCATGATCTGCAAGGGGAAGAAAGAAAAACTGGTGACGGCGTCCAGGGCGAAGGCGAGCATCTTGCCCAGCGGATATTTGGTCTCGCCCCAGACGCGCTGCTCGCGCACATACTCGACGCCGGTCTGCTTATAACCGACCCAACTGGTCATGCCGCGAATGAAGCGGCGCTGCTCGCGCATTTGGCGCAGCACCCGCGCCACCCGCTCGTCCATCAGGCGGAAGTCGCCGGTGTCAACCGGTATATCGATGTCGGTAATGCGATGAATCAGGCGATAAAAGGCTTTGGCGCTCATTCTTTTCAGGATGCTTTCGCCTCGTCGCTGGGCGCGCACGGCGTAAACGACATCGTAGCCTTCTTTCCATTTGGCGATCAAGCGCGGGATGACCGCCGGCGGATCCTGCAGATCGGCGTCAATCAGAATGATCGCCCGGCCGCTGGCATAATCGATGCCGGCCGTCACCGCGATCTGATGGCCGAAATTGCGCGCGAAGCTTAGGACGCGCACCCGGCCGTCCTTGGCGGCGAGCTCCTGCATCAGCGCCTGTGAGCCGTCAGAACTGCCGTCATCGACCATCAGCAACTCCCAGGCCTCGCCAATGGGATCGAGCGCTTTCAGGACTTCGCTGTAAAAGCGCCGCAGATTGCCCGCCTCATTGTAGACAGGCGCGACGATCGAATAAATCGGACGTTCGCTCATATCAGCCCGGCGCCTTTCAGCGCGCGCTCAACGGCGCGAATATCGGCCGCGACCCGGATCCCGCCGGTCGTCGACTTCCTGGCGCGGTCGACATCCTTGAGGCCATTGCCTGTGCTCAGAATGCAGACGTTCTCGCCCGGCTCGATTTCGCCAGCCCGGACGGCCGCCTTCAGGCCGGCGTAAGCTGCCGCGGCCGCCGGTTCGGCGAAAACGCCGCTCAACTGCGCCAGTTCGGGAATAGCGGCCTGGATCTCGGCATCGGCGACGGTGAGAAAACAGCCGCCGCTGCGCCGCACGGCCCGCAAGGCTTTGGCCCGATCGCGCGGCAGCGCCGAAGCGATGCTGTCGGCTATGGTAGACGCCGGCCCGGGTCTAATGTCTTGCGCGGCAAGGCCATTGCTGAAGGCATTTGCCAGAACGGCGCTGCCGGCGGCCTGAATGCCGATCAGCCGCGGCATGGCATCGATCCAGCCCAATTGTCGCAGATCGTAAAAGCCTTTGTACAGACCGCTGATGATGCTGCCGTCGCCGACGCTGACGGCGACCGCGTCCGGCGCGCGCCAATTCAATTGCTCGGCGATTTCCAAAGCGGCCGTCTTTTTGCCTTCGGTCGTGAAGGGATTGACTCCGGTGTTGCGAGAATACCAGCCCTGGGCGGCGCAGGTCTCCATGCAGAGGTCAAAAGCCTCATCGTAGCTGCCTTCCACCAGCAGCACCTCGGCGCCATAGACCAGCAGCTGCGCGATTTTGGCCGGAGGCGCGTCCGCCGGCACAAAAATCACGATGTCGATAGCGGGCAGCGACGCGCCCAAGCCGGCCAGGGCAGCCGCCGCGTTGCCAGTGCTGGCCGCGCTCACAGTTTTGATGCCCCGCTCCAGCGCGCGCGCCAATACCAGCGCGCTCGCCCGGTCCTTCAGCGATCCGGTGGGGTTGAGGCCATCGTCTTTCAGCCAGACGCGCCGCAAGCCCAGCTCGCGCGCTATACGCGGCGTTTCGTAAAGCGGCGTCCAGCCGACGGCCAATGGCGGGACGGCGGCATCCGGCGCCAGCGGCAGCAAGCGCTTGTAACGCCAGCAATTGGATACGGACGACGCGCTTATGGCATCCCGATCCAGTCGCCGTCGCAGGGCGTCGTAATCGTAGAGGATATCGAGCGTGCCCAGCTCGCCATGATTGGGGCAGGTATAATCGACTTCATCAGCGCCAAAGCGACAACCCGCAACAACACAGCGCAATTCCTGTATTTCCGCCATGGCCTCGTCGTCTTCGCGATAAGCCTGTTTACTCTTGAACTATACACCAGTTCGCCTTTTATCCCGCCCCGCCGGGCACGATGCTGGTGCCGGTCTCGCCTTTCAGCGCCCGCGTCAGGCTGTCCGGACTGGTGATGATGGCCCGCGGTCCGCCGTTATGAACGAAGTCGATGGCGGCTGCGACCTTGGGGTACATGCTTCCGCGAGCGAATTGCCCGTCGGCCAGATACCGGCGCGCCTCTTTCAGGGTCAATTCATCGAGGGCGCGCTCTTGCGGCGTATTGAAATCGAGGCAGACTTTTTCCACGCCGGTAGATATCAGCAGCAGATCGGCGCGCAATGTCTGCGCCAAGAGGCTGCTGGCGTGGTCCTTGTCGATCACCGCCGCGATCCCGCGCAGCCGGCCGATTTCGTTGCGCACCACCGGCACGCCGCCGCCGCCGCAGACGATCACAATATAACCGGCCAGCACCAGCGCCTGGATCGCGTTGATTTCGTTGATCACCAGCGGTTTGGGCGAGGCGACGACGCGCCGCCAGCCCCGGCCGCGTTCTTCGGCCACCTGCCAGCCATCGGCCTCCGCTTTTATTGCCTGCTCTCGCGCCATGAAGCCGCCGACGGGTTTGTCCGGATTCTGGAAAGCCGGATCATCCGGATCGACTCGCATCTGCGTGATGAGGGTGACCACGGTCTGATTTTTGCCGACATTCCGCAGCTTGTTGTCGAGAGCTTGCTGCAGCATATAGCCGATGCTGCCTTGGGTATCGGCCACCACCAGATCAAGCGGCACTTCATGGAGGCCGGCCTCGCGCATGGCAATCTCGGACCGCTGCATGATATAGCCCACTTGCGGGCCATTGCCATGGGTGATAACAACCTGCCAGCCATCGGCGATCATATCGGCGATATGAAGGCAGGTTACGCGCGCCGCCTCCCATTGTTCGTCAATTTGGGGGTTCGTCGGGTCAGGTATCAGCGAATTGCCGCCGATCGCGACCACAACCAGTTTATCGATCATCGCCAAACGCCCTCATCAATCTAGGCCGCAACATCGCCGAGTTTCCTAAGGCTGCAGGCAACTAGCGCATGGTTAAGGCCATGGCCGCCTTCTGCACATGCAGGCGGTTTTCGGCTTCATCATAGACCACGCTTTGCGGGCCGTCTATCACGCTGTCGGTCACCTCGATATTGCGGTCAGCCGGCAGGCAGTGCATATAGACCGCGCCGGCATTGGCCAGGGCCATCCGCCGATCATCGGCGATCCAATCGGTATATTGAGCGCCAATCGCCGCCGATTCCTCGTCGTCCTCCGTCGTCAGCCAGCTGCCCCAGCTTTTGGGATAGAGGATATCGGCGCCGGCGAAGCCCGCGTCAAAGTCTTCCAGGATTTCAAAGCTGCCGCCGTGTTCCGCCGTGTTCGCTTTGGCTTGTTCGACAATATCGGGCATCAGTTTGTATTCCGGCGGCCGCGTCAGGCGAACATTCATGCCGAAGCGGGACATCAGCAGGATGAGGCTTTGCGGCACCGAAATCGGTTTCTGGTAACTGGAGGCGTAAGCCCAGCTGATGTTGATGGTTTTGCCGCGCAGGTCGCGGCCGAATTTCTCCTGGATGGTCATCAGATCAGCCAGGATCTGGAAGGGATGATAAATCTCGCATTGCATATTCAGCACCGGCGCGCGGCTCGCCTCCGCCACCGCATTGATGTAGGCATTGCCAATGCCCCAATCGCATTGGCGAATGGCGATGCCATCGGTGTAGCGGCCGACGATTTCGCCGATTTCTTTGGCGGTATCGCCGTGGCTGATTTGGGTCGTTGTGCTGTCGATGAATTGGGCATGCCCGCCCAACTGCGCCATGCCAGCTTCGAAGCTGATGCGGGTGCGCGTACTGGTGAAGAAGAAGAGCAGGGCCAGCACTTTGTCGCGCAGCAAGGCGTGGGGCTCGCCCAAAGCCCGTTTTCGCTTCAGGTCCCAGGCCACATCCAGCAGCGTTTCAATCTCTTCTTTTGACCAGTCTTGCGTGCTGATGAGGTCGCGCCCTCTGAGGTCGGTTTGCATGGCATGCTCCTGAGTACATTCAATATTGATCTTGCTTCGTATTGCGGGCGAGCCACCGGCGCGTCCCGAATGTTTCCGGCTTTTGAGGGCGAGCCACCGGCTCGCCCCTACGAAATCTCGTGTTAATTTGGCGCCAGCGCGTCGCCCCTACAGTTCTGTTTCTTGCAAGCGAGCCACCCGCTCGCCCCTACGAAATCTCGTGTAAATTTGGCGCCTGCGCGTCGCCCCTACAGTTTCGTTTCTTGGCGCGCGCCGTTCAGCGTCTGCCGCAGGATCGCCGGGAAGAGCGCGTACCATTCGGTCGAGCGCACGACATCTTCCAGCGGCACCTGGTCCAGCACGGTATGCGCGTGGATTTCATTGCCCGGCGCGAAGCCGATGCTGGGGATGCCGGCCTTGCCCGCCCAATATATGCCATTGGTGGAGAAATCCCACTTGCCGGTATCCACCTGACCGTAGAGCACTTCGGCCGCGGACAAACCGGCTTTCACAATCGGCTCGTCTTCTTCAAAAGCCCAGGCCGGGTAAATCTTTTCCAGCGGGAAGACGAAGCCGGTGTAGCTCGGATCGTCATAGACCAGGATCTCGGCCTGGATATCATCGCGTTGGCCGATGATCGCTCTTAAGCGCTGCAGCTCGACCGCTGGTTCTTCGCCGAAGGTGATGCGCCGGTCGACATAAATGGTCGCCTCATCGGGCACGGCGTTGATGCTGGGCGTCTTGACTTCCATATCGGTGACGGTGATGCGTCCCTGCCCCAGGAAGTCATGATCGCCCAGTTCAGGTTCGATGTGGCTGATGCGCTCGATGATCGGCAGCAGCTTGTAGATGGCGTTATCGCCAAGGTAATTGCTGGCGGCGTGGGCGCTTTTGCCTTTGGCCACGATTTTGAATTCCACTCGCCCCTTGTGCCCGCGGTAGATCTGCATTTTGGTCGGCTCGCCGATGACGACGAAATCCGGCTTGATGCCCTCGGTCTGCACAAAGGCATGGGGCGCCTGGCCGTCGTTCCACTCTTCCATATTGCCGAAGTAATAGGCGGTGTAGCCTTCAAGCAGGCCCAGTTCGCGGGCCAGCGCCAAGCCATAAACCATGCCGGGCGTGCTGCCTTTTTCATCACATGCGCCGCGGGCGTAGAGGATGCCGTTTTCGATTTTGCCTTCGAAGGGGTCCCATTGCCACTCGTCGGGGTCGCCGATGCCAACGGTGTCGATATGGCTGTCGTATAGCAAGACTTTGTCGCCATCGCCGATCACGCCGACGATATTGCCCATCTTGTCCCAGAAGATCTTGTCGTAGCCCAGCCTCTCCATCTCGACGGCGATGCGTTCGCCACAGGCGCGAATCTGGTTCTCCATGCTCGGTATAGCGCAGATCTCGCGCAGAAATGTGATGATGTCATTGCGCTGCGCTTCGACGCGGCGTCTTAAACCCTGCAATCGTACGTGGTCTACCATTGTCGATACCTGCTAGTGAACTCGGTTGCATAACGCTGATACTTTAGCACAGAAACGGAGAAAATAAATGTGAGACCACATTTGCCAGCTATGATATTGACGCGAACGCGCGACTAGAGAAACAAGTCAACCAACTTGAATTGTTCGACATCGACCAGGCCAAGATCGGTCAGTTTTAGCTTCGGGATCACTTCAAGGCCCATAAAGCTCATCACCATGAAGGGGTCGGGCATGGGGCTGCCCAGGGAATGCGCCGCGGCAGTCATCGCTTCGTAGTCGGCGCGCACTTTTTCAATCGGGTCTTCACTCAGCAATCCGGCCACTGGCAAGGGCAAACTCGCCAAGACGCGCTCGCCATCGGCCGCGACCAAGCCGCCGCCCATTGCGCTGATGGAGGCGACAGCGGTTTTCATGCTGTCATCGTCGACGCCGATGATGGCGAGATTATGGTGATCGTGCGCCACTGTGCCGGCGATAGCACCGCGCCTCAGGCCAATTCCAGTGATGAAGCCCAAGCCGATGTTGCCGCTGGCGTGGTGACGCTCGATCATGGCGAATTTCAAGATATCGCGCTGGACATCGCTGACCGCGCAGCCATCGACGATCTTGGCGCTTTCGATTCGGTGCTCAGTATACACTTGACCGAGCACCTTGCCGATGACGCGGATTTTATCGCCCCGCGCCGGAATGGTGAAATCGAGCGAATCGCCGGCGATATTGACACTGGCCGGCAGGTCTATGGCCCGCGTTTGTTTCCGCTCGGCGATCATGACGCCGTTTTCGGCCACCAGCTCGCCGCCGCGATAGACCTGTTGGGCGTGGAAATCGTGCAGATCGGGCAGGACCAGCAGATCGGCATAGCGACCGGGCGTCACCGCGCCATATTTGCGCAAGCCAAAGTGCCGGGCGGTGTTGTAGCTGCCCATGCGGATTGCCATGACGGGATCGATGCCGGCGGCGATAGCCTGGCGCAGCATGAAGTCGATGGAGCCTTCGTCGATGAGGTCGGCCGGGATGCGGTCGTCGGTGCAGAAGCAGATCGCGCTGTGATTTTCGGGCGTGATGAGCGGCAACAGCGGCAGCAGGTTGTGCGTGCCCGAGCCTTCGCGGATGAAAATGGTCAAGCCCAGGCGCAATTTCTCGCGCGCTTCGTCAATCGTCGTGCATTCGTGTTCGCTCTGGACGCCAGCCGCCACATAAGCATTCAGCATTTTGCCCGTCATCGCCGGCGCGTGCCCGTCCAGGACCCGTTCTTTGAACAGGGTAATCTTGTCCAGCATGCCTTCATCGCCCAGGGCCACGCCCGGGTAGTTCATCAGCTCGGCCAGGCCCGGCACCCAGTCATGGTCCAGCAGCGGCGCAAGATCTGCCGCTTCCAGTTGCGCGCCGGATGTTTCCATGTGCGTGGCCGGCACACAGCTTGAAGCCATAACAAACATATTCAGCTGCCCGCCTTTGGCGCGTTCCAGCATATAGCGGATGCCGGCGACGCCCAGCACGTTGGCGATCTCGTGCGGGTCGGTGATGACGCTGGTGACGCCGTGCGGCAAGACAGCCCGCGCGAATTCCGGCGGCGTCAGCAGGCTGCTTTCGATATGCACATGCGCGTCGATTAACCCGGGCGTGACGAACATGCCGTCCAGATCGAGTTCGCGCGCGCCGCGATAGCCATCGCCAAGCCCGACGACATGCCGGTCATGCACTGCGATATCGGTCGGATAAATCTCGCCGCTGATCACATTGACCAGGCGAGCATTGCGCAGGACCAGCTCGCAGGCCAAATCTCCGCGCGCCGCCGCCAAACGATCGACAATGGTCATGAGACTACCTCCTAATTCAGCTCTCGCCGCGCATCAGCTGCCTGGACAGCCGGTTGTGCGCCGCCACTATTCTCGGGACATCGGCCGTGAGCAATTGGCCATCTTCGACGACGATGCGCCCGTTGATGATTGACAGGTCGACGCGTTGGGGCTGACAAAATACCAGGGCGGCCAGCGGGTCATGCAAGGCGCCCGCCATCTCCAGGCCGTCCAGCCGAAAAGCGACGATGTCGGCCGATTTGCCGGCGGCGATTTGGCCGATGTCATCCCGTCCCAGGATGGCGGCGCCGCCCCGGGTCGCCAGTTCCAGCGCTTCCCTGGCGGACAGGGCGGCCGGATCGCCTTGCGCCCGCTGCAAGAGCAGGGCTTGCCGCGCTTCGTTCAGCAGATGCCCGCTGTCATTCGAGGCGGAGCCGTCCACGCCCAAGCCCACCTTGACCCGGCAATCGAGCATTTGGCGGATGGGCGCGATGCCCGATGCCAGCCGCATGTTAGACGAGGGGCAATGGCAGACGCCGGTGCCGGTGCGCGCGAAGAGGTCGATGGCGGGCTGATCCAGCTTGACACAATGCGCGTGCCAGACATCGTCGCCAACCCAGCCCATCGCTTCGGCATAATCGCCCGGACGCAGGCCAAAACGCTCCAGGCTATAAGCCACATCGGCGTCGGTCTCCGCCAGGTGTGTATGCATCTGGAGGCGGTAGGCTCGCGCCAGAGCCGCCGACTCGCGCATCAGATCGACGGTCACGCTGAAGGGCGAGCAAGGCGCCACCACGATGCGCAACATAGATTGCGGCGCCGGGTCGTGCCAGGTTTCAATCAGTCTTTGGCTGTCGCGCAAGATGTCGTCCTCGCGCTCGACCACTTCATCCGGCGGCAGCCCGCCATGCCCTTCGCCGAGGCTCATGCTGCCGCGCGAGGCGTGAAAGCGAATGCCCATCTCTTGGGCGGCGCGGATTTCATCCTCCAGCTGCACATCGTTGGGAAAGATGTAGTGATGGTCGCTGGCGGTGGCGCATCCGGAAAGCAGCAATTCGGCCATGGCGAGCCGGGCGGCGGCGTAGACATGTTCCGATCGCATCTTGGCCCACAGGGAATAGCAGGCTCGCAGCCAGCCGAACAGGTCTTCCTGCTGCCCCATCACGCGCGTAAGACTCTGAAACATGTGATGATGGCAATTGACCAGGCCCGGCAGCACAACATGATTGGACAGATCGATTACGCGGTCGATGTCGTCTGGCGGGCTGGTTTCAGCGGAGCCGAGACCGATGATCTGGCGGTCGCGAATCAGGATCCAGGCGCCGGCCATTTCGCGCCGTTCCTCGTCCATTGTCGCCAGACAGCGTATATTCTTCAGTAAGAGGGTAGACATAGCCCGTCCCCGATCTGTGCGTCTACTATAGCTTGAGGCTTATGAGGCCACAAGACGCGCCCACCCTTGAATAGCGCAGCCGCCGGCCCCTTCACCAGCAGGCCAAGGCGGTGGAGGGAGACGCGGCGGGACGCAAGGTACTGCGCCTGAGCGGCGATTTCAAGGCGCCTGTGCCTTCCAGACCATGACCTGATCAGCCATTCACAGCGCCTTGGGCCGCTTTCAGCGTGTTCGACAGCAGCATGGTGATGGTCATCGGTCCGACGCCGCCCGGCACCTTCGTGATGTAACCGGCCAGCTCGCGCGCCGCTTCAAACTCGACATCGCCCACGTATCGATAGCCCTTTTCGCTGGCCGGGTCGGGCAGGGAGTTGGAGCCGACATCGATGACGATGGCGCCTGGCTTGATCCAATCGCCTTTGACATGTTCCGGCCGCCCGATCGCGGCGACGACGATATCGGCGCGCTTGACCACCGCGGGCAGATCGCGCGTGCGGCTATGACAGATCGTCACGGTGGCGTTGGCATTGGTGAGCAACAGGGCGGCTGGCAAGCCGACTATATTGCTGCGCCCGATCACCACAGCCGTCTTGCCGTCGATGGATTGGCCGGTCTCTTCAATGAGCGCCATCACACCGGTGGGCGTCGCCGGCGTGAAAGTCGGCTCGCGCCCGCGCATGCCCAGGCGCCCCAGATTCACGGGATGGATGCCATCGACATCTTTGGCCAGGCTGATCTCGTTAAGCACGGCCTCTTCATCAATATGATCGGGCAGGGGCAATTGCACCAGGATGCCATGAATATCGGGATTACAATTGAAGGCGCGCACGGCGTTTTCCACCTCGGCCTGGGTGGAGGCGGCTGGCAGGAGCTGCGCTTCGGAGCGCAAGCCGGCTCGTTCACAAGCGCGCCGTTTCATGCGCACATACATGGCGGAGGCTGGATCATCGCCGACCAGCACGACGCCCAGCCCGGGCGTGGTTCCCGTTTCCGTTTTCTGTTCGGCGACGGCGCGCTTGATCTCATCTTGAATGCGCCGGGCAAGCTGGCGCCCGTCAATTATATTCGCTGGCATCGTGCATCCTTTTTGCTTTCATGTGCGAGCGCGCGGAGGGACTAGGCGTCGACGGATGGCTATGGAGATTGCCCTGCTCCGTTGTTACACTGTCTCCCGCCGTCATCACATCTGAGGATAGCATAGAGTGAGCCTCTCCGAGCAACTTCGCGGCGTCATATTTGTTATGATTGGCCCCGGTGGCGCGGGCAAGAACGCGATCATGAAAGCGATCATCGCCGGCTTCCCGAACATTCGTCAATTGGCGACCGCCACCAGCCGGCCCATGCGCGCCGATGAAAAGCAGGGGCGCGAACATCTTTTCCTGAGCGAGCGGGACTTCAAGCGCATGATAGAGGACGGCGAGCTACTGGAGCATCAGGAAGTTACGCCCGGCAAATTCTACGGCATTCCGCGCGCCACCGTCAATGAGGCCCTGGCCGCTGGCGCCGCGCGCATCGCCGATATCGAAGTCCTGGGCGCCATCGAGTTGGCTGCCGCCTTCCCCCGCAATGTGGTGCAAGTGTTTGTCACTGTGCCCGGCGACAGCGTCTCCGATCAGTTGGCGCTGCTGCGGCGGCGAATGCAGGAACGCGCCGACCGCATCACCGATATCGAGCAGCGCCTGGAACGCGCGCGGACGCTGGAATTGCCGTATCGGACGCGCTGTGATTATATCGTGGTCAATGATGACCTGGGCCAGGCGATAGAAGCGACCGCCGCCATCGTCAGGCGAGAATTAAGAGCGCGGCATCTGCTGGGAGAAATGTTGTGAATGAGTTATCGCAATACCATGAGACGCTGGGCGCGCGCCTGGCCCCCGATCAAATACCGCTGGATTATGGCGATTTGGCGCAGGAATACGCGGCGGCCAAAAGCGGGGCGATTTTGCTCGACCGCTCGCATGAAGGCCGCATCCTGTTGACGGGTCGCGATCGCTTCGAATTGGTCAATCGAATGTCAACCAACGACATGAGCGAGCTGGCCCAGCACGAGGGCAAGCCAACCGTCTTCACCAATCCCAACGCGCGCATCTTGTTTCGCGCCAGCGGCTACAGCCTTTCCAGCGGATTGTTGTTGATCGGCGAGGCGGGGCAAGGCGAGGCGCTGGCGAATTATCTGCGGCGTAGCATTTTCTTCGGCGATGAGGCAACTGTCGAGGATATTAGCGCGGAGACGGCGCAATTCGCCGTGCATGGCAAGCAGGCTGATGCGGCGATGATGCGGCTTGCGCCCGATGCATCGGCGATACCAGCGCTGGGCTGCGCTGAAATGGAGACCGACTTGGGCCGGCTGATAATCGCGCGGCGTAAAGCAATCTGCGGCGGGCACTGGATCGTCATCGGGGCGCGGGAAGCGGCCGTCGCCCTGCATCGCGACCTGCTGCGGCGGGGGGCGGATTGCGGGCTGGTTCCAGCTGGCTCGCTGACATACAACTGCCTGCGCATAGGCAGCGGCAGGCCGGCGAACCTGGAATTGTCGCCGGATTATATGCCGCTGGAGCTGGGCTTGTGGGACGAGGTTAGCTTCAGCAAAGGCTGTTACACCGGCCAGGAGATTATCGCGCGAATGGAGAGCCGGCAGCGCCTGGCGAAGACCCTTGTCAAGGTCAGCCTGGCGTCAATGGTCGCGGCCCCGGCGCCGGTTTACGCCGATGGCAAATTGGCCGGCACATTGACCAGCAGCGCCCAAGCGCCTGACGGAGAGATCCACGCGCTGGCTGTGCTAAAGCTGCGCTATGCTCAAGCGGGTTGCCGGCTGACGGTGGGACCGGGCGGGATTGAAGCCGAAGTGTTGGAATATGCCGGCGCGCAGCCGCCTTTTGTTCGGGATGCGACGCCGACGCGCTGAAGCCGGGGACGAGAGGGGCCAGTTGCAGGCGCCCAATGAAGGATGCAAAAACGCAAGATCGTTCCGCTAGTTGAATTTCGGCGGCGCGCCATCAAAGAACAGGGCCCACCACAATTCCCAGTTGGCCGGCTCGGGCGCGGTTGTTTCAAAAGCCACCAATGGCACAGTCGACGGGCGGGTCGAGGCTGGTTCGCCCCCGCTCTTGGGCATGATCAGGACTTCGCCTTCACGGATCATTTTGCCTTCATCGCGGGCCCAGTATTCGACATAGGCGTCGCTCTTGACGTAGCTGAGCTCTTCGATCAAGTCTTGCTGTTCGGCCAGCAAAGCCTCAATCTCGGCCGAGAAGCGGGCGTGGATGCGGCCCAGGTCCCGGTCCAGCGTGATGCGGCCGCCGAAGTTGAGCGTGACGATCAAGCCGAAGGCAAGCGCCACCGCCATCATGACCTGAATGCTGGTCAATCGCCGGCCGTCGGCCCCCCGGTCAGCGCCGCTCGCTTCCGCCGCCGCAGTCATTTCCGCTTCCGCCATCACCCTGCATGACTCTCCGCTTGACCTCAAGATAATGATAATACAGGGGATGGATTGCGCCAGCGCAGGCCAGGACAAACGCGGCTGATGCAAGGCAGGATTATCGTTTTCGCCCGCGTTCGTTGCTCTTCCAGATGCGCCTTTAGGATTTCAATTCGAAAGTCAGCCAAAACTCAGAAAGAAAAAACCCGGCCAACAGACCGGGTTGAGGTGGTGCCGAAGGTGGGAGTCGAACCCACACTCCCCGAAGAGAACTACGCCCTGAACGTAGCGCGTCTGCCAGTTCCGCCACTTCGGCATTAGGCTGAATTGAGTATATACGCCCGCTGCAATTTGTCAATACGCGGCTGGGGAGGCATCCATCAGTTCGTATACAGCATGCGCGGCAGGCGTGATATAATGCGCCGCGTTCTGACTATGTGATCGCATGCGCGCCAGCGGCGAGGAGGGGCAGTCTGAAGCGTTTCACCCCGCCCATTGCCGCCTTGGGCCGACGCCGTCTTGCGCCTGCAGCCATTCATGGGCTGACCGCCGCGGTCTTGATTCTATGCTTTGCAAGCTGGGGGGCGCAGGCGCAGCTTCAAAACACTGGCGTTTACGCGCAGGCGGTTGGCCAGGCGAATTTGCGCGCCGCTGACAGCATTGAGGCGCGCCTCGTCGGCGAGATCAGAGCCGGCGTCCAGTATCCGGTTCTGGGGCGCAGCCAGCTCTATCCCTGGCTCTTGTTGGCTGAAAGCGAATCCGACCGGCCGATGGGCTGGGTGTTTGAGACCCTGGTCGCGGTCAGCGGAGACATCAGCCGCGTGCCCGTCACCGACCTGCGAATTGACGCGGCCGCGCCTGCCCTGCCCTTGATCACGGCGACCAGTGCTGCGTCGACCGCGACTATCGTTTCGCCCACCGCAACGCCCACAATTGGCGCCTTTGGCGTCAGCGGCGTCATCTCCGGCGAGGTGAACATCCGCTATGGGCCCGGCATTGAGTATCCGCGCGCCGGCGTGGCTTATGCCGGCGATCGCTTCGAGGTCACTGGTTATCACACGCAGTTCCCCTGGGTGCGGATCGCCTATGCGGAAGCGGCGGGCGGGCAAGCCTGGGTGGCGCGCGACTTGCTTGATATCGACGGCGGACTTTTCAATACAGTCGCGATTTCGCAGACGCGTTTCAGCCTGCCGGCGCTGACGCCGACGCCGGCTGCCGTCCGCGCCAGCGCCATCAACGCGGGGCAACCCCTGCCGTTGGGCGCCGGCTTAAATCTCCTGGCGGAGGACTTGTGGGATCTGCTGCTGCAAAACGGCTTTGACCCGCAGACAAGTCGCTTCGGCGCGCTGTTCTTTCTGGATTTATCCAGCGGGGAAGCCTTCACCTTCGGCGACGATTACGCCTTCAGCGGCACCAGCCTCAACAAGATCGCCATCCTGGCCAAGCTCTTCGAAACGCTTGACAGTCCGCCGGCCATCGAGACGGCCACCGACATCCTCAACACGATGATCTGCAGCGAAAACGCCGCCACCAATCGCTTACTCGCCATAATTGGGGGCGGCAATGCCTATTACGGCGCGGAAGCGGTCACGGATTTTTTCCTGGAGCTGGAGCTATCGCGTTCATTTTTGACCGCCCCTTTCACCACGCTCGGCACACCGGAACCGCCGCCCTTTCCCGTTCGCCTTCCGCAAACAGCAGCCGACCAGATCAAGGCTGATCCCGACCCCTCAAATCAGACGACTGTCGTTGAAATCGGCTCGCTGCTCGCCAATTTGTACCAATGCGCCTACCAAGGCGGCGGCCCGTTGATCGATCGCTTTGGCGGCGGGATTGAAGCGCGCGAATGCCGGCAGATGCTGCATGTGATGAGCAATAATACTGTCGACGCGCTTTTGAAATCCGGCGTGCCGGCGGACACGCGCGTCGCCCACAAGCATGGCTGGATTCCGGATACGCATGGCAATGCCGCCCTATTCTTCACGCCGGGCGGCGACTATGTGATTGCGATGATGCTCTTTCAGCCGGCGTGGCTGAATTTTCAAGAGTCTTTGCCGCTGTTTGCCGAAGCATCGCGCCGAATTTACAAGCACTACAATCCCGATCGTCCGCAGCCGGCGGGCCGCGAGTGGATCATCCCCGATGCCAACAGCTGCAATTACTTCGGCGATCCGCTGGTCGGCGATCTGCTTCAATGGACCTGGGACGATTGACGGCGCTGCTCAAGGTTGCTGGAAATGCCGCTCGGAAGCATCGCGCAGGCGCTGGGAGGCCGCTTCTGGCGTGATGTCGCGCTGGGCTTCGGCCAGCATCTCGTAGCCGACCATGAACTTCTTCACCGTGGCCGAACGCAGCAGCGGCGGGAAGAAATGAGCGTGCAACTGCCAGTGCGCATTGTCCTCGCCGTTGAAGGGCGCGCCATGCCAACCCATTGAATACGGGAAAGACACTTCAAAGAGATTGTCATATTTGACGAGCAAGCGCTTGAGAATCGCGGCCAGATCTTGCCGTGCCCGCTCGTCCAGATCGGTCAGCCGCCGCAGCGCCATCTTGGGCAGCAATAGCGTCTCAAAGGGCCAGACAGCCCAATAAGGCACGACGACCAGCCAGCTTTCATTCTCCAGGACGCAGCGGTCGCCAATCTGCATTTCCCGTTCCGCGTAATCAAGCAGCAGGCTTCCGCCGACGCGCTCGAGGTAATCACTCTGCTGCCGGTCTTCACGCGCGGCGACTGTGCCCAAAGTCTCTGTCGCCCAGATCTGCCCATGCGGGTGCGGATTCGACGAGCCCATGATTTCGCCGCGGTTTTCGAATACCTGCACCCAGGCGAAGCGCTCGCCCAGCTCGGCGCTCTGCTGAGCCCAGAGATCAATCACAATTCTTATCTCGGGGATGGACATCTCCGCCAGCGTTAAATCGTGCCGCGGCGAAAAACAGATGACGCGCGCCTCGCCACGTAGTGATTCCAGGCGGAAAAGCGGATCCGCCGCCATTGGCGCGGCCGGAACATGCGGCAAGACGGCCGCGAAATCGTTGACGAAGACGAAGGTGCTGTCATAGTTCGGATTGCGCTCGCCATTGGCGCGCAGGTTGCCGGGGCAAAGATAACAATCGGGATCATAACGCGGACGGCGGTCGGGCGGCTTCTGTTCAGCCCGCCCCTGCCAGGGGCGCTGCGTCCGCTGGGGTGATACCAAAACCCACTCGTCGAGGAGCGGGTTGTAACGGCGATGGGGATGCTCCTTGATATTGAAGGACACGCCTCAGTCCCGCAGTCGGATCAGACCGTGGCTCAACACGACGACGTTCCGCTCTTTCACTTTGGTCTGAAAGGCAATGTCGTCGTGGCCGCGGCGCCAGATTTCGGTCACCAGCGTATCGCCGGGGAAAACGGGTTGCGAGAAGCGGACGCCGATGGAATCAAAGCGACTTGGATCATTGTCGGCGCAGCGCTTGAGGATGGCGCGGGCGGCGAAGCCCATCGTGCACAAGCCATGCAGAATCGGTCTGTCGTAGCCGCCCTTCGCCACCAAGAGCGGATCGGCGTGCAGCGGATTGTCATCGCCGGCCAAACGATAGAGCAGCGCCTGGTTGGGACGCGTTTCTTCTTCATGGACGATATCGGGCGGGCCGGCGGGCGCCTGCCAACGGCTGGACGGTCCGCGCTCGCCGCCGAAGCCGCCCAGGCCGCGCATGAAAAGCGACGCGCGCGCCGTCGCCAGCTGCTCGCCGTTTTCGTCAAAACTGTCCACATCAGTCATCATCAGCAGCCCGCTGCCCTTGTCGAAGATGTCGGACACCGTGACAGTCGAGGTCACCGTTCCCGCGGTTTTCAAGGGCTTGAGCAGGCGCAGATGCTGCTCGCCGCTGACGGTCATCATCGGGTTGAACTTAATGCCGGCGATTTCGCCAGCCGGCACGCAACGGTTGAATTCATAAGCGAAGACAACGGGAAAGGTGGGAAAGACCTGAAAGCCTATGCTGCTCAACTCGTAGACAAATTTCAATTCATTTTGATCGAGCGGGTCGGCCGGCGCGCCGATGCCGAGGGCGTAAAGGGCCACATCCCTCTCGGTGTAGCGGTAGACGGTTCGCGCAATTTCAGCGCCGATGGCGCGCTTTACGACATCAAGATCGGGCGGCTGCATACAGCCCTCCTGCCAAGCATTAGACGCGAGCAAGTATAGCCAAATCGGTCGCCGCTGGCTATGCTGGCCGCCGCTTGCCATTCCAGGCGCCGCGCCGGTGCGAAACTGCTAATCCTCAGTTTGCTGCGGCGAGATCAGGCGGAGGTATTCCCAGGTGTAGATGCCGGTATTGTGGCCGTCGTCCCAGCTTGGCTGCACGGCGTAATTGCCGACCGCGCTCATGCCTGTGATCTTGTATGAGCGGCGCGGCGTTAAGTTGAGGATGTCTTCGGGCGCGTGCTCCATGCCCATCTTGGCGTGGCCGCCGCGGCATTCGACGCAGGGGCAGGCTTCGCGCAGATGCGCCAGGGGGTAACGGCTCACGAGGCCGTCATCCCAGATGATTTCCAAATCGCCCTTCAGCCGGTTCACCGTGATATTCGTCGGTCTGTATTCCATGCGGCGCGCCTTTTCGCCCTTCAATACGTATATGCTAAGCAAAGGCGGGAGCGCTGAAAAGGCTCAAGCCGCGCCCGCGAGCATCCGGACCCCGTTGCGGCCTGCCAAGCTTGCGCTTCGATTTCGCTCTGCTAAAATGATTTGAGCATTGTATGCATGTATGCACCTGTAAGCATAGCCAAGGTGGAGCGCCCGTAATGCACCTGCTGCGACGAGTATTCAGCCTGTTCACATGCCTGGCGCTCTTGACCGCCTGTCAAAGCGCGGGGCCTCCGCCAGAGGACCAGACCGCCACCGCCGACGCGGAAGCCCTGGCGCAGGCGGTCGCCACCGCGTATAGCCTCGCGGTCACGGCTACCGCGGTCCAGGTGGTGACCGACGCGGCGCCCACCGCAACACCGACGATAACGCCCACGCCGGATCCGTTTCCGTCGCCGATTGTCGGCTCGATATATGTAGCCGAGCAGCGATTTGAAAGCGGCTGGATGTTCTGGCTACAGCCAAACAGTCAGATCTGGGTCCTGTCCGTGGCTGACGACGGGCAAAATGTCTGGAGTGTTTACGACGATTCCTTCGCTGATGGCGACGCCGAATCCGACCCGCAGATTCTGCCGCCCGAGGGCCGCTTTCAGCCGGTCCGCGGCTTTGGCAAGCTTTGGCGCGAGAATCCGGAAATCCGCCAGGCGATCGGCTGGGCGCTGGATACCGAGCTGGGCCACACAACAACTTACGAATACCATCACGGCGGCTTCGTCAACGACTTCAACAGCTATGTGCCGGAGCCGGGCTACCACCTGGTGACGAGCCTCAATGGCGATCAGTTCAGGTTCAATGAAGAGGCGTTTACCTGGTCGATCAACAATTGAAAGCCGCGGCATGCGAAATCTCAGGCGCCAGCATATAGACGCCAGCATCCCATTTGAGTACCACCTGGGGGCGGACGCGCGCAGCAGCCGCACCGATTACGGCGATGATCAAGCGTGGACGGTACGGCTGGGCCAGCGCGACGAAGCCGCGATTGCCTTTCAAACACAATTCGGCGGGCGGGCCGGTCTCGTCAGCCTGGTGCCCATGTTTCACGCCGATGGAGGCCTGGTGTATCAGGCCTGGAACTTCGCCGAGAAGCCCGTAATCACCTATTTCGCGCCCAATTTCCTGCAGGTCGAGGCGGCGCCTATGGCCGATGTCTCGCTGGTGGCGCGCTTTTGGGCGATGGAGTCGCGCGCCGCTGGCGGCGAAATCACGCTGAGCAACAGGGGCGCCGACGCTATCAGACTGCAGCTGGATCTCTTTGGCCATGCGGTCATCAACAGCCGTAACGTCAGGCTCAATGTATTGACCCTGGGCGACGGCACGCTTGCGCTCCACCTGGGGCAGTTCGGCGAAATCAATCCGGTTGTCACGCTGGAAGGCGCCAGCACGGAGGTTTATGGCGGCCACATCAGCAGCCCGAAAATCGGGCGCGTCCTGGATTTGCCGCCGGGGCAGCCAAAGCGCCTGCCATTTGTCGTCGCCGGCCTGGAAGACATGCGCGATTCCTTCAGCCTGGCGATGAACTGGATGTCCCGCCCTTGGGAGCGCCACTTCGAAGCGATCGACCAGGGCGCCGCCGCGATACCCAGGATCAGCAGCGGAAACGAAGTCTGGGATCGCCTAATCGACCTGTCTTACGCCCACCTGGTCAAAGCGTTTATGCGGCCGACCGAGCAGCTGCCGCATCCGTCCTTTGTCGCCAACCGCGTCGGCAACCGAGGCTGGAGCCGCCGTGGAGACGGGAGCGATCACATCCGCGCCTGGTCCGGCCAGGACCCGACGCTGGCGTACCTCGCCGGCAGCGCCCTGGCAAATGTCGATGGCATGCTGGCCAGGGGCATCATTCGAAACTACCTGGCGACGCAAGACGACAGCGGCTTTGTCGACCGGCAGCCCGGGCTGGGCGGCCAGCGTCAGGGCCTGCTGATGATGCCGCTCTTGGCGCGGCTGAGCCTGACGGTGTATCAATGCAGCGGCGACCGAGACTTCCTGACCGAGGTTTACCCGGCGCTCGTCGCCTTCTTCGGGCGCTGGCTGAGCAGCGATATGGACGCTGACGATGACGGCGTGCCGGAATGGCGCTCGGAGCGGCAGACGGGTTATGTCGCTTTCCCCACTTTCGGGCGCGGGCAATTCTGGGCGCAAGGCGCGGACATCCGCCAGATGGAGACGCCCGATCTGCTGGCCTATCTGATTTCGGAAGCCGACGCGCTTTGTGAGATCGCGGCTGAATTGGGGGAAGACGAAAGCGTCGACGTACTGTGCAAACAGCGCGAGATGATGGAAGCGAGCCTGGAATCGTTTTGGGACGGCGCGCGCTATTGTTATCGCGATCGAGATTCGCATCTGACTAGCGCAGCCGACGAATTCTTGAGCGCGGGCGCGGGCGATCAGGCGCACGAGCTGGACCGTGCGCTGTCAGCGCCGGCGCGCGTGGCCGTTCGCATCGTCGGCGGCGTGAGCCAAGTGCCGCGCATCAAGCTCAAGCTGGAAGGGCGCGACGCGCAGGGTTCAGCATGCATAATCGAAGCGGAGGCGGCCGAGTTTGATTGGCAGAATCGACAAGGCCTGTATACCACCGCCCTGCCCCTCTCGCATGTTCAGCGCATCACCGTCGCCGGGTTGAGCCGGGTCTACAAGGTCTACGCCCGGACAGTCGACAGCAGCCGGCTAGATGTCAACGCCCTGATGCCCTTGTTCAGCGGTCGGCTTGGACGGGAACGGGCCGCCGCTCTGGTAGCGCTTGCGCTGGACGAAGCACAGTTTTTTCGACCCAACGGCTTGACGATGGTCAGCGCTGCAGACCGCAACTTCGACCCGTCCAACGCGCGCGGCGGCGGCGGCATCTGGATGTACTGGCTGTCCTTGATCGGCGAAGGCATGGTCCAGGCGGGCTTTCGCCAAGAAGCGACTGAACTGGTGAAACGCGCGCTGGCCGGCTTGACGCGCGTGCATTCGCGAGAAGGAAGGCTGTCTCAGTTTTATCATGCCGACGAAGCGAAGGGTTACGGCGAAGATCACCACATCGGCGGGATCGTCCCCCTGAAACTACTCAGCGATGTGTTGGGCGTCTGTATCGTCGCGCCGGACCGCGCCTGGGTCGGCGGCGCTTTCACCTGGGGCGGCCCGGTTACCGTCGAGCAGCACGGCGTCAGCGTCCAGCGCGACGCGGACGGGACCGTGATCGACTTTCCCTCGGGCCAGCGCGTGGAGCTGCCCGCCGACGCCCCCTGGCAATTGGTACCGGATCCGACGCCGATTAAGACGTTCGATGCGGAGGCGACGCCGCTGGATGTGCCGGCCGCGCCCTTGCCCAGCGAAAGCGGCGATGATGAACGGCTGACCATCGCGGTCGACGATAAAACGGAGCAGGAAGCGGCTGACCGGCCGGGGACAGCCGAGGGTTCGCCCGAAGACGATGACGTCGGCCCGCCTTCTGGTTAGCGCGCCCGTTCCCAGCCTGCGCAGGTTGCCCCGCCTGCCCGCGGCGTTTGTGCCTGCCGCGCCGCAAACGCTGAATGCTCGACGCCAAGCGACATGATTTATCGGATCCGCTCGTCAAGCGGCAGTGAAAAGCGCGATGTGCCCGCTACGAGAATGCAGTGGCGTCGACTGCTGTCCTATCTGACGGCGCATAAACTGCGAATCGCTCTGGCCTCTATCGGTCTGGGATTCGCTTCCGCCCTCAGCCTGGTATTCCCGGCGGTGATTCAACGCGTGATTGACTCGGTATTCACCGATGCTGATATCGCCCTGCTGGACGGGATTACGCTGGCGCTCCTGGCTGTCTTTGTTTTTCGGTCGCTGGCGAGCTTCGTGCAAAATTACAATCTCGGCTATGTTGGCGAGAAGATCGTCGTTGATATGCGCTGTGAGTTATATGCGCACTTCCAGACGCTGTCGCTTCAGTTCTATGCCGATAGACGCGTGGGCGAATTGATCAGCCGGATTTCATCCGATGTCACCGTGGTGCGCACCGTGCTCACGGGCAATATCAGCGCCTTCCTGGGGCAAGCGCTGACGCTGGTCGGCTCGGTGGCCATCATGTTCTATCTCAATTGGCGCTTGACGCTGTTCATCATCGTGCTGATGCCGATCATCGTCGCGGTCGCCTTTGTGCTGGGCGGCGCCATCCGCCGTACAAGCACGCGCGTGCAGGATGAAATCGCCGGCGCCACCGTCGTCGCGGAGGAAGTTTTTCAGAATATCCGCGAGGTCAAGAGCTTTGTACGCGAAAGCTACGAGATCAATCGCTACAACTCGGCGATTGCGGTCGCCTTTCGCGCCGCGGTCAAGCTGCTGACTGTTCGCTCGGTTTTCGGTCCCATCATCGCCTTCTTCGCCTTCGCCGGCCTGGCGCTGATTTTGTGGTTCGGCGGGCGTGAAGTGCTTGACGGGCGGCTCAGCGCGGGCGAGCTGATCGCCTTTCTGATTTACGGTTTGACCGTGGCCGCCAACTTCGCCGGCGTCGTCAGCTTGTATTCGCAGGTCCAGGAGGCGCTGGGGGCGACCAAGCGCGTATTCGAGATTTTGGATAGCGAGCCCGATATCCGCGACCGGCCGGACGCGAAAGAACTGGCAACAGTGACGGGCGCGATTTCGCTGCGCGGCGTTAGTTTCGCTTATGAAGACGATCTGGAAGTGCTGCGCAATATCGATCTCGAAATCGGCGCGGGCGAGATCATCGCCCTGGTTGGCCCAAGCGGGGCGGGCAAAAGCACGCTCTTCAACCTCATCCCGCGCTTTTACGATCCCAGCGCCGGAGCGATATTCATCGACGGACATGACCTCCGCGATTTGACGCAGAGCAGCCTGCGCGGGCATATCGGCATCGTGCCGCAGGAGACGCTGCTTTTTGGCGGGACGATTCGGGAAAACATTCAATATGGAAAACTGGATGCGACGCCGAGCCAGATGATTGAAGCCGCCATTTCCGCGAACGCGCATGACTTCATCATGGCCGCGCCCAATGGCTACGACACGATCGTCGGCGAGCGCGGCATCAAGCTGAGCGGCGGGCAGCGCCAACGCATCGCGATCGCCCGGGCGCTGCTGAAGAATCCATCCATCCTGCTGCTGGACGAAGCGACATCGAGCTTGGACAACGAGAGCGAGCAGCTGGTGCAGGAAGCGCTGGCCCGCCTGATGCGCGATCGAACGACGCTGATCATCGCTCATCGCTTGAGCACGGTGCGCGTCGCCCATCGAATCGTCGTGCTGGACCAGGGGCGGATCACCGAAGTTGGCCGGCACGAAGAGTTGATGGCGCGGCGCGGCTTGTACGCTCGGCTTTATGAGATGCAATTCCGCGAGGGCGATCTATTCGTCGCCGGTTAAGAGCAAGCGCAAGAAATGAGCGCAAAAGAACAAACTACAGAGAGCGCAGAGAACGCAGAGAAAGCCAATCCGATATTTTTATGCTTCGAGAATTTCGTCGAAGCGCCCTTACACCGCTGAGATGAGCGCAGGATTGTTACTTGCCAAATGATGATCATTCTCGCGTTAGTTACCCTGACCCTTATCGCCGGCTTCTTGTATTGGTGGCTGATTATTGAGACGGAAGGCGTTTACCTTGGCAGGCGCGTTGTCGTCGCGCTATACGATCTGGTCGCTCCCCGTTATGACCGCATCAAGCAATTCGACGAGCAAGCCGATCTGATGCTGATTTCGCAGCCGATTATGTCGCGGCTCCAGCCCCTGGCCGACCCGCTGATACTGGATGTCGCCACCGGTACGGGACGCTTGCCGCTGCTGATGGCGCGCAACGCCAGTTTTCAGGGACATGTGATCGGCCTGGACGCCAGCGGCCGGATGCTGAAACGCGCCCGGCAGAAGGTCGCCGCCGAGCATTTCGTGGATTTCATCACGTTAATGCGGCAGGACGCCGGCGAGCTGCCGTTTCCCAATGACAGCTTTGATGCGGTGACCTGCCTGGAGGCGCTGGAGTTCTTGCCCGATCCCCAGGCCGCCTTGGCTGAAATGGTTCGCGTGCTGCGTCCGGGCGGAACCCTGCTCGCCACCATTCGCATCGACACGCGCTGGATGCCGGATCGCGCCTGGAGCGAAGGCAAAATGCGGCGCGAGCTTGAGGCGCTTGCCATGTGCGCCATTCAGTTTCAGATCTGGCAGGATGATTATACGCAGGTCTGGGCGCGGAAAGCGGGAGATTCGCCAGCGGTCGGCGCGGGGAAACTGGCTGAAGTTTTGGCTTCCGTGTCTTAAGTCGCTATTACTTATGCCGCGCAAGTTTGCTAGAATCCGAAACCGCTTGTGCCGACTCATGCCTGCAGGAAAGAGCCACTTGAAGCTGTTGAATAAGGAATTGGAAAAGGCGATCGCCGAGGCTTTGCGCGCCGCCCAGTCAACTGGCGAATTGCCACGCTTTGAGATACCGGAGATCCCGGTCAGCCCGCCGAAACGCGCCGATCAAGGCGACCTGTCTTATCCGGCGATGGGCTTGGCGAAGCTGGCGCGCAGAAAACCACTTGATATTGCCGGCCTCATTCTGAGCAATATGCCGGACCTGGATTTCGTCTGCGAGCTTGAGCTGGCGCCGCCGGGCTTCATCAATTGCGTCGTGTCCCAGGCATACCTGCGGCAGCAAGTCGATGCGATCATCGCCGAGGGTGATGCGCTGTTTCAGCTTGATATCGGCAGCGGGAAGCGGGCGCAGGTCGAGTTCGTAAGCGCCAACCCCAGCGGGCCGATAACCATCGGGCATACGCGCGGCGCTGTGGTCGGCGATGCGATGGCGCGCCTGCTGGAAGCGGCCGGCTACGATGTCCAGCGTGAATACTATTACAACAACGCCGGGGCGCAGATGATCAAGCTGGGCAAAAGCTTGCGGCTGCGTTATCTCGAGCAATTGGGCGCCGCGGTCGAGCTGCCGGCGGGTTTTTATCAGGGCGAATACCTGGTTGATGTGGCGGCCGATTTGGTCGCTGAGTGTGGCGATTCGCTGCGCGACGCGCCGTGGCAGCGCTTTATCGACCTGGCCGAATCGCGCATGTTTGCCTGGATCAAGCGCTCGCTGGCGTCCATTGATATCGAACATGATGCCTTCTTCAACGAGACATCGCTGTTCGAATCCGACAGGATCTGGCAAGTGCTTGATGTCATGCGCGAAAACGGGCATATCTACCAGTCACCATATTGGGAAGGCGCCGACGAAGCCGAGATCGCCGATGTCGACGCGAAGGGCTACCAGCCAGCCACCTGGTTCCGCAGCACAAGCTTCGGCGATGAAAAAGACCGGGTGATGGTCAAGAGCGATGGCGAACCCACCTACACCCTGCCCGATATCGCCTACCACTGCGACAAGCTGGAGCGCGGTTTCGACATCGCCGTCAACGTGCTGGGCACCGACCATTTCTCCCAGGCGCAGGTCGTCAAACACGGCATCCGCGCCATGGGTATGGACCCCGAGCCCATCCAGGTCATATTCAATCAGATGGTGCGCGCCGTGCGCTGGAATGAGGATTTGGGAGAATACGAGGCGGTCAAGCAATCAAAGCGCGCCGGCGATTTTGACACCCTTGATGACTTGGTGGAAATGACAAGCGCCGACGCGGTGCGTTATCACATGCTGGCGCGCAGCCCCAATTCGCAACTGGATTTCGATGTCGACCAGGTTGTCAAGCAATCGAACGAGAATCCGGTCTATTACATTCAGAATGCCTACGTGCGCTGCGCCGGCATCTTCCGCGAAGCCGCGGAGCGAGGCGTCAACGACGACGGCGCTGATCTGAATCTGCTGGGCGAGGACGAGCTCCGCTTCATCCGCAAAGCGCTGGAATTGGGCAATGTGATTGAGCAGGCGGTGACGCATTACGAACCGCACAAGATCGCCTTTTACGCCCATGAGTTGGCGGCGGTCTTCCATCCGATTTATGACCGCGTGCGCGTGCTGCATAGCGAGGTGCCGCCTGAGACGGCCAAAGCGCGCCTGCGCTTTTATCGGGCGGCGTCGGTCGTCTTTTATCGCCTTTTGCGCCTCATGGGCATGTCCGCCCCTGAACGCATGTAGCCGAGATTGTAGGAATCCGCCATGGGACTCAAGCCCGACCGCTGGATCAAGGAGATGGTGCGCAAGCATCGCATGATCGAACCATTTGTCGATCAGCAAGTGCGCGAGGGCGCCATCAGCTACGGCGTCTCTTCTTATGGCTATGACCTGCGCGTCTCCGACGAATTCAAGATCTTCACCAATGTGCGCTCGGCGATAGTCGATCCGAAGCATTTCGCCAGCGATTCCTTTGTCGATTTTCGCGGCGATGTCTGCCTTATTCCGCCGAATTCATTTGTGCTGGCGCGCTCGGTCGAGTATTTTCGCATACCGCGCAATGTCTTGACCGTCTGCCTGGGCAAGTCGACATATGCGCGCTGCGGCTTGATCGTCAACGTCACGCCCTTCGAGCCGGAATGGGAGGGCTATGTCACCCTCGAAATCAGCAACACGACACCGCTGCCCGCCAAAGTTTACGCCAATGAGGGGCTGGCGCAGGTGCTTTTTTTCGAGGCGGACGAAACCTGCGAGCAATCTTATGCCGACAAGAAAGGCAAGTATCAGAAGCAGATGGGCGTTACGCCGCCCAAAATGTAATGGCGCTGCGGAGTCGATGCCACTTGCGATATTGCCTTGACTATCGCTTGACTTTGCGACTATAATCAGTGCGCGAGCGGGCGTTTAGCTCAATTGGCAGAGCATCCGGTTTACACCCGGAAGGTTATAAGTTCGAGTCTTATAGCGCCCACACTTTCAGATGACTTGATTTCGGCGCCGGCCTGGGCGCCTTTTTCTTTTGCGCGCGCTTGAGCGCATCGGCGCCGGACAGCATGCGCCGCGTCAAGGAAGCCGGCCAAACTTGACAGACCATTGTTGATTGTCTACATTATGCTGACGTATGCCACAATCTGAATGAGCGATAATGTCGCTGACCACGAGCAATGTTCTTGAAGTACGCGATCTGAGAACTTACTTCCATTTGCCAGAGGGGACCTTGAAGGCGGTCGACGGCGTCGATTTGACGATCGCGCCGCATCAGACGGTTGGCGTCATCGGTGAATCGGGCTCCGGCAAGAGCGTCAGCGCCCAATCCATATTGCAAATCGTACCGTCGCCAGGCGCTATTGAATCCGGAGAGATTCACTTGCGGCGCAGCGACGGCAGCGCGGTCGACATCGCCAGCCTCAACCCGCGCAGCGCAGCCATACGCGCCATCCGCGGCGCCGAGATTTCGATGGTCTTCCAGGAACCGATGACCAGCCTGTCGCCCGTTCACACGATTGGCGCGCAGATCGTGGAAGCCATTCTGCTGCACATCGAGAGCGACAAGACCAAGGCCCGGCAACTCGCGCTGGATATGATCAACCGCGTCGGCATTTCCAACCCGGCACAGCGCTTTGATGAATATCCGCATCAATTGTCGGGCGGCATGCGTCAGCGGGCGATGATCGCCATGGCGCTCTCTTGCAGCCCTTCCCTGCTCATTGCCGATGAGCCGACCACCGCTCTCGATGTCACGGTGCAGGCGCAGATCCTCGAACTGATGAAGGAACTCCAGGAACAGTTTGGCATGGCGATTATGTACATCACCCATGATTTGGGCGTCATCGCCGAGATCGCGGACGAGGTTAACGTGATGTATCTCGGCCGCGTGGTGGAGCGCGCCTCGACGGTTGAGCTGTTCAAGAATCCGCTGCACCCATACACGCAGCGCCTGCTGAAGTCGATTCCGCGTTTGGGCGGCCGCGGCCGGGGACGCCTCGACGCCATTCGCGGCAACGTGCCGGTGCCCATGAATCCGCCGGCGCAATGTGGTTTCGCCTCGCGCTGCGACGAGTTCATCAGCGGCAAATGCGACACCGCCGTGCCATCGCTCGTCGACATGGGGAACGATCACTTTGTGCGCTGCTACCTGCACAGTGAGAAAAGCGAGCCGGTCTATGCCTGAAGCGAGCGCAAGCGCGGGGAAACAGATCGGCGAAGTCCTGCTGGACGTGCGCGGTCTCAAGAAGCATTTTCCTATTGAGAAGGGTTTCTTCCGGGCGGTGCAAGGCCAGGTCAAGGCGGTCGACGGCGTCAGCTTCACCATACGTGAAGGCGAGACCTTCGGCCTGGTCGGCGAATCTGGCAGCGGCAAGACGACCTTGGGGCGCTGCATCGTGCGCGGCATCGAGCCAACCGACGGGCAGATTTTCTTCCGTTTGCCGAGCGGCGAAGCGGTTGATATCGCGGCCTTGGAGAAAAAAGAATTGCGTCAGGTGCGCAAGCACTTTCACATGATCTTCCAGGACCCCTACTCGTCGCTTGACCCGCGTATGTCCGTGCTCGAAATCATCGCCGAGCCGATACGCAACAACAAGCTCCTGTCTGAAACGCGCGATATTCAAGACCGGGTGCGCGAATTGATGGACAAAGTCGGCCTGGATATCCAGCATCTCAACCGCTACCCGCACGCATTTTCCGGCGGCCAGCGGCAACGTATCGGCATCGCCCGCTCGCTGGCGCCGAGCCCGCTGCTGATTGTCTGCGACGAAGCGGTCTCGGCGCTGGATGTTTCGATTCAGGCGCAGATCCTGAACCTGCTGGAAGACCTGCAGGAAGAATTCAATCTGACCTTTTTATTCATCGCCCATGACCTGTCCGTTGTTGAGCACATTTCCGACCGTGTCGGCGTTATGTATGTCGGTCAACTGGTGGAAATGGCGGACACCGAATCGCTGTTCACGGCGCCTAAGCATCCGTATACGGAAGCGCTGCTTTCCGCCGTGCCGACGACCGATCCTGAAATCAAGATGGATCGGATCATCTTGCCGGGCGAAGTCGCCAATCCAGCGGCGCCCCCGTCCGGCTGTTATTTTCATCCGCGCTGCCGTTACGCCCAGGACATCTGCCAGACCGAGGCGCCCGGCTGGACCGAAGTGGCGCCCGATCATTTTGCCGCCTGCCACTTCGCCGATGAATTGGAATTGCGCGGCGTTGAGGAATCAGGCTGATGGACCTCCTGCTGCTGTTTATCGGGGCGTCACTGATCGGGGCGGTCATGGTCGTCTGGGTCATCACCTGGACGACCAACCGGGCAGCGGGATCGGCCATAACGCGTTACTTCAAAGCGAGCGAGCACATCCTGGAGACCGGCCAGCCACCGCCCCAATGGCTGAAGGGGCCGGCCCGGGAACGTCTCTTCCGCCGAAAGTCCAAGCTGGCCATTGACGAAAGACAACTAATAAAGCTTGACGAGCTGATTCGCTTTTTCGAGCATTGCAGTTTCTACGAAGACGACTTCGCTCGCGAGCAGCATCTGGCCCAGCTTGAAAGCGTGCGAGAGGCATGGCGCGCGGGCAGGGCCGGTTAGATCTTACTCCAGCTTTAGGACCGCCCACATGTCGAGCTCGGGCACCGTCACGGCGGTATCGGCGCCAGCCCGGCGGCAATCGACGGCGCGAGGCGCGCGCTCGGGCGCATAACGCGTCGCGCGCGAAAATGCTTTGCCCAGCAGACCCCCGTTAAATTCCAGCCTGATGTTTTGCAGCAGTCTGAATGCGTCCGCTTCAAGGTCATAATTGCTGTTCAGCAGGTGGCAGACAATCGGCGTGTCTACATGCGCGGGCTGATGGCGAAGCAGAACGCTGAGGTTTTCCGCGCCCGTCACCTTTACCGCGCGCTCAACACGGTTCAACAGATCGTCGGCGCCGGACCAGGTCGCCAGCCGATCGCCCGCCGTGAGCAGTTTCTGTTCCTGTTCCGCGTTCAAATGAGACGGCTCAAAACGCAATATCAGCTGATAAGGCGAGAGGTCGGCATCCAGGAGCCGGTCCTCAACCCAGTCGTCGCCGGCGACAATCAGGCGAAATGGCAGGTTTGCGCGGCTGAGGGCAAAGCAGGCCGCGGCCAGTTCAGTCCCCGGCGCGCTGCGGTTCTGGCCGCCCAGATGACCGCTGCTCAAGCGTTCGCCCAGGTGCTGCCGTACCGCGTTGTTGCTGAAAATTAGCGCCACGCTGGCTAAGGACTCGTAATCATCAAAGAGCTCGGGGTAATCCCGCAGGAAATGATAGAGCGATTCGTAGTCGCCCGGTTTGCTGTGATACCAGCGGTCGGGTTGGCCGGCGATTCGCTGCGTCCACATTTTGTCCGGCGCCATGAAAACATGACCGTGAGCATAAGCCTGGGCGATCCAAAGCCGGATATGCCCCGGTCGGTCTTTGATGCGGCAGGGCTCGAAAGCGCGCGGCACGCCCGTTATCGCCAGCAGTCGATCCAAGGCGTCGGCCAGCTTGAACGTGTAAACGGGGTCGACCGGCAGGATTTCCTGCTCCGGCGGCAGGTACTGCATCTCGTTGGTGTAAAAGTCGTGGGCATCGACCGCGTACATGAACTCCGCCCAATAAAAGGGCGAATTTGAACTCATCGGCACATCTTCGCCGAATTCCTGCGCATAACGCTTAAACTCGCGAAAGAGCGCGTTGACCTCCCGCCATTGATAATCGAAGAATTCTTTCGCCAGCGGAATCACCGGCGGAAAGGCCAGTATTTCCGCCCGATAGCGCTCGTCGCTGATGCCATGCTTCAGGAGAAAATCACGGTAGCTGAAGGTCTCCAGGCCCTCGATCTTCCAGTTTTGGCGCTCGGCGTCGCTCAGATTCGCTTTCAGGTATTCACGAAAGCCGGCCATGCAGTGTTCACAGAAACAGCCGCCGTAACGGGCGTTGAGCGCGGCGATCGTCGGGATGGCGGAATCGATCATCAGCCAGTCGGTACCGGCTTCCATCACCCGGCGCAGTTGATACATCAGGTAATGTCGGTAGCCGGGGGCGTTCGTGCAAAAGTGGTAGGAGGGATGGCCCTTGTAGGTATGGACCCACCAGGTCACCGCCGGGCGATTGTTGAGGTCGCGCACGGTCGATTCCATGAAGTTGGAATCGAAATCGATCATGCCCATCCAATCGGCGTCCAATTCAACGCGGCCCTGGAATTTGACGCCGCAGCGATGCGCCTCGTCCACATCGCGCATCATCTCCTCATCTGGCGGCAGACCGCGGCGGTCCGGCTCGGGCAGGAAGCCCCAACCCAGCCCGGTCGCGCGATAACGGCGATAGACATCCATGCCGCAAGGCCGCGTTATCAACACATCGGATCGCTTCAATGCCATCGTTCAAACTCCTGCCCCGTTCATAATTTGCTCACATATACATAATAGGCGCCCCGCCGCCGATTCCCGTCCGCGGCGCAAATCGAGGTGTGAAGCCTTGTCAGGCCGGCGTCAAGCGTCACGTCGAAGCGGACGCAAGCGTCATGCGTCGAAGCGTCCTTGGTCGAGGATTCGGCGCCGATGCGCAAGCTGGCGTGGGCCGCGCCCATGGCACGTTCGGCTTCACGCGGATAAGCCCGCAATTCAATCCTGTAGGGCCCGGCCCGCCATACATCAATCCACCAGTAGCCGTCGGCGTCGTAAGCCGGGTCCTCTATCCAACTCTGCCGCCAGGGCACGCGCCCCGCGGTCGGATGCCAATCGCGGGCGGAAAGCAGCGTCGGGTTCTCATGTTCCGTGCCGACGGGAATCGCGATGACCTGGGAGAATGCGTCCTGCATGTCGTCCCAGAAAGCGTCATAATCCCGTGACAGCGAGGCCAGCACTTCCTGACGCGCAGCCGCGATGTCATGTTCTTGAGCTCGATCGGATTCCACATCATATAGCTCCAGGCCATTTACCAGGCGCCAGCGCCCGTTCAACAGGGCCGTCTGATGCCACTTGCGCGGCTTGTTCGGTTGAAGCTGAATCATGACCGAACGCTCGGGCAATTCATCCGCGTCGCCTTTGATTATCGCAGCCAAACTCCAGCCGTCAAATTCCAGCTCGGGGTCAGTTTCCAAGGCGCAGAGCTCAATCAGTGTCGGCAAGATATCAATATGCGCTGTCAGCTGGCTCACTTTGCGCTCGGCTGGCAGGCGCTTGGGCCAGCGCAAGAAGAAGTTCACCTGATGCCCGCCGTCGTAAAGCGAGCCTTTTTTACCGCGCAGCCCGGCATTGAAGCCGTCGCCGCTGGCTGGATCAAAGCCGGCCGCGGTGCCGTGATCGGCAGTGAAGATGACCAGGGTGTCTTCATCAAGCGACAGCGCTTCCAGATGGGCAAAGAGGCGGCCCAGGTTCTCGTCGAAGTTGGCGATCATGCCATAGAATTTCGCCCGCTCCGCCGGGATGCCCTGCTCAAGATATGGCGCGGCGTAGTGGCCGGGCACGATATGGGGCGCGTGCATCGCGTTTGGCGCCAGATAAACAAAGAAAGGCGCATCCGCATTCGCTTCGATGTAGTTGAGGGCGGCGTCGAAAAAGACATCGGTGCAGTAGCCGGCGCATTGGGTCGGTGTCCCGTTGTGGAAGTAAACATCGTCAAAGTAATTGTTGCCCCAGTAGTCGGGCAATTCGCCAATCCCGCCGCCGCGATGGCAGAGCATTTCGTCAAAGCCGCGATATTGGGGAGCGAAGGGATAATTGTCGCCCAGGTGCCATTTCCCGAACATGGCGCTGCGGTAGCCGTTTGCGGAAAAAACATCCGCCATCGTGGTTGCCGCCGGCCGCAATAGGTGGCGACCCTGTATCACATGCCATACGCCGTGGCGAGCGGCGTACTGCCCGGTCAAGAGGGCGGCGCGGGACGGCGAGCACAGCGGGTCGTGGTGATGGTTGTCGAGCTGGGCGCTCTCACGCGCCATGCGGTCGAGATTGGGCGTCTTGAGTACGGGATTGCCATGATAGGCGATATCACCGTAACCCTGATCGTCGGTGATGATGAAGATGACATTGGGCGGCCGCGGCATGTCAACGCTCTCGCATGGAAGCCGCGCTAGACCCAGCCGAGCGCTTGATCATGGGCTTCCCAGCGAATGAGGAAATCCCAAGGTTCGTCGATCGCGGCGAGGCCAAGCATATCCCGTCCCTGCCGCGCCGCGTGCGGGCTCCACTGGGTCACATGGCTCAAGCCCCAGCGCAGGCCGGATAGTGGCTCAGTGCTTTCCGCTTCCGATACACGCAAGGCGCCGGCCGCTTGTGGCGGATCGATTATCGTCGCTTTCGGCTCGAAGTTGATGCCGTCAGCCGCGTACTGAATCGTGTTTTTCTCGGGACCGCAACGGGTCAACAAGGCGCCGACGCCGCCGTCGTAATGCCAGACCATCACCTCATGCCCGCTATTGGTGATGGGATTGAGCGGCGATTTCTCATAGGGCCCCTGTGGATCGTCGGCGATGGCCAGGCCCCATTTGCTCTCCATATTGCTGTGGCCGATGCCTTCGCCCTTGAAGTAAAGCCAGAAGCGATTCTCTCGGTAGAGCAGCGCCGGATCGTGAACGCGCAAGCTGTCAAATGTCCCTTGCACGGTATGCTGCTCCGGATGAGCGCGCTCATCGACTTCACCGGATGGGTCGGGCTCGACGACTGGCGCGGCTGATTTCGTCCAGGGCCCGCGGGGCGAATCGGCCCAAGCCAGCGCGATCGATTCCGGCGTGCTGCGCCAGGTCGGCGCGCGCGTCACCTGATAAACCAGGAAGTAGCGCCCGTCATACGCCAGCACATCGGGCGTGAAGATGCTGCGCTCGTCATAACGGCCGGCCGGCCCGCGCTCGACGGCCGGGCCCTGCTCATGCCAAGCATATCCGTCGGACGAGGTGGCGTACCAGACATCGGTCAGATCCCAGGGCATCGCCGGCAGGGTGTCGGTGGCGCGTTCGTGGCCGACGGCCGGGCATGGGTGCGCGCCCCGCGTGTACCAGACGTAATAGAGGCCGTCGACTTGGATGATGCAGCTTGGATCGCGGCGCAGGACTCCCCTTTCATAACCGAGGCCGTCGATGGTCAGGTAGCGGAATTTGGTGAACCAGGGGTTGTCGCGGTCTCGCAGTGTGAAGCGTTGCATCGCTGCGCTCAAGGTCATTTTCCAAGTCTCCAATGTCAGCGCGCTCACAGAAAGCAGCACGCTCAAATATAGGTGCGGCGATGATGATCAAGCTCCCAGCGAATCAAGAAATCCCAAGGCTCGTCGATTGCCGCAAGCCCCAAGGGATCGCGCCCTTGCATGGCGAGATGCGAGCTGTGTGGGATCACATGGCTCAATCCCCAGCTGAATCCCGACAGCGGGTCCGTGTTCTGCGCTTCATCAATCCGCAGGGGGCCGGCGGCTTGCGGCGGCACAACGACCAAGGACTTGACTTCAAAATTGATGCCATCGGGCGCGAATTGAATGGTGTTCTTCTCAGGCCCGCAGCGATTCACCAAGCCGGCGACGCCGCCAGCGAATGGCCAGACGACGACTTCGTGGCCGCTGTTGGTCACCGGATTGAATGGGGATTTGGTATATGGACCCAGTGGATCATCGGCGATGGCCAGGCCCCACTTGGATTCCATGTGGTGATAGCCGATGCCCTCGCCTTTGTAATACAGCCAGAACTGACTAGCTCGATAAAGCAAGGATGGATCGTGCACCTGCAGGCTGTCCCAAGCGCCTCGCTCAATAAAATCTTCGGGGTCGCTATGTTCGTCAACAAGGCCGGAGGGATCGGGTTCCAGGATGGGCGCTGGTGATTTTGTCCAGGGTCCCGCTGGAGAATCGGACCAGGCAATGGCAATAGACTCGGGCGTGCTGCGATAATTGGGCGAGCGCGCCACCTGGTAGACGAGGTAGTAGCGGCCCTCGTGCGCCAGGATGCCGGGCGTGAAAACACCGCGTTCGTCATAGGCGCCGGCGGGTCCGCGCTGCAGCGCCGGGCCTTGCTCATCCCAATGATGACCGTCGTTTGAGGTGGCGTACCAGATGTCCGCCAAGTCCCAAGAGGTCGCGGGGAGTTGGTCGGTCATCTTGTCAAAGCCGACGGGCGGGGTGGCGTGCGCGGCGCGCGTATACCAGGCGTAATAAAGTCCATCGACTTTGATGATGGAGCTGGGATCGCGCCGGACGACGCCCTTTTCATTACCCAGGCCCGTCACCGTGCTGTACTTGAATTTGGCAAACCAGGGATTGTCTTTGTCCGGCCTGTCAAATCGCTGCATGGCGGCGCTGAGCGGCATGGTCAAGTCCTACGGATTATAGGACGTGGCGTGGCTTTCGCCACACCACGATCACAATAGCGCGCGACCTACATATCACTTTCGAAGTACCACTGTTCGGGCATGAACATGACCCATTGGCGATAGCTGAAACTCCACATGCCATCGGTATCATTGGGCGGCGTGTTCTTCAAGGCGGTCTTGAAGAGCAGTGGCTGCGGCGGACGCTGCACGGTGCCGATCTGATACAAGCCGCGAAAACTCATGTCATGGAATTGCTTGCCGATTTCAAGGTAGGACTCGGAGCCATAGGGCTGCTGCAGCCAGGATTGGCTCAGGTCCCAAAGTTCCTTGATATCATCCGGCGGTTCGCTGCCGCGCTCGCCACCGCTATTCAACCAGTCAGTCCATTCCTTCGAGCCGGAGCGCGCGCCCCAATGCGGCCTGATATTGTTGATCGCGCCTGAGAACTCGCCGATGTCGACGATGTCCAGGCCCCAACCCGCGATATCATGGGCGCCCGTCCCGCGCAGCTCATTGTAGTAGCTGCGTTCGATCAGCTTGAGCTGCGTCTTGACGCCGACCGCATTCCAGTAGGAGACGACGAGCTCGGCGATCTGCCCCCAGGCTTCTTCCGGCACGGCAACCTGCATATTGATGAAGAGCGTCTCGCCATCGGACCGCAGGCGATTGCCATCGCCATCCCGTTGATCGAGGCCCATCTCGTCCAGCAAGGCATTCGCCCGGTCAGGGTCATACTCAGCGAAGTAATCGGTCATCCAGGATTCGTAGAAACTGGAATCAGGCGTTGGCGCCGATTGGGACGGCGTCGCCAAACCAAAATAGATCAACTCGTTGATTTCCGACCGGTTTATCGCCAGCGACATCGCTTGACGGAAGCGCACATCGTTGAAGATCTCGCGCATCGCCAAATCAGGGTGCGTCAAGTTGAACATCATGCTGTATTCGTTGCCGCGATTATAGGTGACCAGCGCCGTGCGATAACCGCCGACTTCCTCATTCTCGCGATATGTCGGCACGCTCAGGAGCTTGCCCCAGCCGAAGTGGCTGTATTCCCCGGCGATCGCCCGCAGGTCCTGCACTTGCAAGTCTTCTACGAGGATGCGCCGCAGGCCGTCGGTGTAGGGAAGCTGGTTGCCGGCGATATCTACCTTGAAGAAGTAGGGATTGCGCTCGAAGGTTTTGTTGCCGAAGGAGTCCTCGCTGGCGAAGACGAAGGTATTCAAGGTCGGGATGCCGACAATCGTGTCGGTGGCTGTCGTGCCGGTATTGGTATTGGGACGCAGGCGCGCGTTCAGCAGTTGCGCCCAACCATCGAAGCCGGCCTCGGCCGCCAGATCATCGGCGTTCTCATTGTAAGCGATATGGAATTGCTTGAAGTAATGGGCGGCACGGAAACCGCGGTGGCGTGGATTGCTCGCCATGCGCACAATCATCGACGGATGCGGCTGGGCGAAAGTGTAACGCAGCGTCGTCTCATCGATGATCTCCAGGTCCGGCTTTTGATTGCCCGGCCGCCACTCACCCGGAATCCCGCCGGTGACGTCTTCGTTCCATAGCACATCTTCAAACCAAAAGCGGAAATCTTCGCTGGTGAAGGGATGGCCATCGGACCACTTGTGGCCTTCGCGCAAGTGAATGGTCAGTTGCGTCTGATCCTCAGAAACTTCGTATGCCTTGGCGATATTGGGAATGATTGACTGCAAGTCCGTATCAATGGTGAAGAGCTTTTGCATGACCATTTCAGACACATCCCAGCCGCAGCAGGTCGGGCTGGTTGACGGTCCCGCCAGATCGCCGCCGTAGCTGCCGATCGCGTCCAGCGGTTCAACGACCACCGGCTCGGCAGGCAAGCGCTCTGCCACCGGCGGCAGCTCGCCCGCGGCGACGCGCTCCGCCAGCATGGGCGCTTCGCTGTACATGCCGACCGTCGCCCCGGTCGCCTCTTCATAAGCCGCTGGCGAGCCGTACTGTTGTGGATAGGTCTTTTCGCTGATGGTTTGCCCCGACGCAGCGCTCCCAATTACAAGTGAAAGCAAAACTGCAAGCGTTAGCCATTTTTTATTCATTCTTCAGTTCCTCACTCGGTGAAAATATAAGGGACTGGCAGATTTCGCCAGCCCCTCGGATTGTAACACGGCCGCTCGGCGGCAGCGAATAGCATCAACCGCGCTCGCAGCAACAGCAGGCCTGTCCCCTTGCGGGAGCGCGACGCTTAGCCAAGAACGAGGCAGCCTACATGCCGCCACCCTCAAAGTACCACTGTTCGGGCATGAACATGACCCACTGGCGGTAGGTCCAGCTCCATTGCCCGGTGGTGTCGTTCGGCGGCGTATTCTTCAAGTCCGTCTTGAAGAGCAGCGGCTGCGGCGGGCGCTGAATCGTGCCGATCTGATACAGGCCGCCCATGGACAGGCGATAGAATTCCTTGCCCAGTTCCAGCCATTCATCGGAGCCATAGCTGGCCTCGAGGAAAGCTTCGCCGGCCGCCCAGAGGTCTTTGATCTCTTGCGGCGGTTCTTCGCCGTTTTCGCCGTCGCTTTGCATCCACTGGCGCCAGAGATGGCCGGAAGCGCGGGCGCCCCAGTGCGGCCGCATGTTCGCGAGGCCGTTGGCGACTTCGCCGATATCGAGCATGTCAGTGCCCCAGGCGGCCATATCGACCTGATTGCCATCGCGCAATTCGCGATACAAGCCGATTTCGATCAGTTTGTAGCTGGTCTTGACGCCGACATCGTTCCAATACGATGTGATCAATTCGCCGATCTGGCGCCAGGAATCTTCCGGCACCGAGACCTGGAAATTGATGAAGAGCGTTTCGCCATCTGGCCGCAGCCTGAAGCCATCGGCATCGCGTTGATCAAGACCCATCTCGTCAAGCAGTTCATTGGCCAGATCGGGATCGTATTGGGCGTAGTAGCCGGGCATCCAGTCTTCGAAGAACAGCGACGAAGGCACGGGCGAATTGGCTGATGCGTTCGCCAGGCCGAAGTAGACCAACTCGTTGATCTCGTCGCGGTTGATCGCCACGGACATCGCCTGACGGAAGCGGATATCCCAGAAGATTTCGCGCAGCTCCAGGTTCGGCGTGGTGAAGTTGAACATGATCGAATACTCGTTGCCGCGGCTGTATTCGGCCAGCGCGGTGCGATAACCGCCCGCTTCTTCATTTTCCCGGTAGGTCGGGAAGCTCAAGAGCGTGCCCCAGCCATAGTGGCTGTATTCACCGGCGATGCCCTTCAGATCCTGCACTTGCAGGTCTTCAACCAGGATGCGGCGCAAGCTGTCGGTGTAGGGCAGCTGATTGCCGGCGGTATCCACCTTGAAGAAGTAGGCGTTGCGCTCGTAGTGTTTGTTGCCGAAAGAGTCCTCGCGGACGAAGACGAAGGTATTCAACGTAGGCGAATAGGCATCAGTCTCCGAGCCCAGGTTCCAGGTAAAGTTGTAGGGGCTCATCTTGGCGTTGAACATCTGCACCCAGTCTTCAAAGCCATTCTCTTCCGCCAGCGCATTGGCGTCTTCGTTGTAGTCCAGATGGAATTGCTTGAAGTAGTGCGCCGGGCGGAAGCCGCGATGTCCCACTTCGCTGCCGACTGCGATGAGCAAAGTCGGGCGCGCCTCGGGATAGGACATGCGTACGGTGGTTTCGTCGATGATGTCGACTTGCGGCAATTCTCCGTCAAGCACCCAGGGGCCGCCGGGGTTTGCCGTCACATCGGAATTGCCGAGGATGTCTTCAAAGTAGAAGCGGAAGTCCTCGGTGGTGAAGGGCTCGCCGTCCGACCACTTATGGCCTTCGCGCAGATGGAAGGTGAAGGTTGTCCAGTCATCCGACACTTCGTAGGCGCGCGCGATATTCGGGATGATGGATGTCAAGTCAGTGTCGATGGTGAGCAGCTTTTGCAGGCGCATCTCAAGGACATCCCAGCCGCAGCAGGTTGGGTTGGTGGTCGGCCCGGCCAATTCGCCGCCATATTCGCCGATAGTCTCAAGCGGCTGCACGACGGCAGGCTGGGCCGGCAGGCGCTCTTCAAGCGGCGGCAATTCACCAGCGGCGACGCGGTCGGCCAGCAGCGGCGCTTCGCCCCACATATCGATGGTGTTGCCGGTCGCGGCGGTATACGCATCCAAGTCAGCGTATTGGAAGGGATAGACCAGTTCGCCTTCGCTCATATCTTGCCCGATGGCGATGCCTGAAAGCATGAGCGCGATCACAAGAAGCAGAGTGGTAATCAGGTTGCGTTTCATGAGTGGTGTCCTCTCTTAAACTAGATATGTCTGTCCGTCATGGAATTGATGCCGTTGTGCGATAGGCCTCCCTTCGAATGCCTGCGACGGCATTTCAACTATTAACTGAGCGCGGGATCGTGCCACTGGTGGATGCTGGCGGAAGTCTTACTCGCGACTCATGCTGTAAATTGTACATTGTTGACAATCCAAATGCCAAAGCAAAGCGCTTCTGTCGCGCCTGTGGCTAGTTTATTTCATGCGCCTGCAAAGCCGCCCAGTCAAATTGAACGCCGTGCCCGGGCGCGTCAGAGGCCCGCATGATCCCGTCATTGAGCGCCGGCGGATTCTTGATGAAGCGCTCCAGGCCGAAGCTGTGTACCTCCAGGAATGAGGGATTTGGTATCGCCGCCAGCAAGTGCAGGTGCAGCTCATGCACGCCATGCGAAGTGGCCGGCAAGTTATGCGCATAGGCGAGCTTCGCCACACGCATCCAGTTTGTGATGCCGCCGATGTTGGAGACGTCGGGTTCGGGGAAGGCGATCTTGCCGTCTTCGATCGTGTGACGAAACTCGTAAATCGTATGCAGGTTTTCGCCCGCGGCGATGGGCAGGCCGCCCTCTGACGCAATGCGCGCCATGCCCTTGTAGTCTTCAGGAATGGTGGGTTCTTCGAACCAGTAGATGTCATAATCGCGGAATTTGCGCGCCGCCTTGATCGCGCTTTCGACGGAGTAACGCATATTGGCGTCCACCATCAGCGGCATGTCGGGCCCAATGCATTCCCGCACTGCCTTGACACGCTCGACATCTTCCGACAGCCGGTCGCGCCCGACCTTGATCTTGATTGCGCGAAAGCCCTTGCTCAGGTTGCGGCGGGTCTGCTCGACCAGTTCGTCGGGACCCAACTGCAAGTCGATCCCGCCGGCGTAGGCGCGCGCCTCGCCCGAGCAGCCGCCGAGCAGCTTCCAAAGCGGCAGGTTTTCTCGCTTGCCCTTCAAGTCCCAAAGCGCGATATCGACCGCGGACATCGCGAAGGAGACTAACCCGCCGCGCCCGATGTAGTGGAGACGCCACCACATCCGCTCCCAAATGCGCTCAATGTCATTGGCGTCCGCGCCCAGCAGAATCGGCTCCAGCGCTTCGCCGACAAGCGAGCGGATAGCCGCGCCGCCTGCGCCGATGGTGTAGGTGTATCCTTGTCCTATGTGGCCGGTATCAGTTTGAAGCTGAACCAGGACAACTTCAAAGTGCTTCATGACGCCGTGAGACGCATCCGTCATGGGATGAGTCAGAGGCAAGAGATAGTGCCTTGTTTCGATGTCGGTGATAATCACAGGCTTGCCGCCGCCGTTCTTGTGGTCATGATTGATAAGCTCGGTTATCATTGAGCCGACTGGGGAGCGCAGCCCGCCCACTCCCTGTGGCGGATGATAACGCATTTGCCTGCAATTTTCAAAAGATTGTAAAGTGTGCATTGTTGACAATCTAGGCCGGTGACGATAGAATCCGACAAATATTCGAAGATCTGTACGGGCGAGCCGGTGGCTCGTGCACTTCTGATAAAGATCTTCAAGTGATCCTCGCAGGATAAACTTAGAAGCGCCGAGACGATCAAATGCGACAAGGCTGCTGCAGCGTGACCGGATGAGAAGTTACATCTTTCAACGTCTGATCTACATGGTCTTCGTTTTCTGGCTGGTCTCCGTGGTCACCTTCGTCATCATCCAATTGCCCCCGGGCGATTATCTGTCCACCTACATCAGCCGGCTGGAGCAAGCCGGTGAGGAACTCAGCGAAGAAGAAGCCTTAAACCTGCGCCGGCAGTATGGCCTTGATCAGCCGCTTTTCGCGCGTTATTTCAGGTGGATCGGGCAAGTGATGCAGGGCGAGTTCGGCTTTTCCTTCGATTGGCAGAAGCCGATCAGAGACATCATCGGCGAGCGCCTGGCGCTGACATTTACCATCGCCATACTTAGCACCATCTTCACGTTTGCCGTCGCCATACCAATAGGTATTTACTCAGCCACGCGTCAATATTCCTTGGGCGATTATGTCGTATCCATTATCGGTTTTATTGGGCTGGCGATACCGAACTTCATGCTGGCGCTCATCATGCTATACATCGCCTGGAAGCATTACGGTCTCAATTTGACTGGCCTGTTTTCGCCCGAGTATCTCGACGCGCCCTGGGACCTGGCGAAGCTGGGCGATCTGCTGCTGCATCTGCCGATTCCCATCATCGTGAACGGTACAGCGGGCACGGCCGGTTTGATTCGCGTCATGCGCGGCACGCTGCTTGATGAACTGCACAAGCAGTATGTGATTACGGCGCGCAGCAAGGGCGTCGCCGAAGTCAAGCTGCTATTCAAGTACCCGGTCAGGGTCGCGCTCAACCCGATCGTCAGCGGCTTGGCCTGGCTGTTCCCATCGCTGATTTCGGCTGGCACCATCACCGCCTGGGTTCTCGGTTTGCCGACGGCCGGTCCGATGCTGGTGCGCTCGTTAATCACACAGGATACATTCTTGAGCGCCACGCTTCTCATGTTTGTGACGATATTGACCGTGATCGGCACCACGGTCTCCGACATTTTGCTGGTGGTGGTCGATCCGCGCATTCGCATGGAACGCGCCGCGAATTAGCCGAGGAAGAAAATGCTGCGCCGCTTTGACATTCGCCGGGCAAAGCCGAGAGAGCAAGGCGCTCAATTTGACGAGAGCTATTATCTCGCGTCTCAGTGGCAGCTGATCTGGCGCAAGTTCCGGCGTCACCGGCTGGCGATGATTTCGGCATTGGCCATCTTCTTTCTGTACTCGATCGCGATATTCCCCGAGTTTTACGCCACCAACGATTACCACAAGCGTCATGTCAAGTATGCCAAAGCGCCGCCGCATACCATTTACTTCATTGATGAAGCGGGGAATTTTCATTTGCGTCCCTTCATCTATGACATGAAACAGACGCTCGATATGGAGACGCTGAAACGCAACTATGCGGAAGACCGGTCGAAACGTTATCCGCTCCGATTCTTCGTCGAAGGGCTGCCCTATAAGCTTCTAGGGTTGATTGACACCAATATTCATCTGATCGGCGTGGATGAGCCCGGCGTCTTTTTCCCCTTCGGCACTGACGAATTGGGGCGCGATGTCTATTCGCGCACGATGCACGCGGCCCGGATATCGCTTTCGATAGGCTTCCTGGGCATGGTGACAAGCTTCGTCCTCGGCTGTCTGATTGGCGGCGTCTCCGGTTATTTCGGCGGCTCGGTTGATTTGGTCGTGCAGCGCGTGATTGAGTTTCTTGTTTCGATACCGCATATTCCCTTGATCATGGCGCTGTCGGCTGCGTTTCCGCCGGAATGGAGTTCCACGGAAGTTTACTTCGGCATCACGGTGGTCTTGGCCGTGGTCAGCTGGCCGCCGCTGGCGCGAACCGTTCGCGGCAAGCTGCTGGAGTTGCGCGAGGCTGATTTTGTCATGGCGGCGCGCATATCTAACATGGGCGACATGGAAATCATCATCAAGCATTTGCTGCCGTCTTTCGCCAGCTTCCTCATCGTTGTGCTCAGTCTCGCGGTGCCCGGCATGATCCTGGCGGAGACGGCCCTGAGTTTCCTGCAAATCGGCATCCGGCCGCCGGCGGTCAGCTGGGGCGTGCTGCTGCAGGATGCGCAGAATATCCGCAGCCTCAGCCAGAGCCCCTGGCTGCTCATTCCCGGATTATTCGTCATCGTAACCGTGCTGTCCTTCAATTTCCTCGGCGATGGTATGCGCGACGCCGCCGATCCTTACAAGCAATAATCATCCGCTGATTTGAGACATAGCGGCGCGCCGCCGCTTTAGGCAATTTGGAGAATATCAACGCTTACCCAAGCTGAGAGAGACAGAGCAGATGCCGGCATTTGAGATATTTCGCACGCTTCCGGAGCAGATCGCCGCACGTTTGCGCCAGGACATACTCGCCGGCCAGCTGCAGCCCGGCGCCCCATTGCGCGAGGTTGACCTGTCGGAGCGCTTCGGCGTCAGTCGCGGGCCGGTGCGCGAGGCCTTCCGCCAGTTGACGCAGCAGGGCCTGCTTGTGCTGGAGCCGAACAAGGGCGTGCGCGTGGCGCAAAACCCAAGCGTCGAAGTGCGCCCGCTCGTTGTGCAATTGCGGCGAACAATTGAAGTATTTGTGCTTGACAGCATCTTTGACCGCATCACCGAGGCTGACATTGAGATTTGGGATGAGATACTGCGAGACATCAAGAGGGCCTGCGAAGCGAAAGACTTGAATTCGCTGACCGACAACGATCTGCGTTTCCACCAGGCGATCATCCAGAGCCACGATGACAAGGACCTGTTCACGCTTTGGCAGCCAATTGCGATGCGCATGATGATGCAATACAATCGCCTGGATGAGATCATGGACAGCTACCGGGAGCACAGACGCATCCTGGACGCGGTGCGCGCTGGCGACAAGGCCGCGGCGATAGAAGCGCTGACGACCAATATTCAATAGGCGCACGCTCCCTTGGGCAAGCCGTCGGCGGACTCAGCGCGCGGCGCCGCATGCAAGACTTGTATCAGATGATCGAGGAATGTATTGACGGTGATCGCCATAGGGAAGACATGCCCAAATGAACAGAGCCTTATAGGGGCGACTCGGTGAGTCGCCCGCTCTTACGTAGAAGACGCGCGCGATCAGCTTGGACCAAACAAGAACAAGTTTCAAACCGAAGGCAAATCAGAATGGCGCAAGCAGCCTATTACGAGGGTGGCAGAAGCATCAGACTGGGCGCCGGCGAACGGGTGACGCCGGGCCCGGGTGAAGTGCAGCTGAAGATCTCGCATTGCGGCATCTGCGGGACGGACCTGCACATTTTTCATGGCGCGATGGACGCGCGCGTGAAGATGCCCCTGGTCATGGGCCACGAGATGTCGGCCACGGTGCATCAGCTGGGCGCGGGCGTCGATGGCTTTGCGCTGGGCGACCCGGTTGTCGTCTTGCCGCTTGCGCCCTGCAAGGACTGCCCCGCCTGCGCCGCCGGGCACAGCCACGTCTGCCATAACCTGAACTTCCTCGGCATCGATACGCCTGGCGCCTTTCAAAGCTACTGGACCGTGCCCGCTTATACATTGCACCGCATGCCGGCGAATTTGGCCTTGAAGCACGGCGCGATGATTGAACCGCTGGCCGTCGCTTGTCATGATGTGCGGCTGGCTGATGTTCGCCCGGGCGATCATGTCGTTGTCCTGGGCGGCGGCCCGATCGGCATGCTGGTCGCGCTGGTGGCGCGGCATGCGGGCGCCAACGTCATCGTCTCCGAGATCAACCCTTATCGCGTCGAGCTCGCCGCGTCGCTTGGCCTTGAAGCCTTAAATCCCGAGGAGACCGACCTGGTTGACACGGTGATGCGGCGGACGAAGGGCGCCGGCGCCGATATCGTCTTCGAGGTCTCGGGTTCGCAGGCGGGCGCAGACATCATGACCGACCTGCTGCGCGTGCGCGGGCTGGCGGTGATCGTCGCCATCTTCGCCCAAAAGCCGCAGATCGACCTCTTCCGCTTTTTCTGGCGCGAGCTGCGCTTGCAGGGCGTGCGGGTTTATGAGCCGCAGGATTTCGCCGACGCCATTGCGCTGGCGGCTTCCGGCGCTTTACCGCTCGACGACTTGATCACCGATATTCGACCCTTGAGCGCGCTCCGTTCCGGTTTCGAAGACATGGAAAAAGGCGGGCGCGTGATGAAGATTCTCCTGGAGATCTAAATGAATGTGATGGACATGTTCCGGCTGGATGGCAAGACGGCGCTGGTCACGGGCGCGCGCCGCGGCATCGGCAAAGCGATGGCCCTCGGTCTGGCGGAAGCCGGCGCCGATATCATCGCCGTCAGCGCCAACCTGGAAGCCTCAGGCAGTGAAATCGAAAAGGAAGTCAAGGCGCTGGGGCGCTCCTTCAGCGGCTATCGCTGCGACTTTTCCATTCGTGAAGATCTATATCGATTCATCAGCGAGCTTAATGCCGAGCGCCCGGTCATTGACATCCTGATCAACAACGCCGGCACGGTGCTGCGCGAACCGGCTGAAAGGCATCCGGATGAGTACTGGGACCGGATTATCGAGACCAATCTTAACGCGCAATTCCTTTTGAGCCGCGAGCTTGGGGCGCGCATGCTGGCGCGCGGCAGCGGCAAGATCATCTTCACCGCATCGCTGCTGACCTTTCAAGGCGGCATCACCGTGCCCGGTTACGCGGCCAGCAAGGGCGGCTTGGGACAACTGACCAAGGCGCTGGCCAATGAATGGGCCGGGCGTGGCGTGCAAGTCAACGCCATCGCGCCGGGCTACGTGCGCACCGATGTCACCGAAGCGCTGCAAAACGACCCCGATCGGTATCGCTCAATACTAGAGCGCATCCCGGCTGGCCGCTGGGGCGACGTTGACGATTTCAAGGGCGCGGCGGTCTTCCTGGCGTCGGCCGCCTCGGACTTCGTCAACGGGGAGATTTTGGTAGTCGACGGGGGCTGGATGGGGCGCTGAGCAAACTGCCTCGGAATTACGTCCCAATCGTCGGCCGGTCGAGTGCGGCTTGCTCTGCCAGGATGCGCTCGCGCCATTCCTCAGATAAGCGCACCGCGGGCTGAAACCAGGACGCTTCATGCCAATGCAGGTTGCTGCCCTTGAATTCGGGCCGGGCCGCATCGCGTGACAGCGCGCAGTCAAAGCGAACGATGTACAAGCCATTGTTCGTGTTTGGCGTCTGCGGGATGATGTGGCTGAGCCCCCAGTTGATGCCGCGCCCGTCGCCATTGTCGGCGAAAGCGTCCGGGCAGAATGGACCCGGCGCGTGCGGCGAGAGCTGCACATGCGCTTTGGGCACAAAATTCAGGCCGTCGGGCGCGTATTGGATCGTGTCCTTTTCCGGCCCGTCCTGGATGAGCAGGGCGGCGATGCCCTCTTCATAAGGCCAGAGCATCGTCTCATGGCCGGAATTCGTCACCGGGTTCAATTCCGACTTGATGTAGGGTCCTTCCGGACTGTCAGCGATGGCGACGCCTTGCGCGCGCAGCAGGTTGCCAGGCGACTTGTCTTGGGGCGATCCCTTGTAATAGACCCAAATCTTGCCTTGATAGACCAGCGGATAGGGGTCGTGAATGGCGCAGCTGTCCCAGGCGCCTTCCGCCCCTTGCTCGACAACCGGGCGCTCCAGCCGCGTCCAGGGTCCGTCCGGCGAGTCGGACCAGGCCATGCTGACGTTCACGCAGTCGTTCTGCCGCCACATCGTCGTGAAGCACTGGTAATAGAGATAGTATCTGCCGCCGTGAACGAGAATGTCGGGCGTCGAGAGCGACCGGTCGCCATAGTTGCCTTTGGGCGCGCGCGGCACGGCCACCCCTTGCTCCACCCAGTTGAAGCCGTCATTGGAGGTCGCGTAGCAGATATCGGCCAGATCCCAATCCACGATTGGCGTCTCATCATCGCCCTGGTCGATATTGAAGCGCCCGACAGGCATGTGCTTGGTGGCGCGCCGCGTATACCAGACGTAGTATGTATCGCCGATTTTGAGCACCTTGGATGGATCGCGCCGCGAGACCGAAAGCTCGGATTCGTCCAGGCCGATGCCAGTGACGGGAGAATATTTGAAGACGGTATAGAAGGGATTGCCAGGATCCTGCAAGGGCGTCCACATATCGTAGAGCCGCTGCATCGCCGCGCTCAGCGGTCGATCGGTCGGTTTCTCCAGCGGCAGCCGACCGGGAAAGGCGGGCCTTTGCTTGCTGTCTGGCTTCATGATGCCTCCCATGCGCAGCGCGCGAATCGCCGCGCGAATTTGGTGACGCGCGGCATCAATCAGTATAATCGACTCATTGTAGACAATTAACATGAGCAATTCAAATCCACCGATCAACCATATTTAACGACGATTTGCCGGGAGCGCGTTATGATATCCGCTGACTACATCGTTGTGGGCGCGGGATCCGCCGGCGCGGCGCTGGCGAGCCGCCTCAGCGAAGACGCAACATGCAGCGTGCTGCTGCTGGAAGCTGGCGGCCCCGACCACAATCCGGACATCCACATCCCGGCGCGCTTCACCAACCTGTTCCATACGGAGGTAGATTGGGACTACAAGACGACGCCGCAGCCGGGCCTCAACAATCGGCGGGAATATGTCCCGCGCGGCAAAGTCTACGGCGGCACCAGTTCGATGAACGCCATGGTTTACCAGCGCGGCCACCCGTCGGACTATGACGGCTGGGCGGCCCGCGGCAATGCCGGTTGGGCTTACCAGGATGTCCTGCCCTACTTTCGAAAAATGCAGCATCAAGAACGCGGCGAATCAGAACATCATGGCGTCGGCGGTCCCATCAATGTGGCCGATCCACAAGATCCAAATCCGCTTAGCCTGGCATTTGTCGAAGCGGCGCTGGAACTCGGCTACGGGCACAATGACGACTTTAACGATGGCGCCCAGGAGGGCTTCGGCCTGTACCAGGTGACGCAGAAACGAGGCCAGCGCCATAGCACCGCGCTCGGTTATCTGCGTCCCGCGCTGAAAAGGGAGAATTTCAGGGCCATCCCTTTCGCTCAGGTCACCAAACTGGATATCGAAAACGCGCGCTGCGTCGGCCTGCAGTATTGGCATGAGGGATCGCTCGAGTCCGCGCGGGCGAATCGTGAAGTAATTGTCTGCGGCGGCGCGATCAATTCGCCGCAACTGCTCATGCTTTCGGGCGTCGGCCCCGCCGATCATCTGGCCGAGTTTGACATCGCGCCCGTTCAAGACCTGCCGGGCGTCGGCCAAAACCTGAAGGATCATATTCAGATCCCGCTGGCCTACCATTGTAAACTGCCGGTCAGCCTGGCCGGCAAGGATTCGCCGGCTCAGGTAAAGCGCTACAAGAGCGAGAAAATGGGGCTGTTAACGTCGAATCTGGGCGAATCGGGCGGCTTCCTGCGGCTTGATCCAGACGCGCCGGCGCCCGAACTGCAGTATCACTTCGGGCCGGACTGGTTCATACGGCACGGCTTCGACGCGCCGACCGGTCATGGCTTTACGATCCTCGTTGGCCTGGTCGGCACGAAGAGCGTCGGCGAGCTCAAATTACTTTCGAGCGACCCTTTCGCTCCGCCTCATATTGACTTCGGCTGCCTCATGGAAGAAGCCGATGTGCAGGTGCTGCTGGCCGGGCTCAAGCTCGGCAGGCGGATTGCATTCGCCTCGCCTTTTGCGCCTTATCGCGGCGCTGAGTTTCTGCCCGGCGAGCAGGTCCAAACAGATGAAGCGCTTATCCACTTCATCCGCGAATTCGCCACGACCATTTATCACCCGGCCGGCAGCTGCAGAATGGGGCGCGATGCGTTGGCGGTGGTTGATGAGCGGCTGCGCGTTCACGGGATTGAGGGCTTGCGCGTCGCCGATGCGTCCATCATGCCGCGTATCATCAATGCCAACACCAACGCCCCCTGCATTATGATTGGCGAGAAAGCCGCCGCCATGATTCTGGAAGAGAGGTGAATAGTGAAAATACCCGTGAGCGAGAAACCGCGGCTCCCCGGCGAGCCAAGCGAAGAGAAAGCAAAAGATCGACCGCTCAGCGCGGCTCAAACGCGGCTCTACAACAAGTGGGGCATCTATCAAGATTCGACAAATGAGTTTTATACCAACTTCAAGTACAGCCGGATTAGCGGCATTGGCAAAGAAGCCGGCGTCACCCGGCGCGACCCGACTACAGTCTTGCGCGTCAACGGCGAGTATCACGTCTGGTATACGCGGCGAAAGACTGCCCGCGATCGGGACCATGCCAACAAGCCGCCGGGCCGCGTGCAAACATGGGATACACCCGTCTTCGACTGGGATCTGGCCGAGATCTGGCACGCGACGTCTCGTGACGGCTTCCACTGGGAGGAGCAAGGCGTCGCCGTCAAACGCGGGCCAAAAGACGCTTATGACGGACGTTCAGTCTTCACGCCGGACGTCCTGATGACCAGGGGCGGCTTCTACCTGTACTATCAGGCCGTCCATTACCCGTATCGGACGCGGACGCGCAACACCATTGGCATGTCTTATGCGAAATCGCCGGCCGGCCCCTGGCAGCGGGCCGAAGCGCCGGTGCTGGAACCGGGCGCGCCGGGCGAATGGCTGGGCGCTGACGACTCTGACGAAGTCCTGCGTTATGGCGCCTGGGACAGCCACAAGGTGCACGACCCCTTCATTCTCGTCCGCGACGGCAAATTCTGGCTCTATTACAAGGGCCAGCCGATGGGCTGGACGACCAAGTATTCGCGCGGCATCGGCTGGGGTGTGGCGATCGCCGAGCGGCCTGAGGGGCCCTTCATCAAGTCGCCGCTGAACCCGGTCACCAACAGCGGTCACGAAACCTGTCTATTCCCTTACGGCGAGGGCATACTCGCCATCTGCGGCCACGACGGCCCGGAAAAGGATACAATACAATACGCGCCAGACGGGATCAATTTTGATGTGGTCGCCCATGTCAATCTTCCGCCGCTGGCCGCCGGACCCTTCGCGCCCGATTCTTATTGCGATTCCAAAGACGGCGCCGGCATCATATGGGGCTTATCGCATATCGCCACCGAAGAGATGAAAACCGGCAACTCCTACATCGTCCGCTTTGATTGCAATCTGCGCCGCGATCTCGAGCGGCCCGGCTTCCGCCGCAGCAATACTCGCTATCCGGAAGAGGTGTATTTTTCGCCGGATCTGGCGCTGAACGACCAGAATATGCGGGAGCTGGTTTACGCCAATGAGCCGGAAAAACCGGATGAGAGCCGCCCGCCCGGCCCGGTCAGCCAAGCGATGAAGCGCGTTTACGACCACTTCGGCGTCTACAAAGACCAGGGCAGCGAATTCTTCACGGCCTTCAGATACGCGCGCCTCGGCGGCGTCGGTGCGGAAACCGGCGTCACACGGCGCGACCCATCCAAAGTCATCCGCGTCGGTGATAGCTACTACGTCTGGTATACGCGCCGGCAGACGGCGGAAACCTGGCGGGGCATCGCGCAGGCCAGGGAAACGCGGCCGGCCTGGGATTGGGATATGGCCGACATCTGGTACGCGACCTCGCGCGATGGCTTCAACTGGGAAGAACGCGGACCCGCCGTTCAGCGCGGCCAGCCGGGGTCATTCGACGACCGGGCGGTGTTCACGCCTGATATCCTGGTTTTTGACGGTAAATATTATCTCTATTATCAAGTCATTCAAGGTGTGTGGAAACACCGCAGCATCCACCAGATTGGCCTGGCATGGGCCGGTTCGCCAGAAGGGCCCTGGACTAAATTGCCGGCGCCCGTTTTGCGCCCGGGCCGGCGAGGCAATTTCGTCGGAGAGGACGATGACGCCGATGCGGTCGACAGCTTCGGCGAGTGGGACTCGCACAAGCTGCATGATCCATTCGTCTTGATTTACCGCGGACAGATCTGGCTGTATTACAAAGGCGTGCAATTCGGCCGCTGCTACCGGCATGACCTGGGCATCGGCTGGGGCGCCGCTATCGCCGACGACCCGCGCGGCCCCTTTGTCAAATCGCGCCTGAATCCGCTGACCAATAGCGGACACGAGACCTTTCTCTATCCATTCCGCGAGGGCATCGCCGCCGTCACCAGCCTCGAAGGTCCGGAAAAGAACACGGTGCAGTTTGCCCCGGACGGCTTGAATTTTGAGGTGGCCGGCAAGGTGAGCGTGCCGCCGGTGGCCGCGGGCCCTTATGTGCCTGACGCATTCAGCGACAGCGGCGACGGCCGCGGCGTCACCTGGGGGCTGGCGCATGTGCAGCACGGGCATGACGGGCCCTTGGCAAACGGCTACCTGGTTCGCTTTGACTGCAGCTTAAGCCGTGATATCGAGCGCGCCGGCTTTTATCGCGCCTGGAATTACCGCTTTCCCGAGTCGGTTTATTTCAGCAAGGGCTTCAGGTTGACTGAAAACGAGAAGGCGGAAGCCAGGCAACTGATGTCGCAAGTGGACGAAGACACAAGTCTGCCGGGCTAGCGCGCTCGGGTTCGCTGAAGCTACTGGCCGTCTGTGATTGCAGCGACAAGCGCAAGCGCGAATCTTGCCAGGTTTGCTGACAGTCTCGCCCTTGCATCGGAAGGCTGAATCGCATCTTCGAGGTTCACGGCTTTAGCGCGGCCACCAGGCTGAACATGAGCGGAATATGCTGCGGCAGATGGGCTGGCGCGGCAAAACGCAGGCCGCCAATATCGCGCATATCGGGGAACGGTTTGAAGAGGTTGCTAAAGGCGTACTCCTGCAAATGCCTGAGGGTCAAACCGGCATCAATCAACGCCGTTACAATTTCCGCGACGCCCCACTTGTATTCGACGCCGGGAAAGGGATTGTGAAAGTCAGTGATTCCCGGCTCTAGCGAATCGACCCCGGCCGCCACGCCGGTCATTGCGACGTAGTCCCCGACGCCCGAGTCGTACTCACAAACGACGCCGCCCATATAATCTTCGTTCAGCCGCCATCCCTCATCAAACATCAGCAAAGCAGGATGAAAATCCACCAGGACAAATCTCCCGCCGGGCTTCAAGCAGCCAGCGACTCCTCGCCCCCAAGCCTGAATATCCGACAGCCAGCAGATGGCGCCGTAAGAGGAAAAAGCGACATCAAAGCGCTCGTCGTGCCCTTCGAAAAAGTCGTAGATATCGGCGCGGACGAAATGCGCGTCGATGCTACTTTCGCGTGATAGCCGCCGGGCGAAGCCGATCGCCTCGTCGCTGATATCCACGCCGGTGACGCGCGCGCCGAGATGTCGAGCGATGCTCAAACTGTCCTGGCCGCTGTTGCATTGCAGATGAAGCAGCGTCTTGCTGGCGATATTCCCCAGCAGGCGGCGCTCCTCGGGGAAAAGCGTGCTGCCGCCGGCGCGGAAGAAGGCGGCTTGATCGCCTTTATGGCTGTTGTGCGCTTTGGTGCCTGCATTCCAGGAGCGCCGATTCAATTCATGATGCGCCTTGTTGGGCATCGTTTCACCTCAGGGCCAGGACCCGCGCCGGTATCAAGTCATCCACAGCCGCAAGCTTGCCACAATGAGCGAGGCTGCTCAAGCATGAGCCAGGGCAACTTGCAGTTTATCATCCGCGACCATTCTCAGATTTTGTCAGCGCGAATACCTGCGCGCCAATTGGATCGCGTTTCGGCGGGCGATGATCTTGCCGCCCAGCGCGCTCAGGTCTATAATCTTCCCTACACTTAGTCGAGAGCTTAAATGGACCGCGTTGACCTGACAGAAGCGGCGCTCGAAGCGCTGCAAACCCCGACTGTAACGAAGTCCAAGAGTCCAAACCACGACGATGCGCTCAATATTCGCGGCAAAATCTTTGGTGTTTTGCTTCGCATGCACCGCTTGGAAGCCGAGCGCAGCCTGGCTGATTGCGCGACCATTCTACAGGTCGAGCCTGAGCTGGTCGAAGCTTGGGAGTACGGCGACGAGGCGCCGTCCTTGCCGCAGTTGGAAGTCATGGCCCACTTCTTGAATGGGCGCGCCGGCAACCGGGACGATGAGCAAGCCCTGGACGAAAGCGCGCGCATGGAGTATCTGCGGCTTCGGCAGCGCCTCGTTGGCGGCATGCTGCGCGCGGCCCGCGAATCGGCTGGCCAAAGCATGGATGACGTGAGCGCTGCAACCGAGTTGAAGGCCGACCTGCTCGAAAGATACGAATTAGGCGAAGCGCGCATTCCCATCAGCCAACTGGCCAGCTTGGCGCGAGCCCTGCAACAGGAATTGGAATATTTCACCGTCAGGCCGGCATTTTCGCGCGATCCAGCGCCGACCCCAGACGCGAGCGCAACCAAGAGCGACGACGAAGCCGGCTGGCGCCAGTTCTCGGCGAATCGAGAGAACCGCGCCTTCATTCGTTTGGCGATGGCCTTCCAGCACATAGCACGCGACGACTTGCATCGCATTGCGGACGCGCTCTTCGCCATCATTAGCGCCCGCGGAGATGCCAACGGTTGGTCCGGCTCGCCCTCATGAATCGACTTCAATGACCGACACCCCGGACCGAATCCAGCGCATTCGAGTGTTTCTGCTGCTGGTCGCATTTGCGGCCGGCGTTTACATGCTCACTTACCGAGCCGCGATCCAATCAGGCGATACTCGGCGCGCGCTCGATGCCGTCACCAGCACCGTGCGTTACGGCGACTGGTTGATGGACGAAACGCACTGGATCAAGCTGCCATTTCGCATCCGCGCGTCGGACGCCCTTCCACTGGTCGAATACCGTGTCCAGGAGCAGCTCAATATCTTGCTGGCTGGCCCCCTGTTGCGGATCGCCGACGCCCTGCCCCGTCTTGGCAATATTCACACAATCTGGCTCTTCAACGTCTTCATCACCTCCCTGAATGTCGGCCTGGTTTATTTGATTCTGCGCGCCATGTCATTTAGCGATGCGGTCGCTGTCGCCGTCGCGGTTGGCGCCGGAATCAGCACAAATTTCTGGGCATACAGCCAGACGTTTTTCCGCGAGCCGGTGACGGCCTGCTTTCTTTTGCTGGCGCTGCTGGCTTTGCAATGGGGTCGTGCAAAGAGCGCCGTCGGCCGCACCGCCAGCCTGGCTGCCGCCGCCATTGGGATGCTGCTCGCCTATCAGACCAAGTATTCAGCAGTTTTCGCCCTGCCCGCAATCGTCATATTCGCCCTGCCCGCCTGGCGACTTGGCCACTATCGCATACTGCGCGTCGCCCTTCCCGCGCTGCTTGCATTGCTGCTGGCTGGCCTATGCTTCCTGATGCTGGTTGAGCCGCTTCCGGCCGCGCTGCAAGAATTTTTGCGTGGTCTCGGCTTCAATACGGACTTCCTCGGCACTGCTTTGCGCGCTTACACATTGAGCCCCGGCGCCAGCATCTGGGCGACATCGCCTTTGACACTTTTCGCCATTCCCGGCTGCATCATGCTTTGGCGCGGCGGGCGCAAGCGATTTGCGATTTCAGTGCTGCTATTCTGCGCCGGCTATGTCCAGGGGCATGCGCTGCTGGCGGGCGCGCATTGGTTCGGCGGGCTCAGTTGGCCGCCGCGTTTCTTGCTGCCCTGCATCCCCGTGCTGATGCTGGCGACGGCGCCAATCGCCCAGGCGATGCTGCGTAGACCAGGAAGGAGACTGCGCTTGCTTTGGATCGCGCTGCTCTGTTACGGCATTTGGATTCAATTCGTTGGCGTTTCCCTGAGCTTGAGCCGTTATGGAGAATCGCTGCCGCCTGAATCCAGCGGATTGTCGGAATGGGCGCCGGCCTTGACCCAGCCCCGTTATTTCAGATGGTTCGTTTTGCCGGGGCGCTGGGGAGAAGTGGGATTGGAGTTTCTATGGACGCGCGCCAAGCTGCCGGCCTGGGGCTTAAGCTTCGCTGTCTATACTGCGCTGGTGGCGGCCGCCCTGCTGAACAATTTGCGGGCGCCCGGCGGCCGCTGTCGACATCTGTCACCCGTCCTCGCCCTGCTCTGCCTGCCGCTTATCCTGCTTAATCTTCAATCGGCTTATGACAAGGATCCGCTAACCCAATCCGGCCAGAGGGCGCTGCACCAAGCGCTTGACTTCCTCACCGACAACGCCCGTTCCGACGATGTGCTGCTGCTGCCGGGGGGCGATTATGGCAACTTCATTTTGAACCACTTGGATTCCAGCAGGCCGCGCCCAATCATCCTTGACCGGCCGCTGGCGCAAGCCCCCAGTGACAGGCAGCCGGCTGCGATCATCTCCCAGAACCCCAACGACTGGTTTGACGTCCAGAGCTTTCGCACCCTGCAGCATCTGGCCGGGGAGCTAGACCGCCTGTGGGTGCTGGCCGAGACCAGCCCCTTCATGCGCTGGAGCTTCCGCCCGCTAGAGCGTTATCTGGCGCAGCACTATTACCCGCTGCGCGAAGTACAGCTGCCGGAAGCCGACCCAACGGTGCGGCTCCTGGAATACAGCACGCGCAGCCCGGCGCCCGATCCCTTTGCCTATTTTGCCGGCGACATCGCGACAGATTTGCGCTTCGGCGAGACTATTCAGCTTGCGAGCCTTGCGCTGCCGAATGGCTTTCGCTACCGCGCCGGCGAGGCAATCGAACTGTCGCTGCTGTGGCAAGCGGACGCCACCCCGGCGCAGGATTATACGATCGCCTGGTTCATCGTCGACAGCGGCGCAAAGCAGCCGGTCCTGCAGGGGCGGGACGCGGGGCCGCAAGACGGCTTCGCCCCAACATCAAGCTGGCAGCCCGGCTGGCCAGTCTGGGACAATCGCGCGCTTCGCCTGCCGGAGAATATGCCGGAGGGCGAGTATCAGATTTGGCTGCTGATGTACTTTTACGATAGCGGCAGCGGCCAAATCGCCAGGCTGCCGGTGAGCGGCGCGGCAGTGGCGGAAGACGGCACCGTCGGCGTATTGCCCGTCATGATCACGATTGATTGACATGGAGCGAGACCCGAATAGTCAACGCCTGCCATCAAGGCGCAATTGTCCATTCTGAAAATGATGCCCGTCATATAGACTCGGCGCATTCTATCCCGCTGGTTGTGGAGCAGCCATGACTGCCGAATTTAACGTCAAATCGCCAATCAAGAGCAACCGCAGCAGTCCTTTTCGCTTCATTCTTTCACACGCGCTGCGCCATCCAATCGCGGCGATGCTACTGTTGGCGGGCGCCTTCAGCAACGCCTTTCTGGCCGGCGTCGTCCCGGGCGCTTTGGGCGATGCCTTTAACGCGATTCTGCTCTCGAACGAGCAAACGCTGCCGCTCGTGTTCAACAGCGTGCTGCTGATCATTGGCTCACAGACGTTGCGGTCCGGCTTGCAATTCTTGCGCAATTTTTCAGCCGAGGTCTTCGCCCAACGATTCGAGCGCGATATTCGCGATGAACTTTATGCGAGCTTGCTGGGCAAAAGCATGAATTTTCATGACCGGCAGCCGGTCGGCGAGACGATGGCGCGGGTTACCAATGACGTCCGCGAGATGAATTTCATGATGAATCCGGGTGTCAACCTGATAACCGGCGCCAACATGTTTCTCATCATGCCGGCGGTTTATGCGCCGGGGATTCTGCCCGAGCTCATTGTCGTGCCGCTGTTTTTCATCATCGCGCATCTTTGCGTGCAGGTGTATTTCATCGCGCGGCTGCACCCGATCGCGCGGGACGTGCGCGCCAGCTTCGGCCGCATGAACGCCAAGCTGGCGGAATCCCTCGATGGCCTGGAGGTGGTCAAGGGCGCGGCGCAGGAGCGGGTCGAGATTGGTCAATTCAACGGCTTGGCTGATACAGTGCGCGATCGCTTTATCGAACAGGGTGAATTTGAAGCGCGCTATCTATCGGTGCTGCTATTCGGTTTGACTGTTGTCGGCGCCCTGCTCCACGCCGGCGGTCTTTACAACGAGGGAGCGATAACCGAGGGCGATGTCATAACCTATCTCGGGCTCATCAGTCTTTTCCAGTTTCCGGTGTTCATCTCGCTGTTCACTTCGTCCCGCCTGGCCTCGGGTTACGCCAGCGCGGCGAGGATTCTGGATATGTTGGTAACGACAACCAAGCTCGACCAAAACCAGGACGGATATAGCGGCGACATCCGGGGCTTGATCGAATTCAATAATGTCTCCTTCGGCTACGGCGCCGATGAGACCGTCTTGAGCGAGATATCGTTTTCGGTAAGGCCTGGGAGCACCGTCGCCATTGTGGGGCAGACTGGCTCCGGCAAAACCACACTGAGCAAACTGGTCAACCGCATTTACGATGTCGATAACGGACGCATCACGGTGGACGGCGTTGACGTGCGTGATTGGAACCTGCAGGCGCTGCGCTCGCAGATCAGCATCATAGAGCAGGATGTCATTCTATTCAGCCGCAGCGTGGCCGAGAATATCGCCTTCGGCCGGGACGCCCTTGATATGGACAGCATCGTCGAATCGGCCAAAGCGGCGCAGGCGCATGAATTCATCTCCGCTTTTCCGGCCGCCTACGACACCATAATTGGGCAGCGCGGCATGACCTTAAGCGGCGGGCAGCGGCAGCGGCTGGCGCTCGCGCGCGCCTTCCAAACGGATCCGCAGATCCTCATCCTCGATGACAGCACGAGCGCTATCGACAGCGCGACCGAAGACAAGATTCAACGGGCGATATGGTCAGCGGCGAGCGGACGCACCACCTTGCTGATAACGCATCGCCTGTCGCAAATTCGCTGGGCCGATCATATTGTTGTGTTGCGCAAGGGGCGGGTGGTGGCGCAGGGTACGCATGAAGAATTGCTGGGCTCATCCGAGTCCTACCGGCATATCTTCGATCGACGTTCTTCGCCGGACGCGCCCGCCCAAGCTATAGAAGGAGTTTAATATGGCGGCTGTCTTCGGCGGGCTTCAGAGCGATGCCTACGACCGGCAATACGGCGACGCTTATCTCTTCAGGCGCATTGCCGATTATCTGGCGGCGCACAAGCGGCTGGTCATCTGGGGCTTGCTTGGTTTCCTGGTCGTCGGGTTGGCGCGCGCAGTACGCCCCGTGTTCATCAGCGCCGCTGTGGATGATTTGGTGGCCGGCGGCGATCTGCTCACTTTTATCCTCATGGCGCTGGCATTCGTCGCCGTATCCGAATACATCTGCAACTATGGCAGGCGCCGCTTCACCGTCGTCGTGATTGGCAGAATCGTCGCCCAGATGCGCAAGGATTGCTTCGAAGCCGCCATTGAACGCGATCTCGCCTTTTACGACCGGCACAAATCAGGCGCGGTCATCAGCCGCATCACAAGCGATACGCAAGAGTTCGGCGATGTGGTCTTGCTGGGCAGCGAAGTCATATCGCAGTTTCTCTCGGTGCTGATTCTATTCGCCGCGCTGCTGAGTTATTCAGTCGAGCTCACGGTCGTGCTCCTGCTGACGATGCCGCTGGTGATGGCTGCCGCGCTCATATTCCGCTATGTGGCGCGTATCGCCACCCGCCAGAGCGCGCGGGCGATGGCCGTCGTCAACGACAATATTCAGGAGAGCGTCACCGGCATCAGCGTCGCCAAGAATTTCCGCCAGGAAGAAATGATCTACGGCGAATTCTCGGCAGTAAACGTACTGAGTTACCGGATCAATCTGCGCCGCGGCTTCCTGCTGTCGCTCGTCTTTCCCGTCATGACGCTGCTCGGCGCCGTTGCCATGTCGATCGTCGCCTGGGTCGGCACGCAGTCCGTGCTTGAGGGCGCCTTAAGCGCCGCCGCCTGGTATCTGTTCATCCAGAGCGTGGATCGATTCTGGTTTCCCTTTATGAATCTCGCCTCATTCTGGAGCCAGTTTCAGCAAGGCATGAGCGCGGCCGAGCGCATCTTCGCCTTAATTGACGCCGAGAACACGGTACGGCAAAGCGACAGCCGTAGGGCAACGGACCTGGCGGGCAGAATCGAGTTCGAGCGCGTCAACTTCGAATACGAACGCGGGGAAGCGGTATTGCGAGATTTCAGCCTGGATATCGCGCCGGGCGAGAACGTCGCCTTTGTCGGCCATACCGGCGCCGGAAAGAGCACGATTGCCAAGTTGATCACGCGCTACTATGAGTTTCAGGCCGGGACGATTCGCATCGACGGCGTCGATATACGCGAATTTGACCTGAAGAGTTTCCGGTCGCGGCTGGGGATTGTATCGCAGCAGCCCTTCTTGTTCAGCGGCACGGTGCTCGAGAATGTCCGATATGGCAATCCGCGGGCGTCTCTGAAAGAAATCAAGGACGTCGCCATGAGCATTGGCAACGGCGAATGGCTGGATAGCCTGCCGGATGGACTGAATACAGCCGTCGGCGAGCGCGGCGCCCGCCTCAGCCTGGGGCAGCGCCAACTGGTCAGCTTGCTGCGCGTCATGGTGCAGAAGCCGTCCATCTTCATCCTGGATGAAGCCACCGCCAGCATCGACCCCTTCACCGAGGCGCAGATTCAAGACGCCATTGAGCTCATCCTGGCCCGTTCCACCTCCATACTCATCGCGCACCGACTCAGCACGGTCCGCAGCGCCGACCGCATCATCGTCTTGCGCGATGGCGCGATAATCGAAGTGGGCAATCACGACAAGCTGATGCGCGATGGCGGGCATTACGCCGAACTCTACAACACTTACTTTCGTCATCAGTCGATGGATTATGTCGAGCGCGCCCGCGACATGTTCGCGGCTGGCGCCGGTTAAGCGCGCAGGCAATGCCCGTCCTGGCGGCGCTCGGGCTTTCAGGCATGTTGATGCGCCGGCTTGGTGAAATCGCTGAGAAACTTGCAGCCGACGGAATAGCATTATACTGTTTGTATGCAGTAGACAATTTCAAGGCACGTCGTCAAAATCATTGAAGCGCAGATATGCTAGCTCAAATCGGTCCACTGAAGGCAAAAGCGCGAGCCCGACTCAACTGGCTGACTCGCGGCGCAGACCAGCTGTTGACTCGGCTGCTTAAAGGGTGGCGCTGGCTGAATTCACTTGATATTCCGCTGAGCCCACTGCAATGGATTTTGCTGTTCTATATCGTCCTTGGGCTGATGTATCTGGCGGCGACGCCGGTCTTCGAGGCGAATGAAGAGCTCTGGCATTATGGTTATATCAAACACCTGCGCGAGACAAACAGCCTGCCGATACAAAAGTTCGACGGCCGAGACACCATCTACCGGCAGCACGGCAGCCAACCGCCGCTCTACTACGCGCTGATGGCGCTGGCCTCGGCGCCGTTCGACAGCGACGACGTCGATATCCGCGGCCGCCTCAATCCGCATGTATCCGCCCATCAGCCGGACTCCTTCGGGAACAAAAACCTGATCATGCATGATGAGGGGCTCTCGCTGCTTGCTGGCCCCGGCGTCGCCATTTTGTTCATTCGCGCGCTCGGCCTGGCGCTGGGCGCAGGTACGATTGTCTTCGTCTTCAAGATCGGTGAGCTTGTCGCGCCGCAGCGCCTCACTGTCGCATTCGTGGCGGCGGCTATCACCGGCCTGAACCCGATGTTCATTTTCGTCAGCGCATCGGTCAGCAACGACAGCCTGGCGATGATCTTGAACAGCGCGTTGATTTGGCTGACGCTGCGCACGCTGCGCGATGGCTTCACGCTGCGCCGCACGCTGGCAATGGCGCTGCTCTTCGCGGTGACAAGCGTCACCAAGCTGACCGGTCTCGTGCTGCTGCCGGTCATGCTGATGGCGGCCCTCATCGTCTTTCGCAAGACGCAGGATCGGCGCGGTTTGCTGCTGTTTCTGTACATGTTGGCGCTGTTCTGGATTCTGATCGCCGGTTGGTGGTATTTCCGCAATGTGCAGCTTTACCAGGAAGCATTCGGCATCATCACGATGGCGAATATCGCCGGGCCGCGCGGCATCACTTTCAGCCTGGTGGATCTGTTCGCCGAATACCAGCAATTTCGCATGTCTTATTGGGGGCTCTTTGGCGCGCTCAATATTCAGGTTGCGAGCATCTTTTACCTGCTGTTGGATTTGATGACATTCCTGAGCATTCTGGGCTGCGTTTTCCTGGCGATGCAATTGCTGGCGATCAGCGATTTCGCCTATGCGCGTTTCGAGCTGGCGCATCTGCTGACGCTGGCCTTCGCCCTGGCGCTATTATGGATTGGCGTTCTTTACTGGAGCACCCTGACGCGCGTGGCCGAGGGGCGTGTGCTCTTCCCGCTTATCGGCGTCGTCAGCCCGCTGCTTGCGCTGGGCTTTGTCGAGGTGGTCTGGTGGGTCGTGTTTTCGCTTCGGCCACCCAACCTGGAATTCGTTAGAGCGGGCGATGCGGTGCCGAAGGAGCTGCTGCATGAGGCCATGGTCTGGCAGCTGCGCTTTCTGGGGCTAGTCGCGCTGTTTGTGCCCTTCACGGTCATCGCCAGTCAATACAAGGCGCCACAGCCGGTGCAAGCAGTGCCCGACAGAGCGCGCCAGGTTTACGCCGAGTTCGGCGATGTCGCGCTGATTGGATACGAGCGCATCGACCGTCGATATTCAACCGCGGACCGGGTGAAGGTCAAGCTTTACTGGCAAGTGCTGAGCCAATCAGCCGACGACAACAGCATATTTCTCACCCTGGTCGACGACCGCGGCCAGGAAATCGGTCGCTACGCCACCTTCCCGGGCGCTGGAAGTTTGCGCACGTCGCGCTGGCAAGCCGGCAAGATATACCCGGATGAATACTTCATCAACATCAGCAACGCCGCTTACGGGCGCTATCCATTCAATCTGCTCGTCGAATGGAAAAACGCGACGCGCACGGCATCCATAGGCGCCACCAGCGCGGAAGGCGCGGGCATCGACCCGGTGCTGCTGGAAATCGGCGCTGTTGTCACGGCCAGGTCTCAACCGGTCCTCACAGGCTTTTCCGATATTCCGCTGGATATGCAGCCTGTTTTCGCGGAGGCGATTCGCCTTGAGTCTTTCAAGCTTGATTTTGAGCTGAATGAGATCGCACTGAACTGGAAAGCGGAAACGACGCCGGAAGAGAATTACACCGTGTTTGCCCACCTCTTGGATGCGGATGGAGATGTCCTCAGTCAAGATGACGGCGCGCCGCGCTTGCCCACCAAATACTGGCGCTGGGGCGAATCCTTCACTACCTATCACCGCTTTCCTGAAGAATTCAAAATGCTGGATTACAGCCTCTCCGTTGGCCTTTACATCCACGACGGCCTGACCTACCCCAAGCTGGATTATGTGAAGACGGTCGAAGAAGAGGGCGAGCAAACCGAGGTAATTCTGAATACCTTTGTCATTCCCTGGGAAATCGCGGCCGAGGTGATCGAATTGACGGCGACCGCGGCGCCAACTGGCGAGGCGGCCGATCAAGGAACTGCGGCGGCTGATGGTGCAGACGAGCCGGCGCCGACTCCAGCAAGCGAGAGCGAGCCTTAGGCATCCCCCTCTTCAAGCGGGATATCGACGCTTTGGCCTTTTGGATTGCCCAGCTCGTCCAAGAGCTCAATGTTGAAGACGCGTCCCTGGTCCACCCTATTGCCCAGCTTGTAAAGCGCCACCTTCAGCGTGCTCGCTTCTTCATGCAGATTGAGCGCGCCAAAGGTCAGTAGGCGGTCGCCTTCACACCAGTGGCGTCCGTGCCAGAAGCGGGCGTCGAGCTGAGCAATTCGCTCGCCCTGCGCGTCGTAGAGCTGCGCGCTGAATTGCAAATCCTCGCCGACCTGGCGGGCGGGCAGCCGCCATTCAAGCGCGATTTCGTCATCATCCCAAGCGTAACCGGTGAGCTGCACGCCATTGATGAAGCGCTGCGGCGCGAGCGCGCGGATCCTGACGCCGGACCAGGTCGGCGGGCCAAGCCATTCATGCAGCACATAGTCGTCCCCGCCCTCCCGCGTCGGGAAAGTTCTGGCGCTCTCATTGCGGTATAGATCGATGAGCGGGCCCTGCGGGGCATCAGGCGCGATGATGGCGGCGAATGGCTGACTGGGGAAAACCGCATAACGGCGCGGGACAAGCGTACGAATGCATGTCACATCGTCCCACAAGAGCGTATCCCAAACGGCGACTTCATGATGCAGATTCCAGGCCATGCCGGCCGCCAGCACCAGGACATCATCGAAGCGGGCGAGCGCCTCGCGCAGCGGCAGCAGCTTTGCCAAGGGCGTCGTGAAGCCGGGGTAGTCCACCTGTCGCCGCGCGACAAAATCGAGAGCCGCACTCCAGGCTTGGATCTGCAGCGCGAGAATGAGGGCGAAGAGCAGCCAGGCGGCGACTTGAAGCGGGCGATGTGGCGCGGCGCGGCGCAAGATATGGTCCAGGCCAAGCCCGATAAGCAGGGCCAGACCCGGGATTGAGGGGATGAAATAGTGGATGTAGACCGGCGTCCATTCGACCAGCAGCAAGGCGCCAGGCAGAAAGGCCCATATCAGCATGAAGACGGCGAAACGCCGGTAACGCAAGAAGGCCGCGACAACACCGATGACAGTAAGCGGAATCAGCAGCAGCGTGACCGGCAGCAATGGCGAATAGGCTGACGCGAGCGCTTCAGTCTGATCGGGCGCGAGCCAGGTTTCCAGGCCACTGCCGGTCGCGAGCCGCCCAACCGCGGCGATCGACGCGCTGCTGAATTGCGGGGCGCTTTCCGCTGAGCGCGCCAATGCATCAGAAATCCGCCAGGGATCGCTCGCCAGCGTCTGCGTGAGACCAAGCATATAGGGCGCGCAGACGATAATTGACAAGGCGAGAGCGATGATGAGGGCGCCAGCGCTGATACGCTTTCGGCCCTGCCAAAGCGCTATGGGAATGACCAGCGCCAGGGGCCAGGAGGCGAAATGGAACTGAAGGCCGATAATTAAGACAGGCATGCCCAGGCACTGCGCAAGGAAGACCGAGCGCCTTCCCGGCCCGGCCTCGCGCGCCTGCCAGAAGCCCTGCAGCAAGAGCAGGAATCCAAGCAGGATGAATGGACTGTGCAACTCCTGCGCCCAGATTTTGCGGCTGAATATGACCGCCCAGGGATTGACGGCGTAGCACAATGCCGCCAGCAGAGCCACGCGCTTGCCACAGCAGCGGCGCGCCAGCAGCCACAACAGCGCCACGCCGAGCACATTCCATAGCATGATGAAGTGAATGACGACGGCGGGGTCTGAGGACAACGCAAAGGGAAGCGCCAGGAAATACACGCTCACAGGTGAATTGGGAATGCCGGTCGAGGAGAGAATGCCGGTCAGCGGAAAGCGAATGCCATCCGCCAACTCCAAGGCCAATGTGGCCAGCATGGCGTCATCATGAAAGTACTCCACCAGATCGCCGCGCCCTAAGCGCAGCGCCGCCGCGAGCAATATGATGAGCGCCACGCCCAATTCGCGCCGGTTATCTGGATGCCAGGCGCGAGGCATGCGATCAAGCAAGCGCATCGGCATCATCGCGCGAATTGCGGAAGCGTCTCCCGGTCATGATTCGCTGTCTTGCTTTGGTCCGTACAAGCTATCCCAGCTCGCGCGCATTTGTTCCAGTATGTTATCCAGCGTGTCGGGAACGGTGCGCGTTCCGCCGATGCACTGCATGAAATTGTGATCGCCATTCCAGCGCGGCACGATGTGAAAATGGAAATGGGCGGCGATGCTGGCGCCGGCGGCCGCGCCGATATTTGCGCCGATGTTGAAGGCCGTCGGGTCGGCGATTTCGCGCAAGACGCGCATTGTCCGGTTTGTCATCAGCATCAAATCAGCCAGGGCGGCCGCGCTCATGTCCTCTTGCGACGATACATGCTCGTAGGGAATGATCATGGTGTGAGCGTAGGTATATGGATAGCGATTGAGCGCCGCGTAGGTGTGCGACGAACGAGCGATTACAAGCTGCGCGCTGTCATTGTCCGCGCTCTCCGCCAAGCGGCAGAACAAGCAGGAATCGAAACTTTCGCGCTCGCCCCGTATGTAGCTCATGCGCCATGGCGTCCAGATTTGATTCATGATGAGTCCTTCAAGTTTGCGCCCGGCGCCACGGGCATGACGGAATCTGACTCGCTCGCCCGGTTTCGCATGGCCGGGCACAACTCTATTCTAGTGGCGTCCCCAACTCTGATACAATGCGGAGGCATGGAATCCTGGGCGGATCCGAGATGACATTATCGCAATCGATACTCGAGCGGCAGCTAAGCCGGCCCTTCAAATATTTTGACCAGGTCGACAGCAGCAACGATGTCGCCAAAGCCTGGCTGGCGGCCGGCGCGCCCGAAGGCGCTGTGGTCATCGCCAATGAACAGACGCGCGGTCGTGGCCGCAAGGGCCGCAGCTGGCGGACGCCGCCGAATGCCGCGCTGGCGCTGTCCCTCATCTTGAAACCGGCGGAAGCGCATCTCACGCGCTTGAACATGGTGGCCGCGCTCAGCGTTTATGACCTGGCGGAAGAAGTTGGCTGTGAGGCATTGGGCATCAAATGGCCCAACGATGTAGAGATCGACGGCAGGAAAGTTTGCGGCGTATTGCCGGAAGCCCTTTGGGAAGCCGACCGGCTGGTGGGCGCCGTACTCGGGATCGGCGTCAATGTGCGCGTTGACTTCGGGCGAAGTCCCCTGCGCGATTCCGCCATCAGCCTGGAAGACGCGGTGAATCGGCGCCTGGATCGCGCTCAGCTAATCGCATCGCTGTTGCGCAGGCTCGAGCATTGGTATGCGCAAATCGCCGCGCCGGGCCTGCATGAGACCTGGAAGAACCGGCTGATGTCGCTCAACCGAGCTGTCGCTGTCGACGGCGTCGCCGGCGTCGCGCTGGACGCGCTACCGGATGGCAGCTTGCTCATACGCGACGACAAAGGGCGTATCCATCAGGCCGGCAGCGGCGAACTCTACGCGCTCAGTGACGAGAGGGGCGCCAGGTGAGCCGGATAAACTTGGAATGGGAGGTGGAAGCGGAATGGATCGCCGGGACCGATAGCGATTCGCCGGAAGAGAAAAGCAGGCGGCGGCGATCTTGCCTGCTGCTGTTGGCGCTTGTCTGCCTGCTTGCGGCGGTGATTATTCTTGGCTTGCTGATTTTGCGGCAGCGCGCGCTCGATATCGAACGGCAATTCGCGCAGCTGCTGCAAGACACGGTCAAAGCCGAGGTGGCGGCGCTGCGTATTGGCGACCTGTCCAGCTTTCTGGAATTCCAGAGCGCTGATGAACTGGACTGGATGAACAGGCAGCGGGCGACATTTCAGCAATACAGCGCCTTGAAGGCTGACGGCGCTATCGAGCTCACCGGCAGCATCCTGGGCGTGGAAATCGACGTCGATCAAGCGCGTGTGCTCGTGCAGGAAAACATCAACGAACTGCCTTACGCCAGGTTGTGGTTCTACCGCCGCGGCGACGAAGGCTGGCGGCATGTCGCGCAAGATACTTCAAATTGGGGCGCAGCTCAGACGCTTGAATCATCCAAGGTCATCGTCAATTTTCGCGACGTAGATCAGAATTTTGCCGCTCAGGTCAAAGCCGCCCTCACAGATTGGCTGGAGAAAGGCTGCGGTTTCCTGGACTGCGCCGGCCTGCCGCGACTCAAAATCGACATCGTCTCCGCCGCGGCCGAGGATGCGGTCTGGCTGGACGAGCTTAACCTGCGCCTGCAGATCCGGTCGCCTTACATCGATATCGCGCGCGCCGATACGCCCTTCGATGGTCGGCGGCAACTGCTCGTCAGCGGCATGCTGGCTGAGCGGCTTGTTGATGCGCATACCGGCTACCTCAGCGCAAGCGCCGGCGACGCCCGCTACCTGCGAGATTCGGCGATCGCCTGGCTCAGCGAGACCTTCACGCGATTGGACAGCGGCGCCACGTTGATGCGCTCATTGGGGGCGAATTATGGCGTAGACAAGGTCGCCGCTCTGCTGTCGAATTTGTCCGCAAGCAGCGATATGTCGCTTGTTCAAGAAGTGATCGGCAGGCGACCGGAAGCAGCGGGCCTGGATTGGCGCGATTTCGTCGAGTGGCGCCTGGCGCTCGAGAGCGAGCTCCTCAGCGCCCGCCAGCAGAACGAATGGCTGGCGCTCTACGACACAGCCGAAGAAAACGTCCGCTTGCTGGCCTACGAGCGATACAGCAGAAACGCGGCCCCGGCGCAATATCAGGTGATCGACGCGCTGCTTTGGTCCGCGCCCGGTGGCGGACCGCAACTGCGCGCGACGGTGCGGGTGGCTGGCGACATCCGCCCCGGCAGCGACATCATTCTATTCAATTTGGTCAATGACCAGTGGAAGCGGGCGAGCTGAGCCCGGCGGAACAGCGGCGCGCCAGGATAACAAAAACCGGGAGGCCAACCCCACCCCCCGGCCCCC
>WTGN01000025.1 GCA_011523545.1 Chloroflexota bacterium | reverse complement strand
CCCCTTCCCCCATGAAGAGGGAAGGGGAGCTTTCACGTCGGCAAGTCCCTCCCTCATTTTGGGGGAGGGATTTAGGGTGGGGGATAGCTCCTCCCAGCGATGACAGCGCACGGCGCGCTCATCAGCCAGCTCTTCCAGCGGCGGCCGTTTGTCGCGACAGATATCGATCGCCCAGGCGCAGCGCTCCGCGAAGACGCAGCCGCCGGGCATGCTCGTCAGCGCCGGTGGATTGCCCGCGATCGATTGCAGCGGGGCGGCGCGCTTGCTTTGGCCCGGCGTCGGCACGCTGCTGATCAACCCAATTGTGTAGGGATGCCGCGGCGCCTGGAACAGGTCGAGCACGGGCGCTTCTTCCATGATCTCGCCGGCATAGAGCACGATGACGCGCTCACACAATTGCGCGATAACGCCGAGGTTGTGGCTGATGTAGATAACGCCGGTCCCGCGTTCCGCGATCAGGCCGCGCACCAGGTCGAGGATGGCCGCCTCCGTGGTGACATCCAGCCCGGTGGTCGGCTCATCCATGATCAGGAGTTCGGGATTGCTGATGAGGGCCATCGCGATAGTGACGCGCTGCTGCATGCCGCCGCTCAATTCGTGCGGGTAGCGTTGGGCGACGCGTTCGGGGTCCACCAGGCGCACGTCGTGAAAGACCCGCATCATAGAATCATAGGCGGCGTCGCCGTCGATGCCGTCGGCCGCCCTGAGCGTCTCAAGCACTTGCGGCCCGATCTTGATCGATGGATTGAGCGCCGCGCCCGCGTTCTGCGGCACGAACTTGATGCGCTTCGCCCAGAAACGGCGCATCTCGGCGTCAGACTTTTCCAGCAGGTCTTCGCCGGCGAAGCGCAGCTGGCCGCCGCGCTCGACGCGCCCGTTGTTGCTGAGATAGTGCATCAAGGCCAAGGCGATGGTCGATTTGCCCGAGCCCGATTCGCCGACCAGACCGACGATCTGCCCCGGCCGCAACTGCAAGTGAAAATCGCGCACGGCCGGAATCCAGCGTTTATTGACCTCGTAGCTGATCGTGAGGCGCTCAACATCCAGCAGACTGCGGGTGGCGACGGCCACGCTTAAGCGCCTTTCTGCACGGCGCGGCGGATGCCGTCCGACATCAGGTTGACGGCGATGACCAGAATGGCGATTGCAAGCGCGGGAAACTCCAGCGCCCAAGGCGTCAATTGATAAAAGCCGCCGCGATTTTCATTGACCATCAAGCCCCAATCCGGCGATGGCGGGCGCGCGCCAAAGCCGAGGAAACCCAGAGACGCGACGAGGAATATGGCGTAAGAGAAGCGCAGCGACGCTTCCACCACCAGCGAGGGCGCCACCGACGGCAGGATTTCGCGGAAGATGATATAGAATTTGCTCTCGCCGCGGATCTCCGCCGCTTCGACGAATTCGCGGGTCTTGATATCCAGCGTCGTGCTGCGAGCGACGCGCGCCACGATGGGGATGTACAGCAGGGAAATCACCAGCAGGATGACATTGTCCGCCAGCGCCGCCTGCCAGCTGCCCGCCTCAAAGTCGAGATTGCGAATGATGCCGACGAGCACCAGCGCCAGCAAAAGCGCCGGGATCGCCAGCAGGGCGTCAATGACGCGACCGATCACTTCATCGACCCAGCCGCCTTGATAACCCATGAACAGCCCCAGGGCGGAGCCAGCCAGGACGCTGATCAAGGTGCCGAGGCCGGCGATGCGGAAGATGCTGCCCGCGCCGAGGATGACCCGGCTGTAGACATCGCGGCCCAGCCTGTCGGTGCCGAAGGGATGCTCGCCCAGTTTGAAGGCGCCGATATCGAGCGTCGGCGGGACGCGCGGGTCATGCCTCTGATCATTGGCTTTGGGGTAGGGCGCCAGCTGGGGCCCGAATAAAGCCAGCAGCAGAAAAAAGGCGACCGCCAGCGTGCCAGCCGCCGATTGCGGATGACGCAGCTGCGCGCTGATCATCCCCTGGAGGGCGGCTAGAAGGCGGCTGACGTCGCCTGATTCTGCGGGTTTGTACTGCGCCATGTTTTACTGCGCCATGCTTGGGATGCAGCGGGCGACCTGATAGATCGCCCCTACAAATCTGCGAAATGGCGGACGCCGGAACCTAAGCGACCACCGCCTTGTTGAAGTTGGTGCGGCCGCCGAATGGCTGCAATTCCACGCCGGATACATTGCCCGCCAGCACCATGAACTGCGCGAAGAAATAGGGCACAACGACCGGGCCTTCATCCAGCAGGATTTGCTGTATCTCCTTGTAGGCGGCGGTGCGCTCGTCCTGGTCAAGCGAGGCGCGGGCGATCTCGATCAGTTCGTCGACGCGCGCGTTGCTGTAATGGGATTCGTTCCAGGGCGCTTCCGAATGATAAGCCAGGTCGAGGTAGAGCTGCGGAACGGGACGGGCGCCCCAGCCGGTTACGCCGAGATCGACTTCCATCCAGGCTTCCGCCCAGTAGGTGTTTTCGTCTTCCAGCTGCACCTCGACGCGGATGCCGGCTTCTTCCCATTGCGCGGCTATCGCCTGCGCCAGGTCGGGCCAGGTACCGCTGTTGGGCGTATGCAAGATCATGTCGAGGCCATCGGGATAACCCGCTTCCGCCAGCAGGGCGGCTGCCGCTTCGGGATCACGCGCGGGGACCTCCGCCTCGGCGAGGAAGTACTGGCCGAATGCCGGCCCGATCGGCGAATCCTTCCCGACAGCGCCATAACCCAGCTGCACGCGCTCCCAGAGCGCATCGCGGTCAGTCGCCAGTTTGAAGGCTTTGCGCACGCGCAGATCCGAGCCGGGCGCCCGGTCCGAGCGCAGCCGCGTCAGGTGGTGGCCGCTGGTGGGGATGTCGGTGGCAGTGAAGTTCACATCGGCGCCGAAGCCGAGGAAGCTGGAATTGTCCAGCCGCAGGATGCCATCGGCGCTGCCGCCCTGAACAGCGGCGATGCCCGCCTGCTGGTCATCAAAGAAGATGAACTCCAGGCGGTCGATGCTGGGCGCGCCGCCCCAATAAATGCTGTTGGCGCGCATGATGGCGCGGTCGCCGGGGATCAACTCTTCAAGCGCAAAGGGCCCGGACCCGTTGAATGCCGTCCCGATGTTCTCCGCGCCTGCCTGGAGAATGACGAACTTGTTGTCCGTCAGGTTATAGAGAAAATCCGGATTTGGCGCGTTGAGCGTGAAAGCGATGGCGTTGTCCCCCGCCGCGTCCACCGACTCGACCGAAGACAGGAGGCTGGCGACGGTGCTCTCGGATTCCTGATGCCAGGCAATCGTCCACAATATGTCGCCAACGGTGAGCGGGCTGCCGTCGTGGAAACTGGCGTCATCGCGGATTTGCAGCGTGTAGACGAGGCCGTCATCGCTATGCGCCCAGGACGAGGCCAGCCTTGGCACGAGATTGGCGGCCGCATCAGTTTCAATCAGGTAGTCATAGAGGGCGTTCAAAATGGCGATTTCGCTGTCGCCCGATGCTGAGCGCGGGTCCAGCGTCGCCGGCGTCAACCAGGCGATGCGCAGACCGGCGCCGTCCTGGGCGCTGGCGATGCCGTGCAGGCCGGAGAGCGAAACCGTGCCGACTGCGGCGGCGGTTCCAGCGGCGAATATGTTGAGAAACTCGCGGCGGGACAGGTCACTTGCGGGGGACGCGTTTTTCTTGATCACGATGTGTTTCTCCTTGATAAGTGAACAGATATTGGGTAAAGCGCTTTGGGGGAGAGTGGACACATCGACCAGCCGGTTCTAAAGAGCCGGCGAATCAGCTCAACGCGGCGGCGCCAAGGGCCGTTCGCTGCGCTGACGGATTAAGTCGCGACTCTGTGTCATCTGTTTCCCTCCAGACGCCTGGCAGCCACAATAGGCGCAAGGCGGCGCGCATTATCGCACAGGAACACAGCGATTGGCAGATGCAATAAGCGGGCGCGCAAAACAGTCGTCAGAGCATGATGACGCATGGCATGATCAACAAGCGCGCGAGATTCAAGCGAAGAGCTCGTCGAGAGACTTTTTGCGCGCGCGGGTTCAGTTAACTATAATCCGTCAAGAGAACAGCGTTCAAATGGTAAAACGCTTGTGACCTGGAGCCACCGAAGACGGCCAGTTCCACCAGAGCCTGATTGCGGTCGGGCAGCGGCGCCGGTCATTGCAGGCGCGCGCCAAGCCTCAATGCGCTTGAGCGTTATGCCAGCGCCGCAACTTTTGGCCCTGGGGAAATAAACGGCGAGGGGAAACTTGTCTCGATATCAGCGATCAATCGAGCTATTCCAGCGCGCGCAGGGGTCGCTCGCCGGCGGGGTGAGCAGCAACGTGCGGGCGCTTGCCCAGCCGCCGCTTTACTTCCACAGCGCGACCGGCGCTCGCATCGTCGATGCCGACGAGAATGTCTACCTTGACTATACGCTCTCGCAGGGACCGATGTTCCTGGGTCACAGTCCGCCGGTGGTGCTTGATGCTGTCGAGCGGGCGATGCGAAATGGACAGCTTTATGGCGCGCAGCACGACCTGGAAATCGATCTTGCTGAAAGCATCCAGCGGGCGGTGCCCTGCGCCGAGCTGCTGCGGTTCTGCAATTCGGGCTCGGAGGCGGTACACGCCGCGATACGGGTCGCGCGCGCCCACACCGGGCGCGAAAAAATTCTCAAGTTCGAAGGGCATTATCACGGCTGGTACGACGAAACGCTGATCAGCAGCGCGCCGGGCTTGGAACAGGCGGGCCCGCCGCAAGCGCCAAAGTCCGTGCTTGCTTCCAGCGGGCAACTGGCGAGCGCCGGCGAGAATATCATCGTGCTCCCCTGGAACGATTCCGATCTCGTGCGGGCGACAATGCAAAGTCTTGGACATGAATTGGCCGCTGTCATCATGGAACCGGTGATGTGCAACAATGGCTGCATTCCGCCGCTGCCCGGCTATCTGGAGACGGTCCGGGACTTATGCGCGCAGCATGGCATCGTTCTGATTTTTGACGAGGTCATCACTGGTTTTCGGCTGGCTTTGGGCGGGGCGCAAAGCTTCTACGGCGTCACGCCGGATCTGGCGACCTTTGGCAAAGCGATGGCGAACGGCTTCCCCATTGCCTGCCTGGCCGGCCGGCGGGCATTGCTCGAGCGCATCGCCAAGCTGGAGGTCAATCACTCCGGCACTTACAACAGCAATGTCATGGTCACGGCAGCGGCTCAAGCCACGATCGCTGAATTGCAGCGCCTCGACTATCAACGCATTCACCAATTGGGCGAGACGCTTATGAACGGCTTGCGCGAGCTGGCGGCAGATTACGGGCTGCCGCTGCTGATCCAGGGGCTGGGGCCGGTGTTTCATTTGGCATTCACCGAGCGCGACGCGATCGCTGATTATCGCGACAGCCTGGATATCGATGGAGTACGAAACCGCGAGTTCGTGGGCGCGATGTTGGACCGGGGCATTCGCTTGCTCTCGCGCGGGCTTTGGTATCTTTCGGCCGCGCATACAGCAGCCGATGTACAGCATACGCTGGACACGGTCGCCGAAATTTGGAGCGAGCGCGGGTGGCGCTAGCCCGGGCATTTACGCCACGCCGGAACAACTTGAGACGCTGCGGCAGCAGCTGGATCTCGATAAGCCGATTTATGTGCTCTACGTGCGCTGGCTGGGGCAGATCATACGCGGCGACTTCGGCGTTTCGCTGATTACGAAAGCGTATGTCAGCACGCTGATCGGGCACAGCCTTTCGATCATATTGCAATTGACTGCGGTGGCGATGGTGATGGTGCTGCTGATCGCCTTCCCCGCCGGCACCATCTCGGCGGTCAAACGCAACAGCGCCAGCGATATGCTGAGGCGCGTCCTTTCCCTTCTGGGCATCTCCATGCCGAACTTTTGGCTGGCGCTGCTCTTCATCACCTGCATCGCCGTCGGCTTGGGCTGGTTTCCGCCCGGCGGTTATGTCTCGCCTGATCGGGGATTCGGCCCCTGGCTGCAGTCCTTGATCCTGCCGGCCTTATCGATCGCGGCGGCGCCGGCGTCAGCATTGTCGCGCATGGTTCGCGCCAGCATGCTGGATGTGCTCAGCAAAGATTACATTCGCAGGGCGCGCGCCAAAGGGCAGCGAGAACGCTGGATAGTCCTGTCAATTCGGGCGCGACATTCTCAGCCGCGTCATCCACGGGACGCAGATATCCCTCGGCCTGGGTTCGCTGGCGGTGATCCTGGCGGTGACAGTCGGCACGACGATTGGCTTGGCGGCCGGCTATACCGGCGGGCGGGTCGATTTATGAAGATTCGCCGCAGCAGCCGGCCGATATCTACGCGCTGACCAAGCTGCTTTCGGAAAATGCTTGCCGCGCCTATATGGCTGAATACGGCTTGCCGGTGACGATCCTGCGCTAAAGCTCGATCCTGGCCGCCAATGAGGTGCTTGGCGTGCTTAACCCGGTCTGGTTGAATTACTTCGTCGAACTGGCCGTGGCGAAGAACCGCATCCCCTGGTTTGGCGCGCAGCATGTGGACGAAGCCCAGGCGATTATCAATGACCTCTTGCAAACGCCCGACGCCGTCTGCGCGGTCACCGACCCGAATGGCAAGTCATGGGCGCTGGCTTTCACCGATGTGCGCGATGTGGTCGCCGGCACCTTGCTGGCCTTGAATAACAAAGACGCCATCGGCGAAGCTTTCAACATGGTTAGTCCCGTTCCGGTCAATTACACGACGGCGGCGCGCTTGATCGCCGATAATACTGACAGACCCTACCGCAAGGTCACCATGCCCTTCTATTGGGGACCGCATGTTTCCAACCGGAATGCGCGCTCGATGCTCGGCTACAATCCACAATACAGCTTCGACAAGATGGTGGAGACGGCCCTGGCCTTTCAGCGCGGCGATGCAATCGATCAGATCCCGAATTAGCGCTGCCGTCACGCTTCGTCTGCCGCGGGTTCTGGTTGGCGCGCTGGCGGGCAGCGCCGGGGCAGTTGCGGGCGCCATCATGCCGGCGTTCCAGGGCGCGCTTGGTCCGAATTGGGATGAACGAGGCCGCTCGCTTCCGCTTTCAGTCTGCGCAATGACATGATGCCTGCGCTTTGCATCGTGTCTACACAATTGTTATGATATATATGCGCCGGGCATTGGCCGCCTTGGGCGGAAGCTATGCATAAGTGCTCGCGCGGCCGAAAGAGAACTAGTAGTAGAGGAGATTCTGATATGCGCAATACCCGATACAAAACATTTGTCCTGTTGCTTACGATTCTTGTGTTCTGCGCCGTTGGAGCCGCGCAGGACATGATGTATCAAGAAGCGCCGATGTTGGCGGAGCAGGTCGCCGCGGGAGAACTGCCGCCGGTTGAAGATCGCCTGCCTGCCAATCCACTGGTCGTAGAGCCGCTCAACGAAATCGGGACCTACGGCGGCACCATACGCCGTGGCACAGCCGCGCTCATAACCTACATGACATACAACATGACTTATGAGCCGCTCATGCGCTGGAATACGCCAGTTTCCGGCGAGGGACCCATCCAGCCCAATCTCGCTGAAAGCTGGTCATCCAATGAAGACCAGACTGAATGGACGGTGAATCTGCGTCAAGGGGTCAAGTGGTCGGATGGAGAAGACTTCACCGCTGAGGATGTGCTCTTCCTCTGGCACGACAATTCTCTCAACGAGAGTGTCACCGGATTTGGCATTGGCGTGACCTATCAGAATGGCGAGCCGCCAGCGTTGGAAGCCACCGATGACCATACCCTGGTCTTCACCTATCAGGATTCGTACCCGCTCTTTGCCGAGACCCAGGCGTCGCTGCGCAACATCGCTTTGCCCAAGCACTATCTCTCTACTTTCCATCCCGATTACAACGAGGAAGCCACCTACGAAGATTATCAGGCGCAGACATTGCTGGAGAACGGACGCGGACGCCACACCCTGCAAGCCTGGATGTATGAAGACTTTGTAGTCGGCGAATTCTATAACCAGGTGCGCAATCCCTATTACTGGAAGGTCGACCCGGAAGGCAATCAGTTGCCCTATTTCGACCGCGTGACGATTGAGTTGGTTGAGGATCGTCAAGGCGTCGCCTTGGGCAATGTCACCGGGCAGTTCGATTTCGATACGACCTGGGTCGGCGTGCAGCATATTCAACTCTTCAGTGAAGCGATTCAGGAGGGCCGCGATATCAGCCTGACCTTCGCGGACTTTGACGGAGTCGCCTTCCATTTCAACCTGGATCATCCCGATCCGGTGATCAAAAACGCTTTCCGCGATGTCGATTTCCGCCGCGCCGTCTCTATAGGGATCAACCGTCAAGAAATCGGCGACCTTTTCTACGCCGGGCTATTCAATCCTAACGGCTCGTCGCTATCGCCCGAGTCGGGTTATCACACCGCGGACGATGGCGGGTTGTGGGCGCAATACGATCCGGACGGCGCGCGCGCCATGTTGGAGGAAGCCGGCTATGTCGATGCGGACGGCGATGGCTTCCGTGAGGCGCCGGGCGGCGAGGCTCTGCAGTTGATCGTTGAAGTCGGCATCCACGACCTTTACACGCCGATCGTCGAGCTCGTAACCGAATACTTCGCGGACATCGGCCTGAACGCGATCATGGACGCCAATGACCAATCGCTGGTGCGCGAACGGTTCACCACTGGCGACTTCATGATCCACACCTGGGACCGCGATGGCGCGAGTTATCCCTTTGGCGCGGAGATGCACGGGCTGGCGCCGACTGGTCCGAATACGCCTTTCTACCATCGCAATTGGGAGGACGACCCGGTCGATGAGGATTTCGTGCGCAATGTTGAATTGATGCGCGAGGCATTAACCGCATCAGACGATGTGCGCAACGATCTGATGTTTGAGGTATCGAATCTACACGCGGACAACGTGTGGTATATCTCGACAGGCTTCTGGCAACGTCCGTTCATCAAGAACAATCGCCTGGGCAATATGGCGGATCGCATTTCACGCAATGGCCAACTGCAAGACGCTTCGGCCTATCAGCTTGAGACGGCCTACGCCAAGTATGCGCCTGGGGAGGGCGGTTCCTAAGCGCTCTCAGCCAGATGCGGTAATTCGTGTTGGCGGGCCGCTCGTCTATCGGTGGCTCGCCATCCCGCCTCATATAGCAATATGATGCTTTTGGATGCGCCTTTTGGAGCGATGCGCTAGATGACCACCTTTATTATTCGGCGATTGTTTTCGGCGGCGATAACTTTTTTTCTCATCACACTGATCAGCTTTGTGGTGATTCAGCTGCCGCCGGGCGATGTGGTCTCGAATTGGGTTCGGCAGCAGGAAGCATCAACCGGCCAGCCGATGCCCCCTGAGACCATTGAAAACCTGCGCCGCACTTACGGTTTCGATGAGCCGATCGTCGTTCAGTATTTCAAGTGGATTGATGGTTTCCCGAGCGGAGATTTCGGCTTCTCGATCGAATACAGCAACGCGCCGGTCGCCGATATCCTGGCGCAGCGAACTGGCTTGACGGTATTCCTGGGCGTGGCGACACTGTTCATTTCCTGGGGCTTGGCGATACCATTTGGCATCTTCGCCGCCACACGGAAGAATTCGCGCTGGGATTATTTCTTGTCCACGCTGTCCTTCATCGGCATATCGACGCCTGATTTTCTGATCGCGGTAATCTATCTCTTCATCGCCGTGTTTGTGCTGAAGACGGATTACTCCGGCGGGCTATTCTCGCAGCAGTTCAAAGACGCGCCCTGGACCTGGGAGCGCGTGGTGGATTTCGCCAAGCATCTGCCCGTGCCGCTGGCGATACTGGGTTTGGGCGGCATGGCGGGCACCTTCCGCATCATGCGCGCCAACTTGCTCGATATCCTCGACCAGCAGTTTATCGAAGCGGCGCGCGCCAAGGGGCTAAGGGAGCGCATTGTCATTTACAAGCACGCCACGCGCATCGCCATCAATCCGCTGATCAGCCGCGTCGGCATGCAACTGCCTCTGCTCATCAGCGGCACGATCATCATTTCTATCGTGCTGGATTTGCCGACCTTGGGGCCGCCTTTCATTCGTGCTTTGAATCGCCAGGATATGTTCCTGGCCGGAACGGTGTTGATGATCCTCGCCATAATCTTGCTAATCGGCAATCTGATCGCCGATATCGTCCTCGCCTGGAGCGACCCGAGGATTCAATATGAATAAACCGGGCGGAAACGGAGGCGAGCGCCGGTTCAATTTATTGGGCGTGCGAAAGAAAAACATTGAGACGGGCATTCAGGACGAGTACCAACTGTTGACCGTGCGGCAATTGATGATCCGCAAATTCTTGCGCAATCGCATGGCGCTGCTCTCTTTCATCGCGTTGCTCATCATCTACCTTGTGACGCTGTTCGCCGGTTTCTTCGCGCCTTACACGGCACGCGACGCCGACTCCAAATTGACCTATTCGCCGCCGATGGCTATCCGGCTGCAAGACCCTGAAACAGGGCATTTTCATCTGCCATTCTTCTATCCGCTGCGCGGCAAGCGGAATATGGAGACCTTTCAGCTCGAATACGTCGAGGAGCGCGAAAAGCGCATCCCGATCCAGTTTTTCGTCAAGGGCGAGCCGTACAAGGCTTTGGGAATCATCGCCTGGGATATTCATCTGTTTGGTTCAAGCGATCCGGACGAGCGGCTGCATATCATGGGGTCGGACGTGCGTGGGCGCGACTTGTTCTCGCGCATCATCTACGGCGGGCAGGTCTCGCTTTCTGTCGGCATTTTCGGCGTGCTGATCACAATCGCGGTCGGTTCGGTTATCGGGACGCTGTCCGGCTACTACGGCGGCGTATTCGACAATGTGGTCCAGCGCGTCATTGAAACGATTCGCTCCTTCCCGCAGTTGCCGCTGTGGATGGCCTTGGCCGCCGCTATCCCGCCGCAGTGGCCGCCCGAATGGGTCTACGCCGGCATCGTAGTCGTGCTCGCCTTTATCAACTGGACCGGGTTATCGCGCGAGGTGCGCGGGCTGGTGCTTTCCCTGAAGGAGCGGGATTACGTACACGCGGCGGAAGCGTCCGGCGCCTCGACCGCGCGAATCGTGCGGAAGCATCTGATACCAAATATGGCGAGCCACATCATCGTCACGGCCACATTGGCGGTGCCGGTGACCATCCTGGGCGAGAGCGCCTTGAGCTTTCTCGGCATTGGCGTGCGCCCGCCGATGGTCAGCTGGGGCTTGCTGCTCAATGACGCGATCAAGATTCAGAATATCGTGCTCTATCCCTGGACGCTCTTCCCGGGGTTATTCATTCTGGTTGCGGTCATCGCCTACAACTTCCTGGGAGACGGGTTGCGGGACATGGTCGATCCGTTCTCGCGCTAGCGTTACGAGCGCGCCGGCTGGATAAACGTCGAATTTGCCTCCGGGCGCGACCGGGACAAGGACATAAGTTCGGCATGGACACTGTTCTAGAAGTCAGCAACCTCAAGACATATTTCTACATTGAGCAGGGCGTGGTCCGGGCGGTTGACGGCGTATCATTCACCCTGCAGGCTGGCAAAACGCTGGGTATCGTCGGCGAGAGCGGCTGCGGCAAGAGCGTCACCTCGCGGACGATCATGCGCCTGCTTTCGCCGAGCCTCGCGCGCATCGTCGATGGCTCGATCAAGTATTATCCGGCGGACGGCCCACCCGTCGAGCTGTCGCAGGTCGACCCCTATGGCGATCAGATTCGCGATATCCGCGGCAATGAAATCGCCATGATCTTTCAAGAGCCGATGACTTCGCTGAACCCGGTCTATACGATTGGCCAGCAGATCATGGAAGCGATTCTGCTGCATCAAGACGTCAGCAAGGACGAGGCGCGGGCGCGGGCGATTGAAGTGCTGCGCCTGGTTGGCATACCGCTGCCGGAACAGCGCGTCGACCAGTATCCGCACGAGTTCTCCGGCGGGATGCGGCAGCGCGCCATGATCGCGATGGCCTTGAGCTGCAACCCGCGCATCCTCATCGCCGATGAGCCAACCACCGCGCTCGATGTGACGATTGAGGCGCAGATCCTCGAGCTGATCCAGCAGATTCAGCAAGACAGCGACATGGCCTTGATCATCATCACGCATGATCTGAATGTGATCGGGGAAGTGGCCGACCACGTCATCGTGATGTATTTGGGCCAGGTGGTGGAGAGCGCGCCGGTCGACGATATCTTCGACCAACCGAAGCATCCGTATACGCAGGGCTTGCTGAATTCGCTGCCCATGATCGGGCGCGGCGACCGCCTCGAGCCAATCACCGGTTCCGTCCCTGGCCCGCATGAACGGCCTCGGGGCTGCCCGTTCGCGCCGCGTTGCCCGCAGGTGATGGATCGCTGCCGCGCCGAAAACCCGCCGAGCTTCGTGCTGGGCCCAGCCAGCGATGTGGCTTGCTGGTTATATGAGGAGGCGGCTGAGCCTAGCTATGACTCCAGTTGAGGCAGCGGGCCCCGACGCCATTCTCAAGATCCGGGACCTGCGGCTGCATTTCCCGGTCAAGGCCGGTCTGCTCAAGAAGACGGTGGGCTACGTTAAGGCGGTTGATGGCCTGTCTTTTGATGTCTACGCCGGCGAAACCCTGGGGCTGGTCGGTGAAAGCGGCTCGGGCAAGACCACCATTGGGCGCTGCATCGTTCGCTTGTACAGGCCGACTACTGGCAGCATGCATTTCCTCACCGAAGCAGGCGCGGTGGATATCGCTCAACTTGACAAGCGCGAATTGCAGCCGATTCGCCGCGATATTCAGATGCTGTTCCAAGACCCCAATTCGTCGCTGAATGCGCGGATGCGCGTTGGTGATATCATCGCCGAGCCGCTGGAAATCCATGCTATCGGCACGGCTGACGAGCGGCGGACGCGCGTCGAAGATTTGCTGGAGCACGTCGGGCTGGGCGCCGAGATGTACAACCGCTTTCCCCATCAATTGAGCGGCGGGCAGCGCCAGCGGGTCGGCGTCGCGCGGGCGCTCAGCATCGAACCGCGCCTCGTCATCTGCGATGAACCTGTTTCCGCCCTGGATGTATCGGTGCAGGCGCAGGTGCTCAACCTGCTGGCCGACTTGCAACAAGAATTGGGCCTGACTTATTTGTTCATCGCCCATGACCTGAGCGTCGTGGAATATATCAGCGATCGCGTCATGGTGATGTACCTCGGCAAGCTGATGGAAACCGCCCCGACCAGGAGAATCTTTGAGCGGCCTGCGCATCCCTATACCGAAGCCCTGCTCAATTCGATTCCCAAGCGGGTGCGCGGCGGTCATCGCAAGCGCTTTGTGCTGTCGGGTGATATTCCCAGCCCGGTGAATCCCCCCTCAGGCTGTGTCTTTCATACCCGCTGCCAATATGCAAAAGATATCTGCAAGACCGAAACGCCGCCCTTACTTCCGCTGGCCAAGGACCCCAATACCAGCGTCGCCTGTCATTTGGTGGATGAGCTGTCACTGTCACCTTATTACTCGGCAAAAGAGCAAGCTGAACTGGAGCGGGATCGTGCCTGATTGCTGGGAAATCGCTGTCCGCTCGGATTGCGCGCTGCCCGATAATTTCGTGGTTGAGCATCGCCTCGACAAATTCATAGCCGATCGGCAGCGACCTCATTTGCAGGTGATGGAACTGGATGACGCCGGCGGCATTGTTGATCCGCGGGTGGCCTGCCAGCTCGATCTGGAGGCTGGACAAGCGCAAGCCGCTTTTCTGCTTACAGAGGCGAACGCCAGCAGTTGCGTCCGCTACTTTCGTATCCAACAGTCGCATGGCAAGCCGCCCGGCAAAGGGCTGATTGAATTGCGGCAAGGTGTAATGCATCAGGAGCAGGAAAGTTATCAGATTAGGACAACCAACGCGACATATTTGTACCATGTGCGCGGCGCGGGATTCGCAAGCATGATCGACCGCGATGGCAAGGACTGGCTAAGCTATCGTCCATTTGGCGGCTCTGACGGGAAGTATCGGGGAATTCCGAACCTGGCGCATCCGGAGAATCATTTTCATCCAGGCGCCGACGGCTGCCGCAGCCGCATCTTGAACGCAGGACCGCTCAAGATCTCCATCGCGTCAGAATCGGTCGATGGCAAGTGGGCTTGCCGCTGGGACCTGTACCCCACCCATGCCCGGTTGACCGTGCTCAAGGTCGATCATGCTTACTGGTTTCTCTATGAAGGCACGCCGGGCGGCGCACTGGACGAACAAGGCGATTATTGCGTGACTTCCGATGGCAGGCGGCGAGCGCTATCCGAGCGCTGGGAGCATGCCCTGCCCGACCCGGAATGGATATACTTCGGCGCGTCCAATGTGGACCGCGTCCTATTTCTGGCGCATCACGAAGCGGATCAACATATTGATTCTTATTGGCCGATGGAAGGCAATATGACGGTCTTCGGATTCGGACGAAACGGTTTGACCAAATATATGACCGAGACGCCGGCCCGCTTCACGATCGGTTTCGCCGAGACCAAGGACTTCGCCGCCGTGCAAGAACTCATCCGCTCGGTTACGCAACCCGTATCGATCTCGGCAGCTGCGCCGTGACAGGAGTGGCTATGGGCGACAGGCCGACAATCACCATTATCGGCGCCGCCAGCACGACCTTCGGGCCCAAGGTGCTGCGCGACATCCTGAATCATCCGCAAATTGGCGGCAGTACGCTGCGCTTTGTGGATATCAACGAGGAGCGCCTGTCTATCTACGACAAACTGGCGCGGAAACTCAACGAGTACCTCGAAACCCCGATCCACATCGAATCGACAACCGATCGCCGGGAGGTCCTCTCCGGCAGCGACTATGTCATTATCACGGTGGATACGGGACATTACCGCACGTGGCAGCAAGATTTCAGTGTGCCGGTGAGGTATGGCAGTCGGCAGATATTGGGCGAATTGGGCGGGCCGGGCGGTTTGTTCCAGTCGCTGCGCCAGATTCCACTGCATCTTGAGATCGCCCGCGATATCAGGGAACTCTGCCCGGGCGCCATGGTGATGGTGACTTCGAATCCGCGGAATCGCATTTGCCTCGCCTTGGGGCGCTACGCGGATCTTGGTCAGATCTTGGGTTTGTGCCACGGCGTTGAGAT
>WTGN01000020.1 GCA_011523545.1 Chloroflexota bacterium | reverse complement strand
GTGGGGTTGGCTGCCCGCAATGTAAACACGGGCGACATATCATGTCGTCCGCCCAGGCGTCTAGTCCGAAAGCGCCTCCACAAACAGCTGATGCACACCATCGGTATCCAGCGCTTGAATCACATTGACATTGGGCGCATTGCCGCTGATGCCGGTGTAATCGATGACGGTCTGCCCGCGCGTGTGCCTGCCGTTGAGCTCGACTGTCGTGTAGAACTTGCCGCTCTGCCGGATCAACTCCGGGCGCAGCGTGATCGCCATCGCCAGCGGGTCCGGCAGCAGATAAGCCGGCCGCCGGTAGATCCCGCGCAGGCGCTCGGCCGTCTCTTGCGAAATTGCGCGGAAAAAGCGCCCCCGCGCCGTATCAATAGCGCAGAGCGCGTTGAATTGATCCCAGGGAAAGCCGTGGGCCAGGGTCGTCTCCCAGCTGAGCATGGTCGCGTCATCAAAGGCGTCCAGCGTGATGGCGGCCGCTTCCGGGTCGGTCCAGATATTGTATTCGGCGGTGACGATGGGCGTGTTGCCCTGCGCCGCGATTGTGCCGCCCATGAAGACGAATTGCTTGAGGCGCGCCGGGAAGGCCGGGTCAAGGCGGACGGCAGCGGCGATATTCGTCAGCGGGCCCAGCGCGATCAAGGTCAGTTCGCCCTCATGCTCACGCGCCAGCCGCAAAAGCGCCGGCACCGCGTGCTCGTCTTCGAGGCTGCGCGTCAGTGCCGGGCGCTCGCGCAAATTGCCCAGGCCGTCGCCGCCGTGAAATTCGGCCGCATCCTCCCATTCCGAGATCAAGGGCCGGTCAATGCCGGCGTAAACCGGCACATCGCGCTCCATAATCTCGAGGATGGTCAGCACATTCGGGTTGACCTGGCGGATGTGCACATTGCCGGTCAAGGTGGTGATGGCCAGCGTCTCCACACCCGGATGCGCCAGGGCGAGCATGATGGCCTGGGCGTCGTCAACGCCGGCGTCGGTATCAATAACCAATTTCATTTGGCGGACCTCTGTAAAAGCATGTCTTTAGCAATTGCGATATTTAACCACAGAGGACGCCGCGTACACAGACACTCTTTTGCCACAGCCCGGCGCAAAAGATGGACTTGGCCGGCACAAAACAGCGAGCCCGTAATATCAAGGTACTGTAGGGGCGAGACTTGCCTCGCCCTAAGGCTCGCAGTCTACGCGCAAGATCTTGGGCGGCGGCTTCGGGCGACATGGTATGTCGCTCCTACCGGGCTTGTGCGCCCTGTGCAAATGGATTCTTTGCCGAAACGCGCCAAAAGCGGTTATAATAGCGCCATCAGAATTCCATCTGATTCGACAATCTTAAAGCGGAGGAACGCAAATGAATAAGCTACGAATGTTGCTTGCGGCAATGCTTGTTTTGTTGATGGCTTTCACAGCCGTCGCCCAGGATGAGCCGCTCAAGGTCGTATCGGTCATCAACGGCACCTTGGGCGACAAGTCCTTCTTCGATAGCGCCCAGCGCGGCATGGACGCCATCGCCGATGAATACGATATCGAGATCGATACCGTCGAGCTGGGCATCGACCCGGCCAACTGGGAATCGGGCTTGCTGGATGTCATGGCCGATACCGATTCATACGACATCCTGATCTCCGGCACTTGGCAGATGGTTGGATTCGTGGCGGCCAACGCGCACAATTATCCGGACAAGCAATTCATGTTCTACGATGCCGGCATGCCCTACGGCGACGCTGATGTCTGCGTTGATGCCTGCGCCAACGTCTATTCGATGACCTACGCCCAGAATCAGGGCTCCTTCCTGGCCGGTGTTTACGCCGCCGCCATCACCACCAGCATGATGGAAGGCACCAACGACGCGCCTATCATCGGCGCGGTCGGCGGCCAACAGATTCCGGTCATCGACGACTTCATCGTCGGTTACGAGCAAGGCGCTTGCCTGGTCAATCCGGAGTCGCAGAGCATCGTCCAGTACGCGGGCAGCTGGAATGACCCGGCGCGCGGCAAGGAAATCACCCTGGCCATGTACGAGC
>WTGN01000033.1 GCA_011523545.1 Chloroflexota bacterium | reverse complement strand
GAAAGAAGGGCGGGCCGCCGGCTCGCCCGTACAACTTTGTCTAATCCGATAGTGTGTAGGGGCGTTTCGCTGAATCGCCCGCATTCCAAACCTCAATTCAGTGACAATTTGTAGGGGCGACCTATTAGGTCGCCCGCACACCTGACTCGACTTATGTCTCAAGCAAGCCCAAAACCCAAACTATCGACCGCCGCCGAACAGAGCCGCCGCAACGCCTTTCGGTCTTACCTGGGCGCTTACGGCTTCATGGCGCCGGCGGGCGCCCTCGTCATGATCTTCTTTCTGATTCCTGTCGCTATCGTCATCTATCTCAGCGTCACCAACCTGGCCAGCTCCAACTTCACCTCAGACTTAGCCAAGATGGAGTTCATCGGACTGAAGAATTATGAAACGCTGCTCAAGGATCAATTCGCGCGCAAGATCTTCTTCAACACGATATTCTATGTGTTGGTGACGCTGTCCATCTTCAATGTGTCACTGGCGCTGGTGGTTTCCCTGCTGACGACGCATATCGATCGCGGCGCCGGCTTTGTATTTCGCGCGCTCTGGATTTTGCCCCGCATCACCTCGCCGGTCGTCTATATCTTGATCTGGAAGCGGATGATGGCGGAAGCGCCCTTTGGCATCCTCAACCAATTCAACGAATTCCTGGGCCAGCCCACCTACAATTTTGTGTCCACCAATCCCTGGGTATTTGTTGTGGTGGTGAACGGCTTCATCGGCGTGTCATTCGGCATGATCATTTTCACGTCCGCTATCGAATCGATCCCCAAAGACTTGCTCAACGCCTCGCTGGTCGATGGCTCGTCGAGGATGCAGCGCATTCGCTACGTCATCTTGCCTTTGATCCGCTGGCCCCTGCTCTTTGTGGTCACCTACCAGACCCTTTCCTTATTGACATCCTTTGAGGAGATTCTATTGCTGACGGACGGGGGTCCGGGTCTCTATCGCACTGAAGTCTGGTCCCTGACCGCTTTCCACCGCGCCCTGTCCAATTATTTCGGCAATGCCCAGTGGGGTTATGGCTCGGCATTCGCTGTCCTGTTGGTGATAATCGGCGTCGTTCTTGCGGTAATCTATATGCGGGTCTTCCGCTTTGACGAGTTGATTGCCGAGCCCCGCGTGGAGGCTTTATGACCGCGCGCGCGAGCCTGTTTCAGGCGGGCAAACTTAAAGTCGAGGAGGCGCCGCCCGCGCTCGCTCGAGATCTGGCAGACGGCTTGCGTCTCGGCGTCATCAGCATTGTTGTTATGTTGGCCGCCGCCTTTTTCTTCGGCGGCATTGTCGGCCCCGTCTTTGCCTTGGGCAACGTCGAAGAGACGGTGATGGATGTCTTGACCCGCCTTGCATTGCTGGCGCTGCCCTTCGTCGCCTACATCGCCGCCGCCAGCGTCGCCCGCCGCTATACAGGGACGGACACGCCGCGCGCGCTGGGGCTGGCATTGACCACGACGGTCATACTCTTCGCCGCCATATCGGCCGGGCACTATATCTTCAACTATGGCGTGTTCGCGCCCCGCCCGTCGCTGCAGATGACGCTGAGCCAAACCGACGCCGGCATTCGCGTGGAAGCGCTGGTCGCCGGTGGCGCGGCCGAAACCGCCGAGATGCAGGTCGGCGATGTCATCACGGCGATTCGACGCGACGCCGTGGACCTGGCCGCCTTCAACAAACGGTTGAGCCAGTCGGAAGCGGACGCGCCGCTTCGGCTGCGCTTCATGCGCGGCGATGAAGAATTGCAGGAGACCGTCCGTGTCGTTCTTGTCTCCGACAAGCAGCTGAACGTCCTGCTGCCCGGCCTTCTCTTCGGCCTCGCGTTCACGGCTATCATCGTATTCCTGCCCGGCCACTGGGCGCCTTATATTGCGCTGGTCGGCCTGCTGTCTCCCATGCTGGTCGGTTATTTCTGGGTCATCGTCGCCACCTTCTCATACCGCACCGAAGGGCTGGCGCCGCTAGACAGCAACGATAATGTCGGCGGCTTCACGCTGAAGAACTGGGAATCTATCTTCGCCGGCAATATCTCGGGTCTGGAATTCAATATCTGGCCGATTTTGATGACCACGCTGGCGATCGCTGTGGTGATGACCTTTGTCGTCTTGCTCGTGTCGTCGATGGCTGGCTATGCCCTTTCGCGGATGCATTTCCCGGGCCGGCGCTTCTTCCTCTCCTTCACGTTGATCCTTCACGGCTTCCCGGCAATTACTTTGTTGATTCCAATCTTTTTTGTCTTGCTGCGGCTCGGGGAACTGCCCATCATCGGCGATTTGATCGGCTTCAATTCGATCGGCGGCATCGCCCTGGTCATGGTCGCTTTTCAATTGCCGCTCGGCGTCTGGCTGATGAAGGGCTTTTTCGACAACATCCCCTGGGATATGGAGCGTTCCGCCCTCATCGACGGCGCTTCTCGCTTCCGCACCTATTGGGAGATCCTGCTGCCGCAGATCCGCCCCGGCTTGCTGGCGCTTGGCATATTCGCTTTCATCGGCGGCTGGAACGCCTACATCATTCCGGCCACCTACTCAATCGGCACTGGCCTGAGCAACCTGCCGGTGTTCTTGAACGAGTTGATAGACGAGACCGCGCCGGTCGATTGGAATCAGGTGGCGGCGGTCGGCTTATTCCAACTGATTCCGATCTTCATATTCTTCATCTTCGCCCAGGAATACCTGCTCAATATCTATGCCGGCGGCACGAAAGGCAGTTCGTGAGCAGTGTTGGTCGCGCTGACGCTGGACAGAAATAGCTAGGGGATTTTTCAGAGCGCCAAAGGACTATTGACCTCCGTTCAATCACCTGTAATGCGCGGACAGTATGCTCTGGCTCTCGATTACGGTGTCGCGAGCATAACTTTGATTCCTTGACTCATGTTCAAGGATTGGTTATGGATGCTTTCCTGTATTGAAGTAAAATGTAGTTAGGAGGTAGAAAGGCTAGCTCAAATGACTACACCACTGATGGAAGAGTTGGAACACTATGAAACCGTTCGCGAGGACTTGGCGCAAGAACATGCTGGTAAGTTTGTCGCCATCAAGGGCCGCAAGATTCTTGGTTTTTACAGGGATTACATGGCAGCCGCAAGAGCTCTGTATCCTGAGCACGAACAGGGCAGTGTGTTTATTCAGGAGATCAGATCCGGCAAAGACGCGCATGTAGGCATCATTCACACTCCAGGAATTGTGGCGCTCAAGTGATTCCTCTTCAGTACAACTTTACGACGAGATATGCGGGAATCGTGAAAGCGCTGATAACCGCGTGTGCGGTTTCCGCATCATGGGATCCATTGGAAGAGAAACCCGAACCAGTCGCAGTGCGATATCAGTGCCTCTGGGATACGGGCGCCACCATCAGCGCCATTACCAATCGCGTAGCGACCGACTTAGGATTGCCAACAGAGGCGCTGATTCCGATCCATCACGCTGGTGGCAGTTCGCGTAACGTGCCGCAGCATTACGTGAATCTGCAGTTGCCCAACAATGTGGTGATGGTGGGCAGACCCGTTGCACAGCTTCCGCTCACGAATTGCGATGTCTTAGTAGGAATGGATATCATCTCGCTAGGCGATTTCGCCATATCAAATCTTGACGGCAAGACTACATTTACATTTCGGATGCCATCCGTCGAAGAGTTTGACTTTGTTCGTGATTTGGACGCTATCAAAGAGAATCAGCGTACAGATGCTGGCGAGGGTACGCAGGAAGAATGATTCCAATGCAAGTGAAAGCCCCTAAACCGCAACACAAAAGGATAACCGCAAAACATCGCGTGACTGGCTGTGCCGTGGCTTTTGACGTTGGCCGTCAATGGTATGCGGGAGAACTGAGCGCAAACATAAACTAGGAACGTTTCAGACTTCAATAGTTAGGTGGCGCTCAACAGCGGCTCGTTGCGCCTTAACGCGTCTGTAGGCAGAAGTCCGATTTGAAAATAGAAGGTTGCTATGAAAGTCACAATCGACAACCTGACCAAGAAATTCGGCGATGTGGTCGGCGTCGAGGACCTGACCCTGCACATCGACGATGGCGAGTTCGTCGCCTTTTTGGGGCCCTCCGGCTGTGGCAAGACGACCACCCTGCTGACCCTGGCCGGCATCTACAAGCCGACCGACGGCCTCATTCGCTTTGGCGACCGCGTGGTCAACACGGTGCAGCCGAAGGACCGCAATATCGGCATGGTCTTTCAGAGTTACGCCCTTTATCCCCACATGACCATCTTTCAAAACATCGCCTACCCGCTCAAGCTGAAGAAGGTGCCAAAGAATGAGCAGAATGAGCAGGTTCGGCGTGTGGCCAATGTGATGGGCATCGGGGATTTGCTCGATCGCCGCCCCGGCCAGCTCTCCGGCGGGCAGCAGCAGCGGGTCGCTCTCGGGCGCGCGCTGGTGAAAGAGCCGGATGTGCTGCTCTTTGATGAACCCTTGTCTAATCTGGACGCCCGCTTGCGCTTGACCATGCGCGGCGAGATCAAGCATTTGCAGAAGAACCTGGGCATCACATCCATTTATGTGACGCATGATCAGGTCGAAGCGATGACCATGGCCGATCGCATCGCCGTCATGAATCGGGGGCACTTGCAGGCTTTTGACGCGCCCGATGAATTGTACGACCGGCCCAAGACGCGCTTCGTCGCCGGCTTCGTCGGCAATCCGCCGATGAACTTTCTCGATGTGGAAGTCTCGCGTTCGAACGGGCACTTCCTGGCAGAAGCGGATGCGATCCGCATTCCACTGGGCGCAGAGCGCGGCGAGCCGCCCGCGGGCCAGGCCGGCGCCGTCGTCATGGGCATTCGGCCGGAGGACATCCAAATCGCTGACGATGGTGATGTCCGCGGTGAAATATTCGTAGTGGAACCGCTCGGCCGCGAAGACTTGATTGATGTGCGCGTCGGTTCCAACAGTTTCATCTTGCTCGCCGATACCGAGAAGCAATACCGGGCCGGCCAGCCGGTCGCGCTCAAATTCGACATGTCGCAGGCGCAATTCTTCGATCCGCAGACTGAACGCTCCCTGCTTTGGCGACAGTAAACAGCCGCATGTTGGATGAGCAGCTGGCAAGCCTTCAGCGAATCCCGCAAATAGAACTGGATTGCCGGCTTGCGCAGCGCCATGCGCCGGTCATTCGCTTTGACGCGCGCGAGCCTTTCCATCCCGCAGCCGTCGGCTATACGGTATTTCGAGCCGACGCGCCGTCCCCCTCCTTTCCACGAGACATCAAACTGCGCGCTGGCTCCGCCGTCGCCATCGAATACGCCATCTGGTGGGACTGGGACATCCAGCACCTCTATGAGTTGGAGCATATATGGGTTTATGTGGATCGCGCCGGCGAACTTGTCGACGCCGAAGCGAGCTGGCACGGGCGCTACCATCAAATGCGCGATGAAGACGGACGGCTGCCGACGCAAGACGGCAGGCTGGCGCTCCATTCCGAGCCGGGCAAACACGCTTTCGCGCCATCGTCGGCATGGCTGCTTCAACGCAAGGCGAAGACGCTCGCCAGTTGCGGCGCCCGCGCCGGGGCGATGGGCCTGCATGTCACGCCGCTATTCAACGGCATCATCCGCAATGACAATCCACAGTATAATCGCCTGGTTCACAGTTTCCTGGAGCGCAGGCAGTTCGAACCTTCATATTTGTTCTCCCAGTGCTTCGACCTGCGGCGCGCTGCATTTGTTCCCTGGCGCGACCTCTTCGAATGGATCCCGGCGCGCGTTTCAGCCTGGCTGGGCGAACTGCGAGCGACCATCCCGCCAGATGAGCGGCGCGTCCTGCGCATCGCCCATCGCGGCGCATCGGCATACGCGGCGGAAAATTCGCTGGCGGCCATCGTCGCGGCGGCGGAATTGGGCGCCGATATGGTGGAGATCGATATCCGTACCACGGCGGACGACGTGCCCATTGTGACTCATGATAGCAGCCTCAAGCGCATGCACGGCGTGGACGCTGACGTGTCAGACTTGACGATGGACGAGCTTTGCCGCTTGACGGCGAGCGGGCGCCCGGTCATCAGCTTTGACGAGGCGGTCGACCGGTGCCGCGAGCTGCAGCTGGGGCTGTATCTGGACATCAAGCGCCTCACTGTCGCCGCGGCCCGTTCCCTATTCGCGGCGCTGGACGAGCGGCAGTATTTGAAGTACACGATTTTTGGCTCATTCCGCCCCGATTATCTGGCCGAGATCAAAGCGGCGCGCCCCGACACCAAGACTTCCATATTGTTCGGCGCGGTTCACATCGATCCGGTCAAACTGGCGGGGGCGATCAAGGCCGATTATGTCCATCCCTGTTGGGAGCATCGCGCCGAGCAGCCGCACAAACTCTTGACACCGGCCTGGATTCAGCGCGTGCGCGAGGCGAAGCTGGGCATCGTTTGCTGGCACGAAGAACGGCCGGCCGAAATCGCGGCGTTGATGGCGCTCGGCGTCGATGCCATCTGTTCCGACAAGCCCGAGCTGCTCTTGCGAGCGTGTAAATGAGAGGCGGATAATGGCTGCGGAAAAGCTGTTTCCAACGAGCGTCATCGGCAGTTTGCCCCGTCCGAAGTGGGTCATTGACTTGCTGCTTGAGCATCAAGACGGCTCGCTGAACGATGAAGCGCTGGATGAGGCGCTGGACAAGGCGATCGTTTATGCGATAGGCATGCAGGATGCGGCCGGCATCGACATCATATCGGATGGCGAATGGCGCAGAATCGGCTACTTCGAAGTCTTCGCTCAGCGGGTCGGCGGTTTTCAAGGGGCTGAATATCAGACGCAAGCGCTGGCGCCGGAAGTGCTGCCCGATAGCGGGCTCGCCCAGCCGCAGCAGTGGACGCTGAAAGAATTCCAGCAAGCCCTGGTGGTGGATCGCATGACCTATGCGCGCCCGATTGCGGCCGATGGCGCGGCCTTCCTGCGTCAAAACACCGACCGTGAAATCAAGGTCGCCTTGCCAACGCCGCATATGATCGGCGGTCGGCTTTGGCATCCCGAATACTCGCGCGGCGCTTACCCGACGCGGCGCGACTTCATCGAAGCCGTCATTCCGATTCTGCGGGACGAAGTCATCGCCTTGCGCGCGGCCGGCGTCGATGTCGTTCAGTTCGATGATCCCTGGCTCTGCTTCTTTGTTGACCCCCAGCATCGCGCCCGATTTGACGATCCCGATGCCGAGATTGCGCGCGCCATCGATGACCTGAATCGCGTACTCGCCGGCGTCGACGGGGTCAAAACCGCCCTCCATGTCTGCCGCGGCAATCGCGCCCGCACCGTTTACGCCAGCGGCGATTATGAGCCGATCATGCCTCATCTGTTGCGCGCCGATGTGGACCAGCTCGCGATGGAATTCGCCGTTTCGCAAGCGGGGGATGTATCGATATTTGAGCGCTTCCCGACCGACAAGGAGATCGGCCTGGGTGTGGTCGACGTGCGCGGCGAAGTCGCCGATACGCCGGCCCTCGTTGTGGAGCGAGTCGAAAAGGCGCTGCGCTACCTGGCGCCGGAACAGATCACGCTCAACCCGGATTGCGGATTCGCGCCCACGAGCACCAACCCGATCTCGCTTGAAGAAGCCTACCAAAAGCTGAAGGCGATGGCACAGGCCGCGGAGATCCTGCGCGAACGTGCTGGATAATTTCGCGCCGCCATCAGCCAGCTTCCGCGCAAGCAGTCAAGCGATGAAGCGGACGATGTCTACCGGCGAACTATACAATTCGACCTGCCGGCGACGCCACAGCTGCAGCCGCTCAAAGCAGCAGGCGGTCAATGATCATCGCCAGGAACAAAAGCGCCAAATAGAGCGATGAATACTTGTAGAGTACCCGCGCTGTCGTTTTATCCGCCCGGCGGATGAGCTTGGTGGCCAGGCCGATCAGGGGAAGACCAAGCGCGAGCGCCGCCGCCACATAGATGCCGCCCAGCATCAACGGCGCCCCCGGCAGAAGCCACAGCAGGGCCGGTGTCAAGCTGATGATAAAGAGCTGAATGGCATAAAAGAGGATCTGCAGGCGGGTCACTCTCTCACCGCGGGCGACCGGCATCATGGGGATATCGGCGGCGGCATAATCTTTGTTGACCAGGATCGCCAGCGCCCAGGAATGCGGCGGCGTCCAGTAAAACACGATGGCGAACAAGATGAATGCCTGGAGCTCAAGAGTTCCGCTTGCCGCCGCCCAGCCGACCAGCACCGGCATCGCGCCTGCGCCGCCGCCGATCAATATGTTGACGACTGTATTGCGCTTCAAAACCAAGGTATAAATGACGAGGTAATAGAGAGCGCCGAGCAGAGCCAGCACCGCCGCCAGCCAATTGACAAAGGCGCCCAGGATCAGCGTGGAGGATGCTACAAGCGCCAGGCCGAATGCGAAGGCATGCCGCGCGGGAACGCGCCCCGACGGGATGGGACGGCGGCTGGTGCGCGCCATCTTGGCGTCGAGTTCGCGGTCAAAATATTGATTCAGCGCGCTCGCGCCACCGGCTGAAAGCGCGCCGCCTAAGACGGTCAGCGCCAGAACATCAACCGGCGGCAGCCCGTCAATCGCCACAATCATGCTCGTCACACAGGTGAAGACAAGCAGCGCGACGATGCGCGGTTTGCTTAGCTCAATATAGGGCGCGATGGCGATGTCCACCGAGAGGGTATTGCGGAGTATCCTGGTCATCATGACACTGTTTCAGCCTTGTACGCTTCGCCTATTGATGTATTCCAGCGCTGTTAAGGTGACCAGCATTCCCCAAACGGCCGCGGCCAGCCCCACATGCACCGCCCCCCACTCCCGGCCGGCCGCGCTAAAGACAAATAGCGCCCCGACGCCGATTTGCAGGATCTGAAGCGCGGCGGCGCCCAAGGCAATCCGCCTTATTAAAGCCTGTTCGCGCTTGCGGTAAACCTGCCCGATAAGGATGACCAGCATTATGCTCATCGCGGCCACAGACAGGCGGTGGATCATGTTGATGACCGCGAGCAGGCTCTGATCAAATGGCAGCACGGCGCCGCCATCACATAGCGGCCAGGTTGTGCAGGCCAGGGTCGCGCCACTCCCGCGAACCAGGGCCCCCGTCAATATGACCAGGAATGCCATAGCAGCGTTCGCCGCCGCCAACATCGGCACAGAATCGACGCGCTCAACTGCAGACGGCTTGTGCCCGGCCAGCACCGCCGCCGTCAACAGCGCCGCCATCAGCAGCATGGCGCCGCCGAGGTGCAGCGTGACGAAAGTCGGCGGCAATTCCAGGAAGACGACGACCGCGCCCAGGCCGCTCTGCAGCACAAAAAGAATGGCCGCGGTCACGGTCATGCTCAGGACGCGCCGGTCGACCTGTCGATAGCGGCGCCAGGCGACGGCCAGCGTCGCCAAACCGAACAAGCCGATCAGCGCCGCAAAGAGACGGTGCAGCCACTCGATCCAGGCGGTGATGTTATCCAGCGGCGGGAACAGCGTGCCGTTGCACAGCGGCCAATCGCTGCCGCAGCCCAGGCCAGAATCCGTCACGCGAACGACAGCGCCAAAGACGATCAAGCCCAAGGTGAGCGCCGCCGTCGACAGCGACCAAAACATGAATGCGGGAGAGCTCGGCATGGCCTGCTTCTGTTCAGTCCCGTTCGGCATTGGCATCCGCTGACTGCCTCAAAAAGCTCGCGATTTGCTACGGTACATATCATCCCCGATTGTACTGTTTTTCACAAGCGTCTTCAAGAGGGCGCCGGGCCGGGGGATGGGGTAGAAAGAGCGCGCAAGAATGCGCCACTAGCGGACAAGCCTTGTGGGGACGTTTCGCTGAATCGTCCGTGCTTGTGATAGTGTGTGCTTTAGGGCGAGACAAGTCTCGCCCCTACAGCCCCGAATTTGACAGCCACTTAGTTGCTGCGACTTAGTACTGGACAGGCCTTACAGGTTCTCATTTGACGGGATTCTCTTGTATTCCGACTATCATTCGACAGGCGCCGCGCCATGTGTTAGATTTCCCTTGAAGCGCAGCCGCCGGAGACAGAGCGCATGCAACGCTCCAAGCGATTTGACCTGCTGGCGCAGCGGGACATCAACAAGGAAACTTATGTCGAGCCCTGGCCCGAAGCCGGCTTGATCGTCGCCGACAGCCCCTACGATCCCTCGCCCAGCATAAAAATTGAAGATGGCCGCGTCCTTGAACTCGATGGCGTCACGCGGGCTGATTTTGACGCGCTGGATATTTTCATCGCCACGCGCGCCCTCGACCTGGATATCGCTGAAGAGGCGATGGCCCTGCCTTCAAAGGACTACGCGCGCATGTTGGCCGACATCAACGTGCCGCGCGCGCAGATCGCCCGCTTGATCGCTGGCTGCACGCCGGCCAAGCTGACCGACATCATCCGGCACATGAATGTCCTGGAGATGATGATGGGCTTGGCCAAGATGCGCATACGGCGTACCCCGGCCAACCAAGCCCATGTCACCAACTGGCGCGAGCATCCGGCGCTGCTGGCGGCCGACGCGGCCGAAGCGGCGCTGCGCGGTTTCGCCGAAGTGGAGACGACGGTTCGCGTCGCCCGCTTCGCCCCCTTCAACGCGCTGGCCATCCTGGTCGGCACGCAGACCGGGCGCGGCGGCGTGCTGACGCAATGCTCGGTGGAGGAAGCCCTGGGTTTGCGCCTGGCGATGAAAGGGCTGACGAGTTACGCCGAGACGCTCTCGGTCTATGGCACCGAAAAGACATTCGTTGATGGCGATGATACGCCTTGGTCGAAGGCATTTCTCGCATCCGCCTATGCCTCGCGCGGCGTCAAAATTCGCTTCACATCCGGCACCGGCTCGGAAGCGCTGATGGGCCGCGCCGAGCGGAAATCGATGCTCTACCTGGAAGCGCGCTGCCTGCTGGTGGTCAAGGGCGCTGGCAGTCAAGGCGTGCAGAACGGCTCGATATCCTGCATCGCCCTGCCGGAAGCCTTGCCCGGCGGCGTGCGGGCGGTGCTGGCGGAGAACCTGCTCGCCTCCATGCTCGGCCTGGAAGTGGCGGCCGGCAACGATGCGCTGGCATCGCATTCCAGCATCCGCAAAACCGCCAAGCTCATGCTGCAATTCATCCCGGGGGCGGATTTCATCTTTAGTGGCTACAGCGCCATTCCCAAGCGCGACAACCTCTTCGGCGGTGGCAATTTCGATGCCGAAGACTTCGACGATTACAACGTCTTGCAGCGGGATATGCAAGTCGACGGCGGCGTCCGCCCGATCACCGAGGCTGAGGCCCTGGCTATCCGGCGCAAAGGCGCCCGCGCGATTCAAGCCGTCTACCGCGAGCTGAATCTGCCGGCAATCACCGATGAGGAGATCGACGCGGCGGCCATCGCCCATGGCAGCGACGACATGCCCGAGCGCGACATTGTGCCCGATCTGGAAGCGGCTGACGCTTTCATGGCCGGCGATGACGATTTTGTCGCCGTCATCCGCGCCTTGCAAAAGACCGGCTTCGCCGATGTCGCCGACAACATCCTGGAGATGGGTCGGCAGCGAATCGCCGCCGATTATTTGCAGCCATCAGCGATTTTCGACGCCGACTTCAAAGTGCAAAGCGCCATCAACGATGCCAACGATTATGTCGGGCCCGGCAGCGGCTATCGCCCGGGCGGGCGGCGCTGGCGCGAGATGCAGGCTATCCCCCAAGCCAAATCGCCGGAAGGCTTTGTCGATCCGCATATCGGCGAGCCCCTGTCGCGCTTGCTGGAGATTGGTCCCGCGGCGCCGGGAAGGCAACGCGAAGTGGTGCTCGCGCTCGGTCCCGCTTTTGGCGGCGCGCTGGCGACGACAATCGGCGGCCTGGATCACGAAGCTGTGCTCGAGGCGATCTTGACCGGCGTCGCTTCCGAGGGCATGGTGGCGCGCATCGTCCGCGTCTATCACTCTTCGGATTGCGCCGCCATCGGCTACGTTGGCGCGCGTTTGAGCGGCAGCGGCATCGGCATCGGCTTGCAATCACGCGGGACCGCCGTCATCCATCAGAAAGACCTGGCGCCCCTGAACAACCTGGAGCTCTTCCCGCAATCGCCCAGCTTGACGCTGGCGACCTATGAAAGCATCGGGCGCAATGCCGCGCGTTATGCCTTGGGTTTGGCGACGGCGCCGGTCGCGGTCGAGATTGACAACGGCGCCCGCCTGCGCCTCATCGTGAAGACGGCGCTGCTCCATCGCCGTGAAACCGACGAGGTCTGCCCTGAGCGCCCGCCGGTGGAATTGCGCTTCGATTGGGAGCCGGCATAGTGGCTGAAACGAAGGGCGAGTACCCGCTGCGTGATAGCGTGGCCGACCAACTCCGGGCACATAGCGGGCGCCCCCTGGGCGATATCACAGCCGAGGCGATTTCGGCCGGCGAGCTCTCCGGCGATGACCTGCGCACCCACGCCGACACCCTGCGGCGGCAAGCGGCGATCGCGCGCGAGGGCGGCTATCCGCAACTGGCGGCCAATCTGCAGCGCGCCGCTGAACTGACCGATGTGCCCAACGAAGAGCTGTTGAAGATTTACGAGTTGCTGCGCCCGGAGCGCGCGTCATACGACGAGCTTGTCCGCCTGGCCGATTACCTGGAAGCGACTTACGGCGCGCGGGAAAACGCCGCCTTCATCAAGGACGCGGCGGAAGCGTATCGGGAGCGCGGGCTGCTGCGGCGTTAAGGCCTCTGCCGTGAAATCTGTAGGGGCGTTTCGCTGAAACGCCCACATTCAAACCGTATCCAGCAAAAAAGGGCGTCTCGGCGAGACGCCCCTACAAGGTATCGAATTCGGGAGCGCCAGATGACAAACACGCCACTCGAAGCCATCATCAACAGCCACTCGCGCCCGAGCGACCTGAAAATCACCGACCTGCGCATCGTCAATCTCGAGCCGCTGCCCTTTAATGTCACGATGCTTCGCCTCGATACAAACCAGGGCATCAGCGGCTATGGCGAAGTCCGCGACGGCGCCAGCCCAACTTACGCGCTCTTGCTCAAATCGCGCCTGCTGGGCGAGAACCCCTGCAACATCGACAAGTTATTTCGGGTAATCAAGCAGTTCGGATACCATGGCCGGCAAGGCGGCGGCGTCTGCGGCATCGAGATGGCGCTCTTCGACCTGGCGGGCAAGGCATACGGCGTACCCGCCTATCAACTGGCGGGCGGCAAATTTCGCGACAAAGTCCTGATTTATAGCGATACCGACACGGTCGCCGATGGCGCGGCCATGGGCCGGCGGCTCCAAGGGCGCATGGAAGCCGGCTTCAAATTCCTGAAAATGGATATCGGCATCGGCCTGCTGGACGGGATCGACGGCGCGATCTCGGCGCCACCGGGCGCGCTGGAACGGCGCGATGTCATGCACCCCTTCACCGGCATCCAACTCACCGACATCGGCATCGACTACTTAGTCGACTACGTGCGGCAGGTCCGCGATGTTATCGGCTATGAGATTCCGCTGGCGGCTGATCATTTCGGGCATATCAATGTCGAATCCTGCATCCGGCTGGGGCAAGCGCTTGACCCGTTTTCGCTGGCCTGGTACGAAGACATGATCCCCTGGCAATTGACCGAGCAGTGGCGGCAGCTCAAACATTCGGTGCTCACGCCCGTCTGCACCGGCGAGGACATCTATCTGAAAGAGGGCTTCCGGCCGCTTCTTGAGGCCGGCGCCGTCTCGGTCATCCACCCCGATCTGGCGACTTCCGGCGGTATCATGGAGACCAAGAAAATCGGCGATATGGCCCAGGAGTACGGTGTGCCGATGGCGATGCACATGGCCGGCTCGCCCGTCTCATTCCTGGCCAATGTTCATTGCGCCGCCGCAACCGAGAACTTTTACGTGCTGGAGAATCACTCGGTTGACCTGCCCTGGTGGGGCGATCTCATCGATGGCATCGACGAGCCGCTGATCGTCGACGGCTTCGCGCCAGTGCCGGAAGGTCCCGGCCTCGGCTTCGGCGATCTTAACGAAGAGGTCATCCGCGAGCACATCGACAAGACGCGCCCCGACGGCTACTTCGAGTCGACCGACTCGTGGAATGACGAGCGCTCGCTGGATCATTTGTGGAGTTGACGGACGGACAAAACAGCCTTGGCCGGCGCGAAGATACTCTGTGCCCTCCCTGCCCTCGGTGGTAAAAATAAACGTCATCGGCCCGCGACTCACAATTGGAAGCTACCATGCGCATAAGCGAAATCCACATCACGCCCGTTGCCGTGCCCGATCCGCCTCTGTTGAACGCGGCCGGCCTGCATGCGCCTTACGCCCTGCGCATCGTCATCGAAATCGTCAGCGCTGACGGGCTCTCCGGCTGGGGCGAGATCCCCGGCAGCGAAGCGACGCGCGCCGCGCTGGACCATGCGGCCGAGCATCTCATCGGCCTGGACCCTTGGCGCCTCAACGCTATTGACGGGGTGCTCGAATCCTTGGCCAAGCCCGACGAGCGCGGCGCCACGCCTTGGGATCAACGGACCTGGGTCCACGTGCGCAGCGCCATCGAAGTTGCCTGTTTCGATCTGATGGCGAAGTCGGTCGGTCGGCCGGTGGTTGATTTGCTCGGCGGCCCCGCTCGCGAGCGTGTACCCTTCGCCGCCTACCTCTTCTACAAATATGAAGGCGCTGGCGGTGAGTTGGCCGTCGGGCTTGATGAGACGGCGGCGGGCTGGTTCGTGGCGCGGCAGGCGGCAGCGCTTGATCCTGAGGGCATTGTTGCACAGGCGGAGGCGATGGTCGCGCAGTACGGTTTCAAATCGATCAAGCTCAAGGGTGGCGTCTTTGAACCACAGGTCGAGGTCGATTCCATCCTGGCGCTGCGCGATTCATTTGGACCGGAAATGCCGCTGCGCCTCGACCCCAACGCCATTTGGCGCGTCGACACCGCTATCGCCGCCGGCAAACAGCTCGAAGGCGTGCTGGAATATTACGAAGACCCGGTGCGCGGGCAGGCGAATATGGCGGCGGTCGCGCGCGCACTCGACATTCCGCTGGCGACCAATATGTGCACCACGTCCTTCGCCGATTTGCCCGGCAGCGTCGCCCATCAATCGGAGGCGATCATTCTGTCGGATCATCACTTTTGGGGCGGCTTCCGCGCCTCGCTGGATTTGGCGCGCTTCTGCGCCGTCTTCGGCCGCGGCATGTCGATGCACTCCAACAGCCATCTCGGCATCTCGCTGGCGGCGATGACGCATCTGGCCGCCGCCGCGCCAAACCTGACTTATGAAGTAGACAGTCACTATCCCTGGCAAGACGGCCACGATTTGCTCGTTGAGCCGCTGCATTTTGAGGACGGCGCCATCGCAGTGCCGCGCAATCCCGGCTTGGGCATTGAAGTCGATCGCGCTAAACTTGCCTCTTTGCACAAGCAGTATCTCGCTTGCGGCTTGACCGAGCGAAATGACGAAATTGAGATGCAAAAAGTTCAGCCGGGCTGGACCTTCCAGCCGACGCGCTGGTAATCGCATTTGACGAAATCTGTGCGGTCTGTCCGTAAAATCAAATCACAGGCAATGCTCCCCTTCCCTCATTTTGGGGGAAGGGGCCGGGG